>CAJUCZ010000051.1 GCA_910585375.1 uncultured Alphaproteobacteria bacterium | reverse complement strand
TTGCGGTAAGTGCACTTCCTGCAAGTCTGCTCCGCCGCCCCCGGCTAATCCGTGGAAACCTATTTATAAGGATTGTTTTGGATTAAGATGTACCACATGTGACCATTCTTCCTCCTGCGGAAACCTTTACAAGGTCGGCTATGTACCTGCTTTCTGGTGTAAAACTTATTGTAAGAACAGTCAAACCGGTGAAGAAAAATTTATCTGTGATCTTGATGGTTTTGGAGAATATGCATACAGAGACGCCAGTCTGGATGAATGTAAAAAAAGCGTTCCAAGCATATCAATATCATCCCGCAGCGGAAGCTTAAGCGGTTCTTGCAACAGTGACGGAACTCGTTCTTGCGGATGGTAAATCCTTTACAGTCCCTGCACTTCCAAAGCAATAAGCAAGCCGCTAAGATTAGCTGTACCTCCGGCACTGCTGCTCCCATGGCGGATATACATGAGGTATCACCAACAGTGCATGTTCTTCTGACGGTACCTCATCAGAAATATGGTTCTAATTTTATTTACAAAACATCCCTGTTATTTTGTTAACAGGGATGTTTCTTTATTCGATAAGCTCAAAATCTTAGCAATTTTACAGCTAAAATTCCGCTTTCACTATCTCGCAAAATAATCACGCAGATAATTTGGCAAATCCGCCACATTGACGCGATGTTGTTCCATGGTATCGCGGTCGCGGATAGTTACGCTTTCCGGCTGTTGCTCAATGGTTTCAAAGTCTACCGTAATGCACAGAGGCGTTCCGACTTCATCATGACGGCGATACGCTTTACCGATGTTTCCGGTATTTTCCAGAGCAACACGGCCTATTCCCAGCTTTAATAAATTCTGCTTGATTTCATGGCATTTGGCCATAATCTGCTCATTATTCTTTTTCAGCGGAATAACAGCAACCTTTATCGGTGCCAGATGCTTTTTGAGTTTTAAGACAATGCGGGAATTCCCTTCGCCCAAGTCTTCTTCCTTATAAGCTTCGGTCAACAATGCCAAAACGCCGCGATCTACCCCCATTGACGGCTCAATGACATAAGGAACTACCCAGGAATTGCTGTCATCATCACGAATACATAGCTTGGTGGTTGACTCTTTATTTTCGTGAACATGAGCCTCAAGTTTAAATTCTTCCTGACCTTTGGTATGGTTGCCCAGATCATAATCCCGGCGGTTGGCAATGCCTTCCAGTTCTTCCATCCCATGCGGAAACTGATATTCAATATCATAACAGGCTTTGGCATAGTGAGCAAGATCATCTTTCGGGGTGGTATAAATATTCAGGTTTTCACGTTTCAGTCCCTGTTCTTCCCACCATTTTATACGGGCTTCTTTCCAGATTTCATGCCATTTTTCATCTTCTCCCGGCATGACAAAGAACTCCAGTTCCGCCTGCTCAAACTCCCGCACACGGAAAATAAAGTTGCGCGGCGTAATCTCATTGCGGAAAGATTTTCCGATTTGAGCTATACCAAACGGCAATTTGCGTGATGTTGAATCGACCACGTTTTTGAACTGTGTAAAAATGGCCTGAGCAGTTTCCGGCCGCAAGTAAGCAAGATTGTCCGCACTTTCAACCGGTCCGGTCATGGTTTTAAACATCAGGTTAAACGGGCGGGGTTCTGTTAAATCTGTTGATCCGCAGTTCGGGCATTTACCGTCAATATGATCCGCGCGAAAACGGCCTTTACATTTTTTGCAATCCACCATCGGATCTGAGAAAGTATCTTCATGTCCGGAGTATTTCAATACTTTACGATTTGTCAAAATAGCAGCATCCAGACCTTCAATATCATCGCGCTCATAAACCATTGAACGCCACCAAGCCTGCTTAAGATTGTTTTTCAGCTCAACGCCCAAAGGACCGTAATCGTACACACCCTGCATCCCGCCATAAATATCCGCATTCTGAAAGATAAAGCCGCGACGCTTACAAAGTGAGACCAACTGGTCCATCGTTTTTGCTACCATTTTATTTTCCTCTTTAACTCATAATTAAATTTTAACTTATTACTTTTATAATGTTTTTAGATTTAAAGCAAGTGGAGATAATTAAAAATTATGGCAAAAACTAAAGTAGCATTGATTTATGACTTTGACGGAACACTGAGCACGACGGATATGCAAAATTTTGCACTGATTCCGGAATTTGGGATGAAGCCTAAAACTTTTTGGCGCCATGCAAATCAGTGGTCAGTCGATAACTGTGCCGATCAGGTTACCGGCTCGATGTACTATTTTGTAAAAATGGCTCGGGAAAAAGGTATTAACCTGACCAAAGAAAATTTTTGTCAAACCGGAAAAAATATCGAGTATTTTGAAGGCGTTGAGGAGTGGTTTGAGCGAATTAACGAATATGGGCGCACGCTTGATCTGGAAATCGAGCATTACATAATTTCCGCCGGATATGAAGAAATTATTGCCGGTTCCAAAATTCAGAAATACTTTAAAAACATTTTCGGCTGCTCCTTTGCTTTTGATGAAGACGGACATCCGGTCTGGCCGGCCCGTGTCGTGAATTATTCTACCAAGACACAGTATCTTTCCAAAATTAACAAAGGGCTAGGAAAATTGGAGGACAAGGCTGTCAACGAATATATGCCGGATGAAGAACGCCCTATTCCGTTTCGCAGAATGATTTATTTCGGCGACGGAATGACCGATATTCCCTCAATGAAGCTGACTAAAGAACGTAACGGTATTGCCATTGCTGTTTATCCGCCCAAGAGCAAAAGTAAAAAGAAAGCAATCGCTCTTTTGCGGGATGGACGCGTTAATTTTGCCCTGCCGGCGGATTATCGTGAAGGAAAAGATTTGGACAAAGTAATTAAAACCGTTTTAGACAAGATGGCCAAAGAACGCGATTTGGAAGTTTTGAAAGCCCGAGAAGAGAAAAAGAAAATTCTGCCAACGCCTAAAAAGAAATAAAAAAATTATTATTTTTATAAAAAAAGACTTGCAAATGGCAAAATTTTAACGTATCTATAGGTCAGATATATTTCTGGATAACGCTTGCCTGCATTATTTAGTATTATCTGGGTTGTTGGCTGTGCACAGGACCAACATTTTTTTGGGATGTCGCCAAGTGGTAAGGCACCGGTTTTTGGTATCGGCATTCGTTGGTTCGAATCCAGCCATCCCAGCCAAACTTGACAAGAGCCTATTTTAGCCAGTGCTAAAATAGGCTTTCTTAT
>CAJUCZ010000050.1 GCA_910585375.1 uncultured Alphaproteobacteria bacterium | reverse complement strand
TCTTGTATTGCTGTTTTTATCATAAATATATGTTTATAACTCAGATTTTTATATTTTAAATTTTTTATAAAAATTATATAAATATTTTATGGAAAATTTAGAGTGCAAATATACTGTTTCACGTGAAGCAATGGATAAGTTAAAAGCTTATGAAGCTTCACTTCATGAGTGGCAGAAACGTATGAATCTTGTCAGTAAAAATTCTTTGGAAGGTGCTTGGAAACGTCACTTTCTAGATTCTATGCAGCTTTTTTCTTTGCTGCCACAGCAAGGTGTTGTTTATGATTTTGGCTCTGGCGCAGGCTTTCCCGGAATGGTGCTTGCTGTTATGGCAGCAGAAAAAACGCCGTATTTAAAATTCAGGCTTGTGGAAAGCATTAAAAAGAAAACACTGTATTTAAATGAGGTCAAAAAAATTACAGAAATATCTAATGCCGAAATTTTAAATAAAAGGATCGAGGAAATTCCGGCAGAAGCGGCGGATGTTATAACCTCGCGTGCCATGGCCTCATTAAGTGATTTATTGAACTATGCGCAAAAATTTTGCACCCGCAAAACTAAATGTATTTTTCTCAAAGGCAAGTCGTATGCAGATGAAATTTCAGAAGCTGAAAAACTTTGGAAGTTTAATGCCGAAGTCCTGCCCAGTCAGGAAAATGATGAAGGCGTCATTTTGATTATAACGGATATTCATAAAAGGAGATAGTTTTATGCCCAGAATAATTGCTATAGCCAACCGCAAAGGCGGTGTCGGCAAAACCACCACCACGGTTAACGTCGCCACGGCCATGGCCGCAACCGGTAAAAAGGTTTTAGTAATTGATTTAGATCCTCAGGGAAATGCCTCAACATCAATGGGCATCGACAAACGCGGCCGCATGGTTTCTTCTTATGAAGTTCTGGTCGGCACGCGCAAATTGAGCGAAGCCATTGTCTGGACTGAAATTCCCAACTTCTCGCTCGTGCCTTCTTCGCCAGATTTGGCCGGCGCGGAGATTGAACTGGTTGATATGGACAATCGTGAATATGCACTGAAAAAAGCAATTCAGCGCGATGCTGTCAATTATGATTATGTTCTGATTGATTGCCCGCCGTCTCTGAGTCTTGTAACAATTAATGCCCTTGTTGCGGCAAACGCCGTTATTGTACCGTTGCAATGTGAGTTTCTGGCTTTGGAAGGTATCACTGATTTAATTCGCAATATTAATACAATCAAGAAAAGATTTAACCCTTCTTTAGAGCTTCAGGGTGTAGTATTGACAATGTATGATAAACGCAACAACCTGACTCAAATGGTGGAAGAAGACGTGCGCAATTTCTTCGGCAAAAAGGTTTACAATACCGTAATCCCGCGGAACGTACGCATTTCTGAAGCACCGTCGCACGGCAAACCTGTTTTGATTTACGATTTCAAATGTCCGGGGTCGCAGGCATACATCAGCTTGACAGGTGAAGTATTAAAAAGAGAAAAGGAATTGGTCGCATGTTAGATAATGAATTGGACGAATTGTTGAACAGCGGTGAAAACGAAACGCCGCATGCCGAAATTCAGGAACAGCACAAACGCAAAAGCCTTGGCCGCGGTTTGGGTGCTCTGCTCGGCGATGATGATTTGACGGCGGACGATGTTTTGCTTCCGACCGATTCTTCCGCCGCTCATCCTGCTGATACGGAAATATTTGTGAATCAAATTGTTGCAGGAAAATATCAGCCCCGAACAGAATTTGACGAAGAAGCCTTGAATGCATTGTCAGATTCAATCAAAGAAAAAGGCATTCTGCAGCCGCTTTTGTTGCGCAAACAGGGTGACAAATATGAAATCATCGCCGGCGAACGGCGGTGGCGCGCGGCTCAAAAAGCCGGATTGGAAAAAGTTCCCGCCATTATTAAAGACATGAGCGACAAAGAGGTTTTAGAAGTTGCTTTGGTTGAAAACCTGCTGCGTGAAAATTTGTCAGCCATTGAAGAAGCCGAAGGCTTTCAGCGGCTGATTGACGAATTCTCCCACACACAGGAAGCCTTGTCTCAAATTGTCGGCAAATCGCGCAGCCATGTTGCAAATACATTACGCCTGCTGGCTTTGCCCGATTCGATTAAGGAATTAATCAAAGAAGGCAAGCTGAGTGCCGGCCATGCCCGCTGCCTGATTGGCCTTGAAAATGCCGAAGAATTGGCAAAAGCAATTATTCAAAAAGACTTGAGCGTTCGTCAGGTTGAAGAACTGGTTGCCCGCCTGAAAGATAAAAAAGACAAAGCGGAAGAAAAGAAACCGGTCAAAAAAAATGAGGATTTGGAAATCATTGAGCGGGATCTGAAAAAATCCTTGGGTCTGAGAATCAAAATCACGCCGAGCAAACAGGGCGGCGGCAAAGTTGTTTTGCAATATGCTTCTGTGGCAGAACTGGATATGATTGTTGACATCTTGGAAAATAAGCGCAAAAATAATCTCAATACGGATAATCAGCCGCCTGCACAAGCATCTGCCGTGCCGGCTGCCGGCTCCGAAAAATTTACCATAAAAGTTATTGATTAAAGAGAGAAATATTATGACCATTTTAGAAAATATGCTTAAAAAATGTGAAGAAGCCGGATATACGCCGACCAAAAACATTGAAAAAATTGCCAAAGCCAAAACCATGATGTTTGGCGACGCCGAATGGCAGAGATGTCCATGCGACGGGCAAAATGCCGCCCGCTATTGCATTTCTGAACAATGCCGCAAAGATATCGAGGAAAAAGGCGTTTGCCATTGCAACTGTTATCAAAAAGCAGCCGAAGTTAAGAAAGAACAAACGGCTTAAGATTTTTCAAACAATATTTAAGGACACCGGTATTTGCCAGTGTCCTTTTTTTAATAGACAATTTGATTAATCTACCAGAAGTCTGATGTTGTTCCATCAGAATTACAAGCAGTGGAAGTAATTCCGATGACCGTCCCCATGTAATTGACTGATGATGAAGAATAACAGTCTCCGGTTTTATTAGCTTTACAGTCATCATACGACGAAAAGACCGGAGCTCCGTTATATTGCAGCACCATATTCTTTTCTCCATTAGATTTATATTCACCAGTATTTTTATTATAGCAACCAAAGTCTAACCGACAAGCGCTAAGATATTGACTTCCTGATATACAAATCCGTCCATCGGACTTACAAACAGCCTGACTGGAATCTACACATCTTGATCCAGTTTCAACATGTTTCCTATACCTTACCCACGGATTAGCCGGGGGCGGCGGAGCAGACTTGCAGGAAGTGCACTTACCGC
>CAJUCZ010000049.1 GCA_910585375.1 uncultured Alphaproteobacteria bacterium | reverse complement strand
TTTTTCTTTATGTTACTTTTGTCATGTAACAAAAGTAACCAAAAGTACTAGCCCTGAACTCGTTTTCTAAGTCTTCGTGAAAAAGTTCAGGCCGTCTAAGCACAAGGCTAAGACGGCAAGAAGGCACAATGTGTTTTTAATTTCCTCTTTTTCACAAAGACTAAGAAGTACTCGTTAAAGGGCGGGGTCTAACTCCCCCTGTCCCCCTCTTAGCAAAGAGGGGGAAATATGTGGAACTTTCGGCTTTTGCTCCAAAACCTAAGCTATTCGCAAAGGGCACCCCAAACCGTGCCGGACGGAGGCATGATGCTTTAGGGAAAGAATAAACGGCAAAAAAATAAAAATCTCAGGATGTCAAATCCGGAAAAGCACTTATATAAATGAATATTCACAATAATTGCTTTATGTCACGCAAACGGATTTTAGAACTTTGGCATATAATTTGCATAATATCCCGCAACGGTTGTTCTTTACCTGACAGGCGTTTAATCTTCTTAATAATTTTAACACCGAAAGACATAGAACAACAAAAATACAGGAAAGCCGTATTTATTTCTTTTTGCGAAAAAAATATGACAATTGCCTGTTAAAAGTTATAAAAAGATATTTACAAAATGTTAATTTGTTCTTAATCTTTTAATTAATTATTAAGAATTTAATAAGCGAAAATTTTTAACACTGTGGTTCACAGAATTGGAGAATAAAATATGGCTGATATTTCACTTACTGCAAGTATGCGTTCTAACCTCTTATCTTTGCAGAACACCCAAAGCCTGATGGATATGACGCAAGAACGTTTGTCTACCGGCAAGAAAGTAAACTCCGCGATTGACAATCCGTCTTCTTACTATACCTCTCAGTCTTTAACCAACCGGGCTTCTGATTTGTCAGCCTTGTTGGACAGCATGGGTCAAGGCGTGCAGACTTTGAAAGCCGCCAATGAAGGTATTGAAACGATTACCGCTTTCACACAGCAGGCAAAATCCGTTGCCAACTCGGCGCGTGATATTGCCAACAACATGAAAATAAAAGTCTCTTCAACCCGTACATTAAAAGCAGATCAGAAAGTCGGGGCCGGTACAATTTCCGTTGACGCAAGAGCCGACAAGTCTACGACAACTGTTGAAATGACCGGAATTGATACTGCATTTACAGCTTCAAAAACGGGTACGGCGAGTTTTGATTTGAAATTGATGGTTAACGGCGAAGAACAATTGGTCACAATTGAACATACCGTTGCAGGTGGTG
Source organism: uncultured Alphaproteobacteria bacterium (assembly GCA_910585375.1). Classification (GTDB taxonomy): domain Bacteria; phylum Pseudomonadota; class Alphaproteobacteria; order RF32; family CAG-239; genus MGBC133411. The sequence continues at coordinate 2,436 of CAJUCZ010000049.1, read as the reverse complement.
ACAGCTTTACTACAGCCGATATTCAGAAAGCTCTTGATGACAAATTCGGCAAAGATGCATTTACCGCTACTTTGACTGATGACAGTTTAAAACTGGATTCTAATGAAGGGGCATCCGTTATGGTTACCGGTTACAGCACCGTGACTCTCGGCGGTGATGCAGAAGGCGGGCCGACCGGCAATACATTGGTACAAGATACAGCAATGAAATCAATTACTTTGACTGAAGATTCAACTGTTCAGGATGTTGTTGATCAGTTGAATGCTTTAACCGAACAGTTTGACGGCGCTACCGATGAACCGATTGTGACTGCAGAGCTTGACCCCAATACCGGAAAGTTGGTTATTAAAGCCAGTGAAGAAGCTGATGAAGCCGGCGTTTCCATTAACATCACGACCGATACGCCGGATTCTAAAGTTTTGCAAGGCGTTTCCGGTCAGATTGAGACCAGAGTCACTGATGAAGCCGCTATTGAGCAACGCGATAAATATGTTGCCCAGTTCAATGAAATTCTCACCCAGATTGACCAGGTTGCCAAAGACTCCGGTTATAAGGGTATTAACCTGTTGCAGGAAAACGATTTGAAAGTTATCTTTAACGAAGATCGTTCTTCTACGATTGAAGTTAAAGGCGTTGACGCGTCATCCAAAGGCCTTGGCCTTGAAGCTATTACTAAAGGCGGCTGGAATTTGGATAAAGACATTGACGAAACCATTACTTATGTTGAAGATGCCATCACCACATTGCGCGGTATGGCCAGTGACTTCGGCAACAACTACTCTATTGTTCAAACCCGCGAAAACTTTACTGACAATCTGATTAACGTTTTGGAAGAAGGTTCCGACAAGCTGGTGTTGGCCGATATGAACGAAGAAAGCGCAAACATGCTGGCTTTGCAGACCAGACAGCAACTGGCGGTCAACTCTCTGAGTTTGGCTTCTCAGGCTTCTCAGGCTGTATTGCAACTGTTTGGCTAAGCCGGCCTTTATTATTCTTAACTCTTTCAAAAGGTGGTATATTCATATACCGCCTTTTATTTAAGGATTAACAATTGAGAAAGTTTTAGCTGATAATATAAGTCTAAATACATCGAGTTTTGATAAAGGCAAAAAGATGAAAAAGATTATGTGTTTGAGTTTAGTTTTTTTACTTTCGGTACCGACGTTTTTTGCTCAGGCAGCGGAAGGAAGTACTGAAAGAAGCAGTATTTTCTCGTTTTTTAACTTCGGCGGCGATGAAAAAAAGCCTGATGACAAAACACAATCTGCCGAAAAAAAAGAACCGGAAGAAACAAAACTGCAAAGACTCACCAGAGAGGCCGACTCGGGAAATCTGAATTCTCAAATGGCACTAGGCTACATTTATCTTTATGGTGAAAACGATATCAAAATCGACCAGAAAAAGGCTTTTCATTACTATAAACTGGCTGCAGCGCAAAACGATAATATTGCAGTGAACAATCTGGCAAGCCTGTATTACAGCGGCATCGGAGTCGGGCAGAATTTTGCCATGGCGGCAGAGCTCTTCAAAAAGGCTGTTCAGCTCGGAAACACCGAAGCGGCAGTTAATCTGGCCTTTTTATATCTGGCCGGCAGCGGCGTGCAAAAAGACAGCAAAGAAGCGATAAACTATTTTGTGATTGCGGCTCAGGCCGGAAATCCGACCGCACAGTTTATGCTCGGCTATGCTTATTATAAAGGACATGTGGTTCCGCAGGATTATGCACGGGCGTTTGATTTGTTAAAAGCGTCGGCGGATGCCGGTTATGATGACGCGCAGCTTATGACTGGAATGCTATATCGGGACGGTCAGGGAACGCCGCAAAATTACGGCAAGAGCATTAATTATCTGCAAAAATCTCTTCGGCAGGGGAATTTGGACGCTATGATGATGCTGGCAAATATGTTGACCGGCGGTGTGAAAGTCACGCCAAACTATGCCACGGCGCACGTTTTATACAATCTGGCCTCTGTCCGCGGCGCTCCTGATGCTGCGGAAGAAAGAAACAGCATTGAGCAGCGGCTGAACGTGGAGCAATTGCTGCAAGCACAGTCTCAGGCCGATTCGTATCAGGAGCGTCCATCATCGTTAACCCGGTATATCCGCCAAACTTTTGGCAAAAACATCAAAGCTTATATTGATGCGGCAATTGCCAAACGACCCGTAAAGACTGAAAAAACGGTCTGAAAATCTCTTTAAACTTTAATTAATCTTTTTGATGTAACCTTTTAATATGGCTGTATTTTTTGTATAAAAGAATATAGCCGGCTGTCTTGCTGGTCATTTTAAATTTGCAAGACAGTGAATTTTGTGATATACTAAACTTTGTATTGTTAGAAGAACAATCACACGGTTTTAACCCAACACGTTATGTGTTCCAAAGAATTGGAGAAAAAAAATGGCTGATATTTCACTTACTGCAAGCATGCGTTCTAA
>CAJUCZ010000048.1 GCA_910585375.1 uncultured Alphaproteobacteria bacterium | reverse complement strand
ACGGAGCAAACGGCTCTGACGGCTGCGGTTATACCTGCTATTACACCTGCAATCCAAACTGCCCGTCAGGCACTTCAACCTCTAACCCCGGAGGTTGCGGCGGGTCGACCAAGAACGGATGCCGCACGAAAACATGCTATTATCCTTATCAATCATGCTGTACGCCTTATGGTGATGAAAGCGGATGCAACTGCTATTCTTGTTCCGACGGGTGCGGCGGCACCAGAAAATGCTGCGGGTCTTGCTGCACTCATTCAACCCATGTTTCTTGCGGTTCTAACGGATGTGCCTCTTACTGCCCCTGTTGTTCCCAATGCAAAACCTGCAACACTGCTTCTTCCGGTTCAGAATCAGGCGGGGGAAACAACGGTGGAAGTTCAGGTTCAGGTTCAGGATCAGGTTCCGGCTCCGGTTCTTCTACACCGTCCACTCCTTCATGTACCGACACTTGTTCCGGTAAGGGATATTATTCATCTAAACCGGCTGGTATGACATGTTCAACAACAACAGTTTGCGGAAGTACTTGTTATACTTCTTGCAGCTCCAGCCACACACACAGTTATTCCTGTCCGTCAGGTTCTCAATCTTCAAGCTGCGGCACAGGGTACAAACAATCGACAGTTTCCAAAACCTGTTCTTGTGGAGCGACTTCAGGTACTTGCTATAAATGTACAAAATGTGACTCCAGCTATAATCTTTCTTACAGCCAAGCTTATACTGAACCTGCGGAATATTATGAATGCGGCGGCTTGTACAAAAGAGGCAGCTGTTACCCCGAAGCCTATCTTTCCGGCGGAACATGCGTCTATGACTGCCGACAATATAACAGTTGTATGTCCAGCGGCGGTTCCTGCGATTCCTGCAGACAATATTCCAATGCACCGGAATGCGAACGCAATTCCGGCTGTTATTAGAAATTGAGTTTAATTGCTTTCGGCGGAATCATATTTTGTTCCAATATGGTTCCGTCTTTTTATATCTTTTTTTATTGCCTTTCTTATCAATAATAACTATATTCCTTGCAGGAGTATAAGATATGGCGGAAAGCAAATTTATTGAAATCAAAGGCGCAAGAGAACACAATCTTAAAAACGTGGATATTAACATCCCGAAGGACAAGCTTACCGTAATTACCGGATTGTCCGGTTCCGGAAAGTCTTCTCTGGCTTTTGACACGATTTATGCAGAGGGGCAGCGACGATATGTGGAAAGCCTGTCCTCCTATGCCCGCCAGTTTTTGGATTTGATGAAAAAACCCGATGTTGATTCAATTGAAGGATTGTCACCGGCCATTTCCATCGAGCAAAAAACGACTTCGCATAATCCGCGTTCCACCGTCGGAACCGTGACCGAGATTTATGACTATATGCGTCTGCTCTGGGCGCGGGCAGGAACTCCCTATTCTCCCGTGACCGGACTGCCGATTGAGTCGCAGACGGTTTCGCAAATGGTGGACAAGATTCTGGAAATGCCGGAAGGCACAAAACTCATGCTGTTGGCACCGATTGCACGCGGCAAAAAAGGCGAGTTCAAAAAAGAATTTGAATCTTTGCAAAAACAAGGCTTTCAGCGTTTGAAGATTGACGGCACGGTCTATTCCATTGATGAAGTTCCCGCCTTAAGTAAAAATCAGAAGCATGACATTGAGGTCGTGGTTGACCGTTTGGTTGTCAAGCCGGATATTGCCGAGCGGGCGGCTCAGTCTGTTGAAACTGCTTTAAAGCTTGGCGAAGGCTTGGTTTTTGCCGAAAATATTTCCGACAATTCCCGCACGACTTTTTCTTCAAAATTTGCCTGTCCTGTTTCGGGCTTTACAATTGAAGAAATTGAACCGCGGTTGTTTTCTTTCAACAATCCTTATGGTGCCTGTCCGCATTGTGACGGTATCGGTGCCAAGCTTTATATGGATCCGGAGCGAATTGTGCCAAACCCCAATTTATCTATTGCGCAGGGCGCTATTCTGCCATGGTACAGCCGCAAGCACGGTTTTTACTCCGACACGCTGAATTCTTTATGCGATTATCTGGGAATTTCCAACAAAACGCCATGGAACGAGCTGCCGCAAAAAGCCAGAGACGTCATCTTATATGGTTCCGGCGATGAAGCCATTCCGATGTATTATTCACACTTTGTTACGAATAAGCCGTTTGAAGGTGTGGTCAATAATATGGAGCGCCGTTTTCTGGAAACTGATTCCCAGCAGATGCGGGATGAATTTTCGCAATACCAGTCTGCAGCAACTTGTGAATTTTGCAGCGGCAAACGTCTGAAACCCGAGGCTCTGGCCGTAAAAATCTGTGGCATGGACATTATGGAAGCAGCGGCAATGTCAATCAAAGAGGCACGAGATTGGTTTATGAATGTTGAAAAGTCTCTGCCGCCGAAAAAAGCGGAAATTGCCCATAAAATTCTGAAAGAAATTATTGAGCGGCTCAGCTTTTTGAACAATATTGGTCTGGATTATCTTAATTTGTCGCGTCAATCCGGCACGCTCTCCGGCGGCGAGGCACAGCGCATTCGTCTGGCATCGCAAATCGGTTCGGGACTAACCGGCGTTTTATACGTTTTAGACGAGCCGTCTATCGGCCTGCATCAGCGTGATAATGATCGATTGCTGGAAACGCTGAACCGTCTTCGCGACATCGGAAATACCGTTATTGTTGTTGAACACGATGAAGACGCCATCCGTTCCGCCGATTATCTGGTCGATATGGGACCGGGAGCCGGACATAACGGCGGTTATGTTACGGCGCAAGGCACCGTGCAGGAAGTCCTTAAAAGTCCGGACAGTCTGACAGCGCAGTATCTCAACGGCTACCGACAGATTGAAGTTCCTTTGCAACGCCGCAAGGGAAACGGCAAATTTATCGGACTGAAAGGCGTGCGCACCAATAATCTGAAGAATATTGACATTCAAATCCCCCTCGGCACCATGACTTGCATTACCGGCGTTTCAGGCGGCGGAAAATCTTCACTGATTTTGGAAACCCTGTATAAAGCCATCAACAAAGAGCTGAACGGATCGCGCGAACCGGCCGGTATTTATGACCGTTTGACCGGTCTTCAGAATATTGACAAAGTGATTGATATTGACCAATCGCCGATCGGGCGGACTCCCCGTTCCAATCCGGCGACTTATACCGGTTTGTTTACATATATCCGCGACTGGTTTGCCGGACTGCCGGAAGCCAAAGCGCGCGGTTATGCGGCCGGACGTTTTTCTTTTAACGTGGCCGGCGGACGCTGCGAGGCTTGCAAAGGCGACGGCGTTACCAAAATCGAAATGCATTTTCTGCCCGATATTTATGTGGAATGCGATGTTTGCAAAGGCAAGCGTTTTAATCGGGAGACGCTGGAGGTTAAATACAAGGGAAAATCCATTGCCGATGTTCTTGATATGACCGTGGACGAGGCTTATCTGTTTTTTGACGCAATCCCGTCAATCCGCAACCGTTTGGATTTACTGCGGCAAGTCGGTCTCGGCTATATTCATCTCGGACAGCCGGCCACTACCCTTTCCGGCGGCGAGGCGCAGCGAGTTAAACTTTCCAAGGAGCTTTCCAAACGGGCGACCGGAAAAACTTTGTATATTCTTGATGAGCCGACAACCGGTCTGCATTTTGAGGATATCAACAAGCTGCTGAAGGTTTTGCAAAAGCTGGTGGATCAGGGAAATTCCATTATTATCATCGAACATAATCTGGATGTGATTAAGACTGCCGATTATATTATTGACATCGGGCCGGAAGGCGGCGATGCCGGCGGGTCAATTGTAACAAAAGGAACGCCTGAACAAGTGGCAAAGTCAAAAATCAGTCATACGGCAAAATATTTGCGACAGAAACTTGGAATGAACCTCGCCAAAGCGGCAGAATAACCCGTGCGGCGGGTGGCGCTCAGTTTGTGCTGTACCCCAATATCCGCCGCTCCCATTCCTCCCTCACACTTACTGCCTTTTTTCCACCCGCTTCATTCCTTTCTTTCTCCTCTTCCCCACTTGCCTCTCCCTGATTAGCCAAAATCCCTCTGCTTTTCCTATCTCTCTGCCCAAAATCTCCACCCATCTTTTCATTATATATTGACTCTTGCGTTTTACTGTGGTATAGTGACATTAGTATTTGAACTTTTCAAGGGAGGATAACCATGAAAAACGCTATGCTACACATGAAACTTAAAATGGCAGTATGTTCTGCCGCATTATTGGCTTTC
>CAJUCZ010000047.1 GCA_910585375.1 uncultured Alphaproteobacteria bacterium | reverse complement strand
ATTTACCGGAGGAATAATAGGTGTATCCTTTCTTCTCACACCATTCAGTGTCATTATTGACATTCATGTTTACATCGCCGTGCAAGGTATCGGAATCCTGACAGTCGGGCAGGAAACAAACGCCACAATAAGCGGAGGTTGGGAGGAAAGCCAATAATGCGGCAGAGCATACTGCCATTTTAAGTTTCATGTGTAGCATATTTCTGTTAATGTTTTTCATCGGCTTCCTCCCAAAGCAAACGTGCTTTACCCGGTCGGCTGTCAACGCCGTGCCAAAGCTGTCACGTTGTTCTTTTCTTTATCTGAACAGCAGCGTGCCCAGAATGGTTAATAAAAATTCTTTTTCTGTTGTTATTCAAAGCACATACTTTGTCATAAATTACCGCCGAAGCATCGCGGTCTCTAAGGCACTGTATAAACCGATCGCTGCCGACGTTCGGCCGCCTGCCGAGCAGGTTGCTTTTTTCTTTATCTGAACAGCAGCGTGCCCGGAATGGTTAATACTGATGTCACTATAGCACAAGAAAACGCAAGAGTCAATACATAATGAAAGGATGGGTGGAGATTTTGGACAGCAGGGTGGGAAAAGCAGAGGGATTTTGGCTAAAGAAAAAATATAAAAACATACAAAAAACCCCTTAAACAAATCCACGTTTAAGGGGTTTTAACCTAATAAAGCTTTATCTTTCAAAAAATTTCTCATATCTGCTTTTTTTCTTCACCGTATAAGCCACCATGTTGTCAAGAGAACCGGCAAAACGCTTTTCCATAATTTCCGCTCTTCCTGCCTCGGCAAAACACTTATGCTTTTTATGCAGTTCTGCCAGATTGTGATAAATTTCCTGCTTACGCTTAAACTTGTCACTTCTTTTCCAGTCCAGCCAGTTGACAGCCGCAATCATCTGCTCCATGCAAAGCACTTTTTCTCCGTACCACAGTTCGGGATCCTCCAACTTTTTAGCCATAACATTATACATCACATAAGCCATATTGCGGATTTTCTTAAAAGCCTCGTTCTTTTCCTGCTCGCTCATTTTTTTATATTTAAACGCCCGTGCCGAAGCTTTAAAAGCCTTTTCCAACGGCCCATGACCGATTTCCGTTGCTTTTTTTCCCTCTGCTTTACATTTTCGCAATCGCGGCGGCAATTCCTGCTTTAACGTCATTTTCAGATTTTTAAAATCTTTTTCCAAATGCTCTGTTTCATCAGCCGTCAGATACTTTTTGATTTTCGTCATCTTTTCCAGAGCACAAAAGGCTTCTTCATACAAAGGATCGGACCGTTGAAAACATTCGTTCATGCCATCAGCCCGATAATAATCATCCAAAGCATTAAAAGCCTCATAAACCTCAATAAAAGGCAAGACATTTTCATCTCGCCGATTCTTGCGCGCAATATAGGCCATCCTGTCTTTAACATCAGGAATCTGTTCTTTTTTCTCGGGCGGCAAAAGCCTTTCCGCCATCAACATCTCCGCTTCCGACGCCCGGTCGGAAACATACAACGCGCAAACCGTCTTGAGCAATATCGGATATTTTTTTGCGGATTGGGTCATTTTTACGTCCGTTGGCTAAAGCTTTTTCACCATCTTGGCAAAGGTAATGCCGTTTTCTTCAAAAATATCGCCCTCTTGCACAAAACCGTTTTTTTCATAAAAATCCACTACCGAAAGCATGGCATGCATAACCAAAACCGAATATCCGGCTTCTCTGGCACGCTTTTCAGCATACTCAACCAACTGACGCCCAACACCTTCTCCTTGATATTTTGTGTCCACGGCCACCTGCATCATCCGGATAACCTCATTGTCTACCGGTATCAGCATCAGCCCGCCAATCAGCCTGTCGTCCAGACTTTCAATACAGCCGACATGCAAATATCCTGCCTCCTGAGGACGATATGCATCCAAAAACTTCAGCCCCAAAGGCTTCAAAAGGATTTTATAGCGTAGTTCAACCAGCTCATCATACCGGCTGGAACCGTAATCAATATCAACCAATTTTCTCATTGCACGCCTCCTTCTGTATTTTTTATATCAGTATAACCGCTTTTCTTGATTAGTACAATCAATATTATATTGCTTAATCTAAAAATTTCATTTATTTTCTAAAGCAATAATAATCTACGGGAATAAAAAAACAAAATGAACACAGATTTAAGCTTAATCCGCAACTTTGCCATCATTGCCCACATTGACCACGGCAAATCCACTCTGGCCGACCGTCTGATTGAATTCTGCGGCGGATTGGAAAAACGTGAAATGCAGGAACAGGTTTTGGATTCAATGGATATTGAACGCGAACGAGGCATTACCATTAAGGCACAAACCGTCCGCCTGAATTATAAGGCCCAAGACGGCAAAACCTATCAGCTTAACCTGATGGACACACCGGGACACGTGGATTTTTCTTACGAAGTTTCACGTTCTCTTGCTTCCTGCGAAGGCTCCATACTGGTTGTCGACGCCACACAGGGCGTAGAAGCCCAGACGTTGGCTAATGTCTATCTGGCCATTGACAACAACCATGAGATTATTCCGGTTTTGAACAAGATTGATCTCCCTTCGGCCGAACCCGAAAGAGTCAAAACCCAGATTGAAGATGTTATCGGACTGGATACGTCCGACGCCGTCGAAACTTCCGGCAAAACCGGTCTGGGAGTTGACAAGCTGCTTGAAGCTGTTGTTCAGCGCCTGCCGGCACCTGAGGGAAATGCAAACGCACCGCTCAAAGCGCTGCTGATCGACAGTTGGTATGATCCATACCTCGGCGTTATTATCATGGTACGGATTAAGGACGGTGTCTTAAAACGCAAAACCCAAATCCGCATGATGTCCAACAACAGCACTTATCTCGTTGACAAAGTAGGTATCTTTACACCCAAAATGCAGGATATTGACGCGCTTTATCCGGGAGAAATCGGCTTTATTACCGCCAGCATCAAAAGCGTCAGTGACTGTCAGATTGGTGATACGATTACGGAACACAAAGTCCCCTGCACAGAACCGCTGCAGGGCTTCAAACCCTCCGTTCCGGTCGTATTCTGCTCAATCTTTCCGGTTGACAGCAGCGAATACGAGGCCTTAAAAGATGCCCTTGCCAAACTCAAATTAAACGATGCCAGTATTGATTATCAAAACGAAAACTCGGCGGCTTTAGGACTGGGCTTCCGTTGCGGTTTCCTCGGGCTTCTGCATATGGAAATCATTGAAGAACGTCTTGAACGCGAATTCGATTTGGATCTGATTATTACCGCACCGTCCGTTGCTTATAACATCAACATGACCGATGGCACACAAATTACCTTGCACAACCCGGCCGACATGCCGGATTTGACCCTGATTAAATCAATTGAAGAACCCTGGGTTAAAGCCACCATTCTGGTACCGGACAATTATCTAGGCGCAGTTTTAAAACTTTGTACCGAACGCCGCGGCGAACAACTGGAACTGACTTATGCCGGCACCCGTGCCATGGTTGTTTACAAAATCCCGCTTAACGAAATTGTATTCGACTTCTATGACCGCCTCAAATCCATTACCAGCGGCTATGCAAGTTTTGACTACGAGATTGTCGGTTACGAAGAGTCGGATCTGGTCAAAGTTGAAATTTTGATTAACGAAGAACCGATTGACGCCTTGGCCTTTTTAAGCCATCGCAGCGATGCCGAAAGCCGCGGCCGCCAAATTTGTGAAAGATTAAAAGACCTGATACCGCGGCATTTGTTCAAAATCCCGATTCAGGCCGCAATCGGCGGACGGATCGTTGCACGCGAAACCATTTCCGCTCTGCGTAAAGACGTGACGGCTAAATGTTACGGCGGCGATATTACCCGTAAGCGTAAATTGCTGGAAAAACAAAAGAAAGGCAAAAAGAAAATGCGCCAGTTCGGTAAGGTTGAAATCCCGCAAAGTGCATTCATTGAAGCATTGCGTATCGGAGATGATTAACACTCGATTGGGCTCTGTAAAAAACCGGAATATTGAATTCCGGTTTTTTACAACCTCTCACGCCTATCCCTTCTCCCTGCAACCTGTTTAAGCACATCCAGCCTTCTTCCCCCACCTCTTTCTCCCCACTCTTCACCCATCCAAACTCTTTCGACCTTCCCTTCAACCTTCACTTCATCCCTCTCCCTTTCCAGCTTTCTCTCTTTCCACTTTTCCCGCCTCCCTTCACTTTTTCTCTCCCTCTCCTCGCTTTCCACCGCTCCCCTAACCCGCCGTTCTTCGCTCCCTCACCTTTTCCCATTCTTGCCATTCCCATTTTCTCTCCTCTGCCCTCTCCCGGCTTTCCTGTCTCTTCCTGTCTTTGTTTGTTCTCCGGTCTCACATTTTTTTGCCCACCCCTGCCACTTTTTCTCACTTCCCTTTCTCTGTCTCCCTCCTCTTCCCCTTCCCCGCTACACCTACCCTCTTTAGCCAAAATCCCTCTGCTTTTCCCACCCTGCTGTCCAAAATACCCACCTATCTTTTTATTATGTATTGACTCTTGCGTTTTCTTGTGCTATAGTGACATTAGTATTAACCATTCCGGGCACTGGGTTGCCCAGATAAAGAAAAAAGCAACCTGCTCGGCAGGTGCGCGGCGCACCCGGCGGGTGAGGCATTAGTTTGTACAGTGCCCCATGACCCGCGGTGCTATGGTGAGGATGTGACAAAGAACGTGCTTTGAAAAGAATTTTTATTAAGGGAGGATAACCATGAAAAATACTATGCTACATATGAAACTTAAAATGGCAGTATGCTCTGCCGCATTATTGGCTTTCCTCCCGCCCTCCAACGCTTATTGTGGTATCTGCTTCCTGCCGGACTGTCAGGA
>CAJUCZ010000046.1 GCA_910585375.1 uncultured Alphaproteobacteria bacterium | reverse complement strand
GAGGGAAGGAGAGGGAAGGAGAGGACTAAACATCCCATGATGAGAAAATTAAAAAAAGAGTGCTTCAGAGGGAGGGAAATTTGAAAGAAAAATATAACAGAAGAAAAGAGAGAGAAAATTGCTTTTTTTTATTGAGTCCGTTTACCAAAACCGCTATGATAAACGCAACAGAAATTTATAACTGCGCAAAATAAATGTCAGAACCGAAATTTGTACATCTGCGGGTGCACACCGCTTATTCTCTGTCCGAAGGTGCTATGCCGGTGCCCAAGCTGATTCACAAACTGCACGATCAAGGTGTTGCAGCGGTTGCAGTGACTGACACCGCCAATATTTTCGGCGGCAAAGCATTTTCCAAATATGCCTCGGACGAAGGCGTAAAACCGATTCTCGGCGCCCAGTTCTATCTTCGCAATCCCGATTCGCAAGACTTGTTAAAATGCAAAGGCCGCATTGTCGAGCCGGACAAAATCGTGCTGCTGGTAATGAACGCCGAAGGCTACGGCAATATTATGCACCTGATGAAACGTGCTTATCTGGATTTGCCCAGCCCTCAGGAAAAGCCGCAGATAACACTGGCGGAGTTGGAAAAGTTTAATGCCGGACTGATAATGCTGACCGGCGGAGTGGAAGGGCCGCTTGGCCGTTTGTTTCTGGAAAACCGCGCGCAGGAAGCAGAAAATATGCTGCAGGAACTGCAAAAATATTTCGGCGACCGGTTATATATGGAAATTGCCCGTATCGGATTGGAAGAAGAACAAAAAACCGAAGACACGTTCATCGACTGGGCTTATAAATACAATATCCCTCTGGTTGCCACCAATGAGGCTTTTTTCTTTGATACCGATATGTATGAGGCGCATGATGCACTGGTGTGTATTGCCGCCGGCGAAGTCGTCGCCAATCCCAACCGTAAACGCTTTTCGCCGAACAACCGGCTGCGCTCACAGGACGAAATGGTTGAGCTGTTCAAAGACCTGCCGGAAGCGGTGCAGAATACCGTTAATATCGCCATGCGTTGTAACTACCTTTCGTCTAAGGTTGATCCGTTGCTGCCGATTTTTGAATGTCCGGACGGCAAAACGCAGGATGACTATATTGACGAACAGGCTCATCTGGGCTTGCGCAAGCGTATGGAAGCCACGGTTTATACGCCGGAGATGACGGAAGAAGAACGCAAAAAGATTGATGAAGAATACTACGCGCGTCTGGAATATGAATTAAGCGTTATCAAAAAAATGGGCTTCCCCGGCTATTTCCTGATCGTGTCGGACTTTATTCAATGGTCAAAAGACCATAGTGTTCCGGTCGGGCCGGGGCGTGGTTCCGGCGCCGGATCAATTGTGGCATGGTCGCTCCGCATTACCGACTTGGACCCGATGAAACTGAACCTGCTGTTTGAACGTTTCTTAAATCCGGAACGTGTCAACATGCCGGACTTTGACGTTGACTTCTGTCAGGAAAACCGCGGCAAAACCATTGAGTATGTGCAAAACAAATACGGTTTTGACCATGTGGCGCAGATTATCACCTATGGTAAATTGCAGTCCAAAGCGGTGATTCGCGATGTTGCCCGCGTTTTGCAAATGCCTTATTCTCAGGCTGACCGCATCAGTAAGATGATTCCCCCCGGCGTTCAGGGCAAAAATCCGACTTTGCAGGAATCTCTTGATCAGGTGCCGGAACTTGAGGAAATGCGCGTGAACGATCCGCAGGTCAACAAGCTGTTTGATATAGCCATGAAGCTGGAGGGCCTGTACCGCCATTCCGGTGTGCACGCGGCCGGTGTGGTGATTGGTGACCGCCCGCTGGAAGAATTGACGCCGCTGTATAAAGATCCGCGCTCCGATATGCCGGTCACGCAGTATGACATGAAATTTGTTGAAGAAACCGGACTGATTAAGTTTGACTTTTTGGGCTTAAAAACGCTTACCGTTATTCAGCGCGCCGTCGACTGGGTTAAAAAAGACTATGGCGTTGAATTAATTATGAGCGATATTCCGCTTGATGATAAAATCACTTATGAGCTCATGCAGCGCGGTGATACAATCGGCGTCTTCCAGTTTGAATCTGCCGGTATGCAGGACGTTCATAAACAAATCAAGCCTGACCGTTTTGAGGACTTGATCGCTATCGTGTCTTTGTATCGTCCGGGGCCGATGGACAACATTCCGAGCTACATCCGCCGCAAGCACGGTGAGGAGGAGATTACCTATCTTCATCCTGACCTCGCGCCGATTCTTGATGAAACCTACGGCATTATGGTCTATCAGGAACAGGTTATGAAAATTGCGCAGGCTCTGGGCGGTTATACCATGGGCGGCGCGGATAAACTGCGTAAGGTTATGGGTAAAAAAATGCGCGACGAGATTCCGAAACAGCGCAAGATGTTTACCGAAGGCGCCGTTGCCAAAGGCATTGATGCAGATGTCGCCACCAAAATTTTTGACCAGATGGAAAAATTTGCGTCCTATGGTTTTAACAAGTCGCACGCCGCGGCCTATTCGCTGATTTCATACCAGACGGCATATTTAAAAGCCCATTATCCGGTGGAATTTATGTGCGCCATCATGGCTTTTGATATTACCAATACCGACAAACTGCTCTTTTATAAAGAAGAATGCAAAAAAATGGGCATTAAGGTCTTGCAGCCGGATATTAACAAATCAGGCGCGGACTTTACTGTGGAAGACGGCAACATCCGCTACGCGTTGGCCGCTATTAAAGGCGTGGGCATGGCCAATATGAAGGTGATTGAGGAGATTCGCGAACAGGGCGGGCCGTTTAAAGACATTTCGGATTTCATCCACCGCATGCCGCTGGCCAACAGCAACCGCCGCCAGCTCGAAAATATGATTAAAGCCGGCGCGTTTGATTGTCTGGAAAAGAACCGCGGCAAACTCTTTGCCAATGTCGATACGATTATGCAGCACATTTCTTCTGCCAATGAATTAAAAACCAGCTCGCAGTCTTCACTGTTTGGCGCGGAAGAGCTGCAGTCAAAAGTCAAACTGGCCGAAAAACCGGATTGGCCGGAGTTGGAAAAACTCAAACTCGAGGCTGAGGCCGTCGGCTTTTATCTTTCTGCGCATCCGTTGGACAGCTATCGTTCCGGCATGGAGCGTCTGGGCGTTAAAAGTTGTGCGGAGGTTTTCAGCGGCATTAAGGTTGGCGATACGGTGCGCGCCAAATTGGCCGGCTGCGTCAGCACTTTCCAAAAACGCATCAGCAAAAACGGCAACAAATACGCTTTTCTCGGCTTGTCGGATGCCTCCAGCGGTTTTGAAGGAATTTTGTTTTCCGATTTGTTGGCAAAATATGAAGATACAATCAATTCCGGTTTGCCGCTTCTGGTCGGTGTAACGGTTGAAAAACAGGAAGAGGGCGCCAATCCTCGGGTAATGATTAATTCGGTTGAGACTCTGGATCAGGCAATCGCCGACGGAGTAAACGGGCTGGTCATCGGTTTGAACAGCGTTGAAGCCGTTGCCCCGTTGAAAGAAATTCTGCGTCATGATAGAAACGGCGTAAATAAGATATATTTAAAGCCGGAGAATAATGAATGGGATATTCGTATTCAACTGGCCGGCGGTTTTGCTTTTGCCAATGATGTGCTGAGCAAAATCCGCGGTCTCCCCGGCGTTTCTTATGTAAAGGAGCTGTAAAATGGCAAATGTTTTTAACAAATTCTGTTCCTTGGCCCGCCAGAGTTGTCCGTCCGCCTCTGCCGATGACAATAAGGAATGGCCAAAAATCAGGTTTTTGCCGCTGTTGCTGGATCCGTTCCGCCTTTTTATTGATTCTTTCGGCAGTTTTCTGGGACTGGCGTTTTTGTTTGGCGGACTGATGGCGCTGATTTCCTGTCTGACCGGTTTTCCTTTTATTTGTTCGCTGAAAAGCGGCGATGAGGCTTTTTATTGCTCCTCATCTCTTTGGCTTTATGCGCTGGGGCTGCTGCTGAAACTGCTTCTGGGCGTGCTGTTTATGGTAAGCTGGCAGCGGTGTATGTCAGAAAAAAAATTGTTTTGGCCGGAAATTTTCAGACCCGGAAAAAAGTTTGCCATGACTTTGCTGACAGTTCTTGGCTTTTTGGGTTTGTTTGTTTTTCCGCTGGTTTCTTTCTTCTATCTGGCGGAGCGCGTTCCTAATCCGGATTGGCGGGTAGAGGTGGCGGTGTTTGCCTTTTTCTTTTTTCTGTTTATTATCCCGCTGTTCGGAATGCGGATGTTGCCGCTGTTGTCGGCAGCGGCCGAAGGGGATGCCGGCTTGGGCTGGCGGGAAGTCTGGCGCAAAACTTCAGGGGCAAATCTGAAAATTTTGATTGTCTTGTTCATAATGATGTTGCTTTTTGTTTATCTGTCTGGCGCCCTGCTGGGCGGTTATGCCGGTATCGAAATCGCACATCCGTTGTATGTTGCCTTTTCTTCGGAATTTATATATGATTTTTTAATCTTAATGGCCATCGCCTGGATAATGGGGCTGAGTTATAGTTTAAAATTATTTTTGCGTGGAGAAAACTGCCATGAATAAAGAACCGATAATCGTTTTGCCATGGCTCGAATGCCTGAGCCGCAGCTTTGGCTATTTTTTGATTAACCTGAAGACGGTACTCACCATTGTTATTCCGGGGCTGCTGGTTGTCGCTTACGAGGCTCTGGCAGGAACACCGCTGTTTTGCTCCATGGCACAGATAGAAAATTGTACGGCCGCGCCATCGGCTTATATGGGCGTGGTGGCGCTGACAACTTTGTTTTCGGCTTATGTTATGGTTGCTTTTGCCCGCTTTGTGATTTTGAAAGACCGGCCGCGGCCGTTTGCTTTTCGTTTTGGCGTCAGGGAACTGAAAGTCTTGGGCTACCAGCTGGCAATAGACGTTATCCCCGGCGTTGTCTTCGGACAAATCCTCGGCGCGATGGTCTTTTATACAAACAGACATCAGGACATCTGGTCAAAACAGTTGTTCCTGCTGGTAATGGTCAGTATTCTTGCCGCCATGATCATATTATCACGGCTGAGCCTTGTTTTAAGCGGTGCTGCGGTTGATAATGAAAATATGAAACTGAAAAAGTCTTTTGAAATCACCAAAGGAAATTCAAATAAAATATTCTGGGGCTATATTGTAATGTCGTTGCCGATAATTTTTCTGATGACATTGCTGGGTATTGCGGGTAATCTGGTCGCAGACAGCCTGCCGCTGCGATTATGCTTCTCGGCAGTGTTTTTGTTGCTGATATACTTGAACGTGGCTGTAAAAATGTCTTTTAACGCCCATCTTTATCAGTATTTTGTATATTTTGATAATAAACGAACGGAAGATGCCGAAGTCAAAGCGCTGGAAGAATAACAGCGCTTCACCTTCACCTTCTCCTTCACCTTCACCTTCTCCTTCACCTTCTCCTTCACCTTCACCTTCACCTTCACCTTCTCCTTCTCCTTCTCCTTCTCCTTCTCCTTCTCCTTCTCCTTCTCCTTCTC
>CAJUCZ010000045.1 GCA_910585375.1 uncultured Alphaproteobacteria bacterium | reverse complement strand
CATGCTCTTACGGCTGTGCTTCCACGAACTCTTGCGGTAAGTGCACTTCCTGCAATTCAACTCCGCCTCATAGCCACAGTTATTCATGTCCTTCCGGATACTCAACTTCTTGTTCTAACGGATATTCCGATACATCCTCTAAAACCTGCTCTTGCGGCTCAAGCTCCGGAACTTGCTATAAATGTTGTCCACAAATTCAACGGCGCTCTCCCGCTCAGGAAAATGATGCCGGTTGGATAACATCAAACTGTTTCGCATTGGCTTGGAAAGCTTATGGACAAACCAGATATTCAGAAAGTGACTGCCCAAATTCAAATTGGCATATTCCATCTTCTGTTGAACTTAAAAGATTTGGTTATTTCCATCGTGAATATACATGGATTTCGGATAACGGCTGTCCTGCAGGACAACATAAATATCAATATACAAACAATGAAACCAATACAATAGAATATGGTTGCCATGCCCCTGAAGATACAACAAAATCAATACATACACGTTGTGTTCGGCAATTTTAAAGTAGAAAAAGCCCAACAAAAAAAACCCACTCAAAAAATTTTTTTGAATGGGTTTTTTGTTATATCAAAATTTAAGCTGACTTTTTAACAGTCTTTTTTGCAGTCTCTTTCTTAGCAGCTTCCTTTTTAGCCGGCTTTTCTTCAGCTTTGGCTTCTGCCTTTTCGGCAGATTTTTTAGCAGATTTCTTTGCCGGTTTAACTTCTTCGTCAAACTTATACAGTTCTTCTACAGAAACAATCTTCTCATTGACCTTGGCCTGAGAAATAATATAGTCAACGATTTTTTCCTCAAAAACCGGAGCTTTCAAAGCTTCAACAGCTTCTTTATTTTTCAGATAATAATCAAATACAGCCTTTTCCTGTCCCGGATATTTGCGGGCTTCCATCATAATGGCATTATTAATATCTTCCGGCGCAATATTGATTTTGGCTTCTTTACCGACTTCAGAAAGCAGCAAACCGAGTTTAACGCGACGGATGGCAATATTTTTATACTCAGCCTTCAGCTCATCTTCGGATTTTGATTTTTCTTCTTCGTCAAGCTGATTATATTTCTTGGCCTGTTCATACTGCTGGCAAATAGAATTGAATTCTGCATCGACCAAACCGGCCGGAACATCAAAACTATATTCCTTATCCAAAACATCCAGCAGCTGTCTTTTAAGTTTCATCTTGGAAGCCTGCTCGTAGTCGCCTTTAATACGGCCGGCAATAACTTCTTTAACCTTATCCAGACTTTCTTCGCCGAGAGACTTTGCAAATTCGTCATTAATCTCAACTTCCTTCGGCTCACGGATTTCCAGAACTTCCACTGCAAAGACGGCATCTTTTCCGGCCAGATCTTTGGCATGATATTCTTTCGGGAAAGTAACCTTGACATCAACCTTTTCACCGGCTTTTTTGCCGATCAGCTGATCTTCAAAACCCGGAATAAAGGAACCGGAACCCAGCTCCAGCGGATAACTTTCGCCTTTGCCGCCCTGAAATTCCACGCCGTCAACAGAACCGACAAAATTAATAACGGTCGTATCACCTTTTTTAGCAGCTCTGTCATCGCTGACTTTCACAACCTCTCGACGGGCCTGAGCCAGATATTTCAAAGCTTTTTCAACTTCTTCAGCCGGAACTTCAGCCATAAACTTGTCCAGTTTGATATCAGAAAAACTGCCGACTTTGATTTCCGGCATATTTTCGACGCTAACTTCAAACTCCAAATCTTTGCCGTCACCGAAAGCCGTAATTTTAATATCCGGAAGCATTGCAGGACGCAGATTCTGGTCTTTAATCAGATTATCGGTAGATTTTTTGACCAAATCTTCCAAAACCTCACCGGTAACGGAATCTTTATATTGCTTTTTAACCATGGCAACCGGAGCTTTTCCCGGACGAAAACCGGGGAGTTTGACTCTTTTGGCAATCTGGTTGATTTTGGCATCTGTTTCTTTCTCAACATTTTGAGCCGGAACAGATACTTTAAATACTTTTTTTAAGCCTTCAGACTTGATTTCGGTAACATTCATGAAAATTCTCTTAAAAAATTAACGATTATAAAACATTCTCAAAGAACTGGTGCGGACGGAGAGACTCGAACTCTCACGCCTCTCGGCACTAGATCCTAAGTCTAGCGTGTCTGCCAATTCCACCACGCCCGCTCTTTGATGGCACAATTTGCTTGCATACTACAGAAAAAAAAAATTAAATCAAGACTAAATTCACAATTCAAACAAAATTATTGTAATATAAGTTAATATTTTGTATGATGAGCGCAAAGAAAGATTTTTATAAGGAGTAATCTTGTGTTTGCTTGGAATATTGCCCGCAGATTTGTTGTTTTAACCTTGGCAGGAAGCCTTGCTGTTTCCTGCAGTTTCGTCAAAGAACACACCAGCCCGGAAACTTATAACACACTCACATTCAGCGACGGCGGCGCCGAAGAAGCTTCTCGGGCAACGGTCGCTTATTCGCAGGGTGACTTTACACAAACAGAAAAACACGTCTTAAAGGCTCTGGCTGAAAATCCTCAGCAGCAACAGGCTCTCCTTGTCGGCGCCCTGATGTCGGAAAAGACCGGACGCCTGAACCGTGCCCGCCAGTATTACGAAGAATTAATCATTATTAACGGCAATGAAACCACAATCCTCGGCAACGAACAAATGCTGCCGGAAAAAATCTCCGATGTCGCCAAAAAACGCCTACGCCTGCTGGAAGTCAAACAAAGCAATCTCGTCATTGAAGACGACAACGGCTCCAAAGTCTTTAACATCGGCAAACAGGCCGGCAAATCGCAAACCCGTTCGGCAATCGAAGAAGCCCTGTTTAAACGCGAGCAACAGAAAATCGCCGAGCAGCAGCCCAGTTCGGAAGCCGAAATCCGCGCCGTGCAGATTTTGTTTAACGACAACGAACAAAACATCATCTCCCGATTCCTGATTTTAAAAGAACTGGCCGAGAACGACCTGATTACCAAACAGGAATTTTTACGTGCCCGTATGGCTAACGTTGGCGGCCTGCTTCCGCTTACCCACAAACCCGGAGCCTATGGCATTGACCGTTCCGTCCCGTCTCCCGATGTAATTTTGGAACGGATAAAAGTATTGAAAGATGCTGTTGAAAGCCGTGCCATCACGCCACAGGAGTTTTCTGCCGAACGGGATCTGATTATCGAAGCTCTGCTGCCGCCCAATCCGCGCCAACGCATGCAAAGCAAGATTCCGTCCCGCGATGTTATGGGAGCGGCCAAAGACCTGCGCAAACTGGAAATTCTGGATGATCTGAACCTGATTACCGCCAAAGAAAAAGCTGCTGAAAAAGCGGCCATTGAAAAGTATCTCGGCATCAACCGCGCACCGGCTAAAAAGGCCTCCGCCGTAAAAAAAGAGGCCAAAACCGTTGACGAACCTTGCAAACTGGATGGCAAATCCGCACCTTGCACCTTGACAGATCAAAAATCTGAGGTAAAAGTAACTCCGGAAAAAGAAATGATAAAAACCGAACTCAAAGTTATTGAAGAAATCAAAGCAGAACCGCTGCCGGCACCGGCTGCACCGCAGCCAATCAAAGCCGTAGAGCCTCAGCCTCTGATTCCGGCGGTTTCCAGCCCGTTTTAACAAAATAAAAAGCAAGAATAATAAAAGAATGGAAAACAAAATCAATCCCCGCAAAACTTTTGCAATAATTTCACACCCCGATGCGGGTAAAACAACCTTAACCGAAAAACTGCTGCTTTTCGGCGGCGCCATTCAGCAGGCCGGCGCAGTTAAAGCCCGCGGCGAAAACCGCCGTGCCCGTTCCGACTGGATGAAAGTCGAACAGGAACGCGGCATTTCCGTTGCCTCTTCCGTTATGACGTTTGAGTATAAAGACATCACGTTCAACCTGCTTGACACACCGGGACACGAAGACTTTTCCGAAGATACTTACCGTGTGCTGACCGCCGTCGATTCGGCAATCATGGTGCTGGACTCTGCCAAAGGTATCGAAACCCAGACCAAAAAGCTGTTTGAAGTCTGCCGCCTGCGCGATGTACCGATTTTGACCTTCATCAACAAACTTGACCGCGAAGGGCAAGATCCGTTTCTGCTGTTGGACGACATCGAAAAAACGCTGGCTTTGGAAGTCACTCCTGCAAGCTGGCCGATCGGCAGCGGCAAAGATTTTCTTGGCTGTTACGATTTGTTGGCCGATCGTCTGATTCTTATGAACAAGACCGGAGACAAATCGCAAATTAACGCCACGATTGAAACTTGCGAAGGTCTGAATGACGAAAAACTCGACCGCCTGCTTCCTGTTCATGCCGTTGCCAAACTGCGCGAAGATGTCATGATGGTCAAAGAACTCTGTCCGGAATTTAATTTAAATTCTTATCTTTCCGGCATACAGACACCGGTATTCTTTGGCAGTGCCATCAACAACTTCGGCGTCCGTGAAGTTTTGGAAGGCCTGCATAACATTGCACCAACCCCGCGTCCGCAGCCTGCCGCCGAAAGGACAATCGAACCGTCAGAAAACAAAGTTACCGGCTTTGTCTTTAAGATTCAGGCCAATATGGATCCCAAACACCGCGACCGCATTGCCTTTATGCGCCTTTGTTCCGGCCACTTCAAACGCGGCATGACCTTAAATCAGGTGCGCACCGGCAAAGGCTTAAAAGTCCCGACACCGGTCATGTTTCTGGCACAGGAAAGAGAACTTGCCGAAGACGCATTCCCCGGAGACATTATCGGCATTCCCAATCACGGACAGCTCCGCATCGGCGACACGTTAACCGAGGGCGAAAAGCTGCATGTTACCGGTATTCCGAGTTTTGCGCCGGAATTGTTAAAAAGTATCCGCTCAATTGATCCGCTTAAATCCAAACACCTCGGCAATGCCTTAAAACAAATTGCCGAAGAAGGCGGCGCCAGCGTCTTCAAACCGGTTATCGGTTCGGAATGGATTGTCGGCGTTGTCGGCGCCTTGCAGTTTGAGGTTATGGCTGACCGGATTAAAAACGAGTTCAATATTCCGGTAATCTTTGAACCGACACAATATTACACAGCCCGCTGGGTAGAATGCAGCGACAAAGGCGAGTTGGAAAAGTTCAAAAACGCTTCGCAAATGAATATTGCCGAAGACCATGACGGCGAGCTTGTCTTTTTGGCCCGCAACGCATGGCACTTGGGCAAAATCAGCGAGGACTTTCCTAAAATCGTCCTTAAGAAAACCAGAGAACAGGTCATCTAAAAAAATCCCCGAAGATTGTTTTCTTCGGGGATTTTCCTTAATAAGAACAACTGTGACTACCGGAACTGTCGCAAGTTCCCACACCATATTCATAATCACCGGACGGAACCGTTAATCCCGACATATTAGCATCACATTCAGCTTTTGTTGCAGCCTTGGCACTAAAGATACCCCACCCGCCTAATGTACAAATTGTCTTTTCTTCACCTGTTGTTTTATTTCTGCATTTCATAGTACATTCATAAACAGGAGCATAACCAACTTCATACAAACTACCACAATACTGCTGATTTTTACATGTCCAGCACACCAAACTGCTCTGTCGACAATCAGCTTTTACATAAGTCCACGGATTAGCCGGAGGCGGCGGAGCAGACTTGCAGGAAGTGCACTTACCGCAAGAGTTTGAGGAAGCACAGCCGTAAGTGCACGATTTAGAAGTAACGTTACAATCGGAGTTATATTCGCAGGAATAACATCCCGTCCCGCATTCAGTTGAAGAGACGCGTACTTTATTATAATTTGAAGAACAAGATACTGACTTCTGTCCGGAACGGCAGTTATCGGAGCAGTAATAACAGCTTCCGCACTCGGAAGAACCGGCGTATGAACCTGAGTAATTGCGGCTTCCGGAAGTACAGTCTTTACAGTAACGGCAAGTTGAGCCGCATTCGGTTGTTGTAGCGTATGAACCAGTGTAGTTTTTAGACCCGCGGGAACATTCGTCGGAACAACAACGATAACAGGTATAACCGCAAGTGTCGGTGCCGGAAGAACCGCGTGCGGAGTCACAATTTACGGCATAGCTGGACGGGCATCCGGCAGAAGGCGAAGCGGTACAG
>CAJUCZ010000044.1 GCA_910585375.1 uncultured Alphaproteobacteria bacterium | reverse complement strand
AAAAGCGCAAGTGTCAACTATTATTGAAAAGGCTGCCGGCTTTTTTGGCTATAGAAACGGAAAATAGCGGAGAAATTCAGTTGGCGGGAGAAACAGAGGCATATAAAAAAGGAAAAATTACGAACAAAAAAACCCCGTACTTCAAAAAAGTACGGGGTTTACATCTTTTCTCCAAAGAGAATTACTCTTTAGTAAAAGCCTTAGCCTGTTTCTTGGCCTCTTCATCCGTTCTGGCAACATTAACCAGAATAGTCTGAGAAACTTCCGGATGCAAATTGAGTTTAACCTCATACACACCCAGATCTTTGATGGCATTTTCCAAGAAAACCTGACGGCGTTCAATTTCGTAACCGGCAGCTTTAATAAGAGCGGCAATATCACGAATTGTAACAGAACCGTAGAGTTGGCCTGTTTCAGCAGCCTGACGGATCAGGGTAGCGCTGAAACCTTTCAAGGATTCGGCCACTTCGGAAGCTTTATCAAACAAAGCTTTGTTATGAGCTTCAAGCTGAGCCTTTTGCTTTTCAAAATAAGCAACATTAGCTTCGGTAGCACGCAGAGCTTTCTTGGTGGGCAGCAGGTAGTTGCGGGCATAACCGTTTTTAACACTAACCTGATCACCCATTCTGCCCAATTTGTCAACATGTTCAAGAAGAATAACTTTCATATCTGTTCTCCCCTCTTAATCTGCAACAAACGGAAGCAGGGCCAGATAACGTGCACGTTTGATGGCACGGGCCAGTTCTCTTTGTTTTTTAGCCGAAACGGCAGTAATACGGCTCGGAATAATTTTGCCTTTCTCGGAAATATATCTGGAAAGCAGTTTAACATCTTTATAATCGATTTTCAAACCGTCTTCACCGGAGAACGGACAAGCTTTTTTTCTTCTGAAGAATACTTGTTTAGCCATTAGTTTGCCTCCTGTTCGTCACTGGTTTCGGAAGAAGAGCCGGCAGCATCTTCACTGCTCAGTTCGTCAACTTTAACTGTCATATAGCGGATAACGTCTTCATTGAATCTCATCAGTCTTTCATATTCCGCAACAGCGGCAGCCGGAGCTGAGATATTCAAAACGACATAATGGCCTTTACGGTTCTTTTTAATACGGTAAGCAAGGTTTTTCAAACCCCAGCTATCAACTCTGACAACTTCACCGCCGTTGTTCTTAATGGTTTCGCTCAAATCAGCGACCAGAGAACTAACTTGCGAAGCGCCGAGATCCTGACGTGCAATCAGCACGCTTTCATAAAATGACATAAATAAAATCTCCTTATGGATTCTCAACAAATACCCCGAATACGGGGCGGGTTCTTGTATAGCCGGAAGACAGGCTGCCGGCAAGGGACAGGGTGAATATACATCAAAACTTTCGGATTGCAAGCATTTTCTTCACAAAAAAATCCCATACCATCCGCCTCGGCAGCACCTGGTTGCCGCAGTTTATCCACAAGCTTGATAAAAAAACTTGTCTTTATATAATATTAATATTTTTGTTCTAGCTTAATTATAAATAAACAACAGGTGGGATAATGTCGGAAAAATTGAGGTTTATATTGGCGGTCGCCGGAATTTGCACAGCAGGAGCCTGTACCAATTTGGACGGTTTGTGTCCGCATTGTTACCCGCCCGAAACGCGCTATGTTTACCTGCAGGACAAAACCTATGCTAACGATGAGCCTGTAATTCCGCTGCAAAACCTGATGAGCCGTACCGTGGTTTACTGCCACTCCACCCCGACCAACAGCGCCGAAACCTGCGCTGAGATATTTGAAAGTTACGGCTATGTCCGCCTGCGGGATATTCCTTACAAAACAGCAGATTATGATTTTTTGAAAACAGATACTTATCCTACCCGCCGCTGGCGTAATGATGAGCTGACCCCTCGCTGGTAGGAGAACGCCATGCTCGCCAGAATAAATACAATCACATTCAACGGGCTGGAAATTCTTGATGTTGACTTGCAAATACAAGTCACTTCCGGACTTCCTGCCTTTAATATCGTCGGCCTGCCGGACAAGGCAATCGCCGAAAGCAAAGAACGCGTGCGCGCTGCCCTGCAGTCAATCGGCCTGGCATTGCCGGCCAAACACATTACCATCAACCTCTCACCCGCTGATTTATACAAAGAAGGTTCCCATTTTGATCTTCCTGTCGCCCTTGGCCTCATGGCCGTCATGGGGTGCATTCCCAATGAAACCCTGCTGGAATACATTG
The DNA here is from genome assembly GCA_910585375.1 of uncultured Alphaproteobacteria bacterium. Classification (GTDB taxonomy): domain Bacteria; phylum Pseudomonadota; class Alphaproteobacteria; order RF32; family CAG-239; genus MGBC133411. The sequence goes on along the minus strand of CAJUCZ010000044.1, from coordinate 3,920 downwards.
CTTTGGGAGAACTGGGATTAGACGGCTCAATCATTTCAGTCAACGGCGTTTTGCCGGTCGCCGTAAAAGCAATCAGACAGAACAAAGGATTGATTTGCCCCTCTGCACAGGGCGGAGAAGCCGCTTGGTCAGGCATAAAAGACATTGTCGCCGCCGATAATCTGCTAAGTCTGATCAACCACTTTAAAGGAACGCAGCTTTTGCCCTGTCCCAAACGCCAAACGGCCGAAACCAAACTAAAGACTTTGGATATGGCCGATGTCAAAGGACAGGAAAGCGCCAAACGCGCCTTTGAAATCGCTGCTGCCGGCGGTCACAATCTTTTGATGATCGGGCCTCCCGGATCCGGAAAATCAATGCTTGCCGCCCGCATGCCCACCATTCTTCCGCCGCTAAGTCCGGAAGAAGCCTTGGAAACCAGTATGATTCACTCTGTCGCCGGCATTTTGAAAGACGGTCGGATTTGCTTTGACCGGCCGTATCGTGACCCGCACCACACCTCGTCTACGCCGGCCTTGGTTGGCGGCGGACGCAAAGGCCAGCCCGGAGAAATATCGCTGGCTCATAACGGCGTTTTGTTTCTGGACGAGCTTCCGGAGTTCAGCCGCCCCACGCTTGAAGCTCTCCGCCAACCTCTGGAGAACGGTTGTGTCAGTATTTCCCGCGTTCATGCCCATACGACTTTTCCGTCCCGATTTCAGTTGATTGCAGCCATGAACCCCTGCCGCTGCGGCTATCTCGGCTCCAAAGAACAGGAATGCACCAGAGCACCGCTTTGCGCCGAGGAATATCAGGCCAAAATTTCCGGCCCGCTGCTGGACCGGATTGACATGCATATTGAAGTTCCTGCCGTCAGTCCTTGGGATTTGGCAAATGTCAAAAGAGGAGAAACTTCTGAAACGATTCGGAATCGAGTCGTTGCAGCCAGAACACTTCAAAAACAACGTTTTATCAAATTCGGACACCCCGAATTGAGCACAAACGCCGAAATGAATGGAGAAATTTTAGAAAAAATAGCCGGACTGGACGATGAAGCAAAAGCCCTGCTGATAAGCTTTTCAGAAAGGAACAAGCTTTCAGCGCGTTCTTATCATCGAATAATTCGTCTATCAAGAACAATTGCAGACTTGCAAAATAAAATAAATGTGAGTAGAATACACGTCGCAGAAGCTTTGTCGTATCGTCGCATTCTGCCCAATAAACGCATCTAGGAGACCAAAATAATGAATTTTAAAAAGTCCTTAAGTATTTTCCTTGTTGCCGGAATACTGGGATCCTGCGCTTGGGAAAGCCCCGAGCTGATTCCCTGCGCCTGCAACAATCTGGCTGAAAGCGACCTCGGCTGGTTCAACTGCCTTTGCGGTTCCGACGGCACGGTCAAAGAAAAGAAAAAAGTTGCCCAAAAGAAGGAACCTCGCAAACAGGTCAGAAAAACCGTTGTACGCAAACAAGAACAAGTTTATCGTCCGGAAACGGTTGTGGTAGAACGCTCCCGCAGGGTTGCTCCCGCTCCGCTGCCTTATTGCGATGAAGAACCTGTCGTCCGCAAAAAATATACCCAAAGGACCTTTGTTGCCGCAGATGTTGAGGCTCCGCAGTTAACTCGGGACGACTTGGCCTCCTTAAAGCTCGAGTATGTAGACTTCCGTCTGGAAAACGGCGGCAGACAATACGACACCAAACTCGGCGATTACCGTTTTCGGATTTTCGGCTGCCGCCGCGAAAGTCGTAATGTTTTCCTGAATCAGGGACGCGCCATGGAAAAAGACATGCGTTTCTTTGATATATTCTTTGAAAATATGAATGACCTGTATCCTGTCGTTGTCGACCGCAACAGTTCGCTGTATAAGGTTTCTGACCGCATCCGCGTACCTGAATACCTGTTAACGGCCGAAATCGTTGATTATCATATGAACATTTGCGATGAATTTGACTGGAACAACACCAAAAAGAAAAACGCCCGTACCGGCAATTCGGAAATCACCATTGTATGGCGGTTGATGGATTTGTGCAAAACTCATGTTTACTGGAAGGGAATGACCAACGGCTACGGCGATATCATGAACGGCGAACCGAACGGCGAAACCCTGCTGGTTGAACGCGCCTTCAAAGATGCTTTAAGACAACTGCCTTATGTTGCCGGTTTTGAAGACCAGATGACCAAACGCGTCAGTCCGGAAGACCTGATGGCACAACAACGTTGCTGGGACAAACTGGAACAACGGGCAGAAACTTTCCAATGTGCCTATAAAAAAGAAATCAGCTACATCGATGACGAACCGGTTGAATATGAAAGTCCGTGTATCGAAGAAGAATATACGCCTCGTCCGGCAGCACCGCGCGCAACAACAAGTTATATTGTCGAAGACCTGATTGAAGAAGACGGCGGCGCATTTGCCGAAGGCCGTTCTTTCAGAGAAGAAATTCAGGAACGCGGCGGCTCCGATTCCGGCGGCAGCGTATTTCACAGCGAAGTCAAGGAAAGAGGCGGCTCCTTCTCATCGGGAGAAAGCTTCAAGCCGGTAAAACCGAAAGAAAATCTTGCCTTTGTTGAAGACTACTGGGTTGACGTGCCTTTGGACAAAGAAGTCAGCGAAGAAGTTGTTGAAACGCGCGAAATTACTGAAAATGCATTGATGAAAGACAAAAACAGCCTGTGCATTATGGCTCAGCGCCCCTACAACAAATTGACGCCGGAAACATTATATCGCGTCCGCGCCTCAATTGTTGAAGTCAACAATCCCTCCGGCAAAAAAGGTTCCGGCTTGTTGATTTCTGATCAATTCATTTTAACCTCGGCAGACCTGCTGAACAAAAACAATAACCGTTTTGATATCAAGACAATCAACGGCAAAGAAATGTCAGCCTCGGCCTTCCGTGTAAACCCCAACAAAAACGTTGCGCTGCTGTTATTGGATAGAAAGACACAATACAAACCGCTTCCGCTTTCTTTAGATTTGCCGGAAGTCAATAAAGACGTATTGATGACACTGGGAATGAAAGATCTGGCAGAAAGCGAAGGTTATCTGGACAGCAACGCCCGCGTAACCGGTTACCGCTATTCTCCGGAACGCGGTGCCGAAATCATGGTCAGCACCAGAGTCCAAAATCAGACTTTAGGCGGCGCCCTGCTGGATAAGAATGCCAATATCGTTGGTATGGCTCACGCCGGCAAAAGATTGTCAGACGGTCCGGATTTGTTCATCCCGATTGAAACGGCAATGAAAGCGCTTGATTTGACTTTCTGCAACAAGGTATTTGTAGAAGAAACGCCTTGGGTGGAAGAAGTCGAACCGGAAACCCCGACGGCAACAGCCATCGATACGGACAAGACCGACAAAGCGCCTGCTCCGATGGACGCCAAAGAAGCCAAATAGCTTCATCCCAAACAAAACCCCGTGAATAAAACACGGGGTTTTTTGTATAAAAGAAACTCTCTTCTTGCTATCCTTGCGGAATATGGAAAAGAGAGTTTTTTTTTGCTAAAAGAAAAGAAGTATTAGAAGCAAATTATTGCCAAATGATTTCTCCTTCATCGCAATTTTTACCGGTGCCTTTTGCTGCTTGACATTCTCCTTCTCCTCCATCACCATTTCCATCGTCATCCCAAAATGGTCCTAATGCACGGTAGTATCCCACATTAAGTTCCTTTTTACTTCCGCCATAAGTAGTACAGAATTTTTGTCTTTGGCAATAAACATATTTGCCTCCACCTGAATTAGGAGAATTTCCCCAGTCGCACCAGCCATTATAACTTGTTCCAATAATATAGGTTGTTCCTGGTTTGCAGTCATCAGGGTTGTTCCCGCTCCCTGAACTCCCGCTTCCTGAACCAGATCCTGAACCTCCGCCACCCCCTCCGGAGTTACCGGAAGACGGAGGCGGAGTATAACAAGACCCGCAGCACTGTCTTGTACCGC
>CAJUCZ010000043.1 GCA_910585375.1 uncultured Alphaproteobacteria bacterium | reverse complement strand
CTCCGGCCTTTTGTTACATGACAAAAGTAACATAAAGAAAAACCAACTCTATGAAAAAAACAAAACCAGAAAATTAAAAAAGAACGAATGATAGGGGGGATGAGGGCGGAAAGAGAGAGGAGAGAAAACGGGGACAAGGGGGGGAGAAAAGAGAAAATGATGGCAGGGAAAAAGGCGGGGAAAAAAAGATAAGAGAGCGGAACGGGGAAGCGGTGAATGTGGAAGGAGAGGGAAGGAGAGACTAAGTCCCCCCCTGAGGAAAAATGAAAAATTAAAAAGTGAATTTTAGAGATAAGGACATATTTTCCCTCTATTAATTACTTGCAAACTTTTATCAATTATATTATACCCGAGGCAAAAGAAACTTAGGTCTGAGATAATGAATAATAACGAATTTGATGTAATTGTCGTCGGCGGCGGTCATGCCGGTTGCGAAGCTTGCGCTGCGGCAGCCCGTGTCGGAGCAAAAACGGCATTAATAACACACAAAATTTCCACTATCGGCGAAATGTCATGTAATCCGGCAATCGGCGGATTGGGAAAAGGCCATTTGGTGAGAGAAATAGACGCGCTTGACGGCTTAATGGCTAAAGTCATTGACAAAGCCGGCATTCAGTTTCGTATGTTAAACGCTTCCAAAGGGCCGGCAGTCAGAGGACCGCGTGCTCAGGCTGACAGAGATTTGTATAAAAAATATATGCTTGAGGCATTGCGGGCACAACAGAATTTGCAAATTATCGAAGCCGCCGTTGAAGGTCTTGTTTTTGATAATGATAAGGTTTCCGGTGTGATTTTAGCTGACGGAAAGGAGATAAAATCTAAAACAGTGATTCTGACATCCGGCACTTTTTTGAACGGTGTAATGTTTATTGGTCACCATACCACTATCGGCGGCCGCGTAAACGATGTAACCTGTGAGGGTATAACACCGTATTTAAAGTTAAAGGGGCTTAAAGTTGGAAGATTGAAGACCGGAACGCCGGCGCGTTTAAACGGCAAGACAATCAACTGGGAAATATTGGAGAAGCAGGATGGTGACAGCCAGCCTGTCCCTTTTTCTTATCTGACCAAAGAAATCGCCAATCCGCAAATTCAATGCTACGTAACGCACACAAATGAAAAAACACATGAGATTATTCGGGCTAATTTTGATAAATGCGCCCTTTTTTCGGGATTGATTACCGGTATCGGCCCGCGCTACTGCCCGAGTATTGAAGATAAATTGGTTAAGTTTGCCGACCGCACCAGCCACCAGATTTTTTTGGAACCGGAAGGATTAAACACCGATGTTGTCTATCCGAACGGGATTTCAACATCTCTGCCTGCCGATATGCAGGAACAATTTATTCATACTATTAAAGGCTTGGAACACGTTGAGATTTTGCGTCCGGCTTATGCTATTGAATATGATTATGTCGATCCGCAGGAACTGAATAATCATCTGGAATGCAAAAAAGTTTCCGGATTATTTTTGGCTGGCCAAATTAATGGCACGACCGGTTATGAAGAAGCCGCGGCCCAAGGTCTTCTTGCCGGTGTCAACGCCGGATTGAAAGCTTTGAATCGTACCGGATTTGATGTTGATCGCAGTGAGGCGTATATTGGTGTTATGATCGATGATTTAATTACCAAAGGCGTGGACGAACCCTATCGGATGTTTACGTCCCGCTCGGAATATCGCCTATATCTGCGCGCTGACAATGCAGATGCCCGACTGACAGAAAAAGGATATCAGGCCGGTTGTGTCGGAGAAGAAAGATACAGTGTATTTAAAGATAAAATGGCTCAAATTTCCAAATATCGCCATTTGGCAGACACTTTGTTTATCACGCCGAATGAGCTGGAAAAGTTCGGTGTCAAAACCAAAAAAGACGGAACCAGAAGAACGGCTTTTAATGTCATGTCTTATGCCGATGTTTCACGTGAAACAGTAGCAGCAATCTGGCCGGAGTTGGATAATATACCGCCGGCTGTTTATGAGGAATTGGAAGTTGAAGCCAAATACTCAGGATACCTGAAACGTCAGATGGCAGATATACAGATTTTCAAAAAGGATGAAAATCTTCGATTGCGCGATGATATTGATTACAGTGCTATTGGCGGTCTGTCCCGAGAAATGGTATTTAAATTAACGAAAGTCCGCCCGTCCACAATCGGCGAGGCTTCACGTATCCCCGGCGTTACGCCGGCAGCTATTATGGCAATTTTAGCTTATGTTAACAGGTAATAAGATGTCAGAGTTGGAAAAAGCACAAAATTTATTGCATGACATATTACATGCCCGCAGAAAGTCAGCCTGCCCCTTTTCTTCGGAAGTGGAACAAAAATTTAAGAACCACTGTCTGTCAGTTGCTTATATTTCAGAAAAAATCGCTTCGATATCTCAACATTTGAATCCGGAAAAATCATATGTTCTGGGGTTGCTTCATGACGCCGGCAGAATTAGTGATGAAAAAACCGAAGGAACGTTTCACGGGCTTACCGGTTTTGATTATCTTATTAAAAATAATATGCCGTCAGCTGCTCGTATTGCTTTTACGCATTGTTTTTATGAGCCGCAGTTGAATTTGTCCATGTATCGGATGAAGCCACAGGATTACATTCGCAGTCGGGAGCTTTTAAAGCAAATTTCTTTTGATGACTATGATTATCTTATCCAGCTGGCAGATATTCTGAATGATTGCGGACAGCAGTGTACGATAGAATACCGGTTTAACAGCGTGGCCAAACGCCATAACTTGAATAATGAAATTGTAAAAATGTCGGTCAGCCGCCTTAATAAATTAAAAAAATATTTTGATGAAAAATGCCGGTGTGATATTTATGATTTATTACAAATAGATCAGAAAATATCGGTATAATTTAAACAATGTATTTAAAAAAGAAGTAATGAAAATGAATCGGTTATACCCCACTCGCCAACAAGCAGATAAAATTTTTGAAACAGTGATTCAAAAACGTAATGCCACCCGATACCCTTTTAAACCGGAATGGGAAGCCGAATTTCGCAAACATTGTCACGCCGTCGCCGCCATTGCTGAAAAAATTGCGGCTTTTTGCCCTGATTTAGATACGGAAAAAGCATATGTTTTAGGGCTGCTTCATGATTGCGGCCGTTGTATAGATGAGTTTGCCGAACACCGCTTTCATGCCAATGTCGGCTTTGAGTGGATGACTGCCCTCGGATATGACGATGTTGCCCGTGTCTGCATAACACATAGCTTTTATGACAAAGATTTTGATATTAACACCTTTACCCAACCGCACAAAGATTTGCTGCAATGTCAGGCGTATCTCAAAAACGTGACCTATAATGATTACGACCTGCTGTTGCAGCTGGCGGATGTTTTGAATGATAAGGGAACGACTTGTACCATAGAGTATCGTTTTGCCAGTCTGGCTCGGCGCTATAACAATCCAAACCTTTTGATTCACGTGAAACATTTGTGCCGGATCAAGTCATATTTTGAACAAATCTGCGGTCGGGATATTTATAACTTAATCGGAGTAAGTTTAGATGAATCCCAAAATTCCGGATCTGGTCACGGCCGAGAAACTCTGGCATGCTGTAATTCTTAACCGCTTGTCAAAACCCTACCCTTTTAACGACCGCGATGCTTATGTTTTTCATACCCGTGGCGTTGCACGATTTGCTAAAACGATTGCAGAAAAAATACCGGAATTGGATACGCAAAAAGCTTATATTCTGGGATTGCTGCATGATTATGGCAAAAGAATAAATGAAAGTGAAGAAAAGCGTTTTCACGGACAAGAAGGATATGAAGAAATGACAGCTTTGGGCTATGACGATGTCGCCCGTATTTGCCTGACCCATACTTTTCACATAAAAGATTTTTCGGATGAAGAATATAATTATTCTGCCGGTTGGCTCTGCTGGGCTAAAGAAAAACTCAAATTGCTGACTTATAATGATTATGATCGTCTTATTCAACTTTGCGATATGTTAACAGAAGGATTCAACTTTGTAACCATTGAACAGCGGGCGGAAGGCATTGCCGGCCGCTATCATCTGACCGACAAACAAAAACAAAATCTGATTAGTGACACCCTGCCCTTAAAACAACATTTTGATAATCTCTGCGGCGAGGATATTTATACGCTGTTGCAAATAAAAGGCAGATAATATTAAGCCGGAATTAACTATTCAGGCTTATAATACGCACATTCAAACAACGGAGGTGCGCAATGATAAAATCAAGATTTTTTATTCCTCAAAGACTGGTTATTAACGGCGGTAATCCTGTTGCCGGTTCTGTTGATGTCAGCGGGGCCAAAAATTCGATTCTCGGACTGATGTGTGCTTCATTGCTGACTGACGAACCTGTTATTCTTCATAACGTACCCAATATCAGTGATGTTCTTGAGCTTGGTCAAATTCTTATTGAACTGGGTGTTGATGTCCGCTACAACTTCCGTCAGAAAATTTTGTATTTGCACGCTGCCAAAATCACAAATAATATTGTATCACAAAAAGCCTCTCACATTCGCGCCAGTTATTACCTTTGGGGATCATTGCTTGCACGCTTTCGTTATACCGGAGAATTTGACGGTCTTAAAGTTTATATCCCCGGAGGCTGTTCTTTTGGCGGCAAACGTCCGACAGATTTTCATGAAGATTTGATTCGCTCGGTTCTCGGCGCCTCTATCGAAGAAGAAAATACCGCTGACGGAAATTATCTTATTTTTACCTTGTCTCATAAAAAAAACGAAACTGTCCGCCCTATTTATACCACGTTGCGCGTTTCACACGGCGCGACTTTTCACTGGCTTCTGGCAGTTGCCGGAGCGCAGGATGTTAAAATGATATATAATGCCTCCTTGGAACCGGAAGTCTCCAATTTGGTAGATATGCTGCAACAAATGGGGCTTGGTCTGTCCGGCAATGAAAGTACCGGCATAATTTATGACGGCAAAAACAAATCATTGCTGAAAGGCGGAAATTTTTATGTAATTCCCGACAGGATAGAAGCGGCGACCTATGCGCTGCTTGCTTTGGGTACCAAAGGCGAAATTCAGTTGAACGGCATAAATTTTGAACATTGCCGTCCGTGGTTTTCGCAATTAAGCAAAATGTTCAAAAGCGGCATTTTTTATTCTCCGGATCGGACACAGCTGAGCTTTAACTTTCGCAATCGTCCGGATTTTGACGGTATTCTTATGCAAATGACGCCCTTTCCGGGAGCCGAAACCGATATTCAGCAAATTTGGACGCCGGTATTAGGGCTTGCACAGACGGCTTCTTTGCTTACTGATGCCATTTGGCCGGGACGTGACGGACATCTGAAAGAATTGCGTAAATTCGGCTTAAACTGTGAAAGTGAAAAAATAGATATCGTTACAAGTCAGGTCATTGCCAATAAAGAAGCTCTTTTAGTTAAAATTCAGCCATCAAAATATCATTCCGCCGATGTTGAAGGAATGGATTTGCGCGGAACAGCCGGATTGATTATCGCGGCGGCAATTGCAGGGGGAAAAAGTACTGTCGAAACGCCGTCTTACGCTCTGCGCGGTTATCCCAATTTGGTCCACAATCTGCAAAATATCGGAATTGACGTTCAGGCATCTGCTGAAGGGGAAGATATTGAACTTTTGCCTTACTACGAAGCTTAAAAATGCAAAATTATTCCTATCATACTCATACATTATTTTCTGACGGGCGTAATTCAGCTGAAGAAATGTTGGAACAAGCTGTCAAATGCGGATTAAAAGAAATCGGTTTTTCTGAGCATTTGGTTGTTCATAAAAACTTTTGCCAAAGTCCGAGCTGGCCAAAATTAAAAGAATATCGCGGTTCGCACATATATCGCACCGATTTTTCTGAAGCTGCCGCTGCTTTTATTGCTTATAAAGAAGAGATAACTGAACTGGCAATGAAGTATCCTTTGCAGGTTTTTGTCGGAGCAGAAGTCGATTTCTTCACTTATGACGGCTGGTTGGAAGAATTTAAGGTTTTTCGCCGCCAGGCAAATCTCGATTATTATATTACAGGCAATCATTTTTTATTTTCCGAATCCTGTGATTATCCGATAGACGCCGATGAACTGATAAAATTTGTTCCGCAAAAAAAACGGCAGGAAGATTATCTTAGGCGACATTTTTTGACAATAGCGCGAGCTGCGGAAACAAAATTGTTTGATTTTGTTGCTCATCTTGATTATATGCGTCGGGTTACCGGCTGTAACGATAACAGTTTTATGGCAGAAAAAGAATACCTGCTGCAAACCTTGGCAAAAAATAATATTCCGGCAGAAGTGAGTACCAAAGGCATTCGTAAAAACGGCAATTGTTACCCTGCTCCGGTGTTGCTGAATCGGATGCAGAAGCTTAATATTCCTGTTTTGATTAGCGATGACGCACATCATGTAAGCGAATTAACGCAAGATTTTTTTGTAGCGGAATCGCTTTTGCAAAAAATGGATTATAAAAACCGTTGGAAGTTGTAAAAATATTAAAATTTTGAGTCAGAAAACGGTGTCTAGTCGTTTGATTTTAGAATCTTTTTTGTTTATATAATATCTTTCTTTTTTTTTGTTTAGCTTGTTCAACAATACTTTTTAATACTCCATT
>CAJUCZ010000042.1 GCA_910585375.1 uncultured Alphaproteobacteria bacterium | reverse complement strand
GAAAGAGCTTTACAATCCGAAAACCTTCTTCACTCACGCGGCATGGCTGGGTCAGGGTTGCCCCCATTGCCCAATATTCCTCACTGCTGCCTCCCGTAGGAGTCTGGACCGTGTCTCAGTTCCAGTGTGGCTGATCATCCTCTCAAACCAGCTATAGATCGTAGGCTTGGTGGGCCGTTACCTCACCAACTACCTAATCTTCCGCGGGCCATTCATAAAGCGATAAATCTTTCCCCCTCAGGGATTATGCGGTATTAGCAGTCGTTTCCAACTGTTGTCCCCCACTTCATGGTATGTTCCCACGTGTTACTCACCCGTGCGCTACTCTCATTAATCTGTGCAAGCACAAATCAAATCCCGTTCAACTTGCATGTGTTAGGCCTGCCGCCAGCGTTCGTTCTGAGCCAGGATCAAACTCTCATATTAAATTTAATCCTGCCTAATATATTACTCATAAAGAATTTTCTTGGTTCCTTTGAATACATCAGACTTTATATCTACTCTCGCAAATACCGTCTGCGTATCCTCTTATCTTTTCTTATTCACTATCTTCTATAACTCCCTCGCTCCGCCGCTCCGCAACTCTCGCTGCTCCGCCGCCCCGCTCGGTGATTGACCTTATAACCCCCTCATTCCCCATTGTCAATAGCTTTTTTCAATTTTTTTTGAGTTTCTTGTTAAAAAAAAGCTAACCGGCTGACAATTCATAATAATAATTGAAAAAAATTTTAATGTCAAAACATAATTCGGCTATAATCGGCAGTATTATGACAGAAAAAAGATTAAAAGAGATTCTCTTTTCTTAGAAAATCTTGCAGAGTCTGCAATATTTTCTTGATATTAATGTTAACTTTTGTATTATGTATAACACTTGTTAATAACAATTTTGGGAGGCTACAATAGCTAAAGAAAATACCAATGCGCCAGTACGTGAAGATGACGGGCCACGCATTAATGAAGAGATTCGTGTAAAAGAAGTACGTTTAATTGATGAAACAGGAACCAATCGCGGGGTTGTATCCATCAGAGATGCCTTGCAGATTGCAGCCGATGCCGGTTTGGATTTGATTGAAATTTCCCCACAGGCTGTTCCGCCAGTTTGCAAAGTCCTTGACTTCGGCAAATATAAATATGAAATGCAAAAACGCAAGGCCGAAGCAAAGAAAAACCAAAAAGTCATTGAAATAAAAGAATTAAAGCTTCGTCCGATGATTGACACTCATGATTATGAAGTCAAATTAAAGCAGGCTAAAAAATTTCTCGGCGAAGGTAATAAAGTAAAATTCACCATGCGTTATAAAGGCCGTGAAATGAGTGCCAGCAATCTCGGGCAAGAAGTTCTGCACCGGATTCTTGATGATTTGGAAGGCTCGTACAGACTCGATTCTGAGCCCAAGCTGGAAGGAAAACAAATGACAATGATGATTTCACCGGCCTGAAAAACGATTCTTATTATTCTTAATTGAGGAAGCTTTAAATGCTTCCTTTTTTATTTTCTTTTAAGTTTTTAATTTACATTCCGTCACTATTTATTAAAATGGAGGCGCTAATTTTAAACAAAGGATATTTATAATGAATAAAATTCTCAACTACATTTCTTCGGGCACAGGATTCGGTATAAAATTTATCCTCATCATCACATTGCTTGCCTCAATCAAAACCACGCTTAATCTGAGGGATAATGCCAAAATTGCGATTCCTTATGCACAGCAGACGGCAGACAAACTTCTGCCTATCACCATCAGCAACAATGTCATCACAAATCCGGCGGATACTTTTCGCGATGCCTCCATCAATCTTGGCACTTTCAATGATCAACCGATGTTACTTCCGATAATTTTAAATACGACAGTTGATTCTCTTGACGCCACCAAATTGCCGACAGGCATTTATCTCACACGCAAATATATATACACCGTCAACAATAACCAGATTCGCACCACTCAGTATCCGGAATCGTTAAAGCTTGAAAAACAAGACTATACAGAAGTCTTTTCTGACTTTTTAAACCAAATGGCCTTCTATGTCTGGATTTTCTGTGCCATCGGCCTGTTTGTCTTTTATTTTCTGAGCGCAATTGTTTTTGCCTTTACGGCCTGGCTGCTTTCATTGCTTTTCCGCAAGAAGATAGATTTCGATTCGCGCATGCGTCTAAGCATACTTTGCCTGTTTGCGGTTTATATGCTGGCATTTTTTGCCAACACACTGGGATTACCCATCCCCGGACTCGGTATTTTTATCATAATGATAATCACCCAAGGGATAATAATTCACATGCTGCCAACTCAGACCGCAGAAGCTTAACCCGAGTCGCAAAAAAACAAAACGCGGGAATCATCTCGATTCCCGTGTTTTATTTTACCTCCGTTGCCAATCAACCTATGAACAAATCTGCATTTGTAATAGAAATTTTCAACAGAAACCTTATATTAAAAACAATAAATGAGGTATAAAATGAAAAAAGTCGAAGAATTAACCGCCACTGAGGCCGCCGAAGAACTGAAAAACATTGCCGAGGAAATGGCAAAATCCGACATCGCCTATTATCAGAACGATACGCCCTATTTAAGCGATGCCGCTTACGACGAATTAAAATTGCGCAATACTCAAATTGAAGCCCGCTTTCCGGAACTGATTCGTCCGAACAGCCCGTCAAAAAAAATCGGTGCCCCGATTCGCCCAGACTTTGGAAAAGTCAAACATCGTTTTCCGATGCTTTCTCTCGGCGATATTTTCACCATAGATGAACTTGATGACTTTATCATGTCAGTCAAACGTTTTTTAAACACTTCGGAAAACATTGCTTTTATGGCCGAACCCAAAATTGACGGACTGTCTTTCTCCGCCCGTTATGAAAAAGGCCGATTCGTACAGGGAGCAACCCGCGGTGACGGCACAACCGGCGAAGATATTACGGAAAATTTAAAAACGATTCGCGGCCTGCCGCAACAACTTAACGGCAATGTACCGGACCTTTTGGAAATTCGCGGTGAAGTTTATATGTCCAAAACGGATTTTTTTGCTTTAAACCAAAAATACGAAGCTGAAGGAAAAAAAGCCTTTGCCAACCCGCGCAATGCTGCAGCCGGCTCGCTGAGACAGCTTGACGCCAACATTACGGCCGAACGCAATCTGAGTATTTTTGCCTACACTTGGGGAGAAGTCTCAGAACGCGTTTGGGATTCGCAGGCAGATTTTTTTGAACATTTAAAAAACTGGGGCTTTCCGGTCAATCCCAACAATAAACTCTGCCACACCGTTAAAGAAATTGAAGACAGCTTCATCCGGTTAGGAGAAATTCGTTCCTCTCTGCCGTACGACATTGACGGCATGGTCTATAAAGTCAACTCAATAGCTTTACAGGAACGGCTGGGCTTTTTGACCCGTACCCCAAGATGGGCAATCGCACACAAATTTCCGGCGGAACAAGCCGTAACCAAAATCAACAACATCCGCATTCAGGTCGGCAGAACCGGTGCCTTGACTCCGGTGGCTGATTTGGAACCGGTGAACGTTGGCGGCGTAATCGTCTCTCACGCGACACTGCATAATGAAGACGAAATCAAACGCAAAGATATCCGCATCGGCGATTCTGTCATAATCCAACGTGCCGGCGATGTTATCCCGCAGGTGGTGGAAGTCTTAAAAGACAAACGGCCGGCCGCTTCTCAGGAGTTTAAATTTCCGCAGACCTGCCCGCAGTGCGGTGCCCATGCCATCAGAGAAGAAGACGAAGCCGTACGACGCTGTACCGGCGGGCTGACCTGCCCGGCTCAGGCCATTGAACGCATCATCCATTTTGTCTCGCGCGAAGCTTTTGATATTGAAGGTCTCGGCCGTAAAATCATTGAAGAATTCTATAAAGAAGGCATAGTCATCTCGCCGGTTGATATCTTCTCGCTGGAACGGCGCAATAACGACGGCGATTTGTTTGCTCACCAAAACAACGCACCGCTGCACTTGGAAATGCGTGAAGGCTGGGGCAAAAAATCTGTCGACAATCTGTTCAAAGCTATCAATGCCAAACGCCATATTGACCTGCCGCGTTTTATCTATTCTTTGGGAATACGTCAGGTCGGAACCGCCACCGCACGGCTGATTGCCAAAAACTATGGAAGTTTCAACCGCTTCATGGAGGACATGATAAACAAAGAAACGCTGAAACTGGTGGAAATTGACGGCATCGGCGGCGCCATGGCCAAAGACATTGTCGAATTTTTTGCCGAGAACCATAATCTCAAAACCATAAACGGCTTGTTGCAGGAAATCAGTGTAGAAAATTTTGTTGATGAAACAGATTATTCATCGCCCATTGCCGGCAAAACCGTTGTTTTCACCGGAACGCTGGAAAAGATGACCCGTTCGGAGGCAAAAGCCAAAGCCTTAAGCCTGGGCGCCAAGGTTTCCGGTTCCGTTTCAAAAAACACCGACTATGTCATTATCGGTACCGATGCCGGTTCAAAAGCTTCTAAAGCAAAAGAACTGGGCATAAACACCTTAAGCGAAGAAGAATTTTTGGAACTGATAAAATGAAAAAACTGCCAAAAGATTATATAGAAATCAACGGCGATCCATTTATTATCGCAATGATGTATGCTGTCCCGCAAAATATGACCGGCACTGCGGTATATGAAAAAATCGGCTTTGGCAATCACGCGATCATACACAAAGATATGTGGGAGAAAATAGTCAAACTCATCCCGATTCTCAAGCAGAAGAAACTGAAATTAAAAATTTTTGACGCTTATCGTCCACCTCTGGCACATAAAATGCTTAAAGAGATAATTCCGATGGACGGCTTTTTTGCGGCTAATCCGGAACGCTCGCAACATTGTCACGCTACAGCGGTTGACGTTTGCTTGTGTGACGAGAACGGTAACGAACTTTCCTATCCGACCAGAGTAGATGCTTATGATCCTTATTTTGCCAAACAAATCCAAGAAGGCAAAACCGATGAGTTTTTTGCTCATTTGCAAAAAGCCCGCCACGATTACAACGCGCCGGAAATTGCAGAAGCCATAAAAAACCGACAGTTTCTAAAACAACTTATGGAAAGCGTTGGCTTGGAATCGCTTCCGCACGAATGGTGGCATTACAATCTCCCCGGCGGTCGTGACTATCCGATGCCTGAGCTTTGACCCCACTACAATTGACATCTGCAAACGGTTCTGCTATGAGTAAACCGTAAATATAATTATTAATCGTATAATTCTCAAATATTATGAGTATGGAATTACAAATTTCATTTGGCAAACGAGCTCAAGAGAACATCGACAATATGTTTTCTTTCAACCGGATTGTTTCCGGCAGCGATGGCGCTCTGTATTACTGGGACATTTTTTACGGTGGCATTCAGTGCAAAAAAATAACACCGTTCTTTCAAAATCAGGAATTAAGCTATTATTTTCTAAACAATGCTTTTCACCTGTTCATTGAGCGGAAAAGCTCCCAAATTCTCTGCCTGTTTCATTCTCATCCGGCTCTGGATCGTTCTCGTTTTTTCATTCGGGGATATGATATTATCATCGAAAAATCAGCAAAAAAACATTTGTTTTTGCAATACGGGCAGGAAAAATATACCATAAACTTTCCTAAGGATGTACCTGAAAAAGAAGACATCAAGCGGCAAATGCAAACAACATATACGTTTGTGGAAAACAATTGTTGGCAATGCCCTGAAGGCTGGAAGGACAACATCCTGACCGATAAAATGAAAAAATATGACGATGACTAAAAAGCACTTCTGAAAGAAGTGCTTTTTATTTAATCCTGAAGATAAAAAAAGTCATACACCTGTGCAATAACCAAATTATAATACACCAAAAGCGGAGAAAAAATCAACAAGCTGACAGCTTCTCCGACAACGGAAACATCGGCAATAAAATCCAATAAGACCATTGGAATATTCATCACCAAAGCCATAAGCACAAATTGCCTGTAATTTCCCTTGGTCTTAGACCAGGCAATTCGCAACGACCCGCGCCGCCCCATCAGCGCCGCTACCCAAGCCAACATCGGACGATATAAAACCAGAGGCATAATCAATACCAAAACTAAATTCAAAACAATGTCCAATAACGGTGTATCCTGCATATATTTTTGCAAAAAAAACACATATTGATCAAGATAGCCCTGCATTTGCGCTTCAGAAGCAAAACCCAAAAACAGCGGAATATAGGGCAGCATTAAAAATCCCCAAACCACAACCACAGTTACAAACACAACTTTAACCGAGGGCACTAAAGACCGAACAAAAGGTTTGGCCTCCCAACATGGCTTTTTCTTAAAATAAAACCGGAAAAAATACCCCCAAAACAAATACATAACGACTAACAGCAACAAAAACAACGGATGCTGCGTTCCCCCCAGAACATAAACGCCGGTTGCGGTCAAAACATAATTAATCAGGGAGAACACCCCCATAGCTTTCCAATTCATTGTCAAATAATCTCCGGCTGCGGAAAAAACTTCTGACAATGATATTTTTTTAAGGGTGTCATCAGACATATTCAAAGAACAACTCTTTCTGTTATAATTAAGTAAGTTCTAAATATACATTTTCTAAATAATTGTCAATACACCTTTTTTCAAAGTATTTAGACGGATGTTCTTGATAATTCCTGTTTTTCTTCCTCATTTCTTTTTACATTTTTCCCGTTGTCTTTCCTTGTTCCTATTTTTCCACGCTTTTTATCTTCCCACTTTCTTTGCCCCAAACACTTACATTCTTCCGCCCCTACACTTCTCTCTTCTTTTCTTCATTTCAAACCCTAATATTTTTTACACTTTTACATTATCCTGCCTGCTTTCTTTATCTCTTTCCACCCCGCCTCCCCCTTCTATCTTATTCTACCTCCCTCTTTCACCTCGCACTTTAGCCCTCCAAACTCATTCCCCTCCACTCTGCCATACTTCTCTCCTTAAACTCCTTTGGCCTTCCTTTCACCCCTCACTTCATTCCCACTTCTCTCCCATCTTTTCTTTCTTTTAATCCCCTGCCACTCCTCACTTTGTTCCTCTCTTCTCATCCCTCACCCTCATTCCCCACCATTCTCCCTTGCTCCCACTTCCTTCTTCCATTCTCCTTCAACCCCATTTTCTTCTCCCTTCACCTTTCTTCCCTTTTCCTCTTACTCTTTTTTCCTATCCTCTGCCCATAATACTTCCCTTTTTCTCTCCCTCTCCTCGCTTTCCACCTCTCCCCTAACCCGTTGTTCTTTGCTCACCCCTCCTCTGCCCTCTCCCTTACCGCCTTTTTTCCACCCACCTCACTCCTTTCCTTCTCCTCTTCCCCTTCCCCGCTACACCTACCCTCTTTAGCCAAAATCCCTCTGCTTTTCCCACCCTGCTGTCCAAAATCTCCACCCATCTTTTCATTATGTATTGACTTTTGCGCTTTCTTATGCTATAGTGACATTAGTATTAACCATTCCGGGCACTGGGTTGCCCAGATAAAGAAAAAAGCAACGCGAAAGCTTTGGCACATTGTTGACAGACGATCGGGGCTTTTGTTGCCTCACCCGCTGGGTGCGTTTGCTTTGGGAGGAAGCCGATGAAAAACATTAACACTATGCTACACCTGAAACTAAACTCTGCGGTATCAGCCCTGGCTGTGGCCGCTGCTTTCTCGGTTCTCCTCCCGCCCTCCAACGCTTATTGTGGCGTCTGCTTCCTGCCTGACTGTCAGGATTCCGATACCTTGCACGGCGATATAAACATGAATGTCAACAATGACACTGAATGGTGTGAGAAGAAAGGATACACCTA
>CAJUCZ010000041.1 GCA_910585375.1 uncultured Alphaproteobacteria bacterium | reverse complement strand
TCTTCTTTCTTACTTTTGCTTGACCAAAAGTAAGCAAAAGTCAAGCCCAACCTCACTTTCTAAATCTTCAGAGCAAAGGTAAGGTCGCTATGCTCCATTGCCCTGTGCTTCACTATCACCTCTTTGCTCTAAAGATTAAGAAGTTGTTCGGTAATCGGGCTGGTCAACTCTCCCCATCCCTCTCACTCATGAGAGGGGGGAAAGGTGTTTCAAGGCACTGTGCCGGTTGTGAGATGGATTGCCGGATCGAAGTCCGGCAATGACAAGAAAAAAAAAGAGCCTGGGGATAATAAAAAAAAGAGACAGAGACTGACAATAAAAATAAATTGCCCGAGGGTGACCGGTACGACCGGCGGCGCACGTTTTATGCAGAGCGTCAGAGAGCCGCGGCCGAACGTTGGCGGCGCACCCGGCGGGTGAGGCGTCAGTTTGTACTGTGCTTCAGAGACCGCGGTCGGGAGGCCGACGGCCATCAGTTGTCAGCTCCTCACCCAGAGAACCGCGTTGCTATGGTGGGATGTGTGGTTGTTCAAAGAAAAGTTTTTGTTGTATTTTATAAAAATTTTATTATACTGCTTACAGATTTGGACTTGTTCCAGATTTAGCACCTAAAGGTGCGGGGCTTGTAAGAAGGCTCTCCCTTATACGGTGTTGATATAACACCGACATATTGTCAGCTGTGAAAACGGCTTTCAATAATTATATCTCCGACTTATCACATGGCCGGAGGCTCTAGGCGTATGTCCAGAGGTCTGGCGGCTTCTTCGGAAGCCGTCAGGTCTTAAAAGGTCTAGAGAATCAATTTTATAAGGGTTGATTTCTTACTCTCCGGCCGCCTCGGTGCGCTTAACCAAGGTGGTTTTTTTTATTTAAAAACTGCCGGCTTTTAATTTTTTAGAAGGATGAGCCTATGACAGGAGCGCATAAACAGGATTCCGTAGAATTTCTGGAAATGATACAAGTTATTATTGACGGTTTCGGTGAACAGGATGTTTTATCGGATGAAGAGGTGTTTGAAATTCTTTCTTCCCAAAAGGGATATCCGCCCGAGGTTTGCAATTACATCATCCGCAAGCTGCATGGAATTTCCGACAAAATTGCCCGTGTTGAAAAAAAATAACATTCTTTACCGCTGTGTTTTTATTTGAGAGAATCAGAATTTTTGCAAAATAACTTCGCAAAAAAAAGAGTTTTGCTTGACATTTGGGCAAAAATGAATGAACTTAAGGGCAACACTTTATTATAATTGAAATTAGGAGAAAAAAATGAGTGCTATTGTTGATATTCATGCCAGAGAAATTTTAGATTCCCGCGGCAATCCGACTGTTGAAGCCGATGTTCTTTTGCAAAGCGGCGCTTTTGGCCGCGCTGCCGTTCCGTCCGGCGCTTCTACCGGCGTTCATGAGGCTGTTGAACTCCGTGACGGCGACAAAAGCCGTTATATGGGCAAAGGCGTAGAGAAAGCCGTTAACAACGTTAATGAAGAAATTTATGACGCTTTGGCCGGTTTGGAAGCCGATGAGCAGATTGAAATCGACAACACCATGATTGAGCTTGACGGTACGGAAAACAAAGGTCGTTTGGGCGCCAATGCCATTTTGGCCGTTTCGATGGCCGTTGCAAAAGCTCAGGCCGAAGAATCGGAATTGCCCCTGTATCGTTATCTGGGCGGCACAATGGCCCGCACTCTGCCGGTTCCGATGATGAACATTGTTAACGGCGGCCAGCATGCCGACAATCCCATTGACATTCAGGAATTCATGATTATGCCGGTTTCCGCTTCCTCTATCAAAGAAGCCGTCCGCATGGGTGCCGAAATCTTCCACACTTTGAAGAAAAACCTCAAAGCTGCCGGCCACAACACCAATGTCGGCGATGAAGGCGGTTTTGCCCCGAATCTGAAATCTGCCGAAGAAGCGTTATCTTTCATCGTAAAATCTATTTCCGATGCCGGCTACAAACCGGGCGAAGACGTTGTTTTGGCCATTGACGCCGCTTCTTCCGAATTTTACGAGAACGGCAAATATGAAATGAAGGGCGAAGGCAAATCTTACACCAATGCACAGATGGTTGAGTTCTACAAAGACCTCTGCTCCCGCTTCCCGATTTTCTCCATTGAAGACGGTATGGCCGAAGATGACTGGGAAGGCTGGAAGATGCTGACCGATGCCATCGGCGACAGAGTTCAGTTGGTTGGTGATGACCTGTTTGTTACCAATCCGAAACGTTTGGCCATGGGTATTGAAAAAGGCGTAGCCAACTCCATTCTGGTTAAAGTTAACCAGATCGGTTCTCTGACCGAAACAATGAAAGCCGTTGATATGGCTCACCGCGCAGGTTACACTGCCGTTCTGTCTCACCGTTCCGGCGAAACAGAAGACACAACGATTGCCGATATTGCGGTTGCCACAAACTGCGGACAGATCAAAACCGGTTCTATGTCCCGTACCGACCGTATGGCAAAATACAACCAGCTTATTCGTATTGAAGAAGAACTGGGCGACATGGCTGTTTATGCCGGCAAGAGCATTTTGAAAAACGGTTCTTGCTCCTGCTGCTGCAAAAAAGCCAGCTAGGCTCAGATGACACGTTGACTTCGATTGAGAGAAGCTCTGGTTTTGCCGGAGCTTCTTTTTTGAATTGTGGAGGAAGAAATGAAGATTACCATACTTGGTTCCGGTTCGGCTTACGGTTCGCCGATGAGTTTTAACAACTGGGGAAAAATCAAAAACAGCGACAATCCCAAAAACCGGCGGACGCGCCCTTCCCTGCTGCTGGAGCAGGACGGACGGCGCCTGCTGGTCGATATGGGGCCGGATTTCAGAACTCAGATGAATGACAACAACGTGACGGGAATCGATGCCATATTTCTGACGCACCCGCATTACGACCATATCGGCGGCGTGCCGGAGCTCGGACGGGTTTGCTGTCTGTTGCAGAAGGGGATTGACGTTTATGCCTCGGACGAAACGCTGGCGGATTTGCAACAATCTTACGGCTATATGTTTAGGCCCAACCATGAACCGGGGCTGGGCGACATCGTCTGGCACGAAATCAGCGAAGGCTCGTTATCGCTTTTGGGCTGGAACTTGGACGTTTTTTCGGTTCCGCACCACCGGTGGCGCAGCTACGGTTTCAGAATCGGCAATTTCGCTTATGTTACCGATCTGCAGGATTTGCCGGAAGATGTTCGCGGCAAGTTGAAAGGTTTGGATTTGCTGCTGATTGAATGCAACAACGGCATGGAAACGGTTCATAACGGGCACAGCAATTATCCGCTGATAAAAAAATGGCTGGAAGAAATCCGTCCGCGGCATACGGTCTTGACGCATTTGTCAACGCGGGTTGATTATGACGGGTTTAAGGCGCAGCTGCCCAAAAGCGTTGAGCCGGCTTATGACGGCATGATTTTGGAAGTTTAACCGTATTTTTACGCTTTGGGTGCAAACTAATGCTTAGTTTGTTGATTTAAAAGGAAAAAAGATATGACTGCTTTTTATGTTATTGCCGGCGTTATTGTTCTCTACATCATTATGGCCTATAACGGGTTGGTGGCGGCCCGGCAGCATGTGCGCGAGGGCGCTTCGGACATTGACACGCTGCTCAAGCGCCGTTATGACCTTATTCCGAATCTGATTGAAACGGTCAAAGGCTATGCCGCGCATGAAAAAAGCACGCTTGAGCAGGTGGTTTCCGCCCGCAGCAAAGCCATGACCGCCGACGGGTTGGGCGAAAACAAGTCGCAGGCTGAAAATGCGCTGACCGGCACGCTGAAAAGCATTTTTGCCCTCGGTGAAAATTATCCCGACCTTAAAGCCAACCAGAACTTTTTGGAATTACAGCAGGAGTTGAGCGATACCGAAAACAAGATTCAGGCCTCGCGCCGTTTTTACAATACAACGGTCATGGCCATGAATACCAAGATAGAATCTTTTCCGACAAATATTCTTGCCAAGATGTTTCACTTTGAAAAAGAGACGTTTTTTGAGCTTGACGAAGAAGAGAAAGAACTGGCGCGCAAAACCCCGAAAGTTTCTTTTTAAGGCGGGGGACTTATGGCCGAACCGATTACGCTTTATGATCACATTGCCGACAACAACCGCAAAACGTTTTTATTGCTTTTGCTGTTTCCGCTTTCTTTGTGTCTGCTGGTCGGGCTGGCCTGCATTGCCGGCGTTTACATTATCGGCGATCCGGCCTTTACGCGTGACGGACTGACTGTGTTTCTGACGTTTTTTCCGGACGCTCATGCTTATCTGACTGCCGGAAACATGCCGGTTTTCAGCGGAATCGGTTATATGTTTTGTGCTCTGTTGCCGATTTGCGCGATTGCTTTTGCATGGATGGGTATTTCGTATTTGTTCGGCGATATTATGATGCTGCGTTTTGCCCGTGCCAAGCCGATTGAACAAAAAGACTTTCCGAAAGTTTACCGTCTGGTTGAAAACGTGGCGATTGCCGCGGGATTGCCGATGCCGGAGGTTTTTGTGATTGACGATCCGTCGCTCAATGCTTTTGCGACCGGAAGGAATCCGCAGTCGGCTTCAATCGTGCTGACGACAGGCATTATTGACAGACTGGAGCCGGCGGAGCTGGAAGCCGTAATCGCGCATGAAATGGCGCATATCGGTAACCGTGACATCAGGCTGAATATGCTGATTATTACCGGACTGGGCGTTTTTGGCTTTTTGGCAGATTATCTCAGGATGTATGTAACGCACGGGCACTCCGGCGACAAAAAGCAGTCTCAGATTATGATTTTGGCTTTTTTGATTATGGTTGCGCTGTTTATCTTTAACTTTATTGTTGCGCCGCTTATCCGGCTGGCAATCTCCCGCAAGCGCGAATATGCCGCCGATGCGACCGGCGCCCTGATTGTCCGCAATCCGCTGGCCTTGGCTTCGGCTTTGGAAAAAATCTCGCAGGATGCCCGCGTGGAAGTTTTGGATCAGCAGCCGCGAATGGCCGTTGCCTGTGTGGCTGACCCGCGCGACAAACCTCAGGCGCGTGCAAAAGACGATTTGCTGTCGACGCATCCGAACATTCAAAGCCGGATTTGGCGGCTCAGACGCGCGGCCGGACAATTGCACAACTAAACTTTATTGATCAAAAAAATCAGGCATGGCCGGCAAAAGCGCTCAGGTGAACCAGATCAACCCCGAGAGAATCTATGGCCTTTTGCCATTTGTCCTCATCTTTGGTTCTGAAGACCAGTTCATTGTCCGGTTCGATAACCAGCCAGCTGTTATTAATGATTTCCTGCTCCAGTTGCTGCGGCGCCCAGCTGGCGTAGCCCAGAGCGATGATATTTTCTTTAGGCCCCAGTCCGAAGACAATATCGGTAATGACGTCAACGGATGACGAAATGGCAATTTTGTCATCAATTACAATCGTATCTTCCTTGATATAATCGGTGGAGTGCAGCACAAAACCGCGGACACGTTCCAGCGGGCCGCCCTGATGAAGCTCTATATTTTCTACCGGTTTTACGGTTTTTATCGGAAGCTGGCTTGCCAAATCGGCAAAAGAAAATTCCTGAAGCTTTTTATTGACCACAAATCCCATGGCTCCGTCTTTGGTATGGGAACAGATATAAATCAGCGAATTTTCAAAACGATCGTCCGCAATATTGGGCATGGCGACCAGACATTTGCCGGTTAAATAGTTTTCGTTGTTTTCCATCGTTACAAGCCTAAATATAATTCACAACATCTATACTTTATTTTAACATAATTATTATAATCTGAAATTGCAATTTTGAAAAGTTCAATTATATGAAAAAAGTTATTTTTTTTATCTTTTTCGGCGTTTTTTTGCTTGCGGGGCTTCCGGCTCGGGCGCAAGCTGTTTCAGCACAGCCGGATATCAGCATCAAAAACGGCGATATTGATTTTTCCAAAATGCAGGATATTCCGGGAATTGAGCTTATCAGCACGCCGATAGAACCGGTGCTGCCCGAAAAAAATCCGGATGACGATTACAGCGTGGGCGAGGCTTTTTTACGCTATCTAAGAATTTATACCTATTTTAACCTTAAGTATCCCGACAGCAAAATCAACGGTGATCTGCAACCGGATTTGCGCAAGCTTTTTCCGGAGTATAGCGATTTTGATCTGGAAGAAAAAGAAGAGCATATCAGGACCGTCGTGCGGATGTACCGGGGATTGGACGACTGGGTCAGCAAAATTGCCGCAAGAATCATGACGCCGAAAGAACCGCCGCTGATTGTGGAAGACAGCGAATACGCCGAAATGTATCAGGGAAAATACATTGAATCGGACAAGCTGGTGGTGATTATGGACTTTAAGAAAGTTATTCCCTATGCCGGAGACAAGCGCAACTTTGAAGCGGTGGAAGCAAAACTTGAGCGTGACCGGCTTAAAGAAAGCGCACGTTTTCGCCGGTTTAAAGATTTTACCAATAAAATTTCCAAAATTGAGCTGAGCAAAATCCCTTATTACGGCTCGGTTTACCCCGATCCTTTCACCGGCAATCAAGGGGTGGGCAAATGGGTCAGGTTTGATGCCGGCATTGCCCGTCTGACGGCGGATTCAACCGCTCTTGGGAATTTCGGCGAGGTTCGTACCGTATTGCACATCATGATTCCTTCCGGAATGTATCTGAAAGACATTGCGGATTCAAAAATCAAAATATCATTTGACGGCTCGCGCAATTTGGCCGGTTATCACCTTTTCCGCCCGGTCCCGAAACTGCTGGCCGACGGCGAAAAAAATCAGGCTGTTTTTGCCGGAGAAGCGGCTTTTCCCGTTACCGTTTATGCGCGGGATTTTTCTCTTCCCCTCGATTTGCACGCAACCGTTACCGGCGACTTCTGCACTCAAGCCCACGAGTGCAAAAAACTGACTTTTGCCGCAGATTTGACCTTATCTGCCGGAATACGCAAAAATTCGACTATGCGGCACTTCGTGAATCAGAAATATGTGCTGCTGCCGAAAGAAGAAAATGACGCCCTCCGTATCAGCGGCGTTTGGCTTGACGCACCGGTTTCTTCAGAAGACAAGCCATCGCTCAGGGTGGTGTTTGACAGTAAGAGCAATGTGCACGACTTTAAATTCTTTACCGAAGTGCCGGACGGTTTTGGCATCGGACTGCCCAAAATCAGCATTGACGGTAAAAAGGCGGTCGTCAGGGCAGAGGTTTCTTCTCCCGATATTGCCGGCAAAAACATTGAAATTACCGCCCAATCAGCACCGACGATTGCCATACGGCAAACACACAAAATTGATCATGCCCCGTTTTTTGATTTTGAGGGCAAAAAGCTGACTTTAATGTTGGTTTTGATGGCTGTTGCCGGCGGCGCGATTTTGAACATCATGCCTTGCGTTTTTCCGGTATTGTCTTTGAAAATTCTGGCACTGAGCGGTTTTGGCGCAGGAAAAAAAGTCCGGCGCAATGCCTTGATGATTATATTTGGAATTTTTGCCGCTTTTGCCGTTATGACCACATTGCTCGTCTTACTGAAAACGCTCGGGTATGCCATTGGCTGGGGAATGCAGTTTCAGAGCCCGTCCTTTTTATGGATTATGATTTTTGTGCTGCTGTTGTTTATTGCGCAAATTGCCGGCTGGATTAACCTGAAAACGCCGGAACGGATTAATCGCCTGCTTGACAGCAAGGCCAAAGAAGAAGATTTGCAAAACTTTTTTATCGGCCTGTTTCTGGTGGCTTTGTCAACACCGTGCTCCGCACCGTATTTGGGAACGGCAATCGGTTTTGCCTTAGCCGGCAGCATCAGCGATATTATCATTATCATGACAGCGGTCGGCTTTGGACTGGCACTGCCGTACCTGTTGCTTTTTATTAATCCGCAACTGGCAATGTTTGTTCCGCATCCGGGAAAGTGGATGCAGCATCTGACGAAAATCATGACGCTGATGCTTCTGGCAACTATCATGTGGTTGGTTTCTGTTTTGGCGGCGCAGGTGGCGGACGGCGTTACATTCCGTGCAGTTGTTTATATTTTGCTGGCTCTGGGACTTCTGGCTTTTCGGAAGGCCATCTTTGACAACATCGAAATACAGGATGCTGCTCCGGATATCAAGTTGAAACTCGAAAAAATCTTTAATATTGCCTTTAGCATCCTTTTTATCATTATTCTGACCATCGGACTGATTGACGTGCGGCAAGGATATTCGCGGCAGCGTCTTCAATCGTTGAGCAAAAAGCAGATTGAGCTTTCGTTGCCGGAAATCACCCGATACATCCGGCAGGGAAAAACCGTTTTGGTGGCGGTAGAAGCCGACTGGTGCCTGACTTGCAAATTTAATAACTTAACCGTTCTTAACAACTACGCCCTCAAAGACGCGCTGCGTCTGTATGATGTTCAGGTGATTGAAATTGACTGGACGAATTATAATGCGGAAGTGCTGAAATTTATGGAAGCATACGGGCGCAAAGGGCTGCCGTTTTATATTATTTACAGCCCCAAAGTTCCGAATGGCATGGTTCTTCCGGAAATTCTGAACGAACAAAACTTGATTGAGATTATTAAAAATATTTCTGTGTTTCGTTAGCGCAAATTTTCCCTCCCTCTGATGCACTTATATTTATTTTTCTTATCAGGGGATGTTTAGTCCTCTCCTTCCCTCTCCTTCCCTCTCCTTCCCTCTCCT
>CAJUCZ010000040.1 GCA_910585375.1 uncultured Alphaproteobacteria bacterium | reverse complement strand
AGAAGGAGAAGGAGAAGGAGAAGGAGAAGGAGAAGGAGAAGGAGAAGGAGAAGGAGAAGGAGAAGGAGAAGGAGAAGGAGAAGGAGAAGGAGAAGGAAAAATGAGGAGCAAAGAGGTGGAGAAGCTATAAAAAGAATGACGGTAAAAGGAGAAAAAAGAACAAGTTAAGGTGGTGGGGCGGAGAAAGAGACAGTTGGAGAAAAACAGAAAGAAAGGATAGAAAAAAGGCGTGCAAAATTACACCCGGCTATTTCTGCTCCAGAACTTCTTCGGTTTGCGGGCGGCTGTCATTAAAGCTTTTATCGGCGCTTTTTCGTTTTTCAATCAATTCTCTGGCATTGGTTGACATTTCAGCCAAATCATCATCCAATACTTGATCGTGCGGCATTTTTTTACCCTGTGCGACATATTCAAGCGCGCTCAGGTATTCCTGATATTTTTTCTGATATTCCGGAATATTGGGGTTGTCATCCCGCACAATCAGTTCCTCCCGTTTATTGTCATTTTCGGCCAGCGCTTTTCCTGCTGCCGTTTTCTTCGCGGGCGTTCTTTTAGTTTCCGACATTTGTTGTTCTGTCGGCGTTTTAACTGTTTTTTCTGCCGTTTTGTGCAAAACTTGAGGTTTGGCATTATCCTCGTTTGAGATAGACTTGACGGTTTCGGCCTGACCGCTGTAATATTGCGGGGTCGGGAAAACGGTTTTTGGTTTTTCCATGGCGTTTTCCGGCATAAAAAATCCGGGAACGGTTCTTTTGCGGACAAAGACTTCCCTACCGGAGACAACAGATGTTGTCAGCCCCAAGACAACGGGAAGCAATATGGCAAGAACAGATTTTTTCATTTTTCCACTCTCAAATTTCAACCATAATTTAACATATTTCCGGTATATTATTATACATGAAAAAACTTTTTTTTATATTAACAATTTTGACTTTAAACCTTCCGGACATTGTACGGGCGGAAGAGGATTTATGCAATCTGGATTTTCCTGAACCGGAAATAGAGTATTATTCGTCTTACGGCAAGCTGAATTATGATTTTAGTAAAAACCAGCAACAGGTGACTGCCCTTGCCAAAAAGCACAATCTTCTGGAGAGCGGCATGTTTGCCTCAGGGCTGGCAATTGCAGATATTCAGTGGGAAGTTTCCGTCAGCACACGCGGTGCTCTGCTTTCAACCAAATCAGCCTGTATTCTGCCGGCAAGAATCAAATTGTTTATCGGCTACAGCAATCCGGTAATCTATATTGCCAACCATTTGCGAAAAAACACCTGTGTTTATGACGTGGTAATGAGGCACGAACAGACACACCAACAGATTAACAAAACGGCATTGGAATATTTCCGTCCGCAGTTTTTTGCCGAGATTCAGAAAATTGCCGAACGCATTAAACCGCGTTATGTCGGAAACCTGACACAGCAGGAAGTCGATGCGGCAACGCAAGCGATGACGCAAGAGTATATCGATGCCATTACGCCGATGATTGAAATTTTTAAGCGCGAGTTGAAAATCGAGCATTCAAAGCTTGATCATCCGGACAATTACCGGATGGAAACCCTGCTATGCAAATAAGCGTTTAGTCAGGATCGAGCAGGTTTTGCTGCATAAAGGCATTGACAAAGTTATCAACGCCCTTATAGGCCATGTCGATATATTCTTTGTCGCGGGCAGAGTTCTGATTGTAAAAAATCCGAACCGTGGTCATGCCGATTTGTTTGGGAAATTCAAGGTTGGAATAACTGTCGTCAACAAAAATACACTCTTGCGGCGGTATGCCGATTTTATCACAGAGCTGCTTGTAGACAACCGCGTCTTCATTTTTCTTCAGCGTATCAAAATCTTCAACGGAATAGAATTTGTCTTTAAACAAATCATAAAGGTCAATGCGTTTTAAGATTTTTTCTGCCACTTCATGCGAACTGGTGGTCAGAATATACTGCCCGACCGGCAGTTTGGTGAGTTTATCGGCCAGACCGTCAAAAGGTTTGATATATTCGACAGGTTTGCGCTTGTGATAAGCATCGAACAATGCTTTGGGGTCGACATTGTATTCACGATAGAATATCTCGCCGCCGTCACGATAAATTTTATAAGATTCCTTAACCTTGGCCTTTGCCGTTTCAAAGTCCAGACAAACACCCAAATCCTCGATTAAGGCCTGTGCCATTACGCTGTCCAGAATATCTGCAAACTCCGGCGTTATGCGGTATAGTGTATTGTCCAAATCCCAAATAATGGCTTTTTTTATAAAAATCACGTGACTTCTCCAAAATTCTACCAAAATAAAAATCCGCAAGAATATTAGCAGATAAAAGCCTTTCGTCAATAGGTTTTATGTCTCTTGAAACACTCCGGCGCGCGAATATATCATAATTGATAAGTTTAACAACACAAAGGACAAAAATAATGTTAAAAGAAATCAGCATACTGGCAGTCACAGTTCTGGCTTTGGCCGGCTGTGATTCCAAAAGCGCCAACGCCCAGAATACCGGCACGATTGTCGGAAATCCGGATTCTTCCAATGTTTTGATTATGGAAGAAGGATACGAAGCCGTTGTTGTTCCCGCACAGAACGGGAATGCCGTCGGCAATCCGCACTATTCCGGGCAGGCAGCTACCAACCCGCAGAACAACAATAATAATGACACGCCGGCCGCTGCAAACAATACGGCAAACGCAAATGCCAACACCGGCACGGTTTCGGTTGATGAGACGGTCACCGGCGTTACCGACGGAAACGGCAACGGAATTTATGAGGTTGACGAGACCGTCAGCGATTAATTCCAGCTATTAATAAAAAAACACCTGTTATCACGCAGGTGTTTTTTATGCTTTAATTTGCGGCAATCTGTCCTTCGGCAGTCTCAGGTACAGGAAGGTCGGGAATTTCTGCTTTTTCTATGGAATACAAATCTTTCACAACCCATTCGCCGTTTTTCAGCTTTACAACAAATATGATATCGCCGCGACACAGCCCGAACCAGGCCCCGTTGCAATTGCTGACAGTATAAATTTCAGCAGAATCGGCATCAATCGGTTTTATTTTGGTAATCTTAAAATCAAAATGGGTCGGGCGGATAATGTTTTCATCATCCAAAAAAACAAATTTGGGCATTTTAGAGGCATCGCAATCAGCCATTTGCGGATTGACGGCACATTTGACGGTGTTCTCAACCGCGCAGACAATGCCGCTGTTTTTATCGCATTTTTCCGGCAGAGTGTCTTTGTCATAAGAAAAAACAATATTTTCATAATCAAACTGAGGAACGGCAACTTTGGCCTCTGTTGTTTCCGCCGTCTGATTTTCCGTTTTTTCGGAGCACGCGCCCAACAGCGCCAAAACGGCGAATATCGCTGCATATTTTTTCATCTTTTTTCCTTTATTGAGGTTTAAGCCGTTTCTAATATAAGGCCTTTTGCGGCAAGTTAAAACAAAAAAAGGAAAAATCTGCAAAAATTTTTCCTTTTTTCTTTAATTATGCGCCGTGATTAGAAATTATATTTGATACCGGCGGAATATTCCATCATATGGTCATAGCCTTCGACTTTGTCAAAACCAACATAACGGGCCAGAGTACGGATGCTCCAGTCAGAGTTTATATTGTACTGGACGCCCAGACCGGCACGATAGCCGTAACCGCTGTCACGGTATTTATGTCTGCCCTCGCCGGCGTACAGCTCTTTGTTTCTGAATTTGTATTCGCCAATACCGACGGTCCCGATCAAAGACCAGACATCATAACAGCCCAGAGGCAGGTACCCCATCAGATCCAGACCATAAGCCTGAAAACTGTTGGAAAACTTTTCTGAGGCATTGGATTTGCCGTATTGGTCGGAATACTGATAGAACAATTCCGTGCCGAAATAGCGGTTATAACTGGTACCCAGATTGACGGAAGCCGAATTATAATAAGGTTTCACCCCTTTGGCATTGGCATCGGAATAGTTATAGTTAATGCCGATATACGGATTGTAAACCTGTTCAGCCTGAGCCTGAGAAGCAAAAGCGGCCAAAGAAACGGCCGCCATCAAAGCGGCTACTGTATTTTTCATTTTAAAATCCTCTAAATAAAATTAACACTTCGTTAATATATCAAAAGTTTTACAAAAATAAAGTATTTTTTCTACATTCAGACATAAAATTGTTGTTTCAAACATAAAATAATGTTAAAATTGTTTAATTTAATAAACGAGGGACATTCGGCAATGCAAAAATCCAATCAGTACGGTTATACGATGATTGAGGTTGTGGCAACAATTTCTATTTTGATTATGCTTATTACCGGCATGACCAAAACCGTTACCAGTATGTTCGGAAAATATAAATACAATGAAGTATTAAACCAGATTCGGGATTTACGCAAAACCGTCAGTGACCGTTACGCCGCCATCGGCGACTATTCCGATCTTTCCGCCAAGCAGCTGATTGATGAAAAAATCGCTCCGCAGACAATGATTGCCGGCAAAATTCTCCTCAATTCTTTTGGCGGACAGGTTTATCTGGCGCCGGCACATACTTACGGCAAAAACAAATCTTTTGAGATGCAGTTTACCAACCTGCCCAAGATGGTCTGCGTGGAAGCCGCAACCATAAACTGGCGCGTGGATGACACGTCTACGCTTGTTCAGATGGTGATCAACAACAAAAACCAACCTTACAAATGGCCGGTCAATTCTATCGGCGGCGCGGTCAAGCCCGGAAAAAACTCTCTGCCGATGACTATTCCGATGGCACAGCAGGCCTGCAACAACAAAGACGACAAAAACCTGATTATCTGGGAATTTCAATAACTGAAGGAGCAGTTTTTTGATAAACGTCACTAACATAAACAAAACTAAAGACATCAGTACAGCCAAGGCAAAAAAGACCGGCGGCGGAGACAGCTTTTCCTCTTATCTTCAAAGCAATTTGAAAGTATCGTCCCCGCAAGTTACCGCCGGAGGCGCAATTTCCGTCGCCGATGCCATTTTTGCCGCCCAAACGGTTGACGGTGAAGAAGAAAGACAAATTCGCAAAAAACTTTGCAAGAGAGCTTCCGGTCTTTTGGAGAAACTTGAAGAGATCCGCGACGGCCTGCTGGCCGGTCAAATATCCAAAGACAAGCTGATTGAGATTTCACGCATGGTCAAAGAAAACCGGCCGCCGGCACAGGATCCGGCTTTACAGGAGATTCTCGACGAGATTGAACTGCGGGTCGAGGTCGAGCTGGCCAAATTGACAAGATAGGCGAAATATTGTTGTGATAAAGCGTTTTTTTGCTTGCAGTTCATAATTGAAATTTGTAACTTGCTAGCTATATGTTTTGTTAAATTTTAATGAGGAGAACCATGATGGAAACTGCCGTAATTCTTCCGCCGGATTATAAGCCTTCCGAAGACGAAGAGTATATGAACGAGCTTCAGCTGGAATATTTTCGCCAAAAGTTGGTTAACTGGAAAAAATCTTTGCTTGCCCAGTCAAAAGATACTCTTGACGAATTGGTCACGCAAGGCGGCCTTAACCAGCCGGATCAGAATGACAGGGCTTCGCTTGAAACAGACAAGGCTCTTGAATTGCGTACCCGTGACCGCGCCCGAAAGCTGATTTCCAAAATCAACGAAGCTTTGCAACGGATTGAAGACGGCGAATACGGTTATTGTGAAGACACAGGCGAGCCTATCGGCCTTGCCCGTCTGGAAGCCCGTCCGATTGCCACTCTCTCTATTGAGGCACAGGAGCGTCATGAGCGCATGGAAAAGACTTATGACGATGATTCCGTTGCTGTGGTAAAGGCATAAACCTCCGATGGCCAAAGACTTTATTCTGGCTTCTTCCTCCAAGCAGCGGTATGCGCTTTTGGAGCAGATCGGTTATCTTCCCGAACTGACCGAAGCCGCGGACATTGACGAAACGCCGCAACGTTTTGAAAAGCCTTCAGCCTATGTAAAGCGCATGGCTTTGGAAAAAGCCCGGCATGTGGCGGAAAAACATTCCGGCAAAGTGGTTTTGGCTTCTGACACGATTATTGTTTCCGGCGCCAAAATCATTCAGAAAGCACATTCCGAAGCCGACCAGGAAAAAGTAATGAGGATGTTGTCTGGAAAGGCGCATCATGTGCTGAGCGGCATCTGCGTTATTGACAAGAACGGCAGAGCCAGCGTGCGTTGCGTTGATACCCGTATTGTCATGAAGCGGCTTTCGGAAGAAGAATTGAAAAGTTATGTAGCCGGCCATGAGTGGGAAGGCTGCGCGGGATACCGGATTGAGGGCGTGCTCGGCGCTTATGTCAAAAAGATTATCGGTTCGTATTCCGGTGTTATCGGATTACCTTTGTTTGAAACAAAAAATATGTTAAACAGTGCAGGCGTGAAATGACAGATACTTTAGTTTATGAAAAAAAATCCAATCTTGCCCGTCTGGCCATGCTGAAAGACGGCGTTTTGCAAGAGGTCGAATATGTAGACGAAGCCAAGGCTTCCGAAGGCAGCATTTATCTCGGAAAAATTACGCATAAACTGGAACTGGCGCATGAAAAGACCGGTTTTTTCGTTGACATTAAAGACGGTAAAGACGCTTTTCTGATGGCCGAAGAGCATGGCATGAGCGAAAGCAATATTCAGGAAGGCCAGAGCCTGCTGGTACAGGTCAGTCAGGAACGCCGCGCCGAAAAAGGCGCCAAGCTGGTACGTTCCATTCAGCTGGTGGGAGAAAATATCGTATATTGCCCGTATCGTATGGATGTGGGAGCGTCGTCCCGCATTGAAAACAAAGAAAAACTCGATGAATACCGTCGCAAAGTAATTGAGAACACTACCGGACAGGAAGGTTGGATTCTCCGTACTTCTTCCGTTGACGTTCCGTTTGAGGTTATTGCCGAAGAAATGGCCACACTGCGCAATACTTTTGAAAGCGTTATGAAAAAAGCGCGGGCAGTCAGCGCGCCGGCTTTGCTTTATGCCAAAGGTTCGCCGCTTTATGACGCTATCGGGCGTTATGCCAAAAGTTTGAAAAGGATTGTGGTCAACAATCATAATATTGAGGAAGAGCTGAAAACCAAATACGGCGATGCTTACGAGATTGAATATCAGACCGAACCGTTTGAAGAAGCGGGATTGGAAGACGAAATTTACGAAGCGTTGAACAAAGTGATTTATCTGCCGGACGGCGGACGGGTAATTATTGAAGAAGCCCGCGCCTGCACGGCGATTGACGTTGACAGCGGCGATGACCACGGCAACGGCGGCATTTCCAGACTGAACAATGAGGCTGCCGTTGAAATTGCCAAGCAAATTCGTCTGCGCAATTTGTCCGGTAAAATTATCATTGATTTTGCCGGGTCATCCGATTATCGTTTTATGAAGCCGGTTTTGGAAATTCTGGAGCAAGAACTGCGCAAAGATCCGACAAAATCATCGGTTCTGGGATTGAGCCGCGCCGGAAACGTTGAGATTGTCAGGGTTCGCCGGCGGCCGAGCTTGAGCGATATTCTGACCCAGGAATGCGAATGCTGCCAGGGAACGGGAAGGGTCAGCAAATGAGCAAATGTCCGATTTGCCATAAAGAACTGACTGATACAAAATACCGGCCATTTTGCAGCAAGCGTTGTGCCGATATTGATTTGGGACACTGGTTTTCTGAGGATTATACTGTTCCGGCCGTTGATTTGGATGAACAGGAAATTGAAGAGTTGGAAAACGCTTTTGAAAACAAGACCGAGTGACTGTGATTATGGCTAAGAACGTTAAACGCAAAGATTTTATTTCGACCGGTGTGGTTGCGCAAAACCGCCGTGCAAATTTTGATTATCTGATTAATGAAAAATTTGTAGCAGGACTGGAATTGACCGGGACAGAAGTCAAGTCTTTGCGGCTCGGACACGCCAATATCAATGACGCTTACGGAATTGAACGTAACGGTGAGATTTTTATGTCGAATATGTATATTGCGGAATATGAAAGCAAGGGCTATGCCAGCCATGCCGAAAAGCGTGACCGCAAATTGCTGCTCACAAAAAAAGAAATTATCTCCATTACGAACGAATTATCGCGCAAAGGTTCAACGCTGATTGCCATACGGTTATTTTTTAATGAAAAAGGACGGGCAAAACTTGAAATCGGTCTCGGTGTCGGCAAAAAGCTGTATGACAAGAGAGAAACCGCCAAAGACCGTGACTGGGCCAGAGACAAACGTAATATTATGAAAAATTTTAATTAATTTTTTATTTTTTTCTTTCTATATTTTTTGCTATTTTCTTTTTCCGCTTCCTGTCCCGTTCCGTTCTCTTTTCTCACTCCGTTTTTTTTCCTCTCTTTCCTCACTCTCCACCACCTTCTTCTCCTTTTCTCTCCCCGCGGCTTTCCTTTTTTCTCCCGCCCCCTTGTCCCGTTTTCTCTCATCTCTCTTTCCGCCCCATTTTTTCGTTGTTTTTCTTTTTTTATTTTCGGGTGTTGGTTTCTTCATAGAGTTGTTTTTTCTTCTTTCTTACTTTTGCTTGACCAAAAGGCCGAACGTCGGCGGCGCTCAAAAAAGTCAAGCCCAACCTCATTTTCTAAGCTTTCAACCCAAAGGCCGGGAGGCCGGCAGCCACAAACATCACTACGTTCCAAGGCTCAGTACTTAATATTCACCTCTTTGGGCCAAAAGCTAAGAAATCATTCGGTAATCGGGCTAATCAACTCTCCTCGCCCCTCTCACTCATGAGAGGGGGTGACTGTGCTTCACTTTTAACTATTCGCAAAGGGCATACAAAACCGTGCCGGATGAGGAGGATGTGTTTTAGGAGATTACATTCAGAAAGTTTATAATTTAGCCTTTTTCTTTTAGCCAAAATCCCCTCTGCTTTTCCTATCTTCTCCCCAAAATTCCTGCCCAATCTTTTATGGGTACTTGACATTGTTGTTTCTTTGTGGTATAGTGGTCTTAGTATTGGAACTTTTTAGGGAGGATAACCATGAAACATAATATGCTACACATGAAACTTAAAATGGCAGTATGTTCTGCCGCATTATTGGCTTTCCTCCCAACCTCCGCTTATTGCGGTGTCTGTTTCCTGCCTGATTGTCAGGATGAAGACCTCGCCGGGGGTGGCGGGAACATGAATATGAACGAAGATACTGCCTTTTGTGAAAGCAAAGGCTTTACCTATTACGCTTCAGGTCAATGTCCCCAGTATTATGCTAAAGTTGCGGAATGTAACCGGGATGACCATTATCTTAAATGCG
>CAJUCZ010000039.1 GCA_910585375.1 uncultured Alphaproteobacteria bacterium | reverse complement strand
GTAACGGATGTAATACAAAGACTTGTTATTATCCTTATCAATCATGCTGCACACCAAGCTGTACAAATCAGTCCGGATGTTCTTGCGGTACAACTACAGTTTCTGACGGTTGTGGCGGAACCTGTACAAGATGTGCATCTTGCTGTAACTCATCTTCTTCTAACTGGTGTCCGGTTCACTCAACTTGTCACACAAACTGTTGCAAGGACGGAACAATAGAGCCTTGTGATCCCCAATGCGGCGGCTCAGGGTGCGGCAGCTCGGGAGGAAGCTCTGGAGGCGGCGGTGGAGGATCATCTTGCTATAGCCGTACCAGCATTTCTACAACTTGGTCATATTCCAGTGGTGACGGAAAAAGCATGTGCTTTTTAGTTTGCAGTTATGGCGGACGTACTCATATATCGGAAACTTGTTGGTCTCGACAAGATTGGTGCAATATGGCAAAAGCTTCTCCAGAAGCGAGTAATAGGTGTCCTTCAACTCTGTGTGATGGAGAATTTAATTCCAGCTACAGCTGCAGCGGCTAATTTATTTTTTACAAGTATGCAAAAAGGAGGCTTTTCAGCCTCCTTTTCAAAATTCTCCAAAGGACTAGAATCCTTCAGTATCTAAGCGTTTCCGCAGCTGTTTGCGCGCGCGTCTTACGGCTTCAGCCTGACGACGGGCTTTTTTCTCAGAATTTTTCTCGTGATGACGTCTTAATTTCATCTCACGGAAGACACCTTCTCTCTGCATCTTCTTTTTCAAAACTTTCAGAGACTGAGCTACATCATTACCGATAACAGTAACTTGAACCACTTAAATCACCCCATTTCACTTATTTTAAAAGGTTAATAACGAGTTTCGCGCTATTTATTAACACACAAAATCTGATTTTGCAATAATTTTATGCGATAATATTAGGCATGATTTTAGCCTCAACGCTTTTTATCCGGCTTTTGACACCAGTGCGGAGGCTATTTAGTTGTTTTGCCTGAAAAAAATCAATTGTCGAATTCTTCCTGACCAGATTTTTGATGTCCGAACGAACTCTTCTCTCTTCTAACTTCAGTTCGCACAATTGTTGTTGGAGCTTGTCCAAAGTGCTTAAATTGGTCATTAAACCTACCTTTATTAAGAAAAAATTTGATAACTTATTTTTTGCTGGAAATATTTCCATAAAATTTATATGTATTATACACGATAATTTTCAAAATTGCAATAGACTTGTTTAAAATCTTGGTGTATAAATGCCCCGAATATTTTATTATAGTCTTAAATTTAATCTTTTTTATATTAAAAACAAGGAGTTTTTTGATGGATAAAATTAAAAGAATTGGTGTTTTGACCAGCGGCGGCGACTGCGCCGGACTTAACGCGGTTATCAGTGCGGTTGTTGAAGCCGCCAGCAAAAGAGGCTGGGAGGTTTACGGCATTCATAACGGTACTGACGGCATTACCGAAACGCCCCACAGTTTTGAAGTTCTCACCGTTCATAATTTTTCCGACTCCCCGTGGCCGAGACTCAGCGGATCTTATCTCGGTTCCTTGAACAAAGGCGTTAAAATGGAATCTCTGGAAGAGATGTCCAGACGTTTTGCACAGGGCGTTAAAGACCTTGGACTGGATGCTATTGTCGTTGTCGGCGGCGATGGCAGCATGAACATTGTCAGCAACTACTGCAAAGGCACAGACGTTCGTGTTATCGGCATTCCCAAGACTATTGACAACGATACTCCGATTACCGAATTTTCCGTTGGTTTTCAGTCTGCCGTTCAGGTTTGCACACAGGCAATTGACGATTTGGAGTGGACAGCACGTTCACACAACCGTGCCCTGATTATGGAAGTTATGGGCCGCGATGCCGGACATTTGGCCATGCATTCTGCTCTGGCCGGTTCTGCCGATGTTTGTCTGGTGCCGGAAATTCCGTACAGCATTGACGGTATTATCAACAAGCTTAAATCCATTAAAGCCAGCGGCCGCAATCATGCCGTACTGGTCGTTTCAGAAGGTATCAAGACCGAAAACGGCGAACACCTTTCCAACAAAAAGAACATGGTCGGCGAGGCTGTTTACGGTGGTATCGGCCAATATCTCAACAACGAAATCAGCAGCCGTTACAAAGATTTTCAGATTCGCGTAACCCAGCTCGGACACATTCAACGTTCCGGTACGCCGGCCGCTCTTGACCGCCTGCTGGCTGCCGTCTTCGGTGCTAAAGCCATTGAGCTGCTGGCCAAAGGCGAGAGCAACAAAATGGTAGCATGGAAAGACGGCCATGTTCAGGCTTATGCTTTGGAAGACGTGGTTAAAGAAGGCACAACGCTGTTGAACACACACAGTGATTTTGTCAAAGCCGCTATTGACCTTGGCATATATATCGGCGAAGTTAAATAATAAAGCCACATTTATAGTAAGAAAGCGGGAGTTTTCTCCCGCTTTTTTATTTAGCTCTCGACCATTTCTTCCAAGTCTTCAAAACTATCGTACAACGGATCAGAAAATTCTCCCGATATGGCTTTATCAATTTCATCTTCGCTTGGTGTTACCAATCTCAGATCTATCCGCTTACCGTAAAAGTTCAGCAGTTTTTTCAGCAAGTTTAACTTCAGCGTGCCGCGGCCTAGTTCAATATCATCTAATTCTTGTTCCGTTATCTTCAGCTTTTTACAGAGATACCAAGCACGAAGTTGGCGCTCATGGCGTTCAAAGAACAAGGCAAAGCCCAATGTTTTATTGAAGTTTCTTAAATGATTACGGGTTGTTGAGTGAAAATAATATTTTCCCATTTCTTTTAGCTCCACTATTTTGTTAAAACAAAATCCGCCTAAAAAATAGGCGGATGGAGCTGAAAAACTGCCACAATACAGTCGCGTTGATTCGTTGTGCAAAAGCACACTTATTTCACGCACCCCACCCAACGTGGATATTATGTGGAGATGTTTTTCAGACACCACAGTCCGTCTCCGGACTGCGGTATTATCATAATGCAATATCAAGATTTTGCAAGCGGATTTTTTTAAGAAAAAGGGGAGTTCCTTTTAATATCCCCGCTTTATTCTTCCTCTGTATCCTTATGCGCTTTCTTGAAGAAGTGCATAAAGACAACCGGTTTGATATCAGTGGCCGCATAAATTTTCTTGCGGATTTTGGCACGGATATATTCTTCAATTGCACTTTCACGATAGTTTAGTTTTACAATCTCGCCGGGAACGGATTTTATCATATCTTCTTTAATACCTTCCGCCAGCTTCTGCCAAGCGTTTTCTTCCAGAATGTCTATCGCGCTGATTTGCAGGTCTTCCAGCTGCCAGTTTACATCAAAAAACGCACTGATAAACACGCTGCAGTTATAAGCAATGCGTTTGCGGTTTTTCACCAGCTGCGACCCGAGGCCGGTCAGCTGTTTGCGGTCAACGCCCAGAATATCGGTCGGCACCACGCCTGCCAGCTCGTATCTCCCCTTATTAATCAACAAAACATCACCGTTATGAACCTGTGTGACTTCTTTAACGCCGCATTCCAGCGCAAAACGGCGTTGTTCGCGGATGTTGCGCTTGTCGCCGTGAACCGGAATCACCAGCTGCGGTTTAAGCAGTTCATACATGGCCTTGATTTCATTTTTGCCGCCATGTCCCGTCGTATGGACGGCATATTCCTCGGTGGTAATGACGTCAACGCCGGCATCACGCAGTTTTTCCTGCATGCGTTCGATTTTTTCTTCATTGCCGGGGATGATTTTTGACGAGAAGATAATGGCATCGCCTTTACCGAGGCTGATGTTTTTATTCTCACCGTTGACAATTCTGGTCAGCCCGCTGCGATAATTGCCCTGCGAACCCGCACAGATATAAAGCATCTTGTCCAGCGGAATATCCATGGCCTGTTTGGCCTCGACATAAGGCGGAAGATTTTGCAGAAAACCGCAGTCTTTGGCAATGTTCATATTCTGAATCAGGCTCATACCGGCGATGACCGGTGTTCTGCCCGCGGCATGGGCTGCCAGTATCAGACTTTCCATGCGGGTGATATTGGAGGCAAAGCAGGTGGCAACCAGCGTATTTTTGAAAGTCGGCACCAGTTTTATCAGATTTTCGCGAATCTCCATTTCGGACGGAGACTGTTCATTCTCCCGCATATTGGTCGAATCGCCGACATAAAGTTCAACCCCCTCTTTGGCAACCCCGTGCAGCGCCTTGTAATCCGTTACCGACAATTCATTCTGGCCATCGTCAAAACGCCAATCCGTTGCGTGGACGACATTGCCGTATTTAGTGCGGATAATCAGGCCGCAGCTTTCCAGTGTGGAATGCACCAATCCGGCAAATTCGACATCAAAATTCTGCAATTTTATCCGCGGATGATCCGTTGCCGAATGAAGTTCGACCTCGTTTTCCAGTTTGTATTCGCGCAGGCGGTAAGCGATATGCCCGAG
The DNA here is from genome assembly GCA_910585375.1 of uncultured Alphaproteobacteria bacterium. Taxonomy (GTDB): domain Bacteria; phylum Pseudomonadota; class Alphaproteobacteria; order RF32; family CAG-239; genus MGBC133411. The sequence goes on along the minus strand of CAJUCZ010000039.1, from coordinate 6,211 downwards.
CGTAAAATCAGTGGCATATATCGGGCAGCGGAGTTTGGGCCAGATATGGGCTATGGCGCCGAAGTGATCCTCATGCGCATGAGTGATAAAAATTGCTTCAATATCTTCCTGATAATTTTCTAAAAAAGATGCATCGGCCAATCCCATTTCCATTCCCGGATAATCATCATTCAAAAAACCGTAACCGGCATCCACAACTATAATTTTTCCATCTACCGCATAGGCGTACATATTAAAACCAACCTCTTCCGCCCCGCCTAAGGCAAAAAAGTATATTCCCTCTTTATTAAATTCATTCATTTATAATTATTTTCCTTATTTATTTTCTTTATAAAATACATCTCCGGCATATATCTTTTGCACTATAGCACCTTTTTGCAATAATAACAATCCATTATTATCAACGCCGGCAAACGTACCGTTTTCCTCGCCTTTTTCCGTGACAACGCGGATTTCGCCGCCTAAGCCTTTGGCGTTTTTTAACCAGCGGAGGCGGATATCATCAAAGCCCTGCTCATGCCATATCCGGCGGTTATCATCAAATTTTTGCAGATAAAGGCGCAAAAAGTCCAACCGCTCAATGACAATCCCGTTATCTTTCAGGCTGGTTGAGCGATAAAGCAGCGTATCAAGCTGCGGGGCAGCTTTTATATTAACCCCTATACCGACTGTAATATAATCGTTTTCGGCTTTTTCAAGCAGGATGCCGGAAATTTTTGCCCCGCCGACCAATACATCGTTCGGCCATTTTATTTTGACATCAGCTCCCAGACCGGCAATGACTTCGGCAAGGCTCAACGACACGACAAACACCAACTGTCCCAAATCTTTGAGTTCTTCCTTTATACCCAAAGACATAAACAGATTGCCGTCCAGTCCGATCCAGCTGCGGCCGCGGCGCCCTCTTCCGCTATTTTGGCGGACGGCGGTTATGACAAATTTTGATGCCGGCGGATTTTGGCTCAGGCGCAAAACATCATCATTCGTGCTGCCGGTTTCGACTTTGTCCTCCCAGTACCATCCGTTCAGTTCCGTCATTATCCCTCCTAAAACACCCTTATCAGCATCCGTTCAAAACCGCTCATCAGAAAGCGCGGCTGCACCAGACTGATGACAACTAAAATCAAATTGAGCGTCAGGCAAATATAAATACTTTTATCAATGCGGTCAAAGTTCATTACCGGCGAGTCAAAATAGACCGTTTTTACCACAATCAGGTAGGCATTTGCCATTAATATAAGCGACAGCAACGTCACAGCAACCAGATAGAAATGATGTTCCAGCACCAGATTGTTGATAACCGAGAGTTTGCCCAAAAAACCCAGCATCGGCGGAGAGCCGATCAATGAAACCAGAAACATCAGCAATGCAGCGGCCAAATAGGCTTTCAGCTTGGCGATGCCGGCAATCTCACGCAGTTCAAAAACATAGCGCCCCTGACTTTTAAAGCCCAGAAATACCGTGTATATGCCGAGCATGGCCGACAAATACACCAGCAGGTAAACAAAGGAGCTGAACAGGCTGTCGGCACTGAAAGTTATCAGGCTTATCAGGATAAAACCTATATTAAAAACGCTGCCATAGGCAAACAGGCGCAGAATGTTTTTTTCGCCATTGGCGCCGACAGCCCCCAAAAACAGCGAAGCAACGGCAAAAATTATCAGCGGTTGTTGAAAATGGGCGTATATCGGAAAAAAGACATTAATTGTCATTGTACAAAAAGCGGCAAAATATGCCAGCACCGGCACCAGTGTCAACCAGCCGCCGACCGGCAGAATAGAATAACGCACGACATCCAAAAACCAAAAGTGAAACGGCGCAACCGCCATAAAAAACAGCATACAGGACAGAATCATAGCCGAAGCGTTAAGATAAACCAAAGGAAGATCCTGCGTGCCATGCAAAAACTCATAAATCACCCGATAATTCAGGCTGCCAAGCCGGCGGTAAAAGATTATCATTCCGGTGAGCATTAACAGCAAAAAGAAGGAGGCAAAAGCAGCATAGCGGCGGGCGACGGTAAAAATCCGCTCGTCATCAAGCCGCCGCAGAATCAGAAAATACACAAGCACGGTATTGGCAGCCAAGGCTCCCCACAGCAGTACTAAGTTATGAGCAGAAATAATGACATTCAGGCAAATCAGGGCTCCGATGCTCAGCATAAAATAGCGAAAAGACGAACGTTCCTCATGCAAGAACCAACGATATGCAAGAAAAAACCAAACCAGAGAAAACAGAAAGGCCAAACTTTTAAACAAGGTTGTATAACGACTGTTTTCATACATTTCCGGCAGTTCGCTCTTATCGTACAAGATAACGCTCAGCAATACCGAAGCAAGCATGAAATATTTTGACAGAGTAAAAAACGTTTTGGGTGTGGCCGAGGTACGGAAGACCCGAACCAGAGACATAACCGGCAGGCAGCAGAACAAAACGATTTCAGGCAAAAAGGTCAACAGCATTTTTTTCTCCTACACGCCCAAAAACCACAAGGGTCTGACAAAAGAGGCGATTAAGACAAATATGATAAAAGCCAAAAACACAAAGTACGGCTTGGAAATATCGGGTATACAGCCTTTGTCCGGACAAAAAGACGAGCTGTCTTTTAAGCGGTACAAATCGCCCAGCAGAGCTCCGGACGACAAGACCAGTGCGCAGACGACCGTTATTCCCAGATTGAAGTTGTTTTCCAGCAGGCTGGAAATAATTAAAAAATTGTTCAAAAACAAAGATGAGACCGGAAGCCCAATGGCTGCCAATACCAGAAATGAATAAATAAATGACAGCCTCGGTACCGGACAGAGAAGCCCTTCCGTTCCGAGTTCAAGTTTTTCCTGCTGAACGCGGATGTAGCCGGACACAAATTCCAAGCCCGCCACGATTATCAGATAGCTAAAGAAAGAAAAGCCGACATTCAACATAATCAGGTTGTTTTTAGTCAGCAGTCCCAGCATATACATAATATAATAGACAGTTATATAAGAAAAAAACTTATACTGCGTGTCTTTATTGATAAAGCCTATCAGGGCAATAAAAAGCATGGTCACGACGCCGATGATTTCCAACGCCGTTATATAAAATGCGGCGGAAGGCGGAAATGTCTGCGGCAAAAAGCGGATTAAGCCGTAAATTCCGGTTAAGGGTATCAGGTTGACGATAATAAACACCAGCGGGTTTTTGATACTGGAACTGACAGAAGAAATCCAAAAGTGGAAAGGCCAGACCGGAATACGCGACAAGAAGGAGATTAAGATTGACGCCCACATAAAATGTTCTATCCGGCTGTTAAACGACAACTCCGCCACTTTGGAGATTTCGACCGCCCCGTTTTGGTAATTATACAAAATAATGGTGGCCAGAAACAGTACTACGGCTCCCAGAAAATTGTACAGGAAAAAGCGGTACATTGTCCCCTGCCGACGGATATCGCCGAAAATGCCGATAAGCATAAAAACCGGAAAGAGCATGGCTTCAAAAAAGATATAAAAAGAAAAAATGTCCGCTGCCAGCAAAAAACCGGTAATTTGGCTCAAAAACAGCAAAGAAAAAACCATCATTGACTTTTGCCGCAACCGATTATGCCGTACGGCCATAAAACCGATGATAAAGGCAATATGAACGGCAAGCAGCAACAAGGCGGAAAAAACATCAACTCCCAGAATAATATCAATACGCGGATTTTCAAGCCAGGTAAAGCGTTCTGTAAGCTGCAGCGCCGGAGATTTGACATTCAGGCGGGAAAACATGCGCAAAATCAGCACGATATTGGCAATGACTGCAAACAAGCTGACATTATAAACATTGCGTCCGCCGGTTTTGTCATCGTCTTTGGCAGATAAAACAAACAACATGCCTAAGAACGGCAAAGCAATGATAATTGACAACAGATAAAGATTGCCGCCCATATCTTATCTCCCCCCATACCAAAAGACAACGCCCAGTCCGCAAAGTGTGAGCAGAATATAATTGAGAAGTTGCGGCCGGTGGATTTTTTGAGAAATCCCGATTAAAAACTTTATCATGTCAGAAAGAGAATTGATGATTGTACGCTCTATAATCACAAAGTCTATGGTCAGCCACAAAATCCGTCCCAAAACGGTTATCGGCGTTAAAATCAGCAATTCATAAAAGCGCTTGAAAAACTCCGAAAGTTGCAATTCTTCATCAGTGTAAAAGCGAGACAGAGCGCGCAAAGGGTGTATAACCAGCAGCAGACCGAATACAACCAGTGCCGATATTCCCGCAACAGAAACTTTTGACAACGGCAAGGCATAGAAGCAGCAAATCAAGACCGCCGGCAGCCAGCAGTCTGTATAGGGCAAAGTTTGCAAACGCGCGCAGACAATATCATCGGCATGTGTTGTTCCGAAAAACGCCTCTCGCAGCAAATGCGCCAAAGCCAGCGCTATGGCAAGAGCAAAAATTCCCGATTCAAAATTCAGAACAGGCGTCTGTTTGACTAAAACAAAAACATTTTGAGCAAAAACGGCGTACCAGATAATAAAAAACATAAACTGCGGCCACAGCATTTTGACAAAGCCCCCCATTTTAGAGGCATAAATTTCATCAGAAGCAGAAGCTGACAAGGCATGAATCAGCCCGTTCAGGGCCAGCATCAGCAACAGCAACGGATAGCAGGAGGCAAAAGAAAATTGCGGCATTGACAAAGACAAGGCATATAAAAACGCCCAAAACAGCATATTAAAGCACAGCGTTTTTTCTTTGACATCATCATAAACCAAAGCACCGCCCAGAGCATAAAGTGCGGAAAAAGCCGCGGATGTTCCGATCAAAATACCGGTATATTCAAAAGAAGACAACAGCGGCAGGGCTTTTTCATAAATCAACATTCCGACAACCGGAAGGCTGCAAAAACTTAAAAACATCATCCGGTTAAAGTTGACATCGCGGAAGCTCAGCAGCTGATTCTGAAACAAGAACAGACCGTTTTTTATCATCAGGCTCAGCAAAATCAGAAGCGCGACCAGCGAAACATGTTCTCCCTCTCGGGCATAACGTGACAAAACAGACAATTCCACCTGATGAAAACGGCTGTAAATTATGGCACAGGACGTGAACAAGGCCATGTCGGAAATCAGATTATAAAAGATATATGTTTTTTTCGAATCGTAATCGTTTATAATATAAAGTGTCGTGATACCAATCAGAAAAGAACTGATCATTAAGACAATCAAATTATTGGCACAGACCAAAAGCAACAGGAACGCCAGATTAATACACATTAAACCGCCAAGACGCAGACGCCTTGTTTCCTGCCGCGAGAAAATATTGCCGAAGAGAGAAAACAACGATACAACACAGAAGGGCAGAATTTGAATAAAATTGCGCTGGTTGGAAGACAAATTGATGTCTATATGCAGGGTTTTGTATTGTATCCAGTGAAAAACAAACGGTTCTGCATGCACTGAATGATAAGCCTGAACAAGATTCCCAAAACCAATCCCTGCCGCGAGAAAGAGCATTGCAGAAAAGAATCGGGAAAATTTGTCTTTGGGCAGAAAAAACGTGACACTGCCCAGCAAAGACAACAATAAAAACAAGTGTACAAGCATTTTATTTGTCTTACATTATTTAACTGCGACCAATATAACAAAAAATAAGGGCTTTTAAAGCCCTTATTTTGCAACGGTTGTGCATAACGCTATTTAGCCAAAGCTTCCAAACTTTTTACAACACGCATCGGCACTTTATATTCTCGGGCAACCTCATCTCCGTCAATCTCCGCAATCAGGACTTCATCCACGGATTTTAACGGCGCACGGGCTTTCTCGTTAATCGCATCCAAAAACAGAGCACTTTCCCGACTGCGGTACAACAGAGCGACATCACCGCCGTCATAAACCAGACGCGGATTTTCAGGACCGCCGTTGCGGTATTTAATGATTATGAGGATTTCTCCCGCCCCGTTTTGTAAAATATCGTATCTACCTTCTTGTTCTGCAATATTATTATCAGCCATGGCCTTCCTCTTAAAATTAGTCTCACATGTTTTAAGTTGATGTGATGTTAACATATAATTATTAATAAATACAGCACAATTTTATTTTTTTTAATTTTTTTGATTTTTTTTATTGACTATCGTTTTTTTATCGCTTATACATAGCTTCGTATTTGTTAAGGGTGCGTAGCTCAGTCGGTAGAGCATTTGACTTTTAATCAAAGGGTCTCGGGTTCGAATCCCGACGCGCTC
>CAJUCZ010000038.1 GCA_910585375.1 uncultured Alphaproteobacteria bacterium | reverse complement strand
ACACTTGCGGCTATACCTGTTATCGTTGTTGTTCCGACGAATGTTCCCGCGGGTCAAAGAACTATACCGGTTCCTATGCCGGCACGACTGAGTGCGGTTCGACTTGCCGTTACTGCAAAGACTGTACTTCCGGAAGTACGTCTTACTCCGGCTCTTATGTCGGATCTTCCGAATGCGGCAGCTGCTATTCATGTTCCGATACTTGCCGTTCCGGAACAAAAGGCGGCGTTTCCTGCTCAGGTAATTATGTATCAACGCGGATTTCTTCTACCGAATGCGGTTCCGGATGCTATGAATGCAGATATAATACAGATTGTAACGTTACTTCTAAGTCATGCTCTTACGGCTGTGCTTCCACGAACTCTTGCGGTAAGTGCACCAGCTGTCTGAATGTCAACGGCAGCGACTGCAAAACTTATTATTACGAAGAACAAAGTTGTAACGGCTGGTGCGACTTCTTAAACGGCGGCCCTAAAAAAGTTGTTTGCGGCAAAAGAAGAATGTGCACAACCTATGACGGCTCAACCAAACAAATCAGCATCAGCTACCGCGGCGTAGCCGGCCCGTTTTATGACAACGATGGAAACAATGACGGCGGACAGGGTGAATGCGAAGCCGCCAAAGGCAGCGGAAACAACTGTTGCTGAGGATCAAGCTTTTCACAACAAAAAATCCCGAAGTTCATTATAAACTTCGGGATTTTAACATCTCAAAAACAAAATTACTCGGAAACAATCGTTTCATCTTCATCGCTGGTCAGTTCCGGATGATCTTCCACAACTTCTTCGGCACCGTTTTCGGCATCAATATTGCAACCGCATTCAACCATCTTGTCCAGACAAGCCTGATCCCCTTCTTCGCAAACACGCTCGACATTACAGTCACAACCGTCAACCAGAGCCACACTGTTGTCCTGATTCTCCGCCTGCTGACGCAGCATCTCTTTAATAAAACTGCCGGCAACCATTAAGATAACAACTGTCAGCACAATAAAAAAAAGTTTTTTCATCTTCTTCACCCAATACAACAGAAATGTTTGATATACAAGGAATATTGCCATATTTTCCCTTTGTCAATATCAAACCCGACTATTCATTTAAATTTTTAGTGAAAGTTTAATAAATTTGTGCTATAATAAATTTTAGTTTGAAGAAAAAAGGATTTTATCATGGCAGAAATCGGAGCAATCGGCTCTTATATGCTGAGCGTACAAAAGATGCAAATGAGCCTGATAAAGAACGCAATTGAAATGCAGCAGCAGGTTATGGAAACCCTGTTGGGAGATTCGGCCGCCGTTGTACCGCCGTCAGAATTTCTCGGCCATAACGTTGACATTTCAATCTAAAACGCCAACACCTCAATAAAAGCAATTGTCAACACGCTTGAAATCACAAATTTGAGCGCGGAAAAAATAATATTGCCTGCCATTGCTCCTTTATCCAGCCTGTCACAGTCTTTTCCGCAATAGATTTTATGAAAAACAAAATTATACGCCGCAGCCAGCAACAATGCGAGTAAATAAAAATGATAATTTTTATAAACCTGCTCTACCATCTGTTCATAGGTCATTTTGACCTCAAACAAAATTCCAAATACAATTCCGAGTAAAATCATGGGGTTGAAAATCGCCCCTGACGTAAACAGCGCCACAATGCCTTTAATCATACCAACAGCCCCCGCGTTTATAAATCCTTGCCCCAAATTCTCTTGGTCACGCGCCGGGAACTGCTCTCAACATAGAAATTCGGCCAAATATAACGTTTTTTTGCAGAAACAACCGAACCGTCCTTACTGGTATAAGAAGAAACCAAAGCCAGATTACCGCGTTTTTTAATTGTCTTTTCCAGTTCTGCAGCATTGGATAAAAAATCACTCTGCCATACTTTTCCCATTATTCTCTCCCATACAGATGATGGACATAATAATAAGATAACGCCAAAAAGTAAACAAAATCTTATGACTATATCAAAAAGTCTTTATTTTACATAAACTTGGCAAGCGCATCATTAATCCCCGCACTGATTCTTTGAACCAACGCCTCGTCCTCTGCCTCAACCCGAACCTTAACCAACGGCTCAGTACCCGATTTCCGCACAATCACGGAACCTTTACCGGAAATTTCGTTTTTAGCCGCTTCTATGGCACTCTGCACCAGAGGATCGTTCATCACCTCGGCAACTTTTTCTCTTGTCGCAAAACGCAAATTATCAATTTTGCACGGACATTTTTCAAAAACCGGAAAAACCTTGCTCATTTTTTTGCGGGTTTTCAATAACCCCAGACAAACCGTCAAACCGGCAATCAACCCGTCTCCGGTCGGCGCAAAATCACTCAAGACCATATGGCCGGATTCTTCTCCGCCGAAATTAGAACCGATTTCATGCATTTTTTCCGTCACATAACGCTCGCCGACTGCCGTCCGGTAAAAATCAATTTCCAAAGAATGACAGAACTTTTCCAACCCCATATTAGACCAGATTGTCGCAACCACGGCATTGCCCTTCAATTTCCCGTCCTGCTTCAGATATTGTCCGAGAAAAGCAATAATCTGATCTCCGTCCAGCCGGTTACCTTTGTCATCACAAACAATAATCCGGTCGCCGTCTCCGTCCAGAGCGATACCGATATCGGCATTCTCATCAACCACGGTCTTGCTCATCAGCTCGGTATGGGTAGAACCGCAGTCTTTATTAATGTTATAACCGTCAGGCGAAACCCCGATTGCCGTCACATCTGCCCCGAAATCTTTAAAAACCTGCGGTGCGATTTTAGAAAAAGCGCCGTTTGCACAATCAATAACAACTTTAAGCCCAGAAAGCGGAAAACTGTTGCGTTTGATGGCGGCAATTTTGCTCAGATACGGGGTAACAGCCTTGGAATTATATTCAATCCGGCCTATTTTATCAGGATTCGGGACAAATTCATCTGCCTGAACCAATGCCTCAAGCTTTGCCGTCATGTCATCGGAAAATTTATGCCCGTCAGCTTTAATCAACTTAATACCGTTGTCAAAATAAGGATTATGCGATGCAGAAATCATAATTGTCATCGCCACACCCAACCCCGGCGTTACCATTGCCGCAACCGGTGTCGGCAGCACGCCGAGAATCATCACGTCACACCCCATAGAAGTCAGTCCGGCAGCCAGAGAACTCTCCAGCATATCGCAGGAAACGCGTGTGTCTTTGGCAATGGCAACCTTTCCTGAAAACATTGTTCCCAAAGCTTTTCCGAGCTTGAGAGCAAAATCCGCCGTCATCGGAAAAATATTCGCCTTGCCGCGCACACCGTCTGTTCCAAAAAGTTTGTCTGACATCCTGACCTCCGTTATAAAATACAATTTATGAATATTTTGCCACAACCATACAAAAACTCAAGCATAGTTTCTGCGCTTTTCATACAAGTTTTATTATGGAATATTACAATCCAAACTTAACCTTAAAAGTTTTCTATATTAAGCACTCCTTCAGGCCGCCGTAAAAACCGCGATATGTGAGTCAGATAATAAGAAAAGGAAATTCCAGCGACAGGAGTGTATAGAGACATACATGACTTAGCTAGAATTTCCTTTTCTGTATTAGATGACCACAGCTTTATAAAAAATGCGGAGAATGAGGCTAGTAATAAGAAAAAAACTTTAAGGCGACAGGAGTGTACGTGGTGGTACATGACTTAGCCTTAAAGTTTTTTTCTGTATTAATAGACCATTATACGCGTTTTTTACGGGAGGAGCGGCGACCATGCCGGATCCGATGCATCACTCGGGGTAATAATCTGACGCTTGTTGTAGCCCGTCAGATCAATCGAATAAAGCTTGACATGCTCAGAACCTTTTTCCTGACGAAAATACATCAGAACACGCCCGTTCGGAGACCATGCCGGCGCCTCAACCAGATAACCGCTGTCAAGCATTCTCTCACCCGTACCGTCAGGATACATCACGCCGATATAAAACTGTCCGCCCAAAATTTTGGTAAAAGCAATATAATCTCCGCGCGGAGACCACACCGGCGTAGCATAACTTCCCACACCGCGGCTGATACGCTTTACATCAGAACCGTCAGCATTCATGACATAAAGCTGCTGATTGCCGGCGCGATCAGAACTGAAAACAATTTGTTCCCCTTCCGGAGAATAGCTCGGAGAAGTATCAATTGCAGAACTGTTGGTCAGCTTTTTGCTTGTCCGGCGATCCAAATCCATTTCATAAATATTGGTTCTGCCGCTGTTGGCATAGCTGAGCAAAAGCTTTTTGCTGTCCGGAGAAAAACGCGGCGCAAAAGTCATGCCCGGAAAATGCCCGACCAGTTCCTGCTTTCCGGTTTCCAAATCCAGAATATAAACTTTGGGCGCAGAAGAAGAAAACGAAATATAAGCCACCTTTTGCAGATTGGGCGAAAACCGCGGCGTCAGCGCCATTGACGAACCGGAAGTCAGAAACTTGTGATTCTCGCCGTCCTGATCCATAATCGCCAAACGTTTGATTCGTCTGGTTACCGGCCCGCTCTCGGATACATAAACAATACGGGTATCAAAATAACCTTTGTCACCCGTCAGGCGCTCGTAAATTGCATCGGCAATCACATGCGCCACCCTGCGCCAATTGTCTTTGGTCGTAGTAAAAGACTGTCCCTTAAGCTGATTCTCCGCCGGCACATCCCACAACCTAAACTCAACCCGCAGCTTGTTGCCGGGAATTTCCGTCACAGAACTCTGAACCAGCGCATGCGCATTAATCGCCGTCCAGTCTACAAACTTCGGCTCCTGATCCATTGAAGAAAATTCCTGAATATAACTGTTATCGTTAATAATGCGGAACAAACCGGAACTCTCCAAATCAGCCGTCACGACGTCACGAATTCTGTTTGCATACTGCCCCACAAAAAAACCGTCATGAATCATCTCGGGAAAAGCAATCGGCATCGGATCGCGCTGCGCACCTGCCACTTCAATCTCCAGCTCGGCTTTTGCATTACCGGCGGCAAACAGACACAATACCATAACCAGAATATATTTTAACTTCATTCTTTTACCCTCTTTACAAAAAAAAGCTTTTATTTGCGCACATCTTATATTAATATCGTTAAAAATCAATTAGCAAAAAGAATAATTAAACATGGAAATCAAAGAATTCAAACAAGCCCTTCCGCCTTATAAATCCGTTATCGGATTTGACTTCGGTACCAAACGCCTTGGCATTGCGGTCAGTGACCTGCTCTTAATGGTTGCCACCTCTTACAAAACCATTCACCGGACAGAAAATTCAAAAGACATTGCCGAAATTATGAACATCATCAAAGAAAAAGAAGCCGGCGGTTTGGTTTTCGGACTGCCGTTGCAGATGGACGGCACGGAAGGCGAAACGGCGGAACAGGTACGCAAATTTGCCGCCGAAGTCGCAGAAAAAACGGGCCTTCCCGTTGCCTTTTGGGACGAACGCCTGTCTTCCCGCGCCATGGAAAATTTTCTGATAAAAGAAGTTGATCTGTCACGCAAGCGCCGCAAAGAAATTCTTGACAGCTCCGCAGCCTCATACATATTACAAGGCTTTCTGGACGCTCTCCGGCATATCTGATTTCTCAACCCTGACAAATTCTGACTGATACATATCCAAAGAACTGATACCGGTAGCTTCCTGCTGCCGCCAAAATCGCGTGCACTTCCATGTGTCCGCTTTGTCAGAGGTCTGACCGCGAATAGAAATCTCGGCATTTTTATAAACAAAAAAGCCGCCCATTGTATCAAATTCATTCACCAGAATTTTATCGCCGGCCAAATAAAGGCTGGAACCCCCAAAGATGTTGACCGTACTGTCAGAATTAAAAATTCCGCCGTTTCCGGCAATATTGCCGTCAGCATAGTCGCCCCTGAGAACGGAATGCGAAAACAAATTAACCGTTGCGCCGTTATACAACCACAAAACATAATTTTCCCGACCGCCGGAAACAAATGCCGTATTGCCGCGAAAATTAAGCCTGCTGTTGTTTGCAGCCTCAAAGGCCTTCAACTTGTTGCCGAAAACATCAATAAGAATATCACCTTCACAATCCAGCAAAGCGTCATTGTCCAGATAAACAACGCTCACATCTTCCAAAACGCGGCCGGAATAATTAATCAGCGCCACCGACAAATTCCGAAACTTGACTTCCTGACAGCCTTTCAGCTCAAACAAAGCCTCTTGCGGCTTGTATTCCTCAAACTCAACCGTAATTTTTAACTCGGATATCTGGCTGTCATCAGCCATTTTCAAAATATTAAAGCTTTTATGATGATGAAAAACGAGTTCGGACTCACCGCTTCTGCCAATCCGTCCGTTACCGGCCAGACACTGCCCTTCAAACAACTTCAGCGGCTCTCCTGAAGACAATTCTACTCTGCCGTCAATCACAATCAGACCGTCAGCCTCACTGGCCACGACATCACGCAGTTCCTCCTCCGTTTTGACAAATGCAACAATAGATTCCTGCGTCAGTTCCGTATCGACCAAAATTTTCTCCACTTTGACTCTCTCTTATCAAAAGTTAAGTTTGTATATCCAAACACAAGCCTAAACCTCTTCCGGTTCAGTACTTTGCGATTGCTGCTACACAATTTTAGTCGCTACACATACTTAGAAATTATCTCGAAAAACGGTTTTGCCGTTCATTGATTAATGTATAACCTTTTGAACTATTTTCAAGCGTTTCATACCGATAAGCCACAGCTTTTAAACAATTAATAAATTTTTCGCCTGACAACAAAGACTTATCACCAACCGGATAAACATTGTCAACCAGACGCATCACATCTTTGTCAATAAGGACTTCTTCCGGCAAAAAACGCCGGCGAAAGGCATAAGCCGACGCAATGGTTGTTTCTTCATCCGCCGTATTATATCCGATTTTTGCCAACAGGGACAAAACACTGCTGTCTTTTGCTTTTTCGGCATCCGCGGGATTATACCACAGGCCGATTCCTTCCTGCGCTAAACGCTGCCACGGAAAACACATCCCCGGATCGGCCTTGCCCAAAGGCTTAATATCCGAATGCCCGACCACATTTTCCGCCATAATCCGATATTTTTGCATCAACTCTTTGCATAACGGAATCAAGGCCGCAATCTGTGCCTCGCTGTACGGCGTCTGCCCGAGCGACATATTCACCAGCTCAATACCGACGGAACGCATATTGCAGCTGTCGGAACGCCCGCGCCAAAAACCGACACCGGCATGATACGCTGCTTTTGCCTCGTCAACCAACCGGATAATCTCGCCGTTCTCATCAATAATATAATGAGCGCTGACTTTCGCCTCCCGATAAGTTTCAATGGCCTTTGCCGCAGGATAAGTGCTGCAATGCAACACCAGCATATCAATCTCGGCATTACGCTCACAACAATCCGGCAGCAGGCATTCTTTCATTTCAAAACCTCTTTGATATAGTTAATGTTGTCACTGCGGTTTTGCGCCCGATAATCCGCCGACAGCGCCGCTGCAACTTCCTTTATATTACAAAACCGGCACAAATAATCAAACAAAATCCGTGTCTGACGCCCGATTGAAATCTTATGCGTCTGGCGGCAGTTTTCCCAGATATAGGAAGAAAAATCCGCCCAGCACTGAAAAGCCGACCCTTTTGCCGTCAACAATAAATCACAGGAGTTTTTAAAATTTCCGGAATTGTAATACAGATCAAAATAACGCGCTACCCGTTTGACCAACTGCAAATCGGCATAAGGCATATCTTTGTTTTGCATAATCTCATAGGGCGGATATTTGGAATAAACCATGGCATATTCTGAACTGTGCCGATCAATCGGCGCCCCGCGCAAACGTTTTAATATCCCGATTTGCAATTCCTGCGGACGCACGGCAATCAGCTTGTTAAAATCGTCTTCAAACGTTTTCAGCGTCGCTTCCGGAATCCCCGCCACCAGATCTGCATGAATTTCCGCCCCGCTTTGCTCCCGTATAATCCGCAAATTCTCCAAAGTTTTTTCTTCATCCTGCTTACGCGAAATCGCTTTTAATGCCGGCTCGTAAAAACTCTGCACCCCTGCTTCCAAATGCAACCCGCCGGCCGGAAAATTTTTGATTTCTTCCAGCATTTCCGCATTCAGCCTGTCCGGAAAAATTTCAAAATGCAAAACCATTCCGTCATGCCAGCGAGCTTTAAAAAAGCCGAGAATTTTTTTAATCCGGTCAATTTTCAGATTAAATGTCCGGTCAACAAACTTAAACTGCCGCACCCCGCGCCCAACCAGCACATCCATTTCCGCCAGAAACTCGTCCAAGTCAAATTCCCTGACCCCGTGCGACAAAGAAGAAAGGCAGAACTCGCAGCAAAACGGACAGCCCCGCGTCGCCTCGACATAAATCAAACGGTGGGCAATATCTTCGTTGCTGTATAAATAATAAGGCAGTTTTATCTGTGTTAAATCACAAACCGGCTCTTTCAGAATTTTCTCTGCCGGACGTTTGCCGTTAGCCAAATCTTGAACCAGATGATACAAAGCCAGCTCGCCCTCACCTTCAATCAGATAATCGCAATGCGGCAAAAACGCTTCATTTTCATAAGACACTTCCGGCCCGCCCAAAACCAAAACCGTCTGCGGCAAAATCGCCCGCACGATCTCCGCTGTTTTCAAAATCGCCTCAATATTCCAAATATAGCAGCCAAACCCAACCACATCAGGCTTTTGCGCAATAATCCTTTCGGCAATCTCCTGCGGCAGCAAATCCTGCGTAAATTCCATAATTTCGCAGTCGTTTTCAAACTCTTTCAGATTGGCTTTCAGATATCTCAGCCCGAACGACGTATGGGAATAACGGGCGTTAATTGTGGCTAAAACAATTTTCATCTCAGGCAATATTCCGCAGTTTGACAATCGTTTCATAAGCATTATTGATTTCGGCCATTTTTTCGGTCGCTGCCTTAATTTCCGAAACCGTTGCACCGCGTGCCTGAACCTTGTCGGGATGATATTCGTTAATCAATTCCCGCCAACGTTTTTTAATTTCGCTGTCGCTGGCATTGCAGAACACGCCCAGAACCTCATAAAAATCCCGCACATTCCCACTGCTTTGCTGTTTAGGCTTAAAGTTCTCTTCTATTGCTTTAAAGTTTCCGAGCGGCAGCCCGATAATCACCGCAATATGCTGAAGAATTTCCCGTTCCTGCGCACCGATTTCTCCATCGGCCAAGGCAATTTTGAAAAGGTTTTCCATCACGCTTTCTTTAAGTTCAATATCATTGCCGGAAATAGTCTTAATCTGCGCGGCATAACGCTCATAACCGGCAACCTTTTTCTTTGCCTTGTTAAAAATTCTTGAAATCTGCCGATTCGCTTTTTGCGGAACTTCAAACAGCTGCTTAAATAAATGAATCTCATTAGGACTGACCGCACCGTCCGCCTTTGATATTTTGGCAGCCAAACCGGCCATCGCCCGCACAAAAGCCGTTTTTTTCGCCTCCTGCGAAGATAGTGCAAATTTCAAGGGATTTACATTCAGCCAAAACAACTTAAACCATCCCTGATTAAGCTTGCCGGCAAAACCTTTTTCATGATACCAGCCATCAAAGAAAAATCCGACAATCACTCCGCAAAAGATAAGAACCTCGTTCTGCAGCGAAAAACCAATAATCGCTCCAAGAATTTTACACCAGTTCAAACACCACAATTCATCAAACTTTACCCGAAAAGCCGAAGCATGGCGGGAACGTGGCGTATCAAAAACAAAATGGCCGAGAATAAACAGCGTCACAAAACCATAAAAACCAAACAACAGGGAACCCAACACTGCTCCCCATAACTTTCCGCCGAAATAACCGTCAATCTTGTTATAATAACGACAGGCATTATAAGGCAGCAGCAAACGGATATTATCGTTAAACTGCGCAATAAGCCTTTCAATACTTTTAATAACGATTGTACTGTCAATCAGGATATGCCCGAAGAACATTCCCCAAAAAAAACCAACAGCCCCGGCAAAACGTAAACCGATAATTGCCAGCGTAAACTTACCTAATGGTGACATTCAAAATCTGCTTGTTGTTAATCCATAGCTTTATTTTATATATCTTTTCCGCTTAAAAATAAAGCACAAATTTAGCATAGTGGCATAACTAACCAAACAGTTCTTCTTTTGAAGACTTCTTCATTCCTTTAATCTCCGCTCTTCCACCCCACTCTTCACACATCCAAACTCTTTCAGCCTTCCCTTCAACCTTCACTTCATCCCTCTCCCTTTCCACCTTTCTCCCTTGCTCCCACTTCCTTCTTCCGTTCTCCTTCACCCCCATTTTCTCCTCCCTTCACTTTTTCTCTCCCTCTCCTCGCTTTCCACCGCTCCCCTAACCCGCCGTTCTTCGCTCCCTCACCTTTTCCCATTCTTGCCATTCCCATTTTCTCTCCTCTGCCCTCTCCCGGCTTTCCTGTCTCTTCCTGTCTTTGTTTGTTCTCCGGTCTCACATTTTTTTGCCCACCCCTGCCACTTTTTCTCACTTCCCTTTCTCTGTCTCCCTCCTCTTCCCCTTCCCCGCTACACCTACCCTCTTTAGCCAAAATCCCTCTGCTTTTCCCACCCTGCTGTCCAAAATACCCACCTATCTTTTTATTATGTATTGACTCTTGCGTTTTCTTGTGCTATAGTGACATTAGTATTAACCATTCCGGGCACTGGGTTGCCCAGATAAAGAAAAAAGCAACGCGAAAGCTTTGGCACATTGTTGACAGACGATCGGGGCTTTTGTTGCCTCACCCGCTGGGTGCGTTTGCTTTGGGAGGAAGCCGATGAAAAACATTAACAGAAATATGCTACACATGAAACTAAACTCTGCGGTATCAGTCTTTGCTGTGGCCGCTGCTTTCTCGGTTCTCCTCCCGCCCTCCAACGCTTATTGTGGTATCTGCTTCCTGCCGGACTGTCAGGA
>CAJUCZ010000037.1 GCA_910585375.1 uncultured Alphaproteobacteria bacterium | reverse complement strand
GGAAGGAGAGGGAAGGAGAGGACTAAACATCCCATGATGAGAAAATTAAAAAGAAAAAATGAATTTCAGAGATAAGGAAAACTAAAGAATAAAAGGTAGAAAAAAGAAAAAAATAGTGTATGATGAGGACAAGAAAGGAAAAATAAAACAATGGCATTAAAATTTGAAATATTAAAACGCAGCGGCAAATCCCGCCTCGGCAAACTCCATACCAAACACGGCACCGTTGATACGCCTGCATTTATGCCTGTTGGCACCTGCGGCACGGTAAAAGCCATGATGCCGGAATCCGTTGCCGCGACCGGCGCGCAGATTCTGCTCGGCAACACCTACCACCTGATGCTTCGTCCGGGGGCTGATCTGGTTGAAAAAATGGGCGGCCTGCATAAATTTATGAACTGGGATAAGCCGATTCTGACCGATTCCGGCGGCTTTCAGGTTATGAGCCTGACCGGCCTGCGCAAACTGACGGAAGAAGGTGTGACTTTCAGCTCGCATGTTGACGGCAAAAAGTTTTTCTTAAGCCCGGAGGAATCAATCAAAATCCAGCACAAACTGGATTCGAACATTACCATGTGCATGGACGAATGCATCAAACTTCCGGCCGCACATAAAGACGTGCAAAAGTCTATGGAAATGTCCATGCGCTGGGCCAGACGAAGCAAGGCCGCCTTTGTTGACCGCGACGGCTACGGTATCTTCGGCATTCAGCAGGGCGGCGATTATGAAGACCTGCGCGGAATTTCGGCCGAAAAACTGAAAGAAGTCGGCTTTGACGGTTATGCCATTGGCGGATTGGCTGTCGGTGAAGGACAGGAAACCATGTTTAAGGTTTTGGACTATGCGCCTGGGATGCTGCCGGATGACAAACCGCGTTACCTGATGGGAGTCGGCCGTCCGGATGATATTGTCGGAGCGGTTTTGCGCGGGGTCGATATGTTTGACTGCGTTATGCCGACCCGCTCGGGACGTACGGCTCAGGCCTTTACGCGCTTTGGCACGGTAAACATCCGCAATGCCCGCCACCGCGAAGACCCGCGTCCGCTGGAAGAAGGCTGCGACTGCCCGCTTTGCCGCAATTACAGCCGGGCTTATATCCATCACTTGCAAAAATGCAACGAAGTTCTTGCCGTTATGCTGCTGACATGGCATAATATCAGATACTATCAAAGATTAATGCAGGGACTGCGTCAGGCTCTGTCCGAAGACAAACTGCAGGAATTTGCACAACAGTTTTATGCCGGTCAGGCACAGGGCGATATACCGGAGATATAAGAATGACGGAACATTGTCAGAATAAACAATTTGTAACAGACTTTTTGAAAGCAAACGGGCAGGACGGTTTGCGCGTATTTGTTGCCGGCGGCAGCCGCTCGGGCACGGAACCTGTCTATGTTGAAGAAGCCTACAACCTTGGCCGCAAGATTGTCAAACTTGGCTTCAAGCTGGATTTCGGCGTTTCCAATTCCGGCATTATGGGGGCGGTTGCCCGCGGCGTTTTGGACGGCTGGAACAAAAAGAAAAATGCCGATGGCGCCAAAAGCCCGATTCAGGGCGTGACGACAGAGGCGTATTATGAATTGTACCCCAAGGATGATGAACTTCTCTGCCAAATTGACAACCTGATTTTTGCCAAAACGCTGGAAGAGCGCAAGCAAAAACTCCTGAATGCCGACTTTGTGGTCTTTGCCCCCGGCGGTGTCGGAACTCTGGACGAATTGGCTTATGACTGCGTGGCCATGCAGGACGGCTTTTTAGACTTCAAACCGTTTATTTTTTATAATATCGATGGCTATTTTCATCATATTATGGAATATCTCAAGGAGATTGCGCTGAAAGGCTTTGCCGACCCGATGCCTTTTATCGTGGTTGATAACAGCGAAGAAATCGGCATTGTCCTGCGCCTGATAAAACAGCGTTATACCCATAAGATGGACGGCAAAGAAGCTTATGCCAAAGTCCGTGAGCTGATTTATGACCTGCCGTATTTCATCAAGAAAAAAACGGACGATAATGTTTTTGTTGAAGACATTGACGCCGAAATCAGCCGTATCCGCACATCAGGCAGTCCTGAGGAAAAGCAGGAGCTGGAAGCTGCCGTCGAACAGGCCTATCTTGAAAAAGAAATCGAACGGATGTATGAACGCCTTGCCAAAACCGGCCGTGATACCTCTGTTGTCAGCGACAAACTGACTAAACTTAAAAAACGCCGCAAAAAATAAGCCGGTATTAAGCTTTCGGCAAAAGGTTGAGCGCCTTGTCCCTTTCCTGCGGATAGCGCTTGCGGATGATATTGTCCCTTTCTTTTGGAGCCATCTTGGTCAATGCCGAAACATAAGCAATGCGGGCGTTGTACAACCGGTTGATAATCTCTCGGTCAGAACAGGATGAAACATCTGTTCCGAGTGCGTTTTTGACAATCAAGGCTGCCCGCCCGTGCTGCACAGCCATAGAGTATAAAACATCTTTCAAAACCGGATGCCGTTGTTCTAGAGACAGCCCTTTTATCATGCCGATTTTTTTGAGCAACGGCGGGAGTTTCTGCTCAATAATAAAATCGTGCTGAGATTGTACAAAATCGGCATCTTGTGCAAGATTTTGCCAACAAAGTTCAAATGCTGCTGTTTTGTTGACGGCGCCGGTATATCCGCCGGCATTTTGTAAAGCATTTGCGTAAGGGTGATAGCGGTCACAAGAGCTGAGAAATTTCAAAAAATCTTTCATCGTGCCTTGCTTGGTTTCAATTTGATAAGTTCCGTAACTGTAGCCGCCGGTCGTGTCATAACCGATTGCTGCCGGATTACCGTTTGATTCAAAAGAAGAACTTAAAGTGCCGAGTTTGTAAGATGTCATAATGTTTTCTCCATAAAAAAAGACCCCTGCCGTTAAGCAGAAGCCGGATTAAAAAAATACCCCGAATAAGATCCGGGGCGGTTATCTTGTTATTTATAAACAGATTATAATTACATTGTCTTGTAAAATAATACATTACTATAAGTTAAAGCGCTCAGATTTGGGAAAAAGCATATTTATCCAAGCATAAAAATTTTAGGGTAAAAATACAATATGATGATATAATTTAATACAGCGATAACAAAACAAGAAATTAAAAAAGCCTTTTGGCTCATTTTATGATCAATAAAAAATATTGAACATGCAGCAAGACTATAGACATAAAACCACCATGGAAAAAAATGAGGAAAAAAAATGAAGTGTATTAATGTTATATAACTGACAACGGCAATGCCGGTTACAAAATACATTGTAATATTTAAAAAAAACATGCCTAAGAATAACGAAATATCCTTAATATAACCCCATATTGTATCAGGTGGCTGCTTTATAATTTTCATTACTTTCTCCTCAATTATTATTGGGTAATAATGCAATAATACCAAATGACAATTAAAGTTTGTTTTTTAATAACAAATGTTAAATCCGCCACAAAGAGCTTTTGTAATCTCTCCCGAAAAGCAAAAGACTAAAATCCAATGATTGATAAAAGCATAGATACTTAACATCCAATACCAAGTCTTATTTATGCCATTTTTGTTTCTGTATATAACTAATCCCCCAATAGTAGTGGCAAAATATATAAACAGAACAGAGAAAAACGATTGGGAAAAAATGATTAAACGGGATAATATATAAAATTCTAATAATAAATAGCATTGCAATAGGGCAATGGATAGCCCCCATATTTCAGAACAAACTTTTTTTATCCGAGACATAATATTTCTTCCCAATCTTTTTTATAAACAGATTATAATTGTATTGTTATATAAATCAATAGTTATAATCATTGTCATCTTCTTGCCAGAAAGAAGATAGCGCATTATTAAGAGATGAGTCTGCAATGCCTTCGCCAATTTCTTTTAGTAATTTTCTCGTACTTGCAGGAACATGAGGGTTTGAAGCTAACGTTGCGACACCTTTAATTTGAGGTAGTTTTTTGATTCCCCAATTAGCCGCCCCGGCACTGGCGGCGCCAATGACAGTGCTTTTCAAATGAGAAGATATATCTTTTTCTCCTGTTCCCAAACCGGTGACGGTTCCGAGGCCTATAGGTTCCGATCTTCCTAAAGCGGCTATTCGTGCCGGACTGTAATATGCTCCGATGAATTCGGATAAAGCCGTTGATACCGGATATTTATCATTGCACCAGTTTAAATGATTGCGATTCATGTCGCGAACCGTTTGGTAATTTTGGCTGACAGACGGAAGCGGATTTTTCAGCTCGCTGACATCATCCAACGCTTTACCGGTTGCATATCCTGCACCGGCTATTTCGTCTCCCCAGCCCAGAGTATATCCTTGGTATCCGCCGTCGGCAATGCAGCCGATTCTGTTGAAAGCTTTATTTTTTAGAGTGTTTTCCGGTGAATAATAATTTCCTCTAAGTAATTTCCCGATGGATTTTGACATAATGTTTTCTCCATAAAAAAAGCCCCTGCCGTTAAGCAGAAGCCGGATTAAATAAAAAAGCTGTTACTAAAATCAAAACAAAAAAAGCCGATGCAAATCACATCGGCTTGCGGTGCATACACTTACACACCATAATAAAATTCATACAACGCAGTGTCACTTATGTCAATGCGGCTGTCAGGCATATGTGGATAAAACAGAAAAAACAAAGCCCTGTATCAGTCACGACACAGGGCTTTTGTTTAATCCTTATCGGTATTTCAATAATGTATACCCGTAAAGCTTAATTTTTTTTTCGGCTTCTTCAAAACTGCATAATCCCAGATTAACCGCTTGCAAAACAGCCGCTTCGTCCACCAGCTTTAACTTCAACATTACCGGCAGAACCTTGTCTTCCATTTTCGGATACCATTTCAGCATTGTGGCAAAAGCCCGAAGAGGTTTATCCGGCTTGGTCAGCGAGGCGCATTCCCAGTCAATGACCATCTCCTGATAATCGGCTTCATTTTGACAATGCCGTCCTTGGTATTCGGTATGATGCCGCGAGTGCCGGCGGTGAAGCCCCTGAACTTCTTCCACATCCAGCCATGGCAGCCAGTATAAGAACAACTTGTCCAAATCATGCTTCAGGCCTTTGAGTGTGTAATGCCCTAAAACCTTTTTTTCAACTTTCAGAAAAGCCAGCTTGTGCCGCCAGGTGTACAAGAAATAATCAACACGGATTGCTATTGAACTCATAAATTAAAATAATTTAAATAAAACATAAATATTCAATAACACTATATCCTATTGCAAAATTTTGTCAACCCGCGGCTTAAGAAAGGCTTTGGCTTTTTTTATATTTTATGCTAAACTGACGCTGTTTTTTTTACAGACGGAGATAAATATGGAAACCGGCGTTACCAAATTTTTATGGAAATATACCAAAAAGCTCAAGTTATGGTGCTTTCTGGTTGTTCTGACTTTTGCATTGGCAACGGTGCTTGGCAGAATGTTCAACTATTTCAGTGCCCGAATGGTAGACCTGATTGCTTCCGCGCCGGCAGATTCGCAAACCATGCACACGCTGCTTCTCCTCAGCGGCGGGATTTTTGCCGCCATCTCTCTCCAAAGTCTGGTTGAAATTGCGCAGCGCCTGATAAACGTGCGTTTTATGCCTTATTATCTGAGTAAAGTCTCACGCGATTTGTTCAGCCATGCCCACAAACATTCTTCTTCTTTTTTTGCGGAAGAAATGGCCGGAAATATCGCCGGCAAAATTAAAAACATCATCAACAATACCGAACAGGCTTATTTTCATATTTTATACGGCCTTTTACAGCCGATATTGAGCTTTATTGTCAATATTGTGTTTATTTATACGGTCAATGTCGAACTTGCGCTGTGTTTTACGGTTGTCACGCTGCTGTTCGCCGCTCTGATGATATGGCTCAAACGCAAACTTATCCCGTTTTCCGAGCGCAAAAACAAACTGAGTTCTGAATCCACGGGTGTCATGGTTGACAGCATAACCAACTCTGATCTGGTCAAAAACTTCAGTAACTACCTTTATGAAAAACACCGCTATTACAGCTCCGTCAATAAGATGATGAAAGCCTTGCGGACGGAGGAGCTGAAATCCTCACGCATAGACTATGCCGTCAAAGTCGTGTTTGACATTATGACCGTCAGCTTTATCCTGCTGGTCTTTTATTATTGGTATGCCCAAAACATCAGCGTCGGCGGTGTTGTGCTGGTCTTGTCGCTCATCAGTTCGATGATTCATGTTGTTGCCAATATCAGCATGTTTACCACGCGTTTTGTTCAGGTTGTCGGCGGCATTCGCGACGGTCTGAAACTTTTGGCCAAACCCTGCGAGGTCACGGATAAAGCCGGCGCCAAAAGCATTAATGTCGACAAGGCCGATATCCGGATTTGTAATTTGAACTATCACTATAAAGAAGCCAATGCCTTGTTTAAGGACTTTTCCCTGCATATTAAGGCCGGTGAAAAAATCGGGCTGGTCGGCCATTCCGGATCGGGAAAATCCACGCTTGTCCGGCTGCTGTCGCGCTACTATGACGTTCAGTCAGGCGAGATTTTAATTGACGGGCAAAATATTGCCGATGTAACGCAGGCCTCGCTGCGCCGCAATATTGCCCTGATCCCGCAAGACTCGAGCCTGTTCCACCGCAGTATTATGGAAAACATACGCTATGGCCGGCTTTCTGCCACGGATGAAGAAGTTTACGAGGCTGCCCGTCAGGCTTTTTGCCATGATTTTATCTTAAAAATGCCACAGGGCTATGACAGCAAAGTCGGCGAGCGCGGCGTTATGCTCTCCGGCGGCGAGCGGCAAAGAATAGCCATTGCACGGGCAATTTTGAAAAACGCCCCGATTTTGATTCTGGACGAGGCCACTTCGGCGCTGGACAGCGAGAGTGAGCATTATATTCAGGAATCATTAAGGCAGCTGATGAAAGGCAAGACTGTCATCGCCGTGGCGCACCGCCTGTCCACGCTGAAAGAAATGGACCGTATTGTTGTTATGGACAACGGCAAAATCATAGAAGAAGGGACGCATACGACGCTGATTCGCAAAAAAGGCGCTTATTATGGATTTTATAATATGCAGGTTTCAGGTTTTGTGCGGGAGGCTCAATAGTTTTTTAACAAAATTGCGCTATATTGTCTTAAACTGAAACGATAATAATCCGGAGTTTTGCCATGCGCGAGAAGTTAAAATTTGTTTGGGATGCAGTCAGCTATGCTTTTTCAGGTCTCTCCAAGACGTTGGAGCCTGTTACGGTGCCGCTTTGCGCCCTGCGGGAAAAACTGTCCTCCGCTTATTATCAGAAAACCGAACTGCATTTAACCGTGCATGGCCGGTTGCGCGAGCAGATTATTTCCGGAAAGCTGCTCCTTGTTGCACGTATTTTTCTGATTTTTTTTATGATTGCACAGGCCTTTGCCGTCTATTATGTTATTCCGCGAATGAATGTTCTGATTGCCATGCTGATTTTGTATCTCCCGCTGTCTATCTTGGTTATCCGCGGCTATCGTCTGGCTTTGCTGCTGGTGATTCCTATTTCTTTTTATATTATGGTGCGCTACCAGTTGCAAAATTATGTCACGATAACGGTCGGTTCTTCCTGCACACTGCTTTTGCTGCTGCTGGGATATTTTAACTTTAAGTTGGAAAATACCAAAAGCCTGTTGCAGCGGCAGGGGCTTCTGCCCAAACCGGAAGGGACGTTCTGGCGTGACTTTGCTTTTTCTCTGCTGCTGTTCGGTATTTTAAGCGTCTATACCACACTGTATAACAATATGCAGGAAAAAGCCCGTAAAGAAGCACTCGAGCAGGCACAGCAAAACCTGATGGAAGCTGCCGGCTATGTTGTTTACCACCAGCGGGCATATAGTGATTATTGCAAAAAAGAAGGCTGGCAGGTCAAGTTTTATCCGCAGGCTTTCAATGACAAGTTTGCCGCCGAAGTCAAAAATATAGAAATCAAATTGTCTGAGCAGCAAACCAGCTTGAAAAAAATTTATGACAATGCCCGTGGTACCAATTGGTCAAAAACCCTGCGGCAGGCTGCCAAAGAAATTAATAACATTCGTGAAGATGCCATCATCCGCCGCTTTGCCAAAGAACTCAAACTTCCTGTGGCCGAAGTCCGGATGACTTCGGAAATGGATGATACCATGACCATGAAAGAAGCCTGCAAATTGTTTGATGAAGAACATGACAAATATCTTGCCGTTGAGCGTCCGGAATTTGGGCTTATTTCAATGTTTAAATAAGGGGGGGAAATGCTGAACGTTATCTGGGCCGGATTTTTTCTGGCCGCCTTTGCTGCTGCGTTATACCAAAGCCTGTGGCTGGGTAACGGAGCAATCTGGACAGATTTGGTTAACGCGGTTTTTTCTTCTTCCAAAAACGCTTTCAGCATTTCATTAAACCTGACCGGCATTTTATGCCTTTGGCTCGGCCTGCTGAAAATTGCAGAAAAAGCCGGTTTAACCGAGGCTCTGGCCCGCCTGCTGCAACCACTGTTCCAACGTATACTGCCGGAGGTTCCGGCCAATCATCCTGCCTTGTCCTCAATTGTCATGAACATGGCAGCCAATGTGCTCGGGCTGGATAACGCCGCCACGCCGATGGGATTGAAGGCCATGGAACAATTGCAAAGCCTGAACCCGCATAAAGACCGTGCCAGCAATGCGCAGATACTGTTTATGGTCATTAACGCTTCAGCAGTAACACTGATTCCCATCACGATTTTAATGTATCGCTCCGAGTTGGGGGCAGCTAATCCGACGGCTGTCTTTATGCCGATATTGTTTGCAACTTCCATATCGACACTTGTTGGTTTTTTGAGTGTGGCCTGCGTGCAAAAACTGAAAATATTTAATCCGGTCGTTGCTGCCTATCTTGGCGGTTTTGCCGTTTTTGTCGGTGCCGTTGCGTGGTATTTTAACAGCCTGCCGGAAAGTTCCAGATTACAGGCTTCTGCCGCTTGGGGAAATTTTATTCTCTTCGGTTTTATCATTTTGTTTATTGCCGCCGGTTTGCTGAAAAAACTCAACGTTTATGAAACTTTTATCACCGGTGCCAAAGAAGGTTTTGATATTGCCGTCAGAATAATTCCTTATCTTGTGGCAATGCTGGTGGCAATCGCAGTTTTGCGTGCCGGTGGCGTGCTGGATATGATTGTGCTGGGTTTGGAAAAATTCTTTAGTGCATTGGGCTGGAATACAGACTTTGTCAAGGCTCTGCCGACAGCCTTGTTAAAACCGCTGTCCGGCAGCGGTGCAAGGGCAATGATGATAGAAACGATGCAGACTTACGGAGCTGACAGCTTTCCGGCCTTTGTCGCGTCAGTTGTCCAAGGCTCGACCGAAACCACCTTTTATGTACTGGCCGTTTATTTCGGCGCCGTAAAAATCAGCAAAGTCGGTGCCGCACTGCCTTGCGCCTTGCTGGCTGACTTTGCCGGAATTGTTGCCGCCGTTTATTTTTCTTATCTGTTCTTTTAGCAGCACGGACGGTTCATTCCCTGACGAGCCGCATTGCAGGCTGACCAGCCGTTATAACCGCCGCTGGCATCACGATAAGTTTCCCATGATTTTTTATTGCCGGAATAGGTCGTACATTCGTGGATAGTTCCGCACCGGACATAGTTGATGTCAGTACCGTCCCAGTGAGTATCACACCAGCCGTTGCAATTTTCTTCCCTTGTGGAGGTGCCGGATTTGCAATCATCGCTGGAATTGCATGATCTGCATGCCGAACAGCAAGGACAAGTAGATGCGCAGCCGTATTCACAGGTAACATGAGAAGAATGAGAACAGCATGATTGATAAGGATAATAACATGTTTTCGTTCCGCATTCATTTGTGGTCGACCCGCCGCAACCGCCGGGGTTGGTGGTAGAAGTTCCTGACGGGCAGGAAGTCGAACAAGACCGGCAGGCGCTTCCGCATTCATTGTACCCTACAACTGATCCGCTGTAAGAAGTGCTTCCGCTTGAGCATGATGTATTGCAGTAACGGCAAACTGATCCACACTCGGTTGTTCCCGCTTTGCTGCCGGTATAGTTCTTTGATCCGCGGGAACAAGTATCATCGCAACATCTGTAACAGGTGTAACCGCAAGTGTCGGTACCGGAAGAACCGCGGGAAGCATCGCAGTTTACGGAATAATTGGACGGGCAACCGGTTGAAGGCGAAGCGGTACAGCATTTACCGAATGACTTGTCATAAGGACATCGGTTTGTAGTGGCATACAAGCGCCCCGGAGAACACGAGTTGACATATCCGGCTTCACGGCAGGCCCGCGGCCTGTCCTCTTTACATTGTTTGTAGTAAGGTTTACCGTTCGGACATTGTCCGTCTAAATAAGACGGAATAGGACATGATGTTGTGTTATAACCGTTTTGCTTACACCATGTCACGTCATCGCATTTAAGGTAAAAATCATCTCTTTTACATTTACTGACCAGCGCCTGATACTGCGGACATTGTCCGGAAGCATAATAGGTGTAACCTTTTTTCTCGCACCATTCGGTATCAGGATTCGGGTTAGGTGGAATATCTCCGGCCAATTTATCATCGCCACAGTCAGGCAGGAAACAGACACCTGCAAAGGCGGAAGAAGGCGGGAGGAAGACTGAGAAAGCAGCGGCCACAGCCAAGACTGATACCGCAGAGTTTAGTTTCATGTGTAGCATATTTCTGTTAATGTTTTTCATCGGCTTCCTCCCAAAGCAAACGTGCTTTACCCGGTCGGCTGTCAACGCCGTGCCAAAGCTGTCACGTTGTTCTTTTCTTTATCTGAACAGCAGCGTGCCCAGAATGGTTAATAAAAATTCTTTTTCTGTTGTTATTCAAAGCACATACTTTGTCATAAATTACCGCCGAAGCACCGCGGTCTCTGAAGCAGAGAGCTGACAACCCGCCGCGCGCCTGCCGAGCAGGTTGCTTTTTTCTTTATCAGGGCAACCCAGTGCCCGGAATGGTTAATACTAATGTCACTATACCACAAGAAAACACCAATGTCAAGCACTCATGAAAAGATAGGTGAATATTTTGGACAGCAGGGTAGGAAAAGCAAAGGGGATTTTGGCTAAAAGAAAAAGGCTAAATTACAAACTTTCTGAATGTAATCTCCTGAAACACATCCTCACCATCCGGTACGGTTTGGGGTGCCCTTTGCGAATAGCTTAGGTTTTGGAGCAAAAACCGAAAATGAAGCACCCCACCCCTCAAGCCTGAGGGGGTGGGGGAGTTGATATGCCCTTTAACGAGTACTTCTTAGTCTTTGTGAAAAAGAGGAAATTAAAAACATTTTGTGTCTTCTTGCCGTCTTAGCCTTGTGCTTAGACGGCCTGAACTTTTTCACGAAGACTTAGAAAACGAGTTTAGGGCTAGTATTTTTGCTTTTGTGGCTGCCGGCCTCCGGCCTTTTGTTACATGACAAAAGTAACATAAAGAAAAACCAACTCTATGAAGAAACCAAAACTAGAAAATAAAAAAAGAAAAACAACGAAAAAATGGGGCGGAAAGAGAGCGGAAAACAAAAGGGACAAGGGGGCGGGAGAAAAAAGGAAAGCCGCGGGGAGAGAAAAGGAAAAGAAGGGGCGGGGAGTGTGGAATGAGAGGAAAAAACGGAGTGAGAAAAGGGAGCGGGAAGCGGAAAATAAACAGGGGCGGAGAGAAAACGGAGAACAAACGTGACAAGGGGGTGAGAAAAAAGAGACGTGCTACACCCTCTCATGAGTGAGAGGGGCGGGGAGAGTTGATTAGCCCGATTACCGAATGATTTCTTAGCTTTTGGCCCAAAGAGGTGAATATTAAGTACTGAGCCTTGGAACGTAGTGATGTTTGTGGCTGCCGGCCTCCCGGCCTTTGGGTTGAAAGCTTAGAAAATGAGGTTGGGCTTGACTTTTTTGAGCGCCGCCGACGTTCGGCCTTTTGGTCAAGCAAAAGTAAGAAAGAAGAAAAACCAACTCTATGAAGAAACCAAAACCCGAAAATAAAAAAAGAAAGGCCGCGGCAAAAGGGACAAGTGGGCGGGAGAAAAAAGGAAAGCCGCGGGGAGAGAAAAGGAAAAGAAGGTAGCGGTGAGTGTGGAAAGAGAGAAAAAGGAAGGAGTGAGAAAAGAGAACGGGACGGGAAGCGGAAAATAAACAGGGGCGGAAAAGAGAGGAGAACAAACGGGGATATAAGAGAAAGGAAGGAGAGGGAAGGAGAGGGAAGGAGAGGGA
>CAJUCZ010000036.1 GCA_910585375.1 uncultured Alphaproteobacteria bacterium | reverse complement strand
TCATTGTTTAAATACAACAAAACCCTGCTGTTAACAGGGCTTTATGTATGGCGCGCCCTAGACGATTCGAACGTCTGACCCACAGCTTAGAAGGCTGTTGCTCTATCCAGCTGAGCTAAGGGCGCAAAAGACAAAATTTACAGACAAAGCATGTTAAAAACATTCTTGCCGCAATTACAAATGGGAATATACATTTTTTCTTTTTTATTTACAAGAATTTTTTTCAATTTTTTTCAGATAATATTCATGTTGGTATAAATTTATCTGCCGCCTCTTGCAAAATAGGCATTTTTGATATAATTCTGGCCAAGTTTGGCACGATCGACATAAATCACTTTTCCGCAAACCGGATTAAAATTTTTGTTGTCATAAATAAGCCATATGACATTCGTATTTTTCAAATCCTGCCGCGGCATATCATGGGAATAACCATCCGTAAAAACAATCTTGTTGACTTCTTTTTTCTTGGAAAACGCCCGTACGGCCTGATCAATATTCGTTCCGCCGCCGCCCGGAACACTGAAATTGTCAATGTCATGATTATTTTTAATCTCCTTAAAACCAAAAATCCGGTGATCAAAACATCCGACCTTAAGTTTTGAAGTCTTTAAAATAGGCTTGAGCTGCCGTAAAAATTCTTTAAGCATACCTTCGTCAACCGATCCGCTGACATCCAGCATAACTTCAGTTTCCGACAAATTCTCTTCTTCCAGTTCTTCCACACGGGCCATATAATCGTTGTCGGCACCGGAACGACGGTAAGACCATCGGTCTTCTTCTTTTTCGATTGTCTTTTTTAAAAGTTTTTTCCAGTCTGTGACAGCCTTGGCCTCTCCGACGTTGCCAAAAGAATATTCTTCGGATTGCGCTTTAATAATTTCATTTTTATGTTGCTGTAAAGCCTTGCGGATTTGTTCTGCCTGTTTTTTACGTTCCTGACGGTTATCTTCGCCAAACCTTTTTTCATAAACACTCTCATTGTCTTTGGAACGCGGACTGTCAGCGCCGTCAGAGCTTCCTGTCTGTGGTGTCTGGCTTTCTGACTTATCTGTATCAGCAGGCTTTTCCGGCTTTTTAAATAAGTCTTTCAACTTGTCCAAAAGACTTTGTCCGGATTTCTCCTGCTTCTGTGTTGGAGAATTTCCTTTCTGTTGATCTTCTTGCTGCTGTTTTTCTTTTTCAGCCTTTTCTACGGCTTTTTTCCAAATATTATGATTGTCATGCCCGGCCTGTTCGCTTTCTTCTCCGTCTCCGTCATTATTTTCCTGTTCTTGAGGACGTTTTGGCTCCGGCTGATTATCATCCTGAGGCCGAGGCGCATTTTGCTGTTGTTTGCCGTCCTCAGGCTGTTGTGCGGAATGGCTTTCATCTTGCTGTTGTTGATTTTTATCTTTATCTTTTTCTTTTTCTTTTTCTTCCTGTTCTTTGAGAAGCCTTTCATACATTTCTTCGGCAGATTTATTGACAGCTTCGGCCATATCTACGCCGCCGTCAATCATCGGCAATTCTTCGTTTTTGAGAATCTGGTTGATGACGGCATCCGTTGCCGTATTCCACAAACGCTGTTTTTTGTCCTTGCTGCGCAGAATATGATTAAAAGCCACATGCATAACCTCATGCGCATAAATAAAAGTTTTTTCATCATCGGAAAGTGGTGCGAAAAACTTTGGAGAATAATAAACGGTGTGCCCGTCCGTTGCTGCTGTGCCGATATTGTCATCGGCCACTGTGTTCAATGCAGACATCGTCACGCCGAGCAGCGGAAATTTCCGCAGAACCCGCTCCCTGATATAATCAATGTCATTATTGTCCGCATGCATTATTCAACGTCCCATAACAATGAAAGAGATAGTATCTCTGCAGACAGGCCTGATTTGTCGGCAACCGGAATAACAATGCTGACATTGTCGGGCAGCTTGTAATTTCCCGCCCGCCGGTTTTTCAAAAGCATACAAAATTTTCTTTGCTGCGCCGGTGCCAACTTGTCCAACCCTTCAATCAAAAGATAAGCTTTTCCCCTTTGTGCCTCGAAGTCAAGCGCCTTGCTCCAGTCAGACGGAATAAACAGTTCCCGTTCGGCAATATCCGCCGGCATGAATACGCAGGAGGGCAGGGAAAGCTCCGTATTTCCGGCCAAAATAACCGGATGCCGGGGATTGTTGTCCAATACCTGCTCAAACAGCATTTTTTTATTGTTCATACTTACCTCCCTGCGTTTCTAAATTGTTTCTGACGGGCAATCAGCAAAGCCCTCTCGTCATCTTTGCCAATCCAGAAAGAATCAAAGACGGCCTCGTTTTCCCGCCCGAGATTTTCCCGAATAAAATCCCTGACTTTTCCGACCTGCCGGTCGTCCACATGGCGAAGGCTGAGCGTCAATGCCAAACGGGCATCGTTTCCGGACGGAATGTCACGTTCCGAGTATTCGCCGTTAATTACTTCTTCCAGTGAAAGCGGCGGATTTTTTGCATAAGCCAGCAGATTGGCTGCCAGTTCCTTACCCATTTTGCTTTCCAGCAATTCGCGCCGGATAATGCCTTTGTTGTCATAAATAATGTCCGAAACCTGTTCCCATCCGCGCGGATCCATTGCCCACTGCTGCGGGTTTTCCTCATCATAAGAAGAATAGAAAACCTGACGCCCGTAAGTTCCGACAAAAGAAGACACCAGCGGGTGAATGTTCAGACGTTCCGGATCTTCGGGGTGCTTCCGACTCTTTTCGCTGGCCCATTCCAGCCATTCCGGCACATTTGCTTCCAGATAAATATGCCCGCACATCCGGCGGAATAACGGTTCCGGCATATTATACGCCGCACCGGATTCTTCTTTGCTGTTTCCTGCCAATACGACCACAGCGTTGGAAGGCAGCTTGCCTTTACTGGGACTGATGGATTTTTTCAACGTAATATGAAAAATCAGACTTTGCGTTGTCGGGCGGGCATTAGTGACCTCGTCAATAAACAAAACATGGTTTTTATCCGGCTCCGACTCGCATTTTTTGCACAATTCCACATACCAATCCGGTGCGATCCATTCCCCGCCGGACTTGTTCTCGTCTGGCAGGCCTGTTTTCCCGTCCGGATAGCGAACCTTTCCGACCACGTCTTCAGGCAGAACGCCGTTCCATAACGGTACGGCAGTCAGATCAGGATCAATGGCTTCCACCCTTGCGGTCTTTCCGACGCCGGAAGGCCCGTGCAGCATAAAAGACATGCCGTTCTGCACATAAAAGTCAATCTGGTCTTTAACCGTCATCGGTTCGTCCACAACCTGAATACCGTATTTCTTCTGCCTGGCCGAGGGTGGTTTGGGCGTAAAGCTTTTTTCTTCGGAAACGTCGGCATTGCGGCTGCGGCTTGCGGAATAATCGCGGGATGCCTGCATTTCCTTTGAGAAATAGCGGTCCAGATACTGCTTCATGTCAGTTTGAGAGAAATTGCTGTCATAGTTGCTGTTAGAATCAAATTGTATACCGGAGAAAAGGGCTTTTTTCGCCACCCAGACGCCACTCGGATCTTTCAGCCATTCAATCGGCTTGACCTCCAGCCAATAAGCCTCTCCGTTCTGAACAAGCGTCCCGTCGGAAAGAATCGAATCCTTATCGGCGGGCTTGCCTTCAACGCGGACATATCTTTTTCCGGAAGACGAATCCTCGTATTCCTGATAAGTTTTAGGTTGAAAAGGAGCAGAGTAATCGGTCAGGCCGGCATTGTCGAAAGTATAGGAATTTCCGGTTGTTTTAAGACTTCTTTTTTGGTAAGAATTTTCCAGATTTTTCGAAATTTTTTTCGAAACAATATCTTGGGGATAGGCCCCGAATTCGCAAATTTCAAGCAATTGCCCTTCGGGCAATCTCAGCGTCCTCACTGCGTTCGGACGGATTTTAGATGTTTCGGATGGAGACAAAGCGGGCCGAACGGCGTCCTTAAGCTCAGAGGGGTCAGACGAGCTCTCGTCTCCGTACGTACTCACGGTGCGAACACTCCCGTAAGAATT
Source organism: uncultured Alphaproteobacteria bacterium (assembly GCA_910585375.1). GTDB lineage: Bacteria > Pseudomonadota > Alphaproteobacteria > RF32 > CAG-239 > MGBC133411. Next base: position 8,335 of record CAJUCZ010000036.1, on the reverse strand, counting down.
AGCGGACGCCGACCAAATGTAACCGGAACGTTCACCCTCGGAGGTTGTGTTTGTGCGACTCATTAAACCGCCCAAAACTATTGCCAAATCGGTCAATGCCGTTTTGAGTCCGTACTTTTTCATAACATCCAGAGCTTGGTCTCCCCAGATTTGATCTTCTGTCAATAATGTTGTATTCATTAGAGTTCCTCCATTAGTTACCACTAATAATACTACACTTTCAGCAAACGGGCAAGGATTTTTTATCTTCGTTTTTTTTCATCAGTCGTTTTTTCCTTTTCAGGCTGTTTAGCCGGTCACGTACAAATTTCCAGTCCGAAGTCCCTTTCATATGTGCTTTAAACGCATTAAAACGGACATTAAGATACTCATCGTCAAGCACGTCCTGTAAATAATAACGGGCAATCATCTTAATATAATGCCGTTGCCGGCGGCGGGCCGAGGCGCGCAGGCTTTTAAGAATCTTTCCGGTGTCCGTAAGCTTAAAATTATATCCAAGAAAATCCAGTCCGTCTTTCAGCCGTCCGATTTGCGTTTTGTTGTTCAGCTGTAATTTCAGACTCTCACGGCAGGTCTGGCCGATTTCATTCCGGCAACGCTGCAAAAAGGCCTTATCCCTGCTTAACAAAACAAAATCGTCCATGTAACGGATATAAAACGGAGCGCGCAGTTGTTCTTTTATCAGACGGTCAATCTCATCCAGATAGAGCAGGGCAAACCACTGGCTTGTCTGATTTCCGAGCGGAACGCCTGTTTCGCCGTGCGAGCGGATAACCAGCTCCATAAACCACATCTCATCGTCAGAAAAGCCGCATCGCCGTAGTTTTTCCAACAATATCGTATGATTGATGTTTTGAAAGTATTTCGCTATGTCGCATTTCAAAAAATAGATATCTTCATTAGGTTTCTGACAATAAAGTTTGCGGATAAAGCAACAAAGGCGTTCAATGGCAAATTCCGGACCTTTGCCTTTTCTTGATGCGGCATTATCAAAAATCAGCCGGCAGTCCAGCCGCGGTTCAAGCACATACCGGCAAAAACACATCAGAACCACCCTGTCTTTATAAGGCAGGGCTTCAATCAGGCGCTTTTTAGGGTCAAAGATGGTAAATGGCCTGTATTTCCCCAATTTGTATTTTTTATTAGCCAGCTCTTCTGTCAGTTTGGCAATGTTGCGGCCGAGTTCAATCTCAAACATAATGGCGCCCCGCTTGTGTTGTTTGCTCCTTCGGCACAGTTTGTGGGCTTCCAACAGATTTTCAAATGAAAATATTTTGCTCAGATTCATGCGTTGTCTTATCTCCGGATAAAAAAAGAAATACCCGATAATACATTAAAACAAAACTGCGTCAACGTATGTGGTATTTCATAAAACATTTGCTGTTTTTGTTTCTTCCTCCGCATGGTATATTCCCCCGCAGCGGCCGGAAAAGAGAAAACTTCCTTTGCTTTCAGCACGGACGGTTCTTGCATAAAAACCGTAAACAGGCTTGTTTTCCGGAAACTTGCGGCTTTGCCTGACGCAATTTTTATGTTTCCCTTCAAAAGCAAATCGGGCCGAACGGCGTCCTTTCGTTTATTGGGGTTATTATAGTTCTTGTTTCCGTTATTATTCACGGTGCGAACATTCCCGTTATTATTAGCGGACGCCGACCAAATAAGGCATTTACAAGTCTTCCCTCATTCAAAACCTTTCGGTTTTAAATCTCTTTCTTATTCCTCCATTTTTCATCATCGCTCTTTTTCCAGGCCAGAGCCAGATTTATTGTTTCACCGGCTTGTAATGCAATTTGTTTGTATTGTCTTTTCAAAATACAACCGGCGTTCTCCGCCACCATGGCAATATATGCCAGCATTTTCAAGCAGATAATTGCATCTGCCTGAAACTTTTCCCGCTGTTCTTTGCTTTTCTCGTCTTCCGCGCGGATAAAATTGGCATTCAGCATATTTTGCACGGCGTCAAGACAAAAATTCTGCATTCGGCTGACAAACACGCCGCGAAACTTTGCCGGCGACTTGGCCGTTATCGCAATCGTATAAGCGCCGAGTTTTTTCGCCTTGGTAATCACAACCAGCTCACTTGCGCTTTCAGGCAGTTTCAAAACCCTCTCCAACTCGGCGTCATAATCGTTTTCTTCTCTGTCAACAATCTTTTTCGGAAATTTCTTGTCTGCTGCCAGAGCCGATGCCTGACGTGTTGCAAACAAATCGTCCATGGTATTAAGAACACCAGCTTCGTTCTCTATAATCTTCGGAAGCCGTAAACTCTTATTGCGGCTTAAATTATACCCCTGCAAAATCATGCCCTTTCTGAATAAAGATAAAATAAGATATAACGAATAAATAAAACAAGCAATAAAAAACAACCGGCTGCTGAACAGCTTTCTGAAATGAACTAAAAAAAAGATTATATAAACGTCGGATTTTTCCGCGGCACTGAGTAAATTGAACGCTGCCGGCCTTACCGGTCATCGGCTTTCCGAAACCACAAAAAAGGGTGCACTTCATGCACCCTTTTTATTGGTCGGGGCAGCGGGATTCGAACCCACGACATCTTGCTCCCAAAGCAAGCGCTCTACCAGGCTGAGCCATACCCCGATTCAACCAAACACCAATACCATAACCAAATAATTTTATTTGGCAAGCGTTTTTTACAAAAAATAAAGCCCCGCTCGGGGCAGGGCTTTATCCAAGGTTAGTCTATAATGCCAACGGCCTTATATTTAATCTTAATCCGGTAGTTTGAACCGTAATCATTAATCAGCTGTTGAGCCATTTCCTGCGAGGTCTCAAATTGTGCCTTGCGCAAAATGTCTTTTTTCTCGCTTTCTGTCAGCTTGTCCGAACTGTTAATAACTTTTACCGGTACCACAATCACCTGACGCATGTCATCGCCGATGACTTTCGGCGTTCCGATGTTCTCTCTGAACAGTTCCTGCATTTGCAGGGCGGAGAAACCGTCAAATGTGTCAGATTTTTTTAACGGAGCCGTCGTCTGAAGCTTCAGTCCGAAACGTCTGGCTACGTCTTCAATCTTATCACCGTTTTCCACGTCATGAAGTACATCGTTGACAACTTCCTGTGCAATGGCGTTCTTTTCATTGCCGGCCCAAATCTTTTCAATCTCCGGCACAACCTCGTCCATGGCTTTCTGGTGCGGTTCCGTAATCTTGTCAACATTAACAAAGACAAAACCGTCATCAGTCTCAACCGCCTGACTGGTTTCATCCTGATTATAAGAAAATGCCGCATCAATAAAATCAGGTGAAGCCACAAGCTTTTCAAAACTCTTTGGCATCGTCTTGGCTTTACCGTCTTCCTGCAGCCCTTCAACTTTCAAAAGTGGTACGTTCAGGCCTTTTGCTATTTCGGCCAAAGATTTTCCTGCACCGGCTTCGTCTTCAATTTTTGCAATCAGGTCGCCGGCAGCTTCATCAGACTGCTCGCGGCGCAAAACCTCAACAATTTTAGCCTTGGCTTTTTCCCAAGATGTCTTCTGCATCGGGCGGATGTCAGCCACTTTCATGATATGCCAGCCGTATTCGGATTCTTCCGGTTCGGAAATCTCGCCTTTCTTCAGGCTGAACATCACATCGCCCATATTGCCGATAAGCATGTCTTTTTCCACAAAACCAAGCTCCGTGGCGGCTTTGTCCTGATTAGCCTCTTTCTTGGCAACAGCATAAAAATCCGCGCCGTTTTTCAATTGGGCATAAGCTTTTTCTGCGTCATCTTTGTTTGAAAAGACCATTTGCAGAATGTTTCTGCTTTCCGGAACTTCAAACTGTTTGATGTTTTCGTTATAATAGGCTTTGATGTCTTCATCGGAAATCAAAACCTTTCCGGCGGCATCGGCACTGGAAATGCTGATGAAAGAAACATCCCGATTCTCCGGTTCAATGAATTGGGCGGCAAAATCGTTGTAATACTGCTCAATCTCGTCTTGCGAAATTTTGCGGTCAATTTTCATCTGTTCCGGATCAATATTGATAAATTTGAAAACTTTTTTCTGATTATCAAGCTTATATTGATAATCAGCCATAAATTCGGGTACGGTAACGCCGTCCACCATATTGTAAACAAGGTGGATTTTCTCAATATCACGGCGCAGTGACTGAATATATTCCTGCTCGCTCATACCGACCGAGGCCAAAATCCGGCGCATCCGCTGAACGCTGAATTTGCCGTTCTCGTCCATAAACTCAGGCTGGGAAGAAATAATCTTCTTAATCAGCTCGTCACTGATATAAACATTGTTGTCCTGAGCCGTTTTTTGCAAAATGGCATTGGAAAGCTCTTTTTGGATAATCCCCTGCAACAAGGCGTTGCGGATATTTTCATTGACGTCCAGATTCTCGCCGAACAAAGACTTGGCTTTTTGGAGTTCGCTGTTCAGTTCGTTCATAATCTGGCTTTGGGTAATCTCAATATCGTCTACCTTAATCACCGGCTTGTTGTTGGCCGCCGTGGCATAATAGCCGGAGACGCCGAAGAGGGACATAAAACTCAGGGCCGTAAGAATCAAAATCAGCTTCATCACCCAAGAGTCCTGAATACTTCTAATTTTTCCAATCATTTTTTCTGACCTTATTTATATATTAATTAAGCTGGCGCAATTATAATGCAATTTTAATAATATATGCAATCGTATAAATATTAGTGTTGAAAAGTTTTTTCTACTGGAAAAATATAATTTGCTGTGCTAAAAGGAAAGCAAATTGAAAATTTTTAATAAAATTTGAAGAGGAAAACAAATTATGGCAAGAAAAAAAATGATTGCCGGCAACTGGAAAATGAACTGCCTGCTGGCCGAAGGTACTGAATTGGCAAAAGGAATTGCCGCCGAAGTAAAAAAAATGAGCAAACCCTCCTGCGAATTTCTGGTGTGTCCGCCGTTTACGCTGCTGACAACCGTTAAAAAAGCCCTGCGCGGCGCCAAGGTTGCTCTCGGTGCGCAAGACGCCCATTTCAACGTTAAGGGTGCGCATACCGGCGATGTCAGCCCGGCCATGCTCAAAGACGCCGGCTGCCAATATGTGATTCTCGGCCATTCCGAGAGACGTGCCGACCATAATGAAAGCAACGAACTGATTAACAAAAAAGCCGTTGCCGCTTATGAAGCCGGACTGAAAGCCGTTATCTGCATCGGCGAAACCTTGGAACAACGCGATTCGGGCAAAACCATTGACGTTTGCTCTTCTCAGATTCTGGGTTCCGTTCCCGACAATGCCGATGCCTCCAATACCGTCATCGCTTATGAACCTGTCTGGGCTATCGGAACGGGCAAAACCCCGACGGCGCAGGATGTTGAGGAAGTTCATGCTGCCGTACGCAAAGTTTTGGCTAAAAAGCTCGGCAAAGGCAATGCCAATAAAATGCGCATTTTGTACGGCGGTTCGGTCAAACCCGCCAATGCCAAAGAATTTCTGTCTTTGCCCGATGTCGACGGCGCGCTCATCGGCGGTGCCAGCCTGAAGGTTGAAGATTTTATCTCTATTGCCAAAAACGCCGGCTGCTGCTAATCGGAAAGGAAGAAACATGGGAACAATTTTACTCGTAATTCACTTGTTGGTCGCAATCTTTCTGGTTGCCATCATCTTATTGCAACGTTCTGAAGGCGGTGCTTTGGACGGCCTTGGCGGCGGTTCCGGCGCCAGCAGCTTTTTAAGCGCCCGCGGAACCGGAAACTTTCTGACCCGTCTGACCGCAATTCTTGCAACAATTTTCATTATCACCAGTATTTCTCTGTCTCTTTATTATAAAGGGCACAGCGCGCCTAAAAAGTCGCTGATCGATTCGATAGAGCAGACTGTTCCTGTACAGGCAACAGAGGCTGATAAGGCTCCTGAAGTTCCTGCAGCAGGTAAATAAATGAAAAAAGACAATAAAAATAAGGCGCTTGTTCCGACAGCGCCTTTGTCACTTTAAAAAGCACAAGTTAATATGTTCAAATAAGGAAGAAAAATGTCTGATAACACCCAAGCAAATTTAAATCCGAAAACAAAATTTATCTTCATTACCGGCGGCGTGGTTTCCTCTCTGGGAAAAGGTCTGGCCTCAGCTTCTCTGGCGGCAACGCTGCAGGCGCGTGGCTTTAAAGTCAGAATGCGCAAGCTTGATCCTTATCTGAACGTAGACCCCGGAACAATGAGCCCCTATCAGCACGGTGAAGTTTTTGTAACCGACGACGGTGCCGAAACCGATCTGGACTTAGGGCATTATGAACGCTTTGCCGGCATATCCTGCCACAAAACCGACAGCGTCACTTCCGGCAAAATTTATCAGCGCGTTTTGGACAAAGAACGTCACGGCGATTACCTCGGCGCCACAATTCAGGTTATTCCGCATGTGACAAATGAGATTAAAGAATTTATCAAATCAGACATTCATGATGAAGATTTTGTGTTGTGCGAAATCGGCGGTACGGTCGGTGATATTGAAGGTCAGCCGTTTCTGGAAGCCATCCGCCAGACTTCTTATGATTTGGGGCGCGACCGCGTCATGTTTATCCATGTCACGCTGCTGCCGTTTATTAATGCTTCCGGCGAACTGAAAACCAAACCGACCCAGCACTCGGTCAAACAATTGCAGGAATACGGAATTCAGCCTGATATGCTGCTCTGCCGCTCGCAGATAGAAATCCCGCAGAACGAAAAACGCAAAATCGCCATGTTCTGTAACATTAAAGAAGAAAACGTCATTGCCGCGCTTGATGCCAAAAGTATTTATGCCGTTCCTCTGGCTTATTCTCATGAAGGCATGGACGCTCAGGTCTGCAAATACTTCGGCATAGACAGCAAACCGGCGGATTTGAGCAAATGGGAACATATCGTCGAAACGATTACTCATCCCGAAGGGGAAGTCAATATTGCGGTAGTCGGCAAATATACCCAGATGCTCGATACCTACAAATCTTTGGGCGAAGCCCTGACGCACGGCGGCATTGCCAATAAACATAAGGTCAAAATCAAATGGATTGATTCGGAAGCTCTGGAAAATGAAGATGTTGCCGAACAACTCGGCGATGTCAGCGGCATATTGGTTCCTGGCGGCTTCGGCTGCCGCGGTACGGACGGCAAAATCAAAGCTATTCGTTACGCCCGTGAAAATAAAATTCCGTTTTTGGGAATTTGCTTCGGTATGCAAATGGCTGTTATTGAAACTATGCGCAACGTCTGCGGCGTAACCAATGCCGGTACGACCGAATTCGGACAAGATTGCGAAGCCGTTGTCGGCCTGATGACCAAATGGGATAAAGACGGAGCCAAACAAATCCGCCATAAAGACGGAGACTTGGGCGGAACCATGCGGTTGGGCGCTTATGAATGCGTTTTGGCTCCGGATAGTCTGGTCAGCAAAGTCTATGGAGCTGCTAAGATTTCGGAACGCCACCGTCACCGTTATGAAGTCAATATGAAATATGAAAACCAGCTGAATCAGGCCGGAATGATTATCTCAGGCAAATCTCCGGACGGCAAACTCCCTGAGATTGTCGAAATTCCGAACCACCCGTGGTTTATCGGCGTACAGTTCCATCCGGAATTAAAATCCAAACCTTTTGCGCCGGCACCGCTGTTTGTGTCGTTCGTAAAAGCGGCTATTGACAAAAGCCGGTTGATTTAATAAAAAAACATAACCCCGTCACAAAGGCGGGGTTCTTTTTTACAAATCCGATACACAGGTACAATAATTGCTGTTGTCATTATACATATCATATTTATCAGGATTATTATCTCGCTGATCCCCAAACAGCCATACGCCGTCAACAGAATTTCCATCGTACCAGTAAGTATCGTCAATTGGCCCCCCCATTGCTGTAATGGCACAACGCAATTCCAACACTTCATTAGAAGACGGGATTCTCCAATTTAGGTTAGCTTTAACACTGCTTGTACAGCTTGATACACAATTAGAACGACGATTATACACAATGTCTTTACGTATAATACGGTTATTTACAATCACACCAATAAAGCTTCCTCCATAGTTATAATCCTCATACATCATATTTCCTGAGCAATATGTTTTTACAATAGGTCCCGGTTCTGGTCGGCAGGCATAACACTTTTTAGTCCCGCACTCATTTTCGGTGATGCTGGTATAACCGTAATCGCAATTGCTGTACGGATGAGAAGACGGACAGGTTTCCGAACAACAGCTGACATATGGGTAATAACAGGTTTTATCCCCGCACCCATTTTTGGTCGACCCGCCGCAGCCTCCGGGGTTTGATGTTGATGTGCCAGACGGGCAGTTAGGGTTGCAGGTGTAATAACAGGTATACTCGCAGCCGTCGGTACCGTTCGTGCCGTAGGATGAAGACGTTAAAGACGTA
>CAJUCZ010000035.1 GCA_910585375.1 uncultured Alphaproteobacteria bacterium | reverse complement strand
AGCCGCCGGAAATATTGCTTTGCTCTAGCATCCCCCTCCCCGTATCATAAAAAAACGCCTCTCCCCGGCGTTTTTTTTATGATGCAACCACAATACCAGCTGCTCGTGAAAGCTTCATGCAGACATCTATACCCGCCGTCAAGCCTTGTAGAGCTTGCAAATGGGCGAACAAAGTTCGGGGTGGATAATACTGCCTATGTGATCAGGCCTATGTTTATAAACTTTATCCCTGAAGGTCTGTCTGACTTGCCTTACAAAAACCTCCGCTTTATCTAAGCTGAACCCAAAGGTGCGGGGACAACACTACCCCATACCGCCAAAGAGCAGGCCCGTTGGTTTATCGCTGAGCTGCACTCCGGGCCTACTCCCAGATATCTTCTTAGAACAAGGGGGATATGTGATATAGCTCTTGAAGGCTGCTGACGTTGTTCCCATCCGCGTTTGCCACTTGAACTGGCTTGCGGAAAAATGTTTGCTCTCGCCTGTTTGCCTAAAAAAATCATCCCTTTATTAATATAGTATCATTATATCATTTGATTTGAAAAATTTTTTATAGACTGATTTTTTGAAATGCAAAAAGTAAAAATATTTGATGAAAGATAAATTTTTTTGTTAGTAGACTCTTGTCAGTCAGGGCAAATCCTGTATAAATAAAAAATTCTTCTTAAATCATCGATTATGATTGTTTTAAAGCAGTGTGTTTCAGGATAATTTTTTGTATGTTTTGTAAGCCATTGATTTTTATGAGTGTTTGATAAGAAAAAAATATTGTGTGTCCTAATTTTTCGATAACAGTTATCGAAATTCAGGGTATTGTGAAAATTTCTATTCCTGATATTATGCTATTGTAATCAGAAAAATGATTATACTTCAACAACAAACCAAGGATGAAAAAATGAAGCAAGGAACATTCAAACTCGTGAACTACAAGAAAGGATACGGTCTTATTGTTTCCGAAAATGAAGACATTTCTGTTTTTGTTACAATCAAAGAGTTGGAAAAAATCGGTGTCCGACGCATATATGACGGCCAGCGCTTTTCTTATAAGGTTTACAACCGTCCGGGGCGCAATACGGCGGGAAATTTTGCAGTTGTCTGATTTTTGGCGAGTCAAATCCGTATGATATATTTTTTGAAAAACATAAAAAATGCCGCATTATATTTATGCGGCGTTTTTTTATTGTTACAGCAATCTTAAACTTCCCAACTTTTAGAAAATTCTTCGTCTTTGAATAATGATGCTAAACCGGTAATCTGCTTAAGGCGTAAAAGTTCATCTGCGGACATGCCGATGTTTCGACAAATCCAACTGTCGCTTTTTCCCATTTCCAGTAATTCGGCTACAATATTGCTCATCAAATCGACACTGTGGCTGCCGCGGGCGCGGTTATGACGAATAGTAGACGCCATACGGTCGCTCAGATCTTTATCAATCACCACCACCGGCATCATTCCGTTTTCCCGTTCATAAATTCGTTTGCTAGTCATCATGACTGTGTATCGGTGAAAACCGTCTACAACAATATATTCATCGGCATTTTTATCATAATAACAAACAATCGGCTGAGTGTACCCGTCTTCCCAGATAGAAACCTCTAACAATTTCATTTCAGGAGGAGCAACTTTATTGGGGTTATAATCGTTTGCTCTGATTTTTTCAACCGGAACAGGCCTAACGTTATAAACAGGACTTTGAAAAGCCATAGTTTTTAGTCTCCTTATAATTTTTTGTACTTTGCAATCAGCTCTTTTTCACGTTCTGCCTGTTTTTTAGTTTGGGCAAATCCCATATATTTACACAAGTGGTCGTTTTTCAAGATGCAAATTGCCATACGTTTCCATGAAGGAATGTCAATGGACGATTTAATGTCATCCGTATCATCCGGTGTTCCCAAAAAACGGATCTGCTCTTTTGTTTTGCTGTATTTGCTGATCCCGTTACGTTTAATCGGATAATTGCATTCCTCTAATTCTTTCAAAGCGTCATCACAAACGACTCCGCCCTTTTTCCACCAGAAACGAATAGAAGTCTTAAACTTTTCAACATAGTTCTTGCGCATGCTGTCCGGCAGAGTTGCCAGCAAAAACTTAACATAAGTCCGCCACGTATGCCCCTCCGGCAGTTTAACGTTTCTAACGCCCATTGCACTTGTCCGTCCGTAAATAGCTCCGAAATTAGCCCCCTGTACGCGGCCGACAACTTTTACCCAGGTTGCCGGTTCCAAAATCCTGTACAGATTAAGACTTTCTTTCGCGCTTTCATGATACGGACTGGCAACACGCATCTGATGGATCGATAGTCCTGCCTTATAGTATAAATCATAAATTTTATTATAGTCAAATCCGAATTTGCCATTTGCAACCCAAACATCTTTGGTTGTCCAATCATAAAGCGGATAAGCATTGTACCAGTTTTCGCCCATTTTTGTTGTCCACTGGGCATTTTTCATAATCTGCTTTCTGGCATTTGCATAAGCGCGGTAACGATTAAGGGACTCATCAGCCCTCACGCCGAGCAGACAAATCGTCTTTCCCTGTTTTTGGCGGGAATACCAGTCGCCGAATTCGGCATATAAATCTTCCTGAACCATTTTGGGTTTATAAAAATCAAAATTCTGATTATCCAGATTAATGACATACTGCATGGTCGGCATCGGCCGGACCCATAAATCTTTTTTGTCCGGATCCCATGGATACCAGTAAATTTGAAAATTGCTGACGGCACAGCGCGATCCCATCGGCAGACAAACCCAGTAAGGCTCAATGTCTTCCAGATTGTCTTCAAACATCCGATAAACAAAATTGGTTGTTTCTTGGTACTGAGCCTCAAAATCCTGATGAAATACGCCGATTTTCTTTTTGATGTTATTTTTGCGCTTATAGTCCAAGACCAGATTCAACAGCAAACCGCTGTCTTTTCCGCCGGAGAATGAAACATAAATATTGTCAAAGTTTTCAAAAATAAATTTAATTCGTTCCATAGTCGCTTGGTAGACATCTTTTTCAAGATAACGCTTCATAGTCTCAGCATCTCCTCTTTCGAAATAAAATCACATATATTGGACAGCACATGTTTTTTTCGGGTCAGGCTCCGCTGGATTAAATCCTCCAGTCCGGTCTTAACCCAAAAATTGTAGATGTTCAGTTCCTTTGTCAGGCCTTTTTGATACACGCAATCCAAACACTGGATCTTATCTTTATAATCGAAAGTCTGCGAAAAAAAGATAATATTATTGCAAAAAGGTACGTTGATACTGAACCCTCCGGCGCCGTATGTACTAAACATAATATTGACGTTATTTCGAAAAGCTTCCACGACTTTGTTTTTGTTAGAGTTCCCTGTAAGCTCGACAAACGGATGGTCGAACGCTCCGCACTCTTTGAAGAATTTGATTTCATCAATAAACTTGATGTAAACAATCACCTTTTCGCCGCGGGCCAGAATTTGGTCAATAATATCTACCAGAGCAAAGACCTTGTCTTTGGCGATGGTGTAGATATGTTGAAATTTCTGAACCACCTGCATAAAAGGAAACTGCTCCCGCTCCCGCAGAAACATCTCTTTTTCTTGCGAGTAATTTTGAATCTCCTTTGGCGTCAGGTCAAAGTACTCGTCAAAATATTTTATTGAGCAATCAAAATCGAGATCATATTCCAAAATATACGGCCGCATCAACTCAATGAGTTTTTTCTCATTCTGAGGCTTCGACCATCTCCTTTTTACTTCGTCTTCCCCAAGAAAGAAGTGCAAAAAGTTATTTGAAAACTGTGTCTCCGTCATCTTCAAAATTGAAGAGTTGATGAATTGGATTTGAGCGTACAAATCAATAAGCCCCTGCGTTAGCGGGGTTCCGCTCAAAAGTAACCGATACTTAAACTTCCGCCCAATATTTAACAAGCGTTGGGTTCGCCCAGCTTCGGTATTCTTTATTGTGATACTTTCATCCACCACACAAAATGTCCTAAATTTATCAATCAAATTATACAGGCTCAAATATTGGGTATCTGAAGCTGCTACTGCTTCAATGGAATAAAAGTAAATCTTTCTTTCCAATCCTCGTGACCACTTTTTTATCTCATCCTTGTAAGAACGGGTGGATAAAAAGGCAGCCGGAGCTATCCAAACAATATAATCGACTTTGAATTGCTGCGATCTGACAAACTCCAGAGCAATTTCCACTTTTCTTGCACCGGATTTGATAAATAAAGCGCCTGCTTTAATCTGACCAAGCTTGTCAAAAGCCCGCTGTCTGTTCATACAAAGTCTCATATATTATCCTCGATATTATGCCTAATACCTATGCTATACATGAAACTAAAATCATTCTAGCATAAGCTTGAAAAAATTCCAACGGAAGTTTTAAGTTGTACATAACATTCTTGCGTTTTTAACGGCAAAATGTCCTTAAAAACAATATAATCTGGCTTTTTAAGAAAGCCATGGTTTTTATACTAAATATTAGGAATATAATATTAAATGGATGTTTCTGACCGAATCGGCAGAGAAAACGGGTTTGTTTGGGGCCAAATAAAACTCCGCCGACTGGTTGCCGACGGAGTTTTATAAACCAGATTTGTTAACGCGAATATTTTTTTGCAGCCTGTTGTGTCATGATGTTCTGGTCAACTTTTACAACGCCGGATACATCTTTTGCACTCTTCGTTTCCGGTATCAGACCGCGCTGCGACAATACGCTTCTGACTTTGTTTTTCTTGATGATGTCAGGTACTTTTGTACTGGACATGAAAATTATACAAATATTTAAGTAAAAAAACTTGAACGGATTAAAAATAAAGTTAAACTGACTGAAATAAAATCAATATAAGGGTGATTGCATGGAAAATACTGTTAAAGTCGGAGTTGGGGTGTATCTTTTTAATGAACAAAACCAACTCCTTCTTGGGCTGAGAAAAAGCCGGCACGGCAACGCAACCTGGTGTCCCCCCGGAGGACATTTGGAATATGGCGAAAGTAATGAACAGGCTGCGATTCGCGAAGTCAAAGAAGAAACCGGTCTGGAGATATCTCCGTCGGATATTTTTCTCAAAGGCGTGACCAATGATTTTTATCCCGAAAGTGGCAAACACTACATTACGCTGCACTTGTATTGCCGCAAATATTCCGGAGTTCCCGCGGTAAAAGAACCGGATAAATGTGCTTGCTGGAAATGGTTTGATTTAAATGATCTTCCGGCTCCCCTTATGCTTTCAAATCAAAACTTTTTCAAACAAAACAAAAACATGTAAGTGATTTCAATTCCAGAGGAATTTTTAATGCAAGATGCTTATTATAAAAGAAAAGTTTGTTATTGCTGTGAAAAAGAATACGCAGAACCACACGCATTTTATAAAGAAATGTGTCCGGCTTGCGGTGAGTATAACTGGCAAAAACGTAATCAGAAAATAGCCTTGCAGGGATATCGGGCATTGGTTACCGGCGGCCGTATCAAAATTGGCTTTGAAATCGCGCGCCTGTTACTTGAAATGGGAGCCGACGTCACGGTAACTTCGCGTTTTCCGCAAGATACATATAAGCGTTATGCCGCACTGGACGGATTTGAAAGTTTTAAAAAACGTTTTCATATTATTGGCGTCGATTTTCGCCATTTGCCTTCGGTTTCAAAGTTTATAAAGGAAATAAAAAAACAACCGTTGGATATTCTGATAAACAATGCCGCTCAAACTGTCAGAAAACCGGCTCCGTTTTACAAGCACTTAATGAATGAGGAAAAAAACGCGCCTCTGATTGAAAACATAATCACGAATAACGCGGAAAAAGAAAGCTCTTTGGTGCCGGTATCAAAATTGTCGTTTCTTCCGGCCTTGAATTTCAATTTAAATTCAGCCGAAATGTCGCAGGTTGCTTTGTTGCCGGAAGATTTGCATGATGATGAAAGTATCTTCCCTGCCGGACAATATGACAAAGACGGCCAACAGCTTGATTTGCGGTCTCACAACAGCTGGATGTATGAGCTTGAGGAAATATCGCTGATTGAATTGTATGAGGTGCTTCATATCAATTTAATTACGCCGTTCCTGTTAAATACTAAACTTTTGCCGTCTTTGACACAAAACGGCCGCAATGCGTTTATTATCAATGTTTCGGCAATGGAAGGCAACTTCTTTGCACCTCGCAAGCACAGCCGTCATGCACATACCAATATGGCCAAAGCCGCATTGAATATGATGACGCGTACGGCTGCCGCGCATTATAAAGACTATGGGGTGTTGATGAACAGCGTTGATACCGGATGGATTACCAATGAAAAACCCAACCCGCAGAATTTGAATGCGGCTGAACGTAAAACCGTGATGGCTATAGATGAAGTTGACGGTGCAATGCGTGTTCTGGATCCGGTTATTCGGGCTATAAGGGATGATGAAAAGGACTACGGAAAACTGTTCAAAAATTACCGTGAATATCCTTGGTAATGTTTAACTGCTTGGTGAGGCTCCTAAAACAATTTTATCGTTTTCCTTCTCCCCCGCCTTTCGCTGGTAGTCGAACCTCCTTCCTCGGATGTTCAGGCCCCAATTCCAATATCAAATAAAAAAAGAGCCAGACAAGCTGACTCTTTTTTATTTGGTCGGAATGAGAGGATTCGAACCTCCGACTTCTACGTCCCGAACGTAGCGTTCTACCAGGCTGAACTACATTCCGATATTTTGTAAACCAGAACATAGCACAAAAAATAAAATACACAAGTCTTTTTTTTCTGATTTTTTGCATAATTTACCAAGTTTTTGATAAAACAAGGTGTTAATTTAATTTCCGTATTTTCTTGTTAACGATGTTTAAATAAAAATATGTATAAATAAATATAACTTTTGAGTAGAAAAAGCTTGAATAATTTTCAAAACAGACTATATTGAACAAAAACTAGCCATAATTAACAAAACAGTTCTCACGGTCAGAACTGCCGAAAGGAAAAGATAATGAAAAAATTTTTAGCTCTCTCAATGGCTGCGATGCTTTCAGCCTGCGCAACCCCTCAGGATGAAGAAGTTATTACGGAGCCGGAAACCGTTACGACGGAACGCGTTGTATATCGTGAATATGACGGAAGCCGCATTTATCAGGAAGATATGGGGCGCCGACAATATGCAGATCCCGGCCGCCGCCGGATTCGCGTTGTTCGCACCACTCCGGTAGAAGTATATGAACCGGCAACAACAATCGTAGAGAATTCTTACGACACAACTTACGATGAAACCACATACCGTCGTCCGCGCCGGATTATGGAAGAAGATCAGGCGCCGCGCAGAGTTTATAGCCGTACACGTTATGCCGATCAGACTTATGCGAGCCAGAACGCAGACGGACGTCCCTGCCGCCGCCGTACCCGCATTAGTGACGGATACCGTACTGTTTCCGGCAGCAACAAAGGTTGTCCGGACGAGATTAGGGAAACCAGAGAACCGGTTGAAGTTTTGTACAAAAAAACCACATATAAAACGGTTTATGAACCAAAAACTTATACTGACGTTTCTTATGAAAAAGAACCGTATCGTGCCGGTATGATTGAAGAAGTCATCCGCACGCAACCGAGCGATACTGTTGTTGAAACAACCACCACAACGACGGTTGCTGATTAATTGGTTTATTATCTTAAAAAAGCTGCGATTCGTGTCGCAGCTTTTTTTGTAATTTAAATTCTCAGACATGTCCTGTTATGTCGTGAGGCCAAGTTTTTCTAATTTCGCAGGCTGATGAAATCCTGCAAAAATCTGAAATTCGTACATTATCGCCGGCTTCAACTAAATCCGGCTTTTTGATAATCACATATTCCCCAAGGGTAAAATTTTTGCCGTGTTTCACTTTGCTTCTCCAAAAATTAAAATCATAAATATAGTACAAAAGCAAAACATCAAAAGGCAAATCACAAGACTCATTTGTCAGGTCAAAAGAAGTTAACCTCTGTTTCTGGTGGAAATTATTGTAACAATTGCTGAGGCGCAAAAAAGAGAAAAGCACGCCGGTTATGGGTTAAGGGCAGATTTTGTTTGAAATATTTAAGTATAAAATAACAAAAGGCAAATGGAAATTTTGCATCTCTTCGCCTTTTGTCTTGTAATATGTTTCAATAAATTTCAGTCAGGAAATCATTTTTAACCCAACGACGCCGGTAATAATCAGTATAACGCCGAAAATGCGCGACAATTTCCGGCTTTCTCCGAAAAATATCATATTCACGAGTACAGCTCCGGCCGTGCCCAGCCCCATCCAAACGGCGTAAGCAATACTCATATCCAAATAGTTCAGTGCAAAATATAAAAACAAATAAGAAAGTGCAAACCCGCTGATAAAAAGCAGCAGGCTGAAAAGATTTTTTTGTTGGCTGAAAAGCTTTAAGCCGACAACCCCAATGACTTCAACCGTGGAGGCAATCAGAATATATATCCATCCCATGCTATTTCTCCTTATCCGGTATATTAACGCCGTTTTCAGCCAGTTTCAGCGTAATAACGCCGGCAATGAGCAGGGCAATGAAAAAGCCTTTTGCAAATGTAAATTCCACATGAAACAGGAACGTGTCCGTCAAGGCCGTAAAAATCGTGCCTATGGCAGAAAAAATTGCATAAACCGTACCGGTCTGGATTGTCTCGCAGGCTTTTTCCAAAAAATAAAAGTCCGTAATGATAATGGCGGCAATAAGTGCAAAATCAACCGGTTTTTCCGCTGCGCTGAAACCATAAATCCACAGGAGTTCAAAAACGCAGGTCAGAATAACATATATCCATCCTTTTCTAATTTCTTTTCTCCAAAAATTTATTTGATTTAAATCTAACAATGAGACTAAGATAAGTCAAGACGTCACATTGCTGAATATAATACACTTCTAAATAAGGAGAAAAACGAATGAAAAATTTATTGCTTATAATTCTGGTTCTGTTGGCCGGAGAAACCGCTTGTAGCCGTTCGCTGCCGGCGGAAAGCGGAAAACAAGAATTTATCGGCAGCTGGATTGAAGAAAATGGCAATTACAGACAGGGATTTGACTTGAAAGCAGACGGAACGGCAGCATCAATAGGCATGGCAACATTAAAATATGAAAATTGGAAAGCCGGTGATGGCAGAATTGTTCTGGAGGGCAAAAGCATTGGTAACGGCCAAACAATAAATTTTTCGGAAACGATGCTGGTTATTGAATTAACGCCGGACACCATGACGCTGCAAAGGGGAAAGGATAAAATCAGATATCGCAAAGAGACGGAGTAATGGGGTTTTCATTTAGTAAAGTTAATAAAAATTACTGGTTATTTATAAAAAATGTAGCCCCGAGATAAAACAACAAAATAACGGGTAAAAGAAAAAGCTTTATAATCAATTGATTATAAAGCTTTTTTATTGGTTGCGGGGCAGGATTTACTTATCGCTGGTGCTCAGGTTACCTCTGCGGCACTGCCCTTCGGACACCGGCGTTCTTCCGCCCGCCTGCGCCTTGTGGTGAACCTGCTTTTCTCGTAGGTTCAAATCTAACTCATAGTCATTTAAAATCATAAAGCCCTCACTTGAGGGCTTTATGATTTTACTTGGTTGCGGGGGCAGGATTTGAACCTACGACCTTCAGGTTATGAGCCTGACGAGCTACCGGGCTGCTCCACCCCGCGATAAACGCTGTCTTATAAAGACAGTGCATAGATACGCTCTTTTATAATGCTTGTCAAGCCAAAATTTTGTAAAACTTTCCAAAAATGCTGTTTTTTATCAAAATCAGGCTTATTTTATCCCGCATAAGGCGTAATGACGCTGCCGGAAGTTAAAAAAACAAAGAAATAACTACGGCAAAAACAAATACGATTAAAATAATCCAATGCCACATTTTCATTTTTTTTCTCCCGTTAATTCACCAACATCAATGCCGCAACCAGCAACACCAGTATAATAGAGGCGAGAATTTTGTGTTTGTTGTTCCATTCCATGCTTGAACTTTCAATTTTTGTAATGATAACCCTTTAATCAGATAATCACGAATTTATATATATCAACAAATACTGATTGATTTTCCGCTTATGTCATGCTACAACCGGAATAAAAGGGAGCATAAAATGAATGATAACGATCTCGATAACCGATTAATAAATATTGAGATTGCGCTGGCTAATCAGGAGCGTGTGATTGAAGATTTAAATCAGGTAATCATAGAGCAGGGTAAAAAACTCGATCATCTGCAAAAACAAAATAAATACCTGCTGGAAAATCTGGAACCGGCGGCAGTCAAACCGTTAAGCGAAGAAACGCCCCCGCCGCATTATTAACCCTTAAAAAACGGAAATATCCTATGGATGAAAATGCACTGTTTAAATTAACGCACGGAATATATGTTTTGGGAACGGTTGACGGTTCGCGCTATGTCGGCAGCATTGTCGATGCCGTGATGCAAGTCGCCAACAAACCGTTTGTTCTGGCCTTGTCCTGCGGAAATCATAGTTATACCAAATCCTGTCTGCATACGGCAAAGGAGTTTTCTCTTTCCGTACTGGGTAAAGAGGCTGACCCGTTTATTGTGGCAAATTTTGGTTTTCAAAGCAGTCGTGATGTCAATAAGTGGGAAAATGTTGAATTTGAGGTTTTGGAAGGCCTGCCATACTTGCAAAAATCTCTTGCAGGCATTAAATGTAAAATAATTCAGGAAATTGCCTTTGAGAGCAATACGCTGTTTTTGGCAGAGGTGCTGGATTGCCGGATTGGCAGTCAGGACGGTGAGCCTCTGACTTATTATGATTACCGCAGTTATTACAAAGACAGGGTAATTAAAATTTTTAACGAACAAAAAGACCGGATGAAAGGAAAACAAATGACAGAAGATAAAAATGAAGGCAAAAAATGGGTCTGCACGGTGTGCGGTTACGTTTATGACGGGGATGTTCCTTTTGAGGATCTTCCTGAAGACTGGGTTTGCCCGCTGTGTGGTGTAGACAAGAGCTTTTTTGAACTGCAGTAAAAAGATAAGGAGGCCGAAAGCCTCCTTTTTTATCTCTGTAATCTAGCCGACGGATCCTTCAAGTGTAATATTAATCAGCTTGGCCGCCTCTATCGCAAATTCCATCGGAAGCTGTTGCATAACTTCTTTGCAAAAGCCGTTGACAATCAGGCTGACGGCTTCTTCCTGCCCGATTCCTCGCTGCATGCAGTAAAAAAGCTGTTCATCACTGATTTTTGACGTTGTCGCTTCATGTTCGATATGGGCGGTTTTGTTGCGGTTTTCAATATACGGCACGGTGTGGGAACCGCAGGTCGTGCCAATGAGCAGGCTGTCGCATTGCGAATAATTGCGGGCATGTCCGGCATTCGGCGCCACCCGAACCAGTCCGCGATAAGTCTGGTTGGAAAAACCGGCAGAAATCCCTTTGGAAATGATTTTGGAAGAAGTATTTCTGCCGATATGAATCATCTTTGTGCCGGTATCGGCCTGCTGCCTGTTGTTGGTGATTGCTACGGAATAAAACTCGCCGACCGAATTGTCGCCCTGCAATACGCATGACGGATATTTCCAGGTCACGGCCGATCCGGTTTCCACCTGCGTCCATGATACCTTGGCATTGTCGCCGCGGCAGGCCGCCCGCTTGGTCACAAAGTTGTAAACGCCGCCTTTGCCGTCTTTGTCGCCGGGATACCAGTTTTGAACTGTGGAATATTTGACCTCGGCGTCTTTGTTAATTACAATCTCCACAATGGCTGCATGGAGCTGATTCTCGTCCCGCTGCGGAGCAGTACAGCCCTCCAGATAAGAAACATAACTCTCATCATCGGCCACAATCAGCGTACGCTCAAATTGTCCGGTATTTTTGGCATTGATTCGAAAATAGGTCGAAAGCTCCATCGGACAGCGCACGCCTTTCGGAATATAAACAAACGACCCGTCGGTAAAAACGGCCGAATTCAGACAGGCGAAAAAATTGTCGGTGTAAGGCACAACTGAACCAAGATATTTTTGCACCAGTTCGGGATGTTCTTTCACGGCTTCGGAAATGGAACAGAAAATAATCCCCTGTTCGGCAAGTTTGGCGCGATAAGTCGTGGCAACGGAAACGCTGTCAAACACGGCATCAACGGCAACCACGCCGGCCAAAGCCTCTTGCTCTTTGAGCGGAATTCCGAGCTTTTCATAAGTTTCCAGCAATTCCGGATCAACCTCGTCCAAACTTTTCGGCGCAGCTTTTTGTACCGGCGCGGAATAGTAATACAAATCCTGATAATCAATCTTGTCATAAGCCAGCTTGGCCCATGCCGGCTCTGTCATCGTCTGCCAGAATTCAAAAGCCTTCAGACGCCATTCCAGCAGCCATTCCGGCTCGCCTTTTTTTGCGGAAATCAACCGGATAATGTCTTCATTCAGCCCTTTGGGGGCGGTGTCGGCGGCAATGTCCGTCACAAAGCCGTATTTATATTTGTCGCCGCTTTCGTCAATGATTTGTGTCTGATTATCGCTCATTTTTCTTCCAGACTTTTTTTAAAGCCTGTTTCCCGTCATTAAAAAGATTAAATTTTGCAAACGCCACGCTTTTAGCATAAAACGGATTCAAAGACAAGCCTTTTGCCACCTGTCGGCAATATTCCTGACTTTGCGGCAGGGCGTAATGCTCAAATTGCCGCAATTGCAAATAAATTTTTGTTTTATCAATTAGAGACAATTTATTTTCGTTCAGGCTTTTTTCAACTTCCTGTAATGTCATCGCCTCGTGTCTTTCCGGCTGGCGGTAAATATAATCGTCATTAATGTCTTGATAATCCGGAAATTCTTTTTTCAGCCTGTTGAAATTTTCCTTATATTCCAAAGAATTGTTCAGCAACCGTTTGATATAAGGCAATGCTTTAACCGGCGTTCTGGCTTTAAGGTCGTTAATATAGTCATTCAGCGGACTGTCATAAGCGTTTTCAATTTTAAAACTTTCAAGGTCCGCCATAAAAACGGCAAAATCTTTCGGATTGCTGCGCAAAATTTTATTGCGGTGCATCGTTCTGATAATATTTCGCGTTTCCGGCCGGTCGGCGCAGTCATGACCAAGCTTGTGCAGGCAGTCTTTGCAAAAAACGTGCATCTGGTTCATGTCCGATTTTGCATCGTTCAGATAAGTGTAAATCAGTTCAAACGCTTCCGGAGATTTTATGTTAAACGGGTTTAGAACGTTGCTTACGGGGCTGATGCCTGATAAAGCGCCTTGGGAAGAAAATGAGTCCGAACGCAAAGAAGCTTTGATAATCTTCATAATCCGTCCGCTCAGGGCAGGGGATTTGACCGCGCTGAAAAACAGGTTTCCGACATAAGCAAACGGCAGCCTGTCATTTTTTTCAAAAACCGGCAGCAACGCCTCGGTCAATTTCGGCCGTCCGGCAGCCGCTGCGGCCAGATAAAGCAAAACGCCGTGACGATGTTGTTCTGCCGATTCTTTTTCCGTGCTTTCCAATACCTTTACCGTCAGCGGCATAAAATCCGGATTCGCATCCGGCAGGGTTGCCGTAATTTTGATAAGCTTTTCGGCTGCGCAGGAAAGAAAATCATCATGATAAATCTGCCGGACGTCTTCCGCATTTTTGCCGTCCAACGCAAAAAGAGCCATTTTTTGCACTTTTGTATCGGGAATTTTCCTGATTTCCTGCTTAAACGCCGCAACAGTTGTCTTGTCTGGTACGGAATTGTCCTTCAAAGCGGGAGACAGTAAAGCGTCGGAAAAAATGTTCAGACTAACGCCATCTTTGGCGTTTTGTGCGGTAAAAGCCTGAGTAACGGATTTCACAAACGGATTATGTTGTTTGTAAGAGATTCGGGACAACGCCTTTCCGAGAATTTCAGCGCTTTTTCTGGGATTTTTATCCTGCCGGATAATGGCGGCAATCATGTCGGCGCGCAAATCAGATTCGTAACACCATCCGTCTGTCAAGGCTTGAATATGCTTACAATCAAGTTTGTGCCTGTGCTCAAAAACCAGCGGCAAAATAATCTTGGAAAGGTCTTCGTTGTGGTTGGCGCAGACGATTGCCCTGTCGGAATAACGGGCAAAAGCCGGAGATTCGGCCGCCAGATAATTAAAAATCTTTTCATAATCGGCAAAATCGTCAAGCAGCCCGATACTGGAGGCAGAAGCAAAATCAAAAATATCTTTCAGGACAATATCCGCCCGAAAATCTTTCAGAATATTCTGTGCTTTTTTAGATTTTTCGTGCCCTAAAATATGGGAAATCACGCATTTGGCGTCCTGACCGAGCAATTCTGAGGTTCTGATGTCTTTGTGTATGTTTGGCAAATTTGTTCTCCCTGCCCTTGATAAGATACTGTGGAAAGTCAGAAAATCAAGCTTTTTCTGAATGTAAACAAAAATTAACTATCTTGTGATAGGACGTAAGATATGAAGAAGTATGCGCTTTTGACATTAATATTGCTGGTTTTGGGCGGCTGTTCTTATGACAGCGGCCGGATTCAGCTGTTTAACTACAACCTCTGGGGCGGCGGACCGGCACCGTCTTCCGTGGTGGTTCAAAAAGGCGACACCCTTTACAGCATTGCCCGCCGGTATGATCTTCCGATCAGGGAAATTATTGAGCTGAACGGTTTTCGTCCGCCCTACGGGCTGCGGATAGGACAGGTCGTCCGCCTTCCGAGCGCCCGTTATCATATCGTGGCCAAAGGCGACACGCTGTATAATATCTCCAAACGCTACAATGTTGATGTCAATTCCCTGAGCAAAACCAATGACATCAGTCCGCCATACAGTTTGGCCGTCGGACAACGCCTGCAACTGCCTGACAGTATTGTCGGCGGGGAAATTCATGTTGCTTCGGCCGCGCCGGCTGAAAAAAGCGCATGGACATCCCAAAAAACAAGTGCTTCCTCCTCTAAAAAAACTGCCCCTGTCAAAAAAACAACAACGGCAAAAAGTACCTATACGCCGCCGGCTAAAAATCGCAAAAGCAAATTTATGTGGCCGGTCAAAGGTTCGGTAATTTCCAATTTCGGGCCGATTGCAAAAGGGCGTAACAATGACGGTATAAATATCAAAGCTGCCAAAGGAACGGCTGTCAAGGCCGCGGATAAAGGAACGGTTGCCTATGCCGGTAATGAGCTTAAAGGTTTTGGAAATCTGATATTAATCAAACATGATGACGGCTGGGTCACCGCTTATGCGCATAATGAAAAGATTTTGGTTAAAAAAGGCCAGCGGGTTGCCCGTGGTGAAAAAATTTCTACAGTCGGCACAACCGGCGGTGTCGTTTCCCCGCAGTTGCATTTTGAAATCCGTCAGGGTAAAAAAGCCGTCAATCCCAAATCTTACCTCGGATAGCATAAAATCCGCTTGCAAAAGTCATAGATTCGTTTATTATAAATCCCGCAGTCCGGAGACGGACTGTGGTGTCTAGAAAACATCTCAAGTTTAGTTCCTCGTTGTGGGGAGTGCCGGAAATAAGCCGCTTTGCGGACGAATAACGGCGACTGTAACTTGACAGTTTTCTAGCTCCCCGCCTTAATTTTTAAGGCGGTTTTGTTTTAACAAAATAGTGGAGCTAAAAAATGGGAAAATTTTATTATCATACGACGGCGCAAGACCATTTAAGAAATTTCAACAAGACATTAGGGTTTGCTTTGTTTTTTGAACGCCATGAACGGCAGCTTCGCGTATGGCAGGTGTGTAAAAAGCTTAAAATAACGGAACGTGAACTTGATGATATCGAACTCGGACGCGGTGTCTTGAAATTAAACGTGCTTAAAAAGATGCTGAAATATTATAACAGAAGAATAGAACTGCGCTTGGTGGCGCCGGATCCGAATGAACCGGACAATGCCGAACCGGAAGAAATCAGTGAAGCCCCTGACGGCAGCTTTGAAGCTTTGGAGGAAGAGATAGAGGGTTAAATAAAAAAGCGGGAGAAAACTCCCGCTTTTTTATTTTTCTCCTGAAACACATCCTCCCCGTCCGGTACGGTTTGGGTGCCCTTTGCGAATGACCAAAACAAAGCCCCTCTCCCTCATCCGGCACCATTCCCC
>CAJUCZ010000034.1 GCA_910585375.1 uncultured Alphaproteobacteria bacterium | reverse complement strand
TCTTCCGAATGCGGCAGCTGCTATTCATGTTCCGATACTTGCCGTTCCGGAACAAAAGGCGGCGTTTCCTGCTCAGGTAATTATGTATCAACGCGGATTTCTTCTACCGAATGCGGTTCCGGATGCTATGAATGCAGATATAATACAGATTGTAACGTTACTTCTAAGTCATGCTCTTACGGCTGTGCTTCCACGAACTCTTGCGGTAAGTGCACTTCCTGCAAGTCTGCTCCGCCGCCCCCGGCTAATCCGTGGGTGATATGGGTTGAACCCGTAGGCAACAGCCGTGCTTGTGATTTATGCGGCCACCGGAGTTATTGCGGAAGTGCTTATAATACAAAATATGTTGTTACTTATAAGAAGGAAATTTACTGTAAAAATACATCAACCGGTGAGAAAAAGCATATTTGTTCACAAAACGGTTATCAAGATTACAGTCAAAAATGGGATACATCAAGTGCTTGCGATCCGACGTCTTATACGGTGAATACGACCGGGTATTCGGCAGGAAGCTGTAACAGTGACGGATCAGTGTCTTGTGACTGGTATTAAAAAAAGCGGAGGATTGTTCCTCCGCTTTAACTTTCAGGCTTCGCCCATGGTTTCCATTAACATCGGATACAATGCGCGTTTGGGATCCATGCCTTTGGTCAGTACGACTTTGAAAACCGGATATAGGCGCTCGCATTCTTTAACGGCGATTTCAATAATCTGTTGTATCTTGCCTTCAAAACTTTCCTCAGTTTCGTCAAGAATAATAGAGTGTTTGAATACCGGCATATTTTGTTCGGCCCAATATGAAAAATGGCCGACCCATAACTCTTCGTTTGCCAGAGCAAGGAGCTCAAAAATTTTGCTGCGGTCTTCGATGGTGCTTTCAATGTCCATCAGGCAGGACAAGTGAAGGCAGCGCATGTTTGCTTCCCAGGCAAAAAACAGAAGCATATTGTTCCATTTGCCCTGAACCTCAATGACTACTTCATTCAGGTTGCGGCGGTCGAGCTCAAAAGACTGAGCGGCAAAGATATTTTCGACCACATCAATAGGGTTGTAGGACAGAGGCAGATTCTTCGCCAATTGCATTGTTGTCATTACTCCGAAAATTTTTTTATGAATTCATATTGCCTTTGCGAGTCGTTTCTTACAACCCCGGTAGTTGAGTTTTCCACTTCCATCGAGTCGGAAAAATTTTTTTAAGATGTGGTTTTGTTGAAAATCAAGGCACTGAACCGGTATAAAATTTTTAATTTTTTTTAGTGTGGATATTTTATTTTATTTTAATATAGTATTAACAAATTTATTTTTGAGAGGATTTGTTTATGACAGGGTTGGAATATCCCGCAATTTCGCCGGTTATTTTTTCTATCGGGCCTTTGGCGATCCGCTGGTACTCAATGGCTTATCTGGCCGGTATACTGATTGCCTGGCTGCTGGTTAACCGGAATATTAAAAAAAACAATCTGCCGCTGACGAAAAATGATGTGGAGGATTTGGTTTTTTATATGACGCTGGGTATTATTATAGGTGGTCGTTTGGGGTATGTATTATTTTACGGGACGTCTTCCTTTTGGCATCATCCCTTGCAGATATTCGAGATATGGAAGGGCGGAATGTCTTTTCACGGCGGGGCGGCAGGTGTGGCGGCTGCGGCTTATTTGTTTGCCCGCAAGGTGAGGTATCCTTTTCTGGGGGTGACGGATTTGGTTGTGTTGTATGCGCCGATCGGAATCTTTTTAGGCCGGCTGGCTAATTTTGTTAATGATGAATTGTGGGGACGGATTACAGATGTTCCGTGGGCGGTGCGTTTTCCGAACGGCGGCGGGGTGCCGCGGCATCCGTCGCAATTGTATGAGGCGTTTTTGGAGGGCATTGTCATGTTTATTGTGCTGAATTGGCTGTGGCGGTATAAGCCGGTTCGCGAACATAAAGGCACGGTGTCGGCAATGTTTGTTTTGCTTTACGGTTGTTTCCGGATTTTGATGGAGCAGTTCCGCGAGCCGGACGCACATATGGGTTTTTTCTTTTTTCACCTGACAATGGGACAGATTTTGTCCCTGCCGCTGATTGCGCTCGGTGTGGCCGTATTGTGGCTGGTTTGGCGGCAGAAGCTTAAAGCTTAGAGGTTACGTTCTGGCTGAATTTGACTGTTTCCTGCAAGGCCTTGTAGGTTCTGGCGAGGGTTTCCAACGCAGTGGCATCACTGCGTTTTTTTTCGGTCACGCTGGCGGTCAGTGTCAGTTTTACCGGCTTTTTGAAGTTTGACATCATGAATGAGGCCGAAGCGATGGAACGGCGGATTTGTTCCATTTTGTTATAAGCATTGTTTTTGTCTTCGTTTTTAAAGATAATAACCAGTTCGTCTTCTCCGTAACGATAAATTACGGCTTCGGTTTCGCAGGCGTTAATGCGCAGGGCGATCATCTTCATCAGTTTATTCAGGCCCCGGCGGCGAAAGGCGTTTTTGAGCGAAATGTAATTATCAATTTTGGCAACGGCAAGGCTGTATTTGAGCGGAAAGTTGCGGTATTGCAGCATAAAGGCGCTGCGGCTTGAAAATCCGGTCAATTCGTCTTTGTAGGTATCTGTATAAATGTATAAAATCGTGGCGATTAAAATCGTGATACCCGAAAGGCTGTAGAATAAGGTCAGGGCAGTGGCGTTGTCGGCGTAGTAAAAACCGAGGAAAATATCGGCAGCGGCAAAAAACAGGGCGTAGTCATAAATTTTGCCGGTGTTGACGGCTTTCCAGAAAAAAGAAAACAATGCGCCGAAAAATATCAGGTAGCTTAAAAAGCATAAATTGCCATTGGCGGAAAACGGGGTGTAGTTCAGGGCAATATTATATTTGTGCAGGTGTTCGCCAATAGAAAACTGGGCAAAAATAAGCAGCAGCAAATAGATGTTTTTCTTTTTTAAGAGTTGTTTTTGCGGCCAGAAATAAAAAATTATCAAATTAAGCGGGATGAAAACGCTCAGGTTGACGAAATCAACGCTTTCGCGAAAAGCTGCCGGATTGGTGATTTTGATATAGTTGATTAAGACATAACTGACGGCGCCGGTCAGGATGAAGAAAACGGCAATGCCTTTGCGGAAGTAAAGCAAAATCAGAAAACTAAGGCAGGACGCGGCATAAAAAAGGTGGTGCAAGGTCAGTTGTGAGGCGTGCGGAATTTCTTCTGCGGCAAAAAAATAAACCAGCCCGCCGCCGAACAGCAGAGCCGGAATCAGCATATTGCGAATCAGCGGGATTATTTTATCTAAAATCAAAGCAAATTTCTGCACGTTTTTCTCCTTGGTCTTCCGGAGAAAAGTATAGCGGCGGAAAGTTTAAATTTTATTTACGCATTTCAAAATAGAACTGTCGCCGTAAGAATAAAAACGGTATTTTTCTGCAATGGCATGAGCGTAACCTTCTTTCATGCGTTCGGTTCCTGCAACGGCGCAGACCAGCATAAACAAAGTAGATTTCGGCAGGTGAAAGTTTGTGACCAGATAATCAATCATTTTGAACTTGTAGCCCGGCGTGATAAAAATATCGGTGTCTCCGGCAAAAGGATGCAGAATGCCTTGCTCGTCCGCAGCGCTTTCCAGCAGGCGGAGTGAGGTGGTGCCCACGGCGATAATGTTTTTGCCGGCATCTTTGGCGGCGTTGATTGTATCAGCGGCTTTTTGGGTGATAACACCGTATTCGGCATGCATTTTATGGTCTTTGGTGTCGTCTGTTTTGACCGGCAGAAAAGTTCCGGCCCCAACGTGTAAGGTCAGAAATACTTTTTTCACGCCTTTTTCTTCAATTGCCTGCAAAACTCGGTCGGTAAAGTGCAGGCCGGCGGTCGGGGCGGCAACGGCGCCTTCGTGTCTGGCATAGACGGTCTGGTAGTTTTCTTTATCGTTGTATTTGTCCCAGATGCCGTCAGCGGCGGGCTTTTCCCGTTTGATATACGGCGGCAGCGGCATGGAACCGTATTTTTCAAGCAAACGTCCGAGCTGTGACGGGTCACAGTTGAACTTCAGAAGCGTTCCGTCTTCGTCTTGCTTTTCAATAACTTCTGCGCTGAACTCCGAAGTTTCCGCCGAGATTTCGGAAGTGTAAAAGCAGACAGTGTCGCCGGGTTTTAAGCGTTTGGAATTTTTGATAAAGCTCCACCAGTTGATGCCGTCAACCGGACGGTACAGCGTGACTTCAACCAAAGCTTCGCCGTGTTTGCCGTATAAACGTGCGGGAATGACTTTGGTATCGTTAAAAACCAGTACGTCTCCTTCGTTCAATAGCTGCGGCAGGTCATAAAAATGACGATCGGCAATCCGATCATTCTGCGATAAATCAAGCAGTCGCGAGGTATCACGCGGAGAGACAGGCTCTTTGGCAATCAGACTGCGGTCGAGGTCAAAATCAAAAATATCCACTTTCATATTATTAAATCCTTTATTTTTTGCTTGTTATAATATATAAATGCCGTATTAGCAATAATCTTTTACGGAGATTTTCTTAAGATGAGCAGAATAGTTACGATGATTCCGGTCAGAATGGCCTCGACCCGCCTGCCGAACAAACCTTTGCTTGATATTAACGGCAAGACGCTGATTAACCGCGTTTATGAAAATGTCTGCAAAGCGATTAAAGGCGATGTTTATGTGGCTGCCGGCGATCAGGTGATTTTGGACGAATGTGCAAAGTTCGGCGCTAAGGCTATTTTGACAGATCCGAGCCTGCCTTCCGGTACCGATCGTATTGCCGCGGCATTAAAGACGATTGATCCTGATGGCAGCAAGTATGATATTGTGGTTAATTTTCAGGGCGATGCCATTAATGTGGATCCGGACATCAATAATCAGTTGATTGAGATAATTGAGCGGACGGGGTGTGATATTGCTACCTGCGGTATGGTTTTTGATTCCGCGGAAGAAGCCGCCAAACCGGCGAATGTCAAGATTGTCATGGGATTGCGTGATGGCGAGACGGAAGGGCGTTGTTTGTATTTTACCCGTGCGGTTGCGCCTTTTACACGCAATCCGGAAAAGTGCAAGAATCAGGATTTGTATCATCATGTCGGCATTTATGTTTATAAGGCTTCTTCACTTGCCAAGATGGTGGATTTGCCGGTCGGCGTTTTAGAGGCGCGCGAATCTTTGGAACAATTGCGCGCGCTTGAAAACGGCATGACTATTCGGGCAAAAGTTATCAATAACATGAAGTTGGTTCAAGAGGCTCCTGCGGATATTGATACGGAAGAGGATTTGGCAGAAGCCCGTCGTTACATCAAGTAAAAAGTTTGCAAACAGCCCCGGCCTTTTGCAAACTTTTTAGTAAAAACCCGCAATACAGAGAACTAATACGATTTAGCGGGATGGAGAAATGCTTGTGTACTGCTTTGTGCCTTAGGTATCCAAGCGCGCCGTGGTTGTTTTTACTTAGAATTTTTTAGAGTTTCTTGTAAAAATTATATAATAAAGATATGCTTATTCACAAATAAAGTAGGCAACGTTACTGGTACAGTTGTAGTTTGTTGAAGGGCATCCGGTAAAGTGGTCTCCGCAGTATTGAATTCTGGGTGAACCGCCTTCGCTTCTGCATGTATTTTCTAACGAAGAACAGCTGCTATATGATGTTCTGCTTGAGCACTCGCTGCTATTTCCGCAGCCTCCGCCACAACAATTTCTTGTGTATGGAAAATTTGTATTGCTTCCTCCGCTGTCAGATCCGCCACCAGAATCTCCGCCGCCGGAGGAGGGTTCGTCACAAGAACCGGAACAGTATCCATTACGATAAACACCATTGCAATAAGAAGATGAAGAACAAGAGTTTGGGAAATAGTCGCTTACGCAATATTTTGAACATCTTTTTGAACCGTCGGAACAGGTTGTACCGGTGCAGTACTGCCAAGTTCCGCCGCATTCGTAATACCCCGGACAAGGGTCGCAGGTAACAGAGTTATAACAGGTTTTGTTGCCGCATCCGTTTGTGGTGCGGTCAGAACAACCCGTGGGATCGGAAGAGTACGGGTGAGAAGACGGGCAGTTAGGGTTGCAGGTATAGTAGCAGGCATACTCGCAGCCATCGGTACCGTTCGTGCCGTAGGATGAAGACGTTAAAGACGTATAAGCCGGACAATCAGACGGCGTACAGCAAGTCCCGTAAGATGAATCATAAGAGCAGCGGCCGGAGTTCTTTTTAAGCTTCTGACCGGACGGACAGGAATTAGTATAACCAGCTTCCTTACAAGCCCGGTCATTATCGGTTTTACATCCTTTGTACAAAGAACTGTAACTCGGACAGGCTTCGTTTACATATTGCGGAATGGAACATGAGGTCGTGTTATATCCGTTTTGTTTACACCAAGTCTGAGCATCACATTTAAGATAATAGTCGTCAAAAGGGCATGTATCCGTCACAGCCTGGTACTGCGGACATTTACCGGAAGCGTAATAGGTAAAGCCTTCTTTTTCACATTTATCGGTATCAATGTTGGGATTAGGGTTAGGCCCCGGAAAAACACCGTCTTCATCTCCGCAGTCCGGCAGGAAGCAGACGCCACAATAAGCGTTGGAAGGCGGGAGGAGAACCGAGAAAGCAGCGGCCACAGCCAAGACTGATACCGCAGAGTTTAGTTTCATGTGTAGCATATTTCTGTTAATGTTTTTCATCGGCTTCCTCCCGAGGCGGGCGCGCCTCAGCGAACAATTGTCCTCATCGTGCCAAGGCTTGCGCGTTGCTCTTTTCTTTATCTGAACAGCAAAGTGCCCAGAATGGTTAATAAAATTTTTTCGTTATTGTCATTGCCGGACTTGATCCGGCAATCCATTTTATGACAAGCACAGTGCTTTTATCTTTATGGATTCTCGGGACAAGCCCGAGAATGACAAATCTTCTAAGCACATACTTTGTCATGCTTCCCGTCAGAGCAGCGCGGTCTCTGAAGCACCTTGCTAACAACCCGCCGCGCGCCTGCCGTGCAGGTGGATTCTCGGGACAAGCCCGAGAATGACAATAAGGGTACTATACCACAAAGAAACACAAGAGTCAATATGTAATGAAAAGTGGGATGGGGATTTTGGCTAGGGGAACAAGGAAAAGCGGGGGAAATTTGGCTAAAAAGGGGGAAGAGGGAGAGGTTGGTGAGAGAGGTAGGAGAAAGTGGGGGCAGGAAGAGAGAGGAGGGAGAATGGTAAAGAAGTGGGGGAAAAAGGCGGATAAAGTGAATTGAGAAAAAAGGGGGGTGAAAAAGGGAAACGGGGAAAAATGGGGTGAAAGGAGAAAGAGGATGAAAGAAGTGGATGAGGAACGGATGGTGGTAGAGAAGGATAGGGTAAGGAGAGGTGCGGAAAGAGTGAAAGAAGCAAAGCAGGGAAAGAGGTAAGAGGAAGGAAAGGGTGAAAGGAAAGAGGAGGTTAAAAGTTTTTTCATATCTTTATATATTTTAAGGTTTATTTTAGAAATTGCGGGTAGGATTAAAAATAAAATTTTATGATCCGGAGGGGTTATTGGGAATGTTTAACGGTTTGTTTCAATCTGCGGCGAATGAATTGCCGGTTTTCAGTTCTACGCTGTGCTGGCGTGGCGGCGGCGCTTTTTTTACTGCATTTATTTTAGTGTTGCTTTTGGGGGAGCGAATCATTGCCTTTTTGCGGCATCATCAGGGAAAAGGGCAGCCGATACGGGAAGATGGGCCGCAGAGTCATTTGCTGACCAAAAAAGGAACACCGACAATGGGCGGCCTGATGATTTTGGGCAGCGGCATTCTGTCAACAGTCCTCTGGGCGCATTGGAATGATCCTTTGGTTTGGGTTTGCATTTTGGTTTTGCTGGTCTATGGCTTTGTGGGATTTGTCGATGACTATGTCAAGGTTAAAAAACAGACGGCAAATGCCATGACGGCAAAAATGAAACTGTTGTTGCAGTTTTCAACCGCTTTGGTTTCGGTTTTGATTATATCTTATCTGACGCCTGAGCAAAACCGCTTTAGCCTGACAATACCTTATTTTAAAGATCTGGCGATTAATTTGTGGCTGTTTTATATTCCTTTTGCCATGATTGTGATTGTCGGGGCTTCTAATGCCGTGAATCTTTCCGACGGATTGGACGGGCTGGCTTCCGGATTAATGATTGCGGCTTTGTTTGTGTTTATGGTCTTTGCTTATATCGGCGGCAGTCCGCTGGTTGATGTTTTTGCCGTTGCCAAGCTGCCGAATGTCGGAGAGGTTGCCGTTGTTTGTGCTGCCGTTATCGGCGGGTGTCTGGGCTTTTTGTGGTTTAACTGTGCGCCGGCAAAAGTTTTTATGGGTGATACCGGTTCTTTGGCTTTGGGCGGTTTGCTCGGTACGATTGCCGTTATGCTCAAGCAGGAAATTATACTGGCGATTGCAGGCGGAATTTTTGTGATTGAGGCTTTATCCGTTATGATTCAGGTGGCCTATTTTAAGAAGACCGGCGGTAAAAGATTTTTCAAAATGGCGCCGATACATCATCACTTTGAACAATCAGGCTGGCCGGAAACCCGTGTCGTTAACCGTTTTTGGATTGCGGCGCTGATTTTGGCCGTGATTGCACTGATGTCCTTAAGCATGAGATAAGAAGATGATGATTAATCTGGCCAGAAATTCCCGAAGCGTTTTGAGCAACTGGTGGTGGACTGTTGACAAGGTTTTGCTGTCTTTGATTTTGTCTTTGGTTATGGTCGGATTGTTGCTGACTTTTTCGGCCAGCCCGTCGGTGGCTAATCGGATTGGGGCGGACAGTTATCATTTTGTGAAGCGCCAATTGTTTTTTATGCCTTTGGCGTTGTCCCTGATGTTGTTTTTATCCATGCAAAGTCTGAAAGCCATCCGCCGTGTGGCGATTTTGGGATATGCCGCGACGATTGTTCTGATGGTTTTTACGTTGATATGGGGGTTTGAAGTCAAAGGTGCTACGCGTTGGATCAGAATTCTGGGCTTTACGTTGCAGCCTTCCGAATTTGTTAAGCCGACTTTTATCGTTGTAGCCGCATGGTTGTTTGACGGGCAGAATAAGTCGGCAAATTTTCCGGGGAATCTGATTTCTGTTTTTCTGTTTGTTTTAACAGTCGGTTTATTGCTGTTGCAGCCTGATGTCGGGATGACGATTGTGGTTTCTTGTATTTGGGCTTTTCAGTTTTTTCTGGCCGGGTTGTCCATAAAGTTTGTGGCAGCAATGGGATTGGGATTTCTGGCTATGCTGGTGACCGCTTATTTTACTTTTGACCATGTGCATAACCGCGTGAACCAGTTTCTGGCGTCCGGCGGCGAGCTCAGTTATCAGGTGCGAAAGTCGCTGGAGGCTTTTCAGAACGGAAGTTTGTTTGGTAAAGGGCCGGGGGAAGGCGTAGTCAAGATGAATATTCCCGATGCACATACCGACTTTATTTTTGCCGTGGCGGCAGAAGAATACGGATTGATTTTGTGCTTGTTTATTGTAGCGGTCTTTGCCATAATAGTCATACGGTCGATGATCATATCGCTTAAAGACAACAATTTGTTTATTATTTTGTCAGCTTCCGGCCTGTGTGCATCGTTTGGGGTGCAGGGTATTATTAATATGGCGTCCACGCTGCATCTGATGCCGACAAAAGGAATGACAATGCCGTTTGTTTCTTACGGCGGCTCTTCAGTTTTGGCAACTGCGTTGGGAATGGGAATGCTGCTGGCAATTACCCGAAAAAATGTTCATGCGGAGGATAAAGATGAAACGTACTAAAAAGAAAGCAAAACCCTTAATCTTTTTAACAGCCGGCGGAACCGGCGGTCATGTTTATCCGGCCGAGGCTTTGGCGGAAGAATTGTTAAAGCGGGGATACCGTCTGGCGTTGATTACCGACAGCCGCGGCAAAGACAATTATAAAGGGCATTTGGGCGAGATTCCGAATTATGCGGTCTGGGCCGGAGCGCTGGTCGGAAAGTCAAAATGGTTTAAGCTTAAAAGTTTGTTCAAGACCTGTATCGGCATTTTGCAGGCCGGTTTTCTGATTTTGAAAAAACGGCCGAAATGTGTGGTCGGTTTCGGCGGGTATGCCTCTTTTCCGGCATCGATGGCGGCCATTCTGCTCGGAACGGATTTGATTTTGCATGAACAGAATGCGGTTATGAGTCGGACCAACCGTTTTTTGAGCAAATATGCCTCGCTGATTGCACAGAGTTTTAAAAATGTAAAATATACGCCGGCAAATGTTAAAACGCTGTTGACTGGTATGCCGGTACGGGGGGCGATTGTCAAAACCGGAGAAGGAAAATATAAAGAGCGTGTGGCGGCTGATGCCTTTCAGTTGTTGGTTCTGGGCGGAAGCCAAGGGGCAAAAGTGTTCAGCGAAGTGGTTCCGGCAGCAGTAGCGGCTTTGGACAAGACTGAACAGAAAAAGTTGAAGATTTTTCAGCAATGCCGGAAAGATGACGTAACACTGGTTGAAAACGCTTATCAGGGGTGTAATGCCCAAGTTGTGGTTTCTGCTTTTTTTGATAATATGGACGAGCTTTATGCTTCAACGGATTTGATTGTATCGCGGGCGGGGGCGTCTTCAGTTTCGGAGATAGCTATTGCCGGTTTGCCGTCGGTTTTGGTGCCGTTGCCGATTGCTGCGGATGATCACCAGTCGTACAATGCGCGGACTTTGGGAGAAGCCAAAGGCGCGGAGGTTATCCGGCAGAAAGATTTTATGCCGGAGACGCTGGCTCTCATACTAAAGGAGGCGATTGCGAATCCGAAAAAAATGAAAAAAATGTCTGACAATGCCAAAAAAACTGCGATTAATGATGCGGCACAGCGTTTTGCCGATGCTGTGGAACGTGAAATTTCAGCAAGATAAAATCAGGAGGAAAAATGTTGGGATTAAAGTGGCTGTGGCCGAAAAGAAAAGAACTGGTAGATTTTCTTCCTGAAGTCCGGGGACGTTATAATACCAACGTACCAATGTCAAAATATACATGGTTTGGCGTCGGCGGTCCGGCAGATGTGATGTATCATCCGGAAGATGAAGACGATTTGGGTTTTTTTCTTAAAATGATGCCGTATAATCTGCCCGTGTGTGTGATCGGCGGCGGGTCCAATCTGTTGGTGCGTGACGGCGGAATAACAGGTGTGGTTATTCGTCTGGACAGCAAGTATTTTAAGCAGATTAAAGTAAAAAATAATGAGATTATCTGTTTTGCCGGCGTGCGTAATGTCGATTTGAAAAAAGTCATGTTGGATAATGAGCTGGGTGGTTTGGAATTTTTGTGTTCAATTCCCGGCGTTATCGGCGGTTCGGTCAAGACTAATGCCGGTTGTTTCGGGCGGTGCGTGAAAGATGTGATTGCCCGTGCGACAATTGTAAACGGACGCGGTGAAAAAGAAACGGTGACGGTCGATGACCTGATGCTTTCTTATCGCAGCAGCCTTTTTCCCGATGACTGGATTATTACGTCCATTACTTTTCGGGCTGCAAAGGACAAGAAAGAAAATATTGCCCGTATTCTGGAAGAGCAGCGGCAGTACAGAATTGCCAATCAGCCATATAATGAAAAAACAGCCGGTTCGACTTTTAAGAATCCGGAAGGTTTGAAAGCATGGGAGCTGATTAAGAAGTCCGGCTGCTGCGGGATGAGCGTTAACGGCGCCAAGGTTTCGGAAAAACATTGCAATTTTCTGATCAATACCGGCAAGGCGACGGCCAATGACATTGAAACGCTGGGGGAAGATATTATTAACCGGGTTAAGGAAAAGACTTCCATTGTTTTGGAATGGGAAGTTAAGCGTATGGGAATTATGAAGAAATAATGTTTGGAAAAAACAAAACCAAAATAGCGCCTGATCCGCTGGAAGACATTGTCAGGCTTCCGGCAGAATGGCCTTATCGCCTGGCCGGAAGTTTGGTTGTGCTCGGGATGATTCTGGTTTTGGCTTCTTTAACGGCCACGGTTAAGCAAAGTCTGGTCAGCAAACAATTCAGCGAGTGGGCGCAGGAGTTTTACGCTTTTAGCGGGAAGCATGGTTTCGGTGTTGACGAGGTATTGGTTTTGGGACATGAAAAAACGAGTGCCGAGGCATTGCGTCAGGCGGTGGGGCTGAGCCGCAACGATAATATTTTTCAGGTTGACGTGGCGGAAATTAAGAAAAGGGTTGAGATGCTGCCGTGGGTGAAATCGGCGGTGGTTAAGAAGTCTTTTATGCCAAATGTCGTGCAAATCGGCATTGTTGAAAAGCAGGTAAAGTCAATTTGGCAGATTTCAGAAAAGTTTCATCCGATAGATGAAGACGGAAAGGTTATTCATGCTGATTTTAAACCGGATAAGCCAATCCTGTTGATTGTCGGTGCCGGTGCGCCGGAAAATATTAATGCCTTGCTTAATATTATTCAAAAAGACAATGCGGTGTTTAAGCGGGTGAAGGTGGCGAATTATATTTCGCAGCGGCGCTGGAATCTGGTGTTGGACGACATCAGAAACGGCATTACCGTGAAGCTGCCGGAAGAGGGAGTTGAAAAAGCGTGGAAAAAATTGCTAAAATTAAATATGACAAAAGGGATTCTTAAACGTAAATTAACCATAATTGATTTAAGGTTAAAGGATAAGGTGGTTATCAAGCTTAGAAAAACGGCTATTAAAGAACCGCTTAAGCTTAATAACGGCAAGGAAAGAGCAACCTGACAAAGGATGCCGCTGCCGTAAGACAAACCGGAAAGTTTGAAGAAGGGGGAGAACTTGAACAAGTCGTCAACATTTGCAGCTTTGGATGTGGGATCTTCAAAAGTTTGTTGCGTGATTGCGAAAGTCAGCCGTGAAGGGCAGATTAAAATTGCCGGTTACGGTTATAATGCTTCCAGCGGTATTAAAAACGGCGTGGTGACGGATATTAACAAGGCGACGTTGGCGGTTTGCAACGCTGTTGAGGCTGCCGAGCAGCGGGCCAATGAACGTATAAGCAAAATTATTGTCAATATTTCCGGTGACAAGATTCACAGTTCCATCAAAAATGCGGCAATTTCCCTTAATAAAAACCGTCCGATTAATGAGGCTGATTTAAATAAGGTTTTGGAAAAAGGACTGAATAAAATCAGCGTTGACGGGTGTGATCTGGTGCATTGTCTGCCAACGAACTATCGTTTGGACGGCGGTGAAGAGATTAAAGATCCGCGAAATATTTTTGCTGAGAAATTGGCGGTTGATATTGTGCTCGGACTGGTACCGGACATTACTTACCGCAATCTTTCGACTGTTATAGAGAATGCGCATCTGGAAATTGTAGGCAGGGCTTTTTCTTCTTACGCTTCCGGATTGGCCTGTTTGGTGGATGATGAGAAAGAGATTGGGGCGACTGTTATTGATATTGGCGGCGGTACGACCAGTATTGCCACGTTCAGGCACGGTTATCCGGTATATTTTGCGGCACTGCCCGTGGGCGGGAATAATGTGACAAATGACATTGCCTATGGGCTGACAACGTCCATTGCCAATGCCGAGCGGCTGAAGACTTATCACGGCTGCGCCTTTCTGACCAGCAAAGACAAAGAAGAGACTATTAACGTTTATCCGGTCGGAGAAGAAGATGACAGCAGTATCCGTCAGATTACAAAGGCTGATTTGATCAGTATTATCACGCCCCGGATTGAAGAAATTTTTGAGCTGGTTAACATGAAGCTGGAGGAACAGGGGTTGAAGGACATGCCAAGCCATCGCGTTGTTTTGACCGGCGGCGGCAGTCAGCTTCCCGGTATTCGTGAAGTTGCGACGATGGTGTTGGATAAGGAAGTGCGGGTCTGGAAACCAAAAGCAGATATCAATCAGCCTGAGGTTTTTACAAATCCGGCCTATTCAACTTGTGTCGGACTTTTGATGTATGCTCTGAATTATACGGAAAAACGCCCGAACAAAATTATTAACAAGCCAGTACGCAGTGTCGGCGGGTTGGGCAAAATTTTCTCGTGGATAAAGCAAAATTTTTAATCTTGGTAACTAAAACTTAATTATTGAATGCGTATATTGATATCCAAAGTGTATTTTAGTATTTTGGAGTGAAAAGCACCATGTCAATCAAATTAGCCGTTCCTGAGAAAACAGTTATGCATTTGAAACCGCGGATTTCAGTTATCGGTGTCGGCGGCGGCGGCGGAAATGCCGTAAATAACATGATTGCGCAAAATTTGGAAGGTGTTGATTTTATTGTTGCCAATACAGATGCGCAGGCGCTGGCTCATTCTTCTGCCAGCCGTAAAATTCAGCTTGGTCTTGAAACAACACAGGGATTGGGGGCAGGTGCACGGCCGGAAGTCGGAAAATTGGCGGCAGAAGAAGCCCGTGAGGAGATTGAGAAAGAGCTTGAAGGCGCCAATATGGTATTTATTACGGCCGGTATGGGCGGCGGAACAGGCAGTGGTGCGGCTCCGGTTGTGGCTAAAATTGCCAAAGAAAAAGGAATTTTGACTGTCGGTGTGGTAACCAAGCCTTTTCAGTTTGAAGGCCGGAAGAGAATGGAAACAGCCGAAAGCGCTGTTGAGACTTTTACAAGCGAAGTGGACAGTATTATCATTATTCCTAATCAAAACCTGTTTCGGGTTGCCGACAAAAAGACAACTCTGGCCGATGCTTTTGTTATGGCTGACAATGTCTTGTATGCAGGCGTGCGCTCCATTACCGACCTGATGATGATGCCGGGATTGATTAACCTTGATTTTGCAGATATCAAGTCGATTATGGAAGACAAAGGCAAGGCGATTATGGGAACAGGCGAGGCCGAGGGTGAGGATCGTGCCGTAAAAGCCGCCGAGCAGGCTCTTTCCAATCCGTTGCTTGACGATTGTTCCATGCGCGGCGCCAAAGGTGTGTTGATTAACATTACGGGCGGTTCGGACATTACATTGTTTGAAATCGATGAGGCTGCCAGCCGCATTAAAGAAGAAGTTGACGAAGAAGCCAATATTATTTTCGGTTCCAGTTATGATGAGGCATTGGTCGGAAAAATTCGCGTGTCTATCGTTGCTACCGGTATTGGCGAAAAAGTTGCGGTTAAGGCCAAAGCTCCGAAAGCGCAAGATTATATTGCCGAAAGTTTTACGGAAGAAAAAGTTTCGGCTCCGATTGCTCCGAATGTTGAAATTGATTCAAATTTGGAGAAGTTCTCAGCCCATGATATTGACGAGGCTGCAGAAATGGAAGAAGCTATCGATGCTGCAGAGATAGTTTCGTTTGAAGAAGAACGAATCGAGGAAGATGCCGCAGAGACAGTTGCGGCTCCTGCAGCGGCAGCCCCGGCAGAAGTAAGACGTTTTGAAGATTTTGACATGATAGAGAAGTCTTCTGCCATGGGTGAAATGCCAAAAGCCTCGGCTTTGTTCAAAGCTATTATTAACAAAAATGAAGATACCTCCGCTAATGATGCCAATACATTGAACAATATTCTGGCATCGGACGACAATGTTTTTGCTGCCAAAACGACAGTGAGAGTTGTTGAGGAAGAGCCGGAACTGTTTCCGGACCATAATCCGGGTATTTTTGCTCCGAAGAGAGAAGAGCCGGAGCAGCTCATTGTTGATGACGAAGAAGAACATACGCCGACCCTGATTGAGAGAGTTACCGGTTTTTCAATTGCCAGAAGAAACCGTAAAAAAATGAAAGAAAACGAGCGTTTTCAGGAGCCGGTTTCTCCGTCTTTTGCCGACAATGACTATGAAGATAAAATGAATTTGGACATTCCGTCCTTCTTGCGCAGAAGATAAGCGGAAAAGTTTAATTATTTTGCCATAAGGAATCTCTCTTTTCTCTATTCTTTTAAAGGGTGGAAAAAAGAGAGTTTTTTTATAGGGGTGTTAGTTACAGTATTCTCCGGTCCAGCTTGAGTCGCATTTGTAAGAGTAGTCAATGCTGTGATTGGGGTAACTGTCATAAGCAGAGTTGCTGTGGTAACAACTGCTGCCGCAGTTGGCTGCACAGGTGGCATGGCTGTAATCGCAATCCCAGCAGCCCAATGTACGGCTAAAGCTTCCAAGACTGCTGCTGCCGCCGCTTTTATAACGACAAGTTTGCCCTATGGTTTCAACAACGGAGTAACTGCGTCCTGATCCTGTAGCGTAAGCGCTTGTTCTC
This sequence comes from uncultured Alphaproteobacteria bacterium, assembly GCA_910585375.1. Taxonomy (GTDB): domain Bacteria; phylum Pseudomonadota; class Alphaproteobacteria; order RF32; family CAG-239; genus MGBC133411. The sequence goes on along the minus strand of CAJUCZ010000034.1, from coordinate 433 downwards.
TGTTCGTATATTTTTCCTCGATAGCAGTTATAGCAAGTGTTGCCGCAACCATCCCGACCGGTTGTCTGGTAATAATCTGTACCGCAGGGAATATCGTTTTCGCATTGATTGTCGCAGCAAGCTTTATAGTTATAACAGGTTTTGTTGCCGCATCCGTTTGTGGTGCGGTCAGAACAACCCGTGGGATCGGAAGAGTACGGGTGAGAAGACGGGCAGTTAGGGTTGCAGGTATAGTAGCAGGCATACTCGCAGCCATCGGTACCGTTCGTGCCGTAGGATGAAGACGTTAAAGACGTATAAGCCGGACAATCAGACGGCGTACAGCAAGTCCCGTAAGATGAATCGTAAGTACAACGACCGGAGTTCTTTTTAAGCTTCTGACCGGACGGACAAGTCTTGGTATATTTGAGTTCCTTACATGCGCGGTCATTAT
>CAJUCZ010000033.1 GCA_910585375.1 uncultured Alphaproteobacteria bacterium | reverse complement strand
ATTGTCCGGCTTATACGTCTTTAACGTCTTCATCCTACGGCACGAACGGTACCGACGGCTGCGAGTATGCCTGCTACTATACCTGCAACCCTAACTGCCCGTCAGGTACTTCGACTTCCAACCCCGGAGGCTGCGGCGGGTCGACCAAAAACGGATGCGGGGATAAAACTTGCTATTATCCTTATCAATCATGTTGTTCTTACACCACAACTGAAGCTTATTGCTCTTCTCAATGCAAATACACCTCCGGTTCTTCCTGCGTTAAAAACGGCACAACCTATTATTCCGGTTGTGGTTCTACCAAATGTTATGCCAACGAAAAATGTGACGGTTTTGGAAAATGTATAAATCTGGGAAAATATTCCGGTTGGTGTTGCGGATATGAAAACCGGTGCGGTTATCTTGGCACGACCAGTCATGAAAACGATAATGACTGCCGCAGAGATTACAGCGGCAGAAGCTGTTATGAACAATGCAGCAATTTTTTGGGATATCCTAATTGCCCGGACTTGATACAGACATGCCGCAATAACGGCGGAACCGCTTCTTTTCAGAACTGCTCTTCAGGAAATTCTCCGGCAGGCCGCAACCGCTCATGGTTTGTTTGTCATTAACCATAAAAAAACACCGCCTTCAGCATTGTTTCAGCGGTGTTTTCCCTTCTTGGCAAACTCAGAACTGATAATTCATCCCAAGGCCAAGCATATGGATATCGTTCTCATATTTGGCACAAAGAGGGCCGCGGGCATTATCTCCGGCATGAGAACCGTCCAACTTAACTCTGCTTTTTTCTGCCCGAATATAGGTGTACCCGAGATTAAATTTGGTCTTCTCGTTCCAAGTATATTCAATACCGCCGGAATACCATAATCTGTCAGCATCCGGAATACGCGGCGTGCGGTATCCCTCCCCGACGGCGCTCTGATCAACCGCGAAACCGGCGCGGAATTTCCACTTGTCATTATATTTATAGCTGGCACCTACGGCATAGAAAGTCGTATCTTTCCATCTTTCTTCCGTAATACTGTCCAGCCCGTTCTCACCGCGAATACGCAATTCTTCAAAAGAAGACCAATAAGTCCGTCCAAACTCCGCCATCACCGACCATTGGTCATTAAGGTCATGATAAGCGCCGATTGTCAGGTTTGCCGGCGTTGTCAGCCGTGCACCGATATCCTGATCCATCGGATTATAAGATGCAAAATCAATCTCGCCTTTCAGCTTGTGCTTTATCTGGCTGCGATAACCAATACCGACACGGGTGGAATCGGTAAATTCATATAAAGCGCCGACACTGTAGCCTATGTCAAAAGCATCGCCTTCCAGCTTTGTCCGGTCTTCCATAATTCCGATTTTGGTCGGCAACGCGGCGGAATTCTTTAACTTTGCCCGCACATACTGCATTTGGAAACCGGCGCCGAGCGAGAGTTTATCATTGGCCTTATAAGCCAGCATCGGCGTGGCGGTCAGAGTTTTGACGTCTGATTTTGTGCCATGAAAACGCCCTGCCCAGTCCTCATCATAGGTCGTAATCATGCCAAAAGGCGAATTGATTGCAAAGGCGGCGTACCAGTTGTCATTGAGTTGTGCTGAAATTGTCATATTCGGTGCGGCGGCCGGATGCACGATATTGTCCGTATAACCGCTGTAGTCTTCCCCGACCGGCGTTTGTCCTTTAGCGCCTTTGGCTTTGGAACGCGGGGCAATCCAAGTTGCACCGCCGGCAAAATTAACTCCGGCATGGCGCGTCAGTCCGGCCGGATTAAAATATGAATAGGTTACATCCTCTGCTCCGGCAGTGGCGCCGGCAAATGCATTGCCCATAGCCGCGATTGATTGTTCCTTGAGGTTAAAACCGGAGGCTGAAGCGTTGGTAGCAAGCAAGATTCCGCCCAACGCCGTGAAAGTCAAAAGTTTTTTCATTTGTAGTCACAGTAGTTGTTAATCCTAAAATGCAGCTTTTGCGCTTAACTCATGATAATACTTAACAAAATTGCTGCTGATAAAATTTTTAGCTTAATTTTTCCAAAATGGCAAATTTTGTTTGGATTCTATACACATATCACCGGTTGATTTAACGAAATCAAGTACATAGCAGTGTTTTGGGACAAAAATTGTAGACAAGATTGCGTTTATGCTTTACTTGCCGCAGATTTTGGGCGTAGTATTTTTTTATTGTTTTAACAACCGGAGACTGATTTTGAGGGACTTTGTCAGGTTTTGTTTAAGAGGTTTCTTCAGATGCTTGAAAGTTAAATGTAAAATTAATTTTGACGAAGCTTCGCTGCCGCAGAAAGCGGTTTATGTATCCAATCACGTATCTTTTTTAGATCCCATCCTTTTGTTTGCTTTTTTGCCGGGAGATCCGGTTTTTGCTTTGAACGGGCATCTGTACCGCCGCAAGTGGATCAGATTCTTTATGAAAACCGCCGATGTGGTTTTGTTTAATCCGATTGAGCCAATGGATATTAAAGATCTGATTGCCAAGGTTGACAGCGGTCGCAAAGTTGTGATTTTTGCCGAGGGACGCGTGACCGAAAACGGCGGACTGATGAAAATTTACGAGGCGCCGGGGCTGGTTGCCGACAAATCAAAGGCACCGATTGTACCGATTTGGATTGACGGCCCGCAGTACGGATATTTTTCCAAAACCAAAGGAAAACTCCCGCACCGCCCGCTGCCAAAGATGAGGATTACCATCGGCAAGCCCCGCAACTTTAAATTAAAAGACGAACTGCGCCGGCAACGTGATCACATCAGCAACGAGGTTTATATGATCCTGCGCGAAATGTCTTTTGAGGTTAACTACAATCCCAATATTTCTATTTTTGCGCAATTGATGAAAACAGCCAAAGTCCATTCCAAAAAAGGACTGTTCAAGCGGCCGAAATTTGTGGAAGACGCCCAAAGAGTGCCGCAGTCTTACAAAGATATTATTATAAAATCTTATGTTTTGGGAAAATATTTCAAACGCCGCACCATTCCGGGCGAGAATGTGGCGCTGCTGATGCCTAATGCCATTGCAACCGTTTGCGCGTTCTTCGGGCTGTCGGCTTATGACCGTGTGCCGGTCATGCTTAATTTCTCGGTCGGCGCGCAGAATATGCTTTCCATGTGCAAAACCGCCGAAGTAAAAAAAATTATTACATCCACGACTTTTATCAAGACGGCTAAAATGGAATCGGTGATTGAGGCTTTTAAGGCTAACGGGCTTGAAGTCATCTTTCTGGAATCTTTGCGCAAAGAAATCGGGCTGTGGGAGAAAATCAACGCCTTTTTGCGCTATAAAATCAAGCGGGTTCCACACCGCGAGGGAGGCAGCAAAAAAGCGGCAATTTTATTTACATCCGGTTCGGAAGGCGCACCCAAAGCCGTAGTTTTGAGCCATGCAAACATCATCTCCAACATTAAGCAGATGTCGGCGATTGAAACAATTAACATTACCGATACGGTCTTTAACGTCCTGCCGATGTTTCACAGTTTCGGGCTGACGGTGGGCACGCTCTTCCCGCTGCTGGAAGGCGCCAAGCTGTTTTTATATCCCTCGCCGCTGCATTACCGCGTTGTCGCCGAGCTTGTTTATGAAACCGGCGCAACGATTATGTTCGGGACGGACACTTTCTTCCGCGGATACGGACGGATTGCGCACCCGTTTGATTTTCACAGTCTGCGCTTTATGTTCGGCGGGGCAGAAGCCGTTAAGGCCGATACGCGAGAAATGTGGATGGAGCGTCTCGGCGTGCGCGTGCTGGAGGCTTACGGCGCAACAGAGTGTTCTCCGGTCGTGACCGCAAACAACAATATTTTTAACCGTTTCGGCTCTATCGGCAAGTTGCTGCCGGCCATTCAATACAAGATTGAAAAGGTGGACGGGATTGAAAAAGGCGGCGAGCTCTGCATTAAAGGCCCGAACATTATGCTCGGCTACATTATGCCCGACAATCCGGGCAAGCTTGTCCCGCTTAAAGACGGCTGGTATCATACCGGCGATGTGGTCGAGATTGACGAGATTGGTTTTGTCTTCATCAAAGACCGCATTAAACGCTTTGCCAAAATCGGCGGTGAAATGGTTTCGCTCAATGCCGTGGATAACATGGTCCGCAAGGCTTATGACGGCATGTTCGACAAGGACGGCGGCAATTTCAGCTACGGCGTGGTAGCAATACCTCACGAAAGCAAGGGCGAGCAGATTGTGCTGGTGACCAACAACAAGGCCTGCACGCAGGACGGAATTCACGCTTATATCAAAAGCAATGCCATGTCGGAACTGTATCTGCCGCGGATTATCCTGCACAAAGACAAGCTGCCGGTATTTGCAACCGGAAAACTTGACAATGTGACGCTTAAAAAAGAAGTTTTGGAAGAACTAAGCATGGCTGCCGCGTTAAAAGCCGCCTAAATTCTTTTCTTGACTTTTTTGCATAGCTTATTAGACTGACTGCCTAATAAGCTATTATTTTATCACTTAAATTTTTGTAACATGACGACACAAGAAAAAATTATTTATTTGCAAAAGCGTTTCAGCCTTGATGAAAGTACTGCTCAGGACAAGGTTATGATTATGGAAAAGTATTCGGCGCAAATGGCAAACAGCGACATTAACCTTATTGCTCTGGCAAAAAAAATCAGGCCGCTGGTACGGATTAACAAAAACGGGCAGGTTTGTTATTTCGGCGGTCCGGAGGAAAATCCGGAATCGGAGTTGTATTGGAGCAAGCCGGTGGACATTGTGGAGGCCTCGTTTAATTATGAGCCGGAGCCGATGGCTTTGGAAAGTTTTGGTTTGACCAAGCTTTTGGAGATTACGACTTATCATCAATCCAGCTGCCATGCTTTTCCAAACCCGACGACAGCCGAGGTTTTGTTGCAAATGCCGGAAGATTTTGCCGACAAAGCAGTAGGGTTTGAGATTTATATCCCCTATGACCGCATTGCAGATTCGTATGATGAAGTTTTGCGGCTAAATCGTTTTCAGACGATTTTTTATAGCGGAAAACTGCCGGCGAAAATCGTGCAGCAGGGAATTGTCGCCCGCGGAAAACGTTATATTTAACATACTGAAAAGCCCTGATATGAAATCAGGGCTTTTGGTTTGGCGCGGATAATTTAACTTTCCGTTACCTCTTCCAAATCTTCAAAACTGTCGTAAATTGCTTCGTAAAATTCTTCCGGCACGGCATTATCCGTTTCATCTTTGTCAGGTGTTACCAACCTCAGGTCTATCCGCTTACCGTAAAAGCTCAACAATTTCTTCAGCAAGTTTAGCTTCAAAACACCGCGCCCCAGCTCGATATTGTCAAGTTCCCTTTCCGTTATCTTCAGCTTTTTACAGAGATACCAAGCACGAAGTTGCCGCTCATGGCGTTCAAAGAACAAGGCAAAGCCAAGCGTTTTGTTGAAATTTCTTAAATAATCTCCGGTTGTTGCATGAAAATAATATTTTCCCATTTTTTAGCTCCTTAGTTTTGATTAAAACAAAACCGCCTAAAAAAATAGGCGGATGGAGCTCAAAAACTGTACTAGAACAGTCACGGCTATTCGTTGCGAGAACGCACTTATTTGACCGCACTCCACCCAGAGTGGAATTATAATCTAGTAAGATGTTTTTGAGACACCACAATCCGTCTCCGGACTGCGGGTATTATCATAAAGTATTACCAAAAATTTGCAAGCGGATTTTTTCAGAAAAGGGAATGATGAGAAAGAAACAGGATGGCGGAGAGAAAATGAAAATGGTGGGCGGCGCACGTTTTGTGCGGTGCTTCAGAGGAAGCGGTGCTATGGCGGGATGCGGGAAAGAATGCACTTTGAAATGAAGAAGAAAAAAATGTTCAGGATGACCGGTACATGGCGGGATGCGGGAGAGAATGCACTTTGAAATGAAGAAGAAAAAAAATGTTCAGGGTGACCGGTACATGGCGGGATACCGGTAAGATATAGCCGGCAAATGTATTCGCCGGCAGGTGTATTTTTTTATGATTCAAACGTAACACTACCTGCTTACGCAGGTAGATGCAGGCATTCTTGTCCAGCCGTTAGGCTTGCGTAGCCTTGGGGATGGGCGAACGAAGTTCGGAATGGTTAATACCACTTGTGTAAGCCAGCGGAAGTTTATCTTTCCCTTTTTATGGCATTGATATTACGAACATAGGCGATATCACTTTCCAGACGTTCCAGAGGAACCGGAAGTTTGCGCTGCCAGTTCGGGCATTCTCTCCATGTCCCCGGCAAGTTTTGCATTTTCTCAACGTGCAAGATATTTTCCAACTCCGCCAGAAAAACTTTTGATGCGCTGCGTGACACAAACCTGTGTACGGCCTCTTCTATTCCCTCAGGATAAGCCTCGCCGTAAATATAATTGTCTTTGCGCAGATTGTCTTCCGGCCAGACGCCGTTGCTGTCCAAAGCAAAAAGCAGTTTCCAGCGATCCAGTTCCCGGTTATGATAATCTCTGATTTTTGTTTCTTCATCCGGCACAATACCAACCCGAAAACGCTCTTCAATATCATACCCGAACCACCACATTCTGAGCGGCGGCATATCATGTGTTCCCACCGAAGCAAAAGCATTCTCGGGGTAAGATGACGGAGATTTGAAATCGCCGGCGCAATTCTCGCGCTCTTCCCACAATACGGTCAGGGAATCTATATTTTTCCGCTCCAAGGCCGGAATAAAACCCTCCGGCACATTGCCGATACTTTCACCAACGACAATACAGCGGTTCAAGTAGCTTTCAATAGCCAGAATATTCATCATATCGGCAAAGTTATACATGATATATGTTCCCATATCTTCACTATTGGGAACAATATACAGCCGCATCAGGCTCATGGCGTGGTCAACGCGAATGGCGCCGGCGCCGCGCATATTTGCTCTCAGCACCTTGATAAAAGGCTCGTAGCCCTGCTCTTTTAAGGTATAAGGATTGAATGCGCCCAAGCCCCATTTTTGTCCCTGAATGAACATTGCATCAGGCGGTGCGCCGGCACCGGCGTCTTTAATATAGGCCTCGTAATTGCTCCAGACTTCAGCGCTGTCCTGACCGACACCGACGGCCAAATCGCGATACAATCCGACTTTCAGGCCGGCATCTTTCACGGCTTGGGCGACCTCATCATACTGGCGGGCTGCCTCAAATTGCAGATATTTGAAAAAGCCGACGCGGTTCTCATGCTCTTTGGCAAATTCTTTGACTGCCAAAGATGCCGGATTGCGCAGTTTTTCATCCCAGGCTTTCCATCCGCCCCAGACGGTTTTAGTCTTTTCTTCATACAGCGTCTGATAAATTGCCAAACGGTCCAAATCCGCGCCCTGTTCTTTGCAGAAAGATTTGAACTCTGCCATGCGCGCAGACTTTTTATCTTTGAGCAGGCGTTCATACATTTTTTCCAACAGACGAATTTTCAGGCGGTAGACGCCGGGGTAGTCAATCAGTTCGGCGTTTCTGTATCCGGCAATTTCACCCTGCAATACGTCAATATCCTCCGGTTTGAACTCCGGCACCTGCTCGACATCAATATAAATCGGGTTCAAGAACAGACGGCTGATGGCGCAATAAGGGCTGCAATTTTCCGGATAGTCATGCGACAGAACGTTCAGCGGATTCAGCCCGATAATGTCAGCACCGGCGCGGGAGGAAATCCAGACCAAATTCTTCAGATCGGTAAAGTCGCCGACGCCCCAGTTGCGTTCGCTCCTTACGGAGTACAACTGAACGGCAAAGCCCCAAAGTTTGTGGTTTTGCAAATCTTCATTATTATAGCAGCGTTTGGGAGCCACGGCCAGACGGGTTGTATATTTTTTGCCGCCGAGGCTGACTTCGGCATCATAATATCCGACCTCCAAATCGGCTTTCAGCTGCAGTTCCAGACGGCTGTACAGTGTTTTGCCGATTTCCTTTTCCTCGCCGGTAACAACCACTTCCAGCGGAATGGAAAAATTGCTTTCGGTATTTTGATATTTCAGGTTAATGCGGGCATCATCTATTTTCAACGGCACCGGCACCACAATATCCAGCCTGATATCGCCCTGCTCACAGACATAAATGTTTTCCAGAGATTTCTGCCAGCGTTTTTTGGCAAACTTCTCCAAAGAGGCATTTATCTCTGCATCGCTGCCGGCCTTATAACCAAAGCTTTCGGCAAAAAAACGAATAACCTTTTCCGGAGGGTAGTATTCTTTGCGGTTTATTCCGGCATCGAAAAATTTGGTTAATATTCCAAGCTTGTCTGCCAATTGTTGAAGATTGTCCTGCATAGTCCCCCCTATTTTTTGATTTCAAAAAGCAATACGCTCCAAGCCGGAACCGTAATAACCTTTTTAGATTTGATTTCCGTTCGGGCATTAAACTTGTCCGAGCTGTCCAGCAATAGCTCCCAACTTAACTTATTATCCAAATTCGGAAGCTTCCATTCGATTTCCGACGGGCCGGCGTTTAAGATGCAAAAGATGTAACTTGTACCGTCATAAATGCTGTAGGCCAGATATTTGCGATCCGGCATCTGCCAGTCGGCAACGGCAAATTCTTCGCCCTTTTCAGTGTACCATGTCAAATCTTTGATTTTGCTGCCGTCCACCGGTTCGCCTTTAAAGAACTTGCGGCGCAGAAAGATACTCAGCCGGCGGCGGAGCTTTATGAGCCGGCGGGTAAATTTGGCAAGGTTTTTGCCGCGTTTGCCTATTCCTTCCCAAGTCACCCAGGTAATGGCATTGTCCTGACAATACGGATTGTTGTTGCCCATCTGGGTATGGGCGAACTCGTCTCCGGCAACCAGCATCGGCGTGCCAAAAGACAAAAGCAGCGTTGCCAGCATGGCGCGGGCACGGTCATAGCGGTTGTCCCGAATGGTACGGTTTGCGGTTTCGCCTTCCTGACCGGAATTCCAGCTCCAGTTGGAATCCGTGCCGTCGCGGTTGTCTTCGCCGTTGGCCTCGTTATGTTTATGATTGTAACTGACCAGATCACGCAGGCAAAAACCATCATGCGCCGTTACAAAATTAACGCTGGTCCAGATATCACGGTTGTTGTAATCAAATACATCGCTTGAACCGGAAATGCGGCTGGCAAGCTCGCCGATCTGATATTTATCGCCTTTCCAGAAACGGCGGATAACGTCGCGGTATTTGTCATTCCATTCCGCCCACCCCGGCGGGAAAGCCCCGACCTGATAGCCGCCGACACCGACATCCCACGGTTCGGCAATCAGTTTGACTTTTTTCAGCACCGGATCCTGCGCAACGGCATATAAAAATCCGCAATGCGAACTGACGGCCGTTTTATAGCGGCATAATGTGGGCGCAAGATCAAAACGAAAACCGTCAACGTGAAATTCCTCAACCCAATAGCGGAGGGAATCCATCACAAGTTTCAGCACCTGCGGATTTTGAATGTTAAACGATGCGCCACAGCCGGTGCTGTCATAATAGTAGCGTTTGTTTTCGGGCGATAACGTATAATAGCTGGCGTTGTCTATGCCGCGGTAACACAAAGTCGGACCAAGTTGGTTGCCTTCGCCGGTGTGGTTATACACAACATCCATCAGTACCTCTATACCGTTTTGGTGCAGCGTTTTGACAAGCCGCTTAATCTCGTTGAGATTGTGAGAATAAAGGTAGGTCTGTTCAGGCGCAAAAAAGCTGTAGCTTTCGTACCCCCAGTAATTGTCTTTGATATAGCCTTTTTTATGTCTGTTGCCAAAGAAAGCGTGCAGCGGCAAAAATTCCACGGCCGTCACGCCCAGCCACTTAAGATAGCTGATGACAACGCTCTCGTTCATACCGGCAAAAGTTCCGCGTTTTTTATCCGGAATTTGCGGATGAAGTTTGGTATAGCCTTTCAAATGCGTTTCATATATCACCGAAGTTTCAAACTTATGGTTCGGCGGCGTATCATCTTCCCAGTCAAAATCGTCTTCCGTTACCACGGATTTCGGCACATAAGGCGCACTGTCCAGCGGGCTGAAAGACAAGTCTTTTTGCGGGCTGTCAATATCGTATCCGAAAATTGCCTTATGCCAGATCAGCTTGCCGGTCAGGCGGCGGCCATAGGGATCAATCAGCAGTTTGTTCGGGTTAAAACGGTGCCCTTCCTGCGGTTTGTACGGGCCGTAAACACGATAGCCGTAGACCTGTCCGGGGACCACGTCCGGAAGGTAAATATGCCAGACGTTATTGTCATTTTCGGTAATGGCAAAGCGGGCGGTTTCTTCCGTTCCGGCATTATTAAAAAGGCAGAGTTCAACCTTTTCGGCATGAGCGGAAAACAAGGCAAAATTCACGCCCTCGCCGTCATAGTGCGCACCCAAAGGATAGGGGCTGCCGTCACGGGGTTGAATTTTTGCCATTGTTTTTCTCCTCTCTGGTAATGTTTATCTTACCGGTTTGATAACAATTGTCGAAAGCGCCGGCAGTGTTACTTCAATTGAGAATTCCTTGCCGTTGGCCGGAATATCGCCAGCTTCCATAAAGCCCTCGTTCTTAACGCCGCTGCCCCAGTAGTTGACATCGTCACTGTTAAAAATTTCCTGATACTTAATCCTCTCATGGACACCGATCCGGAAATCGTGCCGGACGACCGGCGTGAAGTTGCAGATGACAATCATATAATCGCCGGGGGTCGAGCCTTTGCGCATATAAGAAATAACGCTGTCATCAGCATTGCTGTGATCTATCCACTCAAAGCCGCGGTAATCAAAATCAACTTCATAAAAAGCCGGATTGCCCTTATACATATAGTTCAAATCGCGGACGCAGTTTTGCATTCCCTTATACATCGGATATTCCAGCAGATGCCAACGCAGGCTCTCTTCCGAGTTCCATTCCCAGTCCTGTCCGAACTCGCAACCCTGGAACAAAAGCTTTTTGCCGGGGTGGGTATACATAAAGCCGTAATAAGCGCGCAGGTTGGCAAATTTCTGCCATTCATCGCCCGGCATTTTTGACAGCATGGAGCCTTTGCCGTGGACGACTTCGTCATGTGAAATCGGCAGGATAAAGTTCTCGTTAAAAGCATAAAGCAATCCAAACGTCAGCATACCGTGGTGGAATCTTCTATATATCGGGTCTTTGCTGATGTATTTCAAGGTATCGTTCATCCAGCCCATATTCCATTTGTAACCGAACCCTAGTCCGCCCATTGACGTCGGACGCGACACCATCGGCCAGGCCGTGGACTCTTCGGCGCAGGTGAATGCCCCCTTATTCTGACCGTAAACCAGTTCGTTCATGCGGCGCAGGAAAGAGATTGCCTCAAGGTTTTCATTACCGCCGTAGATATTGGGAATCCACTCGCCGTTCTTGCGGGAGTAATCCAGATAAAGCATGGAAGCAACTGCATCGACGCGCAGGCCGTCAATGTGAAATTCTTTCAGCCAGTACAGTGCGCTTGCGCACAAGAAGTTGCAGACTTCCGTCCGGCCGTAATTGTAAATTTTTGTTCCCCAGTCGGAATGTTCGCCTTTGCGCGGGTCGGCGTGTTCGTACAAGTGCGTGCCGTCAAATTCATTCAGGCCGTGCCCGTCTTTCGGGAAGTGCGCCGGCACCCAGTCCATTATTACAGCTATATTTGCTTCGTGGAATTTATCTATCAAATAGCGCAGGTCATCCGGCGTGCCAAAACGGCTGGTCGGAGAAAACATGCCCACAACCTGATATCCCCAGGAAGAATCCAACGGGTGTTCGGTCAGCGGCAAAAACTCGACATGCGTGAATCCCATATTGCTGACATAAGGAACCAGCGTATCAGCCAGTTCGCGGTAAGTCAGAAACTCGTTATCGCCTTTGCGGCGCCATGAACCAAGATGAACCTCATAAATTGACGTCGGTTTGTCAAAGCTGTTGTGTTCTTCGCGATAATTCATCCAGCCGTCATCATTCCAGTGGTATTTGGAATCATAAACCACCGATGCGGTGTTCGGACGCTTTTCAGACCAGAAAGCAACGGGGTCGGATTTTACCAGAATATAATCTTCCTGTGTTTTAATTTCGTATTTATAGAGTTCGCCCGCGCCAATTCCGGGGATAAAGATATCCCAGACGCCGCAGGTCGGATGTTTGCGCATGGCATGAGCGCGGCCGTCCCAATTGTTAAACCCGCCGACGACGCTGACACGTTTGGCATTAGGCGCCCAGACAGCGAATCCAACGCCTTTAATGCCGTCCATTTCCATGACGTGCGCGCCAAGCCTTTTATACATTTCCAGATGGTTGCCCTCAGCCAGAAGATAGACGTCTATGTCGCCCAGCACAGAAGGGAATCTGTATTCGTCTTCTTTGATATAAAATTGTCCGAGGTCATTCTCAATCCGAAAACGATATGGAAAATTATCTACAGCACCAACGTTTATCTGAAAGAATCCGCGATCATCAAGTTTGGTTAAAAATCCGAGTGAAGAATCATCATATTTGAGGAGTTCAACCGACTTGGCGTGAGGCTGATAAGTGCGGATAAACACCTCTTTGCTGCCTTTGTCTTTGTGGATGCCAAGCACTGCAAAAACATTGCCGTGATTGCCGCTGATTACCGCTTCCATTTCTTCTTTAGATAATAAATTTTCCATAAATATACCTCGTATAAAATACTAAAAAATCAGATTAAAAAATCATCATATTTATCTATAAAATCTATTAATTATTTTTGCAACAATTTTAATGCAGAAATCAAGTTTATTTTACATATTTAACAAATTCAAACTTTTAGATATTGACGTATAAAATTTTGCGTATATATTAATTGGTGATTGGTAAAAAATTTTATTTTCAGGAGTTATATTATGGCTAATAATTATAATGAAAATGCGATCAGAGAAGCTGCATATTACATTTGGCAAAACGCCGGCTGCCCGTCCGGTATGGAATCCCAGCACTGGGCTATGGCTATTGAGCAATTGTACAGCAACAAAAACTCTGGTTCTTCCAGCAAAAAATGCTCTTCTTCATCTTGCAAAAAAACTTCTTCTGCAAGCTCGAAAAAAAGCAGCAGTTCTTCTTCTAAAAAGACTTCAAAATAGTCTTTTTCCGAAGCAAAATTGTTTGAAAAATACCCGGTGTCGTCATCGGGTATTTTTATTTCCTCCGCTCTAAAATTCATCCTTTCTTTTTCTGGGTTTTATATCTCTTTTTTCTGCTTTTATTTTCTCCGTTTCATCTTTTTTTCTCCCTCCTTCTCTCTCCTTCCCTCTCCTTCCTTTCTCTTATCTCCCCGTTTGTTCTTCAATCTTTCTCCGCCCCTGTTTATTTTCCGCTTCCCGTCCCGTTCCCTTTTCTCACTCCGTTTTTTCCTCTCTTTCCACACTCCCCGCTACCTTCTTTTCCTTTTCTCTCCCGCCCCCTTGTCCCGTTTGCCGCGGCCTTTCTTTTTTTATTTTCGGGTTTTGGTTTCTTTATAGAGTTGGTATTTTCTTTTCGCTACTTTTGTCATGCTACAAAAGTAGCACAAAAAAGCTAGCCCTGAACTCGTTTTCTAAGTCTTCGTGAAAAAGTTCAGGCCGTCTAAGCGCAAGGCTAAGACGGCAAGAAAACACAATGTGTTTTTAATTTCCTCTTTTTCACAAAGACTAAGAAGTACTCGTTAATGGGCGGGTCAACTCCCCCACCCCCTCAGGCTTGAGGGGTGGGGTGCTTCATTTTCGGTTTTTGCTCCAAAACCTAAGCTATTCGCAAAGGGCGCCCAAACCGTACCGGATGGGGAGGATGTGTTTCAGGAGAAAAATAAAAAAGCGGGAGAAAACTCCCGCTTTTTTATTACTGCCAAGGATAATCTTTGGCGTCGACAAGTTTTATTTCAAACACTTTATCCAGAAATGAAAACAGATACACATATTCTTCCATTCTCACATGGCTGGTATTTCTTTTTAATTTTTCTATCCGGCCTTCAAAAAAATCTATATGATCCGCTAGTTCCGTACTTGTTAAACCCTGTTCCGTCATCATCCGGTTCAATTCTTTATTGCAATAACTCCGGAAGGTCTTATACCATTCTTTTCTATATTTTCTTGATAACATTTTATTTTCGCTCCACTATTTTGTTAAAACAAAACCACCCGATTAAAGGGTGGCGGAGCTGAAAAACTGTGCTAGACAGTCACCTTGATTCGTCCGCAAAGCGGCTTATTTCCGGCGCTCCACCCAAAGTGGAACATAGTTTACAAGATGTTTTCTAGACACCACAGTCAGCCTCCTGACTGCAAGGCTCATCATAAACGAATCTAAAAAATTTGCAAGCAGATTTTCCGGATATTTTGAGTTTTCAAAGCATCTGAAAATTATCTTTTTCGGGCAGAAAGAATCCAGCCTTTTACAGGTTCGCCGCCCTCATACCTCAGCACCTCTTCTTTGACTTTTTCCAAATGGAATCCGTTTTTTTGCAAGACATGAGTCACATAATTCCAGCTATGCTGAAATCGGCCGGAAGCGTGCAGATAATAATCGCGCTCATTAGTCTGATTTTGAGAAATTGAAAAGATAACCCGCCCGCCTGTTTTCAAGGCCTGATACAGTTTTGCAAACAGCGAATCCAAGCTGCCGAAATAAATAAAAACATCCGCCGCCGTAATCAGGTCCAGACAGGCAAAACGCCCTTCCAGAAAATGCAGAACATCATCGCAATACAAACCGGAATAAACATTTTTATCACGGGCTTTTTTCAGCATTTCGACAGACAGGTCCACACCGTAAATATGCCCTTTGCCGACATATTTTGCCAGATATCCGCCCAGCCAGCCGGTACCGCAGCCGACATCGAGAATTTCCAAATTGCGGAACAGTTTCCAACCGTAAAAACGCTTTAAGAATCCGTCAATACATTCCGGCACGCGATAACCCAGATTTTTGAGAGACTCTTCAAAAGAATCCGCAAAGTAATCAAAAACTTTTTGAACATAAACTTTGTTTGACGCCTTTGCCGCAATATCATTTTTTAATGCCGCAACGGCATATTGAACGATCGGATTTTCGGAAAAAGAATCCAGCCATTTTTCGGCATACGGCATTACCTTTTCCTGACCGATTTCCAAGCTGCATTCATAGAGCGTATAGGCATAGTTAATATGTTGCGAATCCTCGCCACCGACCTCTGCCGCCCGCAGTCCGTATTCCAGAGCGGCCTCAAAATCTCCGGTCTTTTCCGCACACTGCCCCATATAGTTCAATGCCCAAAAAGCCTCGGGATTAATGGCAAGCACCCGTGTCAGATAGCGCATGGCGTCTTCATATCTGCCTTGTTCAAAATAAATTGATCCCACAATCAGCAGTGTTTCGGCGCTGTCGGGATTTTTTTTAAGAATCTGCACGGCTTTTTGCAATGCAGACTCATAACGGCGGCGCGTGTAGTCAACGTTCAGCAGATTGATATTAACCATCTCGGAAGCAGGCATGAGCACCCAGGCGTTGCGGTAGTAGCTTTCAGCCTTGTCATAATTGCCGAGCATGAAATATGCGCTGCCGCAATCGCAGAGCAAATCGGCATTATCCGGCGTTTGTTTTAATCCGCTCAAAGCAAAGTGCAGCGCACGCGGGTAGTTGCCGTTGCGGTACGCATCCAAAGCAAGTGCGTGATAACTTTTTTGATCAGAATTTTCCATTTTTTTATTATACTGCCGTTTCGGTTAATACTTAATTAATCCTGCATAAATCCAGTTGGCGTTTTAGCTTCTCCAAGCGCCCGATCCACTCCCATGTGTATTTATATTCCTGATATCCGGCTTGTTGAAGTTCCGAGGCTACGCGTTCACCGGCCAGAGGAAAAACCGGACAAAGCTCAGAGCTGTCCGCGGCGCATGAGCTCAAGCAAAGCATTGCGCTCCAGATTAGGCTGCGCCGAAATTTTATGACATTGGGCAGAAACATATTTTATTACCTCTATTTCTTTGGTTACGGTTTGAAGCCGGCTATGGCTGCGCCCGAGCTGATAACTCAGCACACAGGCGGCAGCCACGCCGGAAAGCCACAGCAGCAGCCGTATCATATTCCCGCTCCGATAATGAGAGAAAAAGCGCGCGCCACACTTTCGGCATGTTGCGGATACAGCAATGATACTGCGACAAGCGTCATAGCTGCTGCCAAAAGCAGCAGACGGCGCAAACGTTTTAGTTTTTTCATCGTCTTTCCTTTACTTTGTTTTCTTTAAAAATCAAATCAAGTTTGACTTCAATTTTGGTCAGAATTTTATTTTGTTCGTTGATTGACGTTGTCAGGTTTTCCAACCGGATATCCTGCTTGTCAAAGTTTTGTTCTATCTTGTCGACGCGGGTTTCAATACTGCCCTGCCAACGGCCTATCCGGATAAAATTGACGACAACGCCGCAAAGCGCCGCCATTCCGGTAACCAGTCCCCAATCCATGTTTTCTCCTTTCAGAAAAAAGCGGGCTAAACGCCCGCTTCTCCTTCTTCGGAATTTGTTTCCATTTCTGTATTGATTTCTTCCTCCTGTTTGGGATACGCCTCTTTTATCTTTTTGCGCGCCTGATAAAATTCTGAAGTTTTGGCATCATCACCAAACAAACCGTCTTCAATATCATGATACAGCTTGTCCAGTTGTTCAGTCAGATCCGGATAGTTTTGGCGCCGCTTTTCAGCGTAATCATAAGGTTTTTCAGGTTCTTCGCCCTTAAAATACATTTTGCCGTCCCAAGCGGTTATGACCTCTCTGTCCGTCTGTTCAATCGAAT
>CAJUCZ010000032.1 GCA_910585375.1 uncultured Alphaproteobacteria bacterium | reverse complement strand
CGTCTTTAAGTTATTCTTCTTACGGAGCAAACGGCTCTGACGGCTGCGGTTATACTTGCTATTACACCTGCAATCCAAACTGCCCGTCCGGAACTTCAACCTCTAACCCCGGAGGTTGCGGCGGGTCGACCAAGAACGGATGCCGCACGAAAACATGCTATTATCCTTATCAATCATGCTGTACGCCTTATGGTGATGAAAGCGGATGCAACTGCTATTCTTGTTCCGACGGGTGCGGCGGTACCAGAAAATGCTGCGGGTCTTGTTATACCCCGCCTCCGTCTTCCGGTAATTCCGGCGGTTCAGGCGGAAGCAGTTCTTGTACTGGTTATAAATCATGCAAGACCGAATACCTAGGACAATATCATCCAGTTGGTCACTGTCAATCCGATTTCGCTCCGGATTACAGATGCACTTGCGGAATACACGTTAAAAAAACTAAAATTACATGCGATGGGAAAGAAGAATCTGAAACCGGTTACGCTTGGGATATTCTGGAACATTATTCCTCATATGAAGACTGTTTAAAAAAATGCCCAAACTATACGTGCAAAGACACAGGATACCGCTGGCCGTATAACTGCTGAAAAACACCCCCTGTTCTGCTTCGAACAAGGGGGCTCTTTACATTCCGCCGTCTCTTAGACAATAATCTTCATTTCTCAAATCATATTTTTTATGAACTTCACACTTTTCGCAAATACAACCACGGTCTTCATGAATACAATGGCTATGGTCAAACGCACAATACATCCCCTCAAAATGCTCTATATCATCAATCGGTTCTAACATTTTAATCAAATTCTCGGGCATATTCTTCATTTTGCACACCGTTGTATAAGACGGACAATGCAGACACAAACATTCCCGCAGATTTTCACGGGTTTTCTCAACACGCATAATTTTTCTCCCAATCTGTTTTCAGATACTCAAAAAATATGCCTCAACATCTATTTTCCAAGCTAAACTTATGGCTACATTAGTAACAACGCACAAACTTTCCGTCTTCTATCGGCGGCAACCAGCTGCTGATTCTCCCGACAATAAAAGAGACCCTGTCCACTCTTGCCAGCGGCGGGCCCTTATGACAAGCCAACACCATCGCATCAATCTTCTCTTCGTCACCACGCATTAAAATTTCTACCGAACCATCCGCCGCATTTCTGACCCAGCCGGATATTCCGCTGATTTCTTCAGCTTTGTGAATTGCCCACCAGCGAAAGCCAATTCCTTGTACCCGTCCTTCAATTTTTATATAAACTTCTTTATCCATCAACAAAATCCTAAAAGGAGCCAAATGGCTCCTTTTGTATCATTTTAAGAAATCTTCAATTTCATGAAGCTCTTTTTTAAGCTCGATCCGCCGCTTTTCGGCTTCTTTCTCCACGCCCCAGCTTTCAGCCTGCCACAACTCGTCCAGAAAAGCGGCATTAAAAGCCTCATCCGCCGAAAGGCGCTTTTTTACCAACGCAATCGCCAGCAAAACAGATTTCATATTTAAAGCCGCCACATAAAAAGCCGCCAGTTCCTTATCGGAAAAACTGTTCAGATAATCTTTCAGCTTCTCTCCCGAAGCCTTGTTTTCCGGAACATCGAGCCCCTGCGTTTTGACAAATTCAACATTAATCTCATTGTTAGCCCATTGCAGTATCGGCCCCCAGACTTTTTCCTGCCGCTCAATCAGGTCTTTTTCATGCCCCCAGAACAACAACATATCTGTTTGCGAAAATACCACCAAGCGGTCAATCACTTCTTTACGGCTTTTACCGATCTCTGTTGCGGCTTTATTCAGATAGTCACTCATTTCTCTCCGGCTCCTATTTCTTTTTGCCGCTTAAAATACCCAGAATATCCTTGGCTGCACCCTTAATATCCTGAACACTGTCATCAATGGCTTTTTGTGTGCCCTGATACAAATCCTGCGTTGCCTGAGAAGCCTTGGAAGGCGCCGGGAAACGGCTCTGATACGGCGTACCGGCCAAAGCAGTATAACAGGGAGAACTGTCGGCATCCATAACCAGCTTAGACCCCAGATAAGCCGTACCGCCGGTTGCGGCAACACCGATTAAAGCCTGCACCGCCTGCGCGTCATCCAGTGTAATTTTCGGATTGCTCAGCGTACCTTTAACCTTAATAAAAGAGGACAGAGCCTGAACCAGATTTGTATCCACAACTTTACCGGAGAACGGACGAATACCAAAATCAATCTTATCGTTAACCAGATTAATGTTACCGTCACTGACCAAATTCAGCTGTTTGGCATTCAAGGCAATACCTTTCGGAAAAACAGCTTTTCCGCCGCCGATATCAGCCCGAACCACTGCACAGGTCATATCAATATTCCGAACCTTATCAGAAGACAACTTCAGGGTATTCAGCAGCTGCGTAAAGAAATTATCAGCCAGAAAATCAAGTTTTCCGGTCTGGATGACGCTCTCTCCGGCAATGGCAATAACCTTGCCGTTCAGATTGTTAACCAGCTGGCGATAAGTCTTGCCTGAACCGGACAAATTAACATCCAAATCCAGATTTCCTCCGGAAACAATACCAAAACTCTTGGCATTTTTTACAACAAAATCCTGATGCAAATTCTGCAACTTCATATTTTTGCTGGTCAGTTTTACCGCCAAATTGTCATTGGCCGCATTCGCACTCAAAGAAGCGTCAATTTCTCCGCCGCCGAAATTCAGCGTTAAAGGCTGCACATTCAGCAGGCCGTTTTGCAATTTCGCCGTCAAAGAAACATTGTCCGCCCGCATTGCCTGATCAATAATCAATTGAGCGACATTAAGCTTAACATCGGCATTCACGCTTTTCAGCAAAGCAAACGGAATAACCTCGTCCGGCACCAGTTCGCTGGCCTGGGCGGAAGCAATCAGCGCCGGCATCTGCCATGCCATATTGCTGTTTTTTGAAAAATTCATCAAATTGATTTTATCGCTTTTCAAATCAGCCCAAATCATCGGCACCTTATTCGCAATATCAGCCTTAATCCATCCGGCAATAACGTTATTCACCACATTCAGGCTGGAAATATCGGCAGTAATTTCTTTCAAATTGCCGGAAACTTTTGCAATCAGCGTTGTCTCGGGCGCCCCGAAATTTCCTGCCGGATTATAAAGATTGACGTTCATGCCGAAACCAAGATTTTTCAATACATTCTGCAATGCGCCGTCAACTTTCAGATCAACGCCGTAAGCCTGTACCGCGGCTTTGACCGGAAAATCGCCCTCACCCCTCAGCAAGGCATTAACGGAACCGGAAGTCACCTCTCCGGCAATTTTCTGCTGGTTGTACACAACGTCGAAAGTCATATTGACATTGCTGTCCATACTCTCGGCATTCAGGGTAATTTTATTGACCGTCACATCCATATTCTGATTGTTCTTCAGATTATTATATTTGACTACGGCATTTTCAATCACCACGTCTTTGGCGGCAAAACCTGCCAGCGCCGCCGCACCGGAATTCACCTTTTGGGTTTCTTTGTCTGCAGAAACCGGCTGAGTTTCAGATACCGTTGCTGTCTCTGCCGCCGGTTTGTTTTTTGCCGGAAGCTCCAAGACCCAGTTTTGTTTTCCGTCTGCCACTTCGGTCAGGAAAATTTCCGTATTCAGCAAAGCAACTTTATCAATAACAATTTGTTTTTTCAAAAGCGGCAAAACCGAGAGTTTAACCTCCAACTCGCCGATTTTCACCATTTTGGGTTCCGGCGCCCAGGGAGCATTGGCCATCGTCACGTCATTAAGCACCAGAGTCGGTGACAAAGAAATCCCCAGCGACGCATTTCCGATTGTCACTTCGCGGCCGGTTTCTTTCATGGCAAGTTCGGTAACATAAGGCTTATATTTGTTCAAATCAAAGGTTTTAATAAAAATAAAACCGCCGACCAATACAATAATTATCAGTGCGAGCACAATGCCCAGCAGTACTTTGAAAAACTTGACCATTATGTTACTCCTTGAAGTTTATACCCAAATTGTTAAGACTTTCACGAAAATGCTCCGGCAACGGCGCCGAAACCACCATTTTTTTATTATATAGGCACGATAAATCAATTTTGTATGCATGTAAATGAAGTTTATCACCGACACTGGACAACCGCGCCCTTTCCTTGCCAAAATACTTGTCATCACCGGCAATCGGCGTCCCCAGATATTCCAAATGCGCCCTGATCTGGTGCGTTCTGCCGGTCAGCGGTCTGGCCTCAACCAATGCAAATCTGTCACCGACAGTATCCAAAACATCATACTCCGTTACCGCCGGCTTGCCGCCTTCTGCGACCATAACCCTCTCGCCAATCTTCTCCAACGGCGCTTTAATCTCGCCGCTCATCTGCAACGGGCAACCCCGCACCAGCGCCAAATAAGTCTTTTGCAGATCATGCCCGCGAAAAGCTTTCGTCAGCAAATCGGCATATTTGCGGTTGCGTGCCAAAACCAGAATCCCGCTGGTATTCTTGTCAATCCGGTGCACCAGCTTGGGCTTCTCCTCAGCTTCAAACTTAAGCGCATCCAATAACCCGTCAATATGAAAACCGGTATTCGTCCCGCCCTGCACCGCAATCCCCGAAGGTTTGTTAAGCACCAAAATATTATTATCCTTATAAATAACCATACTCAAAACAAAATCAGTGTCTTTTTTGCTGATTCGGTTTTGCTTCGGCATCTCGGCCTCGTCCAAATGCAGCGGCGGTATGCGAACCTCCGCACCGGCGGCAAGCTTCAACGAGGTTTCGGCCTTTTTGCCGTCTACTTTAATCTGCTTCGTCCGCAAAAGTTTTTGCAAATACCCAAGGCTGAGCTTGGGATAATATTTCATAAACCAGCGGTTCAGCCGCATCCCGTCATCAACTTCCTTAACTTTTACAATTTCCACTGCCATTTGCCCCAATCCTCAAAACAATATCTTTCCGGCATAAATACCCAAATACAAAAAAGCTACTCCCAGCATCAAAGAACCCAGCAAATATAAAAAAGCCTCCGCTGTCTGCTGCCTTCCCATCAACAAACAAAAATCAAGCATATAGGTTGAAAAAGTCGTAAATCCGCCAAGCATTCCCGTCATTAAAAAAGCTTTGACTTCCGACCGCAATCCGGTTCTGACACTCACAAAATGATAAACAATGCCGATAATGAGCGCCCCCAAAAGGTTAACTGTCATAATCCCCCAATGAGAGCCGATTCTGGAAGAAACCAGATAACGCAAAACCGAACCGATGCCGCCGCCGGCAAAAACACTGATCACACTAAGCATCTTCAATCCCTTTTTTCTTCTGTTTCTCGCGACGTAAATTGTCAAAATAATCCACCCGTTTTTTGATTTCGCGTTCAAACCCGCGCTCCACCGGATGATACAGCTTAACCCTTTTGACCCCGTCCGGAAAATAATTGGCGCCGGAAAATCCGTCTTCCGTATCGGGATCATATTCATAACCGTCACTGTAGCCAAGCTGCTTCATCAACTTTGTCGGTGCATTCAGAATATTCTTCGGCGGCATGAGGGAACCTGTCTTACGTGCCAGATCTTTGGCCGCATACATTGCTTTGTACACGCCTACCGACTTTGGCGCCGTCGCCAGATAAGCCGCCAGCTGAAACACTGCCAAATCCCCCTCCGGCGACCCCAGACGGTCATAAGTCTCCCAACAGGCAATCGCCTGCGTCACGGCATTCGGATCAGCCAGCGATACGTCTTCCACAGCAAAACGCGTCAGCCGCCGCAGAATATATTTCGGATCTTCCCCGCCTTCAATCATCCGTGCTACCCAGTACAGCGCCGCATCAACGTCAGTGCCGCGCAAAGACTTGTGCACGGCCGAAATCAGATTGTAATGCCCGTCACGCCCTTTGTCATAAACCGGCGCGCGGGAACGGATAATCTTGACAATGCTGTCTTTGTCAAAAATCTCGCCCGGCTGGGCATAGGCCCAAACGCTTTCTGCCAAATTCAAAATATAACGCCCGTCGCCGTCAGCGGTTTCTTTCATAAAGCTGCGTGCCTCATCATCCACCGGCAGTTTTTTCCCCAGCTCACGCTCTGCCCGCTGCAAAAGCTCTTCAAAATTTTCCTCATTCAGGCGGTTCAGCACAAAAACCTGACACCGCGACAAAAGCGCCGCATTCAGCTCAAAAGACGGATTTTCCGTCGTCGCGCCGACCAGAATAATCGTCCCGTCTTCGACATAAGGCAGAAAACCGTCCTGCTGCGACTTGTTAAACCTGTGAATTTCATCAACAAACAAAAGCGTGCCTTTACCCTGATTCGCCCGCCGCTCCTGCGCATAGGTAAACACCCGCTTCAAATCGGCCACGCCGGAAAAAACAGCGGAAATCTGCTCAAAATAAAGATTGGTATGCTCGGCAATCAGTCGTGCAATCGTGGTTTTGCCGCACCCCGGAGGCCCCCAGAGAATAAAAGATGTAATCTTGCCGGATTTAATCATCCGCCCGAGCGGGGCATTATCGCCGACAATATGATCCTGTCCCACGACTTCCGTCAAAGCCTGCGGGCGCAGGCGGTCAGCCAGCGGACGCTTGATTTGTGCCGAAAAAAGCGTATCTTCCATTTCTCTCATCGATTCTTAAAATTAAAACTGCGCTTATCATAAACGAATATTCAGAAATTAACAGCACAAATTTCACCGTCCGAGGTCTTTTTTTGCATAATATTTCGCCTCGGCCGGCACTAATGGGTTATGCTTCAAAAAAAGAGCCGCCAAACGTTTTTTTTCGGCATCCTCCGCCGGATTCCTGCCACCTTGTCGGGCAATAAAATGATAAGCGTCTTCCGGCCTTTTAATATCCCTGAGAATTGTAAAGAAAGCGCTCCAAAAATTCATTGGCGGAAACTGTTTTTTCAAAACCTCAGCCTCCCGGCAATCCCACCGCCATCTGGCATTTTCACCTCCTTTGCCGGCGGAATAATCAAAAAACTCTTTTTTGCCGTACATCGTACTGTTCACCGCTTTGGCGGTATAAGCATTAACCTTCAAAAAATCAATCTTGCCCTCTGCGTCTAAAAACTTTTTACGCCCCCCGGCTCCGAGCTTGTCCAAATGCCGGCACACGGCCGTAACTGACGGATAACAGTTATACCATGCATTTTTTCTTTTTCCGACACCGCTCAACTGCTTGCGGCAGGCTCTTCTCAGACTTTTACTTTTAAAAAATTGAAATTCGTCTTCACCTTGGGCTTTCAGCATAAGTACCGTCATTGCAAAAGTTTCGGCATGCGCTTCTTTAAAATAGCACAAATAACCGGCGGCCTCATCATATTTTCTTCGCAATTCGCCGCCTGTCCCGAATTTCATCCCGCTGTTCTGAAACTGCCAGACCATCTGAAAATCTTGATTGGCATATTCGCACAAGTTCTTTTGCAACGCATGGCCGCATTCATGATAAAATGTCCATAATTCCTCCTCGGGCGTCATGTTATTCGTGCCGACAAGTATTGCCGAAACGTTATTTGTATGGTTATCCGGATAAAATGATCTGCACAATCCGCTGCGGGCATCTTTGCCCAGCAGGTGCATATCTTTCCCGTATTTTATTTTTCCGTCTTCTTCCCAACAAATATTAAGTTTGCTCAATATCTCTTCGGTTTCGGCGCCAAAAATCTTTTCCGCGGCAGCCAGCAGTTTCTCATCCTGAAAAGCCCGCACTTCCCGTCCGGATTTTGCAATATCAACATACTCCCGCATTTCCAGCAAAAAAGCCCTGTGCCCGTTTTGATTCATCAGCTTTTCCAGCCGTTCGGCATCATCACCGATAAATTCGCGGACTTTTGGCAGATATTGCGGTTCATAAGCCAGCGTCTGCATTCCTCCCATGATATAATTTTCAATGTCTTTCAAAATATCTGCATCAGAATACTCTGTCATCATCAGTCCCGTCCTCCGCGCAAACTTCCCCTACGCAGACCACAAACTCTCTGCTTGACTTTTTTCCACAAATTTTCCGGTTTCAGGACCGCTTCCGTCCGCTTAAGCATTTCATAATACCGCCCCCGCCGGTTATACCGGAAATACAGCTGACGAAAAGCCCTGACATCTTCGGCGCAATACAAATACTCCTGATGAAAAACCGCAGACTTTTCTTTTTCCGAACGCGCCCTTTGCAAACCGACATAAACGTTCTCCTGCTCAGCCATTCTATCAAATGTACGGCATTCCCGCACCTCCATACAGTCTTTATACCATCTTGCCTGCTCCGGCTTAAACCTGTATAAATTTTTATTTTGCTCCCGAAAAACAGAATAATTCTCAAAATCCAGCCGCAAATAAGCATATTTGTCAACCATTCTTTGCGCCAGACGGGCTGTTTTTATCATATCAATTCCGCCGTTTGCATTTTCCGGCATTCGCCAATCAAGCCTTCTGAGTTCGGGCACAAGCTGTTTGACTACGGCATAAGAATTATACCTAACATCAAAATTCTCGCCGAATTCAGCGCTGTTCATGGCTTTTTTCATCACAAAAGCCTCAGCCTGCCGGCGCTCCTGCTCCGTTTTGGCCCGCAAAATCATCATCGCCGAAGCAAAAACTTCCGCATGAACCTCACACTTATACTGCATATATTCATCTTGTCCTTTCCAAGATTTCATACCCAGCAGATTTTGCAGATTATGCCCGGCTTCATGATAAAAATTCATTACCGAAGAAGCCGGAGATTTTGCAGCATAATAAAATAAAGCCGAAGCACCACGAAAACTCCCCACATAACAACCGCAAATTTCCTTACCCAGCATCTCCATGTTTTGAACATACATGCCGCGGCCGCGTGCACTTTTGTCTTTCGGCAGCAAAACGCCGGCCTCGCGCAAATAAGCCAGACTGCGCATCCCCCAAACCTTAAAAGCCTCCCGTATCAGGTTTGCATTATAATATCGCCTGTTAAGACCTGAATACCGGCGGGAAACTATTTTATCATAATCCACGCATAAAAACGGCCGTTTATAAGCTTTGTTTATTTTCTTCAACTCGGCAATATCATCCGCCAACAGCTTCTCAACCTTATCGGCAAAAGCAAAACGCCGGCAAAACGGATAGCACCCGTTTCGGATATATTCGGCAATCTCCTGCTTCAATTCGGCTTCACTGTAATGATACATAAAAAATTCTCCCTTGTAATAATTTTACTGCAAGGGTAGTCAATTGTCAATATTTGTCCAACATCTAAGACCTGTGATTGCCCATTGAAGACTTGATTCGTCCCAACGTTGCCACGTCAAACTCTTTGCCGTGAATATGAACTTTTTTCTTTTCTTTAACTTCCCTCTTCTGAACCGGGATCTCCGTCTCTGCCGTTTTTTCTTCCCTTGCCGGCTCGGACACATATTCCCTTTTCTTTTCCTTATCTTGCTTCATCTGTTCAAGAGCCTCGCGTTTTCTGGCCTCAATAACTTCCCGCAGCTCAGCATTATGAGATTTTTCTTTCTCTGATTTCTCTTTCTGAATCTCCGCAATAATTTCGGCATCGGTCGGCTCCGGCGCCTGTCCGTAGCCCATTTTCTTCATGAGCTTCTGCCCCATCTTCATCATGTCGGAAATTTTTGTTCCCTTCATCTTGGTCGTGTCAATCACGCCAAACTCTTTGCGGTTGTTAAAAAAGTCTTCAAAGTCCACATTCCAACCCTTTTTCTTGGCTTTGTTTTTCGGCGCCAGCAGCATCTTCATCTCCGCCGGTGTCGGCACGCGTCCCAGCGCCTGTGCAATCTGTTCCGGCGTAATAATACACTGGCTCAAATCAAGCCCCCACAAATCCACGCCGGTCAAATCACATCCGGTAAAATCCACTCCCCGCAAATCAACCTTGCTCAAATCAATGCGCGACAAATCCAACAGCGTCAGGTTCAACAACGTCAGCTTAAGCTTATGCGGATAATACTTGGCCAAAAATTCAATCAGCGCCTGAAAATCTTCCAACGCCCAGTCATCAATTTTAATATCAAGCAGAATGGCATCTTCAATATCAATATCTTCAAACTTAATACCCGAAAGATTGGCGCCGGTAAAATTGGTGTTCTTCAAAACCGCGCCTGACAATACGGCTCCGGTCAAATCGGCTCCCGAAAGATTGGCGCCGCTCAGATTGGATCCCGAAAAATCCACCCCTCTTAAATTGGAACCGGACAAATCCGTTCCGCTCAGATCCGCACAGGAAAAATTGGCGTTTTCCAAATTCTCGCCGGCAAAATTTCCGTCTTCCAGTTTTTTGCCGGAAAACTCAATTTTCGGCTGAGACGTATAAAAACGTTCTTCCGGCTTTTTCAACCCCGGATTGGGCTTGGTGGCCGATACCGCGCTCCACTCAAAAGTCATGTCGCTTTCGTTTTCCGTTGCACCGGCAGAACGTTCATACGCAATCTTCGAATTTTGAATCTTCTGCTTCAAAACTTCCAAATCTTTTTTATCTGTTTCCTGATCATCAGTCATTATTCAGCCTGCATTTTCCACCAAAGCACTTAAAACCATCATAGCCCGTGTTTCAATCTTTTGCAAGTTATAATCTAGCGCAGAAGACAACCCCGTCCTGCCTGACGCAGCTTATTACAGATTCCGGCCATTCCACCCTTTTCGGAACGTACGATCAGCCGGTGAACTTCCCTGCCGTTGATTGACACGGTTTCCACCTGTCCCTGCAATTTGGCAAGCTCCGGATAAGCCAGCTGCAAATTCTTCCACTCTTTCTCGGCATTGTCGCATTCCGTAAAAGCGCCCAGCTGCATAATCTTGCGGCCGTCAGCATCCGCGCCGTACAAAACCGCCGGGCCGGTCACGGCTCCCAACGCTGCCGGACGGCTGATAGCCTTTTTGGGAGGAAGGACAACCTTTTCGTTCTCCACAACATCTTCCAGCCAGTTTTCGTTTTTGCTCCATTCCGTATCCGGCTTGGGTTGCTTTTTCTCTGTTTTCGGAGAATTAGCCAACATTTGCACCAAATCCTGATTAAATGCCGCTTTCAGCGCAATCACAATCTGACGGATATCCTTTTTCATCAGCTTTTGATTAAACGGCGAAAATCCTGCATAAAAATACAATGTCCTGAGCGCCACGGCTCTTTCGGCCAAAACCTGACTTTCTTTGCTCTCCGCTTCCATAAGTTTCAACTTCAAATTCAAAACCTCCAACTTTTCATCCGGCGTCAGATTGTAATTCCTCTCCTGTTCTCTGATCTCCTGTTTCAGGCTTTTAACCTTTTCTGCCACAACTTCATAATCTCCGGAAGCAGACTTCACCATATTATAAGCAATCTCGTTCTGAACAAAAATCGCAATCCCGAGTTCGTCCAGAACCTTGCGGCGGACAAACTCTTTCTCCTGCACCCTCTGACTGTCTGTCCTGGCATAACCCAAAGCCGCACTCACCAAATTCTCGGCCGTATTTTTTGCCCGTTCGACCAAACCGTTAATATAAATGGGATCTTTGGCCTCATATCCGTTAATCTGCAAACGCTCAACCTGCGGATAAGCCTTAAAGATATTGGCACGGACACTTTCAAAAGTCACCGGCACATCGTCCAAACGAAACTCTTCCCGATTCCCTGCCGCCGATTTTTGAAAAACATCCAACACATAATTACGGTCAAAATCCTCCAGTTCATAAAAACGGCGTCCTTCCAGCTCAAGCTTTTTGCCGTCAAATTTCACCAGTTTTTCATAATCGTCAACATTCTGCTGCAGCTGTTTTTTAAAATTTACAAGCTCATAAACAGCCACGTCCAAACCTTTTTTATATTCTTTTTCTTCCTCGCTCAAACTGCCTTTTTTCTCCAGTTTGGCATTAAGTTCAGCCAGATTCTTCTGCTGTTTTTTCAGCAGGCGGTCAATCTCGGCAATTTTTTTGACGGAGAACAAAGCGTTTTGATGAGAACGGATGGCAGCAAGCGCCAGATACTGCGATGCTTTTGCATAAATCGTCTCGTTTTTGGCCGCATCGCTCTCTTCCAGATTCGCCACTGCGAACAACACCGAAAAATCCAAAAGACGAATAGAATTATACAGAGGATTCTCTTCGCCGCTCACCGCGCCGTTCACGCTGTTCAACAGCTCACGCGCCGTCAGTTTGCTCGGATTCCCGAGTTTTTTTCTCATATTCTGGGAAGTTACGTCCACATTATATTTAACCGCCCTTGCCATGGAAGAATACACATCCAAACGGCCGTTCACTTTTTCCGGCTCCATGGCAAAAGGCATTTCTTCCACCTCAATTTTTTCGGTGCCCCACTTGGGCTCGTCACTGGCACAGCCTGCCATAAACAAAGAAAACACAGCCGGAATAAGGAGATAGAAACGAGAAATTTTCATAAGCGCGGACATCCTTTAACAACGATTGTAACAATATGTAACAAGAATTTAAAAGCTTTTTATCAAATTTATTGGTATATGTAAACTAAAATAATCCAAAAACCAATATAGAGGCAAATTTATGACTGATAAAATTAGAGTGGCAGTAATTGGCGCTGGCATGATGGGCAAAAATCATCTCAAGACTTATAAAACCCTGAACAACGTTGAACTCGTCGGCGTTTACGACATTTTCCCCGATGCGGCCAAAGCTGCTGCAGAGACTTTCGGCATCAAGGCTTTTTCTTCCATGGAAGAAGTTGCAGCTAACGTTGACGCCGTCAGCGTTGTAACCACTTCCGTCACACATGCCGACGTCGGTGAATTCTTCCTGACCCGCAAAATCCATTGTATGATGGAAAAACCGCTGGCCACTACGGAAGAAGAATGCAAACGCCTGATTAAAGCGGCCAAAGACAACAATGTCACATTACTGGTCGGCCATATTGAACAGTTCAATCCGGCGGTTGAGCAAATGCACCGCCTGCTCTCGGATACAACCAAGATTCGCTCGCTGACGGCACAACGCATGTCTGCCGCCTCCGGCCGTATTACCGATGTTGACGTTGCCATGGATCTGATGATTCACGATGCCGAGATTATCCTTTCTATGGTCAAATCTCCGGTCAAAAACATCAATGCCGTATCGGTCAAAACGCCCGACCATGCTTCCGGCAAAGATTACATCACCGCACTGCTTGAGTTTGAAAACGGCGTCACGGCCAACATAACGGCCAGCCGCATCACTCAGGCTCGCGTCAGAACCATGGCCGTGACAACCGATACCAACTACATTGACATGGACTTCATCAACCAGAGCATTAACGTTCACACTCAGGGACGTATGCCCTATGTCAATCAGGAAGAGATTCCGGAATGGATGCACTATGGCTTAAAAGGCAGCGTTGAGCAGTTGTTTATCCCGACAAACCAACCTCTGCAGGCTGAATTAAACCACTTTGTCAACTGCATCAACGGCAAAGAAACGCCGCGCATTACCGGAGAAAACGCCTTGGAAGCTTTGCGCGTCATCTGGGGAGTTCAGCAAAAACTCGGTTTTTTTATGCAGGATAACAACGCAGCCCTGAAAGTCGCCGCCGAATAATGCGTTATAAAATTACCGTAGAATACGATGGCACAAATTTACTGGGCTGGCAAAGACAACTGGACGGTCCGAGCGTACAAGAGCATTTGGAAAATGCTCTTTTCGCTTTTACCGGCACCAAGACTGAGGTTGCCGGTGCCGGAAGAACTGATGCCGGTGTTCATGCCCTCAAACAGGTTGCCCATTTTGACGTTGAAAAAGACTGGGATGTTTTTCGCATGCGCGAGGCTTATAACGCCCACCTGCGCTTAAGAGAAGCTCCCGTTTCCGTATTGGAAGTCGAAAAAGTTTCCTCTGATTTTCATGCCCGC
Organism: uncultured Alphaproteobacteria bacterium; assembly: GCA_910585375.1. Classification (GTDB taxonomy): domain Bacteria; phylum Pseudomonadota; class Alphaproteobacteria; order RF32; family CAG-239; genus MGBC133411. The sequence goes on along the minus strand of CAJUCZ010000032.1, from coordinate 4,862 downwards.
TTTTCAGCCAAAGGCCGCGGCTACATCTATCGTATCTTAAACCGCAAGGCGCCGCCGGCCATTGAAAAAAACCGCGTTTGGTGGGTTCCTGTTCCGCTGGATGTGGAAAAAATGCGGCAAGGCGCGCAATACCTGCTCGGCAGGCATGACTTTACTTCTTTCCGCGCCGCCGCCTGTCAGGCCAAATCTCCGGTAAAAACCCTTGACCGGCTGGATATCGAACAACACGGCGAAGAAATCGTCTTCATCGTCGAAGCCCGCTCTTTTTTGCACCATCAGGTCAGAAATATGGTCGGCACCTTGCGCGAAGTCGGTGACGGCAGCCGGCAGCCGGAAGATATCAAAACGATTCTGGAAGCCTGCGACAGGCGCATGGCCGGCCCCAACGCTCCGGCCTGCGGATTATACTTAAATCGCGTGGAATATTAGCGCCTTATTCACAGTTCATATGAAACTATATTGACATTAGTGACACTAATATGTATTGTTTTTCATATGGTGGATATGTGTATCCGTCATATAGTCAGACTGAACGGATTTTTCGTTCGGTCTTTTTTTGTTTTAAACTTCAGGGAGCTTCGGCTCCCTTTTTTATTAATATATGGAGACCATAAAATGAAAAAACATGAACAAGATTTGCTGGACGTTATGCAGGGAAGACGTCCGTTCAAAAACCTCAACCCCAAATTGGGAGAAGGAAAATACTACTATCTTGACCCCAACCAGGAATACGACAGTATGGCGCCGGCTCGTCCTGATCAAAAAACCTATGTCCCCAGTGAAGATTCTCCCAACCCTTATTTACAGCCCCGACCGCAGGCGGCTCAACAGTTTCAACAACCGTTTCAGCCCCAACAGTCACTCCACCCGCAGCAGCCGCCATTTCAGGGCTATGCATCAGCTTCCGGCACAATCCCCAACGCCGCTGCCGGAGGAATACAGCCTGTAAAATATACTGAACAAAATATGAAAAAGCCCAGTCCTGCAATGGCTTCTTTAAAACCATTCTTGAAAAAAAAGGAAGACATTTCAGAACATCCTTACCTTGATATTGAAGGAAACATAACAAGCGGCTACGGTCATATGGATAAAGATATTAACAGCTTTGCCCGTCATCCTTGGCATAACCAAACGACTCAAAAACCGGCAACTATGGAAGAAATCCAAGAATATTACAATACCCTGAAAGCGGCGCCTTACGGACAAAACTATGGGGCAAAATCTTTTAAACATCAAACCCCGCTGCGTTTATCCCGCAACTATGCCGACCGACTTCTTGACCACGATATTGCCATTAGGGAAGAAGAACTTCACCACACTCATCCCAACTTCAAATACATGAGTCCGGAAATGCAGGTCGCCATTGCCGAACCCAATTATCATGTTGGTACTCTTGGTTGGCCTAAATTAAAAGAAGCTATAAAAAACAAAGACAAAGAAGCCATTTGCCAAAATATTCATCGAAAAGAAACAGATGATAAAGGAAATTTCAATAAAGGCTTCCAAGAAAGAAACCAATGGGCTTATGATATGTGTCAAAAAGGATATTTCATAAAATAAACTAATGACAAATTTATTATACTTGTATATTATTATGTTATATAATTAAAAATAGAGGACAATATTATGAAAAACTTTTACAACATACTTTTCCTTTGTTTATTTCTTTATCCGGCTACGGTATTAAGCTCGCCCTCTCCTCTTCCTAAAAAGAAAGATGTTCCCTGCCCGCAATTCTGCCACCTTATGACTGATGAAGAATTTGTTGATCGGCGGTTTTATGAAACTTTACAGGTTTTTGGAAAAACAAGTTGGCGTACACTACTTTCCCCCATTTTGATAATTCAGGACAATCTCCATGGCACAGTGACCATTCAGGAGTGTAAATTACTGGAAAACAAAAAAAATTTCATTAAATATGAATGCTATGACAACTTTGCCTTAGAAGGAAAAAGCATTACCGAATACGAAATCATGGAATGGGATCCTCTATATCAGGGATATCTTGTTCAAGAACGTAATTTCAATATAAAAGGAGAATTTCAAAGCGCCTCTCACTACTTAATCAAAATGCCCAAACAAGAGAAAGACTAGTCATGAAAAAACTTTACGACATACTTTTCCTTTGTTTATTTCTTTATCCGGCTACAGTATTAAGTTCAACCTCTTCCTTGCCTGAAAAAAAAGATGTTCCCTGCCCGCAATTCTGCCACCTTATGACTGATGAAGAATTCGTCGATCGGCGCTTTTATGAAACAATATATCCCATATGCACTAACTGTTGGCGCATTTTGCTTTCCCCCATTTTGATAATTCAGGACAATCTCCATGGCACTGTGACCATTCAGGAGTGTAAATTACTGGAAAACAAAAAGAATTTCATTAAATATGAATGTTATGATAACTTTGCCTTAGAAGGAAAAAGCATTACCGAATATGAAATTATGGAGTGGAACGACTTCTATCAGGGATACAAAGTTCAAGAACGTAATCTTAACATAAATGGACACTTGGAAAACTCTGGTTACTATGTAATCAAAATGCCAAAACAAGAGAAAGACTGACCATGAAAAAACTTTACCATATACTTTTCCTTTGCGGCTTATATTTTCTAGCCTCCTCTTTCTTCACTCTGATTTTACCACTATACCGCACTATTTTTGCAGTACTTTTTCCAATCTTTTTGCTTTTAATACTTATTGTGGTATTAAAAAAGCCTATAACCAGCCTTCAAGATTTTAAACAAAAGTATCCAAAAATATTTAATTTGCTAGCCATAATAGGTGGTTATTTATTAATTTACTTTTTTTTACATATACCTCTTGCCTTTAACAACCAATTAATAAACATCCCCAATATAGAAAATATTATAGCAATAATCGATTTTCTACTTTTTGCTATATCGCTTATATTATTCATCATAACATTATTCAAAAAAAACAAAAGATAATTATCCATGAAAAACATATACTGTCTACTTTTCCTTTGTTTATTTCTTTATCCGGCTACGGTATTGAGCTCGCCCTCTCCTCTTCCTGAAAAGAAAGATGTTCCCTGCCCGCAATTCTGCCACCTTATGACTGATGAAGAATAATTAATCAGAGCACCAATTTGACTTTGTTGCCCGTTTAGCCTGACAATTAGTTTCCGTCACCGTTGCATCACCCGAGAACGGACCGTCAACGTGATAATAATTCGTATAAATATATTTCTCATATCCTCCGTAGGTTGTACAAGAATATTCGTCTCCGCACCAAATATACTTGGTTGCATCAAAAGTACAGCTCCCCTCACAATCACACCAACCTGTTCTGGAAACCGTTCCTGATTTATAATTACCGGTTTTACATTCATCCGGATCATGATCTTTCTCGCATTTATAGCAAGTACCCGTGGTAGCCCCGCAGGAACAGGATTTTGACGCCGTATCGGTTTGGGTATATCCGGAACCGCACGAACTCGACTGATACCCTGACGGACAAGAATAAGAATGGGTGTGACATGATTCATAAGGATAATAACAAGTCTTCGTTCCGCATTCATTCGTGGTTGATCCGCCGCAGCCTCCGGGGTTAGAGGTCGATGTCCCTGACGGACAGGAAGTTGAACAAGACCGGCAGGCGCTGCCGCATTCGTTATAACCTACAACTGATCCGCTGTAGGAGGTACTCCCGCTTGAGCATGACGTATTGCAGTAACGACAGATTGATCCGCACTCGGTTGTACCGGCTTTGCTGCCGGTATAATCCTTGGAGCCACGGGAACAAGTATCATCGCAACATCTGTAACAGGTATAACCGCAAGTATCGGTACCGGAAGACCCGCGGGAAGCATCGCAGTTCACGGAATAATTGGACGGACATCCGGTTGAGGGCGAAGCGGTACAGCACTTGCCGTAGGAACTGTCCCACTGACAGCGGTTTGTAGTGGCATAAAGCCGTCCGGAAGAACAGGAATTGACATATCCCGCTTCCCGGCAGGCCCGCGGCCTGTCTTCTTTACATTGTTTGTAATAAGGCTTGCCGTTCGGACATTGTCCGTCAACAAAGGACGGCAGAGAACAGGTCTGGGTGTTATAACCATTATCGGTACACCATTTAACCGGATCACATTTAAGATAGTGATCATCGCGGGAACACTTACCGACCTGTGCCTGATATTGCGGACATTGTCCTGACGAATAGTATGTATAACCTTTATTTTCACAATATTCGGTATCTTCGTTAATGTTCATATTAATGTCACCGCCGCCGGCAAGGACATCATCACCGCAGTCTGGCAGGAAGCAGACCCCAGCAAGTGCATTGGAAGGCGGGAGGAGAACCGGGAAAGCGGCGGCCACAGCCAAGACTGATACCGCAGAGTTTAGTTTCATGTGTAGCATAGTGTGTTTCATGGTTATCCTCCCTTGAAAAATTTCAATACTAAGGTCACTATACCACAAAGAAGCATCAGTGTCAAGTACTCATGAAAAGTTTGGTGGAGATTTTGGACAGAGGTGTGGAAAAACATAGGAGATTTTGGCTAATCAGAAAAGGCTGAATTATAAACTTTCGAATATAATCTCCTAAAACACATTCCCCTGTCCGGCACGATTTGGGTGCCCTTTGCGACAACCCCAAATGAAGCACCTTTACTCCCCCTCTTTGATAAGAGGGGGACAGGGGGAGTTAGCCCCCGCCCTTTAACGAGTACTTCTTAGTCTTTGTGAAAAAGAGGAAATTAAAAACACATTGTGCCTTCTTGCCGTCTTAGCCTTGTGCTTAGACGGCCTGAACTTTTTCATGAAGACTTAGAAAACGAGTTTAGGGCTAGTACTTTTGGTTACTTTTGTTACATGACAAAAGTAACATAAAGAAAAA
>CAJUCZ010000031.1 GCA_910585375.1 uncultured Alphaproteobacteria bacterium | reverse complement strand
ATGGGTGGAGATTTTGGGCAGGGGGATGAGAAAGCAGAGGGGATTTTGGCTAAAGAAGGTGGGCGTAGCGGGGAAGGGGAAGAGGAGAAGGAAAGGAATGAGGCGGGTGGAAAAAAGGCGGTAAGGGAGAGGAGAGTAAACGGGATAATGAAGTGAGAAAAGGGAACGGGACGAAAAGAGAAAATGGCGAAGAGATAAGGGAAAGAGAAATAAATACTCCTGATGAGAAAATCAAAAAGAAAATCGAGAGTGCATCAGAGGGAGGGAAAAAGATAAAATTTTGACTATAAAAAAATGCGCTGGATATTCCAGCGCATTTTTTCAAATTTACTTTCCTCTCGTCCCTTTTCTTGAAACGTTTTGAGAAGCTTTAATTCCCTGCTCGGCAGAAATTCTGCTTCTGTCCGTCTCTCCCAATTTTTGAGAGGTTCTTCTTGGAGCAAAAATCTGCATCGGTTTGGCCAGAATACCAAACTTTCGGGCAATTTTTTTCAACCTTTCTAACATACTCTTAAATTTTAAGATTATTAATATTCACAATAAACCATCTCATCAATATTAACGATATCGCCATTTTGGGTACAAGCGCAGATAACCTTGTCGCCCGCACTCAATTTCTGAAGATAATCAGGAATAGCGCCATACGGCGGCAGATACCGCCCGACAATTTCTCTTTCCTCATCCAAAAGAACCAAAATGGCATTCGTACCACGAACTAAAACCGTTCCGACACGTTCATCACCAAACACATAATCAGGAAAACGCATCTTCAAATACCGAAAGCTTAAAGAAAAACTTTTTTCCGGATCCCACCGGGTTGCCGCCTGAGGCATATAAACAAGTTCCACCTTGTCCCCGATTTTAAACTGAGGTTCAATTCCGGCAAGCATACCAAGAGCAACCGTACAATTTCCGCCTCTAAGCAAATCAATTGATAAGATATCCCGAGCACTGCTTATTTCATAAACCGTACCGTCAAAAATTTCCCCTGCCTTATATATCGGCGCATAACATGTCAGACATTTATGTTCCAACATTCTGAGTTTCATGTTTTTTTGCATATAAATAAGATTAATGTTTATAAAAATTCCAGATTTTAATCCACCAGCTGATCACCATAAGGACAATCACGACAAGCATAAGCCAGCCGGCCTTAAACAGCAGATAAGCCGGAACAGCAATCAGTGTAGCTCCCCATAACAGCAGATAAAGCAATCTGCGGCGATAAAAAGCCCTTACGGTTTCAAACAAGGCATAACCGGCCAGCAAAGCCAATACAATTTCATTACCTTCCAGCTGTTCCGCGGCAAGCGCCCCCAAAGCCAGAACAAGAAAACTAAAAACTACCGCATTGCTGAGCAGTTCATACTTTTTGATTTTTCGGGAATAATACGCGGACATACGCCGGACGTACCCTCTCTTCAATTCACCGATTTTTCGGGTAAAAAACAGACCGGATGCCGTTAAAAGCATCAGGATTGTCCACCAAATGATGTTCATAAGCTGATAATTTTAATTTAAGCAACCTTCAAGACTTCACATACCGTCTGATAAGAATCAGAAACATTCTTCCATTTTTCCACCTTGGCATCATCCAGCCGAGGCAAAGAAAAAGCCTTTTCAATATCCATCGCCAGTTCAATCCGGTCCAATGAATCCATACACAAATCATCACAAAAACTGCTGTCCATGGTCACATATCCGCTACCGGCTTTCAATTTTTTCAGATCTTTCAAATCTTTCCAATTCTGATCCAACTGTTTGTTAACTCTTTTGGCAATAATTTTCAACAATCTGTTTTTAATCTCATTTTTATTCATAATCTTAAATGAATTTAATATGTTAAACAATAAAATAATAACTTCATAATTTTTTGTGTGAGAAAATATACATCATTTCCATAAATTACACAAGACGTTTTTTCGTCCAAATGAAAAAAAATGCGGCATAAAACCGCATTTTCTTAATCAAGTTCAACAAACTCGGAAAGTTTAACGTCAGAAACTTTGTTTCTCAAATACTCTAAAATATCAGCCAAAGTATAAAAGCGTTCAGCTTCGTCATCGGCAATTTGAATATCAAAAACACGTTCTATATCCATCACCACCTGCACCTTATCCAATGAATCCATTCCCAGATCATTTTCAAAATCAGCTTCAGGCATCAGCGCCTTCACGTCTTCTGTGCCACCGCGATAAACAATAAGCGATGCCAACAAATAAAACCACTCCTTCGGAATTTTTTTCTCTCGTAAATACTTTTGAACACCTTCCGGCAAATTAAAACTTAAAATCTCCATAATGATATAATATTTTATATTAATAAAAGCACCATAATAATTTTTTATGATGCTTTCTTATACTTCTTCTTGCCAAATTTTGTCAACAATTTTATTTATTTTTCCGGCGCCATACCTTCACGTTCCGGTTATGGTCATTAAGTGAGGTTGCAAAATTATGCCCGCCGTCACCACTGGCTACAAAATACAAATAATCCGTATCAGCCGGATGAGCCGCCGCCGTGATAGCCTCTACTCCGGGATTACAGATCGGCGCCGGCGGCAAACCATAATATTTATAAGTATTATAAGGACTGTCCGTTCCTAAATCTTTTTTCAAAAGCGGCCGCCCCAACTCCCGTTCGCCTTTTGTCAGAGCATAAATCACCGTCGGATCCGTCTGCAGTTTCATTCCCTTCTTAAGACGATTGATAAAAACTGAAGCCACCTGTGAACGTTCCGCCTCCACACCCGTCTCTTTTTCAACCAGCGAAGCCAAAACCAGCAATTCCTGCGGAGATTTTAACGGCAGAGCGGCAGCTCGTTTTTCCCACTCTTCAGTCAAAACTTTGACCATCGCCCGCTTTGCCCTGACAATAATCGAATTTTTGCTGTCCCCGTAAGTAAAGCTGTAAGTTTCAGGCAACAACTCACCTTCTTTCGCCGGTTCACTGATCTCCCCCGAAAGCACCGGATTCTCCTCAAGCAGAGCCACAAACTGTGCCACAGTCATTCCTTCGGCAAACGTTATCTTTCGATAATAAACTTCGCCGGACGTTACTTTTTGCAGAGTTTCGGATAAAGACATCCGAGGCGTAAATTCATATTCTCCCGCCCGAATTCTCTTATCCAGTCCGTTCAACCGGCCGACCGCACGAAAAAGCCACGGTTTGTCAATCACGCCGGCTTGAGCCAAAACTGCAGCAACCATTCCCGAGGTTGCTCCCTTGGGCACAATAACGGTAACAGAATCAGAAAGCGGGCCGCTTTCAACAACCCACTTTCTAATCTGCAAAAATGCAATCAGACTTAATGATAAAGCAAAAAAAAGCGCTTTTTTCATTAGTCTTCAAATTTCTTGAAAATCAAAGACGAGTTTGTACCGCCAAAACCAAATGAGTTGGACATGGCAGCTTTGATTTCACGCTTTTTAGCCTTCAGCGGAACCAAATCAAACCCTTCCAATTCATCAGCAGGATTCTCCAGATTCAGCGTCGGAGGACAAGTCTGATCTTTAATGGCCATAATACTGTAAACAGCTTCTACGGCACCGGCAGCACCCAGCAGATGCCCGACGGCAGATTTGGTTGAAGACATCGAAACTTCTCCGATAAGCTCATCACCGAATAAGCGTTTGACCGCCAGAGCCTCACCGACATCACCGGCCGGCGTAGAAGTTCCGTGCGCATTAATATAGTTAATATCTTTCAACTCAACCCCGTGCTCTCTGGCATGATCGGCAGCCATCTTCATAGCACGGTAAGCGCCGTCGCCGGACGGAGCAGTAATGTGATAAGCGTCACCGCTCATACCATAACCGACAACTTCGGCATAAATTTTGGCCCCGCGTTTTTTGGCGTGTTCCAGCTCTTCCAGTACCAGAGCGCCGGAACCTTCACCCATCACAAAACCGCTGCGTTCTTTGTCCCACGGACGAGAAGCTTTTTCGGGCCTATCATTAAAATCAGAAGTAACAGCCTTCATTCTGGCAAAACCGGAAAGTCCGAGAACATTAACGGCAGATTCGGCGCCGCCGGCCAACATCATATCCGCATCACCCATTGCAATCATTCTGGCGGCATCGCCGATAGCATGCGTACCGGTGGAACAAGCCGTCACACAAGCATGATTCGGCCCCTTAAGACCATATTTGATAGAAAGATTGCCGGAAACCAGATTAATCAGGCAGGAAGGAATAAAGAACGGTGAAATTTTCTTAATGCCGTTTTCATGAAAAGAAATAGAATTGTCATAAATAACCTGCAAACCGCCGATACCGGAACCCATCATAACACCGGCACGATATTTTTCTTCTTCGCTTGCCGTTTCGGGATTCCAACCGGCATCTTCCAATGCATCGCTACCGGCAGCCAGACCATACAAAATAAATTTGTCAACCTTCTTTTGGTCTTTGGGAGGCATTACCGTATCCGGATTAAAATCATTTTCGCCTTCGCCCCAAGGAACTTGTCCGGCAATCTGAACCGGAATATCTTTCAAATCAATATTCTCAATTTTTTTAATTCCGGATTTACCGGCCAGAATACTTTTCCAGTTATGTTCAACGCCTCTTCCCAAAGGTGAAACGATACCAAGCCCGGTAACAACAACTCTTCTCATACATTACCTCATAAAAAATTATTAATAGTCAAAAGACACGACTACTTCTTATATGAAAAAACTCGCTATAAGTCAAGCGAGTTTCATCAATTCTTCAAGTCTAAACAGACTAAGCATTCTTAGAAAGATAGTCGATAGCATCTTTAACAGTAAGAATTTTTTCAGCAGCTTCATCAGGAATCTCACAACCGAATTCTTCTTCAAAAGCCATAACCAATTCTACTGTATCCAAGCTATCTGCGCCCAAATCGTCAATGAAGCTTGCTGTGTCAGTTACTTTAGCCTCTTCAACGCCGAGGTGTTCGGCAACGATTTTCTTAACGCGATTAGCTGTATCAGTCATATGATAAACCTCAAAAAATATTAAAACAAATTAATCAAACCACCAAGCGGCCTGTGATTGATTTGTTAGCACAGAAAATCCCAATTTGGCAAGCATTATTTTTTTCAATGCACCAAAACGGGGCATAACCTGTGCTAAAGCAAACAAAAAACCTGTAAAATCAGCCATTTTTAAAGGGGATAAAATTTTACAGTCCATCAGCCCTTGGCACAACTTTAAATAAAAATAAAGGCAACCACCACACTCAACGCACTAAATTTTTATGATTCGCTTTTTGGCTTTCCCATAAATAACAAAAAAGACGCTTAACAACGGCGTCTTTTTCAAAAATCTGTCTGTTCGTTCAACAAGCAATTAACCCTGACGGGCTTTCAGCTTCGGGTTTTTCTTGTTAATAACGTATACGCGGCCTTTGCGGCGAACAACTTTGCAGTCCTTATCACGTACTTTTTTTGACTTCAATGAGCTGTAAACTTTCATTTTTCTTTCCTTATACGAAGTGTTTGCCCGCAACTTATGCCAATTATTCTGCTTTGTCAACCAAAATTTATATGATTTCTGAAAAAAGATTTTGCAAAAGCAAATATTTTTACTATAATCGGCAAAAATCCGTAACATGGGAAAGAAAAATGAAGAAGATTCTATTGCTTGGTTCTGCCCTTTTCTTGTCTGCCGGCCCGGCATTTGCCCAACTTCCTTATATAGAAGAAGTCAAGGCTCTGGGCGCCATCGGCGGTCAGGGCATGGCCTGCGGCTCCACACGCTACGCCACTTATGAAATGCTGGCCCGCGCCATTATGCTGACCAAAGCACCGAATGTAGAGATTATGAATCAGGGAATTTACGCTTATAGTGAAGCCAAAGCCGATGCTTATATTTCCAAACAGCTTGACGGTTTTTATGAATGCCCGCAAATTGTCCGCCGCTTTGACAATCAGGAAATCTTTAACATCACATTATACGCCGACGGCTCTTTAAAAATGCCCGACGGCAAAATAATCAAACCTTTCCGCCCTTATGATGCCGCCCGCATCTACGATACCTCAGCTCCCGAAATCGGCGCGGCACAAAGTATTTATGCCGGAAAACAACGCAAGATTAACCCGCAGCAGCTCAATCCGCAGATAACGTCGCTCAAACCCGAAGCTCGCCCGCGCTATGAAAATGCCGTTTCAGACACCGGCACAAAGGCAACCCGCCGCCCTTCCGCTCCGCAGCCTTCAAGCATCAAACGCATCAGCCGGCGGCAATAAATAACTTCGCTTGCAAAATCGAAACTTTTCGTTATACTTGGCTCCAATTAAAACTTTAAACGGAGAAATACAAATATGGCTTCTTACCAATATATTTTCGTAATGCAAAACTTGACCAAAGTCTTTCCCGGCGGCAAAGAACTGTTCAAAGGCATCACTTTGTCCTTTCTTCCCGGCGCCAAGATCGGCGTTTTGGGCGTTAACGGCGCCGGAAAATCAACTCTGCTGAAGATTATGGCCGGAGTCGATAAAGACTTTAACGGCGAAGCCTGGGCAGCCGAAGGTGTTCGCGTCGGCTATCTTGAACAAGAGCCTAAACTTGACCCGTCAAAAAATGTAATTGAAAACATTATGGACGGTCTTGGAGAAACCAGAGACCTGTTAAAACGCTTTGAAGAAGTCTCTGCAAAATTTGCCGAACCGATGAGCGACGAGGAAATGAATGCTCTGATTGAAGAACAGGCTGCCCTGCAGGAAAAAATCGACGCCTGCAACGGCTGGGACTTTGAACGCACAATCGAAATCGCCATGGATGCGCTGCGCTGCCCGCCGGCCGATGCTGACGTCACCAAACTCTCCGGCGGTGAAAAACGCCGTGTCGCCCTCTGCCGCCTGTTGCTGCAAAAGCCGGATATGCTTTTGCTTGACGAACCGACCAACCATCTGGATGCCGAGTCCGTGGCTTGGTTGGAAAAGCACCTGCAAAACTACAGCGGCACTGTTGTCATGGTCACACACGACCGCTATTTTCTGGACAATGTCACCGGTTGGATTCTTGAACTCGACCGCGGGCAGGGAATCCCTTATGAAGGCAACTATTCTTCTTGGCTGGAACAAAAGCAAAAACGTCTGGAGCAGGAATCCCGAGAAGAAACTGCCCGTCAGAAAACACTGGCCAACGAATTGGAATGGATTCAGAAAAATCCCAAAGCCCGTCAGGCCAAATCCAAAGCGCGTATTAACGCCTATGAAGAACTTCTGGCACAATCCGGCAAAGATAAGCTCTCCTTTGCCAGTATCAATATTCCGATGACCGATCGCCTGGGCGATTTGGTTATTGAAGCCAGTGACATTTCCAAAGGCTACGGCGACAAACTGCTGATTGACAACCTTTCTTTCAAAATTCCGAAAGGTGCGATTGTCGGCATTATCGGCCCGAACGGCGCCGGCAAAACCACATTGTTCCGCATGATAACCGGACAGGAAAAGCCGGATTCGGGAACAATCCGCCTTGGTGAAACCGTCGACCTTGGCTATGTGGACCAATCCCGCGACGAACTGGATGCCGGAAAAACCGTCTGGGAAGAAATTTCCGATGGTTTGGATATGATCCAGCTCGGCAAAAAAGAAATGCCGTCCCGCGCCTATGTCGGACAATTTAACTTCAAAGGCGCCGACCAGCAAAAGAAAGTCGGACAGCTTTCCGGTGGAGAAAGAAACCGTGTCCATCTGGCTAAAATGCTCAAAAAAGGTGCCAACGTCATTCTGCTTGACGAACCGACCAACGACCTGGACGTTGACACGCTCAGAGCACTGGAAGAAGGTATTATGGAATATCCCGGCTGCGTTTTGGTAACCTCGCACGACCGCTGGTTCTTAGACCGGCTGGCAACCCATATTCTGGCCTACGAAGGCGATAGCAACGTTGTTTGGTTTGAAGGCAACTTTGAAGAATATGAGAAGGACAAAAAACGCCGCCTCGGCGAAGATGCCGCCAATCCCCACCGGATTAAATATAAACCGTTAATTCGTTAACAATACTTTCCAAAGTATGTCTCATTCCGCTGCCCAAAGCGGCATAAACCTGACGGCCGGCAGCAACGACTACCTGTTGACACCGGCATCTTTCTTAAACGGGGTTTTTATGTAAGCCCCGTTTATTTACCCTTCCCCAAAAAACAAATTGACAAAATTATTGTCTATGTGCATATTAAGATTGAAAATCAATTTTTATGAATCTTTAAAATTATTAAATCATGAAAAAAATTATTATTTCTCAGATTTTTGTTTTATTGTTTTTATGTGGTAACCTTGCAGCGCAATCAATACAACAGCCGGTTTCAAACGTTAAGAAAGTAACGATTATCCGTTTGATTTTTGATGATGAAGAAACATCTACTGCTGCTCGAGGCACTTTATCTCCTAAATTTGACCGCTTGGGAAATGCTGGCAGCCACAGTGGCTCTTACACCGGTTCGGAAACAAAAAAGAACAAAGTAGCTTACGTCACTTTCTCTGACAACGTGACTAAACGCTACGATGTCCGGCAAAATCCCGAATGGCGTACCGTTGAAAAAGACGATTTAGTTGAGGAAGAATACGGAACATACACCCCGCTTCATAAAAAGCAATAACCTCAACAACTTAAAAACGCCGGATTTTCCGGCGTTTTTTCTATATCTCGCTCTGCCTTGACCCCATCGTAAAAATATGCTATAATAAATCTTGGTTTGGACAGTAAAGGACTAAACACATGAGCATGAACATTTCATCCAATTACGGTTCTTATCCGCCAATAATAAATTCGTCTCAATTAAGTGATATGAAAACCGCCCTTCAGGTTCAGGAGAAAATTGCTGAAACTGAAAAAAACACTAAACTTCAAACCGCCATTGCGGCAAGTGGCGCCAAAGGACAAATTGTCGACATCAGTATTTAGAGTTTTTGTAAGAATTACAGATACCCTCCGAAAATAAATCGGAGGGTTTTCTTGTACCCGACTGTCTGTCCTCTGCCTTTTTTTAGCTGTCCCACTCACTCAACTATATCGCCGCCTTCCCTCTGCCCTTTTCTTCAACTCTCTCATCCCACTTAATCATTCCACCGGCTATCTTTCTTTTACTTCTCTCTGCATCCCTCCTCATCTTCTTTCTGCTTTTCCAGCCATACTTTCCTCACCCTCATCACTCTCCCGAAATTCAGCCCTCTCTCCCCTCTCATCTTCGACCACTCTCTGCCTTCTCTCTCATTTTATTCGCTCCTAACTATTTCACATTTTTACTCCTCTCCCCTGCCTATCCTCTCTCATCTTTCCCCTTTCTTCTCCCAATTCCCCGTTTTTAGCCCTCTTTGACTCGTCCTCGTTTTTTCCACAAAAAAAACGCCTGAATCTTCATTCAGACGTTTTTTGTTTCATTGCGTTAAATGAGCTGAATTAAGCACATTTGCAGCAGGTTTTCTCAATCTTTTCGCCTTTGTGACGAATGGCAGCCTGAGCCGCAGCCAGACGAGCTACCGGTACACGGTACGGAGAGCAAGAAACATAGTTCATGCCGCAAGTCTGGAAGAAATCGATAGATGCCGGATCACCACCATGCTCACCGCAAACACCCAACCAGATGTGCTGATTAGAACTGCGGGCTTTCTCACAAGCCATCTTAACCAGGCAACCAACACCTTCAACGTCAATAGAAGCAAACGGATCTGCAACATAAACGCCGCGGGCGCGGTATTCATCCAGGATAGCGCCGGTATCGTCACGGCTCATACCCAAAGTTGTTTGAGTCAAGTCATTGGTACCGAAGCCAAAGAACTCGGCAGACTGAGCCAATTCGTCAGCTTTCAAAGCTGCACGCGGCAATTCAATCATGGAACCGACTTCATACTTAATCGTCTTGCCTTTTTCGGCGAAGATTTTCTCGGCCGTGCTGTCAATAATAGCTTTAACGATGTCAAGCTCTTTCTTGGAACCGGTCAACGGAACCTCAATTTCCGGCAAAACTTTGATACCGGCATCGGCACATTCCATAGCAGCTTCCAAAATAGCGCGGGTCTGCATTTCACAAATTTCCGGATAGGTGATCGGCAGACGGCAGCCGCGGTGACCCAACATCGGGTTAGCTTCGTGCAAAGCATTGGCACGGTTTTTAACCTGTTCCAAAGTCATACCCATTTTGTTAGCCAGATCCTTCATTTCTGCCTCGGTATGCGGCAAGAACTCGTGCAAAGGCGGATCCAACAGACGAACAACAACCGGCAGGCCTTCCATAATTTTGAACAAATCTTTGAAGTCCTGTTTCTGGTACGGCAACAATTTTGCCAAAGCGGCACGACGGCCTTCTTCATTGTCAGACAAAATCATAGCGCGCATATCAGGAATACGGTCAGCGTCAAAGAACATATGTTCCGTACGGGCCAAACCAATACCCTGTGCACCAAAATCGCGGGCTGTCTGGGCATCTTTCGGAGTTTCGGCATTGGCACGAACTTCCATTGTACGTATCTCGTCAACCCAGCCCATCAATTTACCGAAGTTACCAGTGCTGGTATCAGCTTTAACTGTCGGAACCTGACCTTCAATAATCTGACCTTTGGCACCGTCCAGAGATACCCAGTCGCCTTCTTTAACAACAACGCCTGATTTTGTAGACATTGTTTTCTTGGCATAATCAATAGTAATGTCGTTAGAACCGGAAACGCACGGAGTACCCATACCGCGGGCAACAACGGCCGCGTGTGAAGTCATACCGCCGCGGGCTGTAATCACACCCTGAGAAGCGTGCATACCGCCGATATCTTCAGGAGAAGTTTCATTACGGATCAAAATAACTTTTTCGCCTTTGGCAGCCCAGGCTTCAGCATCTTCAGCGCTGAATACGGCACGGCCGACAGCTGCCCCCGGAGAAGCCGGAAGACCTGTTGCAATAACGTTTTTCTTGGCTTTCGGATCCAACATCGGGTGCAAAAGCTGGTCAAGCTGATCAGCACCAACGCGCATAATAGCTTCTTCTTTGCTCAGCAGGCCTTCTTCAACCATTTCAACAGCCATACGAACGGCAGCAGCAGCGGTACGTTTACCGTTACGGCATTGCAACATCCAGAGTTTGCCGTGCTCAATGGTAAATTCCATATCCTGCATATCTTTGTAGTGAGCTTCGAGCTTGTTACGAACATCTACCAGTTCCTGATACAGGTGCGGCCATTTTTCTTCCAGAGAAGTGCCGTCTTTGATAGAAGCCATCGGTTGCGGAGTACGAATACCGGCCACAACGTCTTCACCCTGTGCATTAACCAGATATTCGCCGTAGTAAACGTTTTCGCCGGTAGCCGGGTCGCGAGAGAAGCATACGCCGGTAGCGCAGTCATCGCCGGCATTACCGAACACCATAGTCTGAACGTTAACGGCTGTACCCCAGTCACCCGGAATATTGTTCAGTTTACGGTAAGTGATAGCGCGGGCTGCCATCCAGGAACCGAATACGGCACCGATACCTGCCCACAACTGATCCCAAGGATCCTGCGGAACGACTTTGCCCAGTTTTTTACCAATTTCTTTATATTGAGCAACCAGTTCTTTGAGATCTTCAGCTGTCAGATCCGTATCGGATTTGTAGCCTTTAGCTTTTTTCATAGCTTCCAAAGCACCTTCATATTCTTCAATATCGGCACCCAAAACCACGTCAGAGAACATTTGGAGGAAACGACGGTAAGAATCGTAAGCAAATCTCTCAGAACCGGAGGCTTTAGCCAAAGCTTTAACAGTTTCATCATTCAACCCGAGATTGAGAACGGTATCCATCATACCCGGCATAGAAACGCGTGCACCTGAACGAACGGAGAACAACAAAGGATTGTTGGCATCGGCAAATTTTTTGCCCATAATGCCTTCAACGTGAGCAACAGCAGCACGAACCTGATCTTTCAAATCTTCCGGATAAGTGTTGTTGTTGGCATAGTAATATGTACAAACTTCAGTTGTTACAGTAAATCCAGGAGGCACCGGCAAACCAACCACGTTCATTTCCGCAAGGTTAGCACCTTTACCGCCAAGGAGATTGCGCATGCTGGAGTCGCCTTCAGCTTTGCCATTACCAAATGTATATACCCATTTACTCATGGTTTATTTAGCTCCTTAAGCTTAAAAGTTAAAATATAGTCGTATCAGAAATACAACCCGTTAAAGTTAAAAACTGCGTTGAATTTAGAACATTTCTGACGATTCTACAAGCAAAATTTTTGATTTCGGAAATTATACACAGATTCAGCCGATTCGATGCATTCCTCTTTTTAACATTCAACTTTCTCCCCTGTTTACCTCCTGCCTGAGAAGAACTCAGATGTCAGAAGGGTGCAGAATGAGACTAATAAGGCGGTTTCTAACTGCGAGAAAAATTTTAGTGTACAAAAAAGTACATGAATTTTTCGAGACAGCGTAAAACCGCCTTAGTAGTCCATTATCCACCCTTCTAAGGGATGTAAACCGTGTGGAGCATATTAGTCCTTCCCTTTTTGCCAAGCGGAAAACCGGCCGTAATAATAATAAAGTCGCCGGATTTGGCATAACCGTTTTCTTTAACCAGCTTGATGGCAATTTCTTCCACCTTGTCAAAGCTCTTATAACCTTCTTTGTTCAAAAAGGACTCTGTCCCCCAGACCAGCGCCATCCGGCGGGCAACCTCCACATCCGGAGTAACAGCCAAAACAGGCTGAGTCGGACGCTCACGCGCAGCCAGCAAAGTTGTAAATCCGGAAGTCGTATAAGTTACAATCGCCGATACGTTTTTCAAAACGCCCGAAATCTCGCTGGCCGCAAAAGTAATGGCATCGGCCTCACCGCAACAGCACGGATGCAGGCGGGACCTTTCCATATAATTGTAAAACAGCGGATCAGCCTCAACTTTGGTAATAATGCTGTTCATCATTTTCACGGCTTCGACCGGATATTTTCCGGCAGCACTCTCAGCAGACAGCATAACCACATCGGCACCGTCATAAACGGCAGTCGCCACGTCAGAAACCTCGGCACGCGTCGGGCTGGGATTATTAATCATCGATTCCAGCATCTGAGTCGCCACAATCACCGGACGGGCATATTTGCGGCAGGCCGTCACAATCCGCTTTTGCAAAACCGGTACTGTCGGCAGCGGACATTCCACGCCCAAATCGCCGCGGGCGACCATAATGGCATCCGAAAGCTCGATAATCTGCTCCAGATCATCAATGGCGCTCGGCTTTTCCAGCTTGGAAATCAACCATGCCTTATCGCCGATAAGCTCACGCGCGTAGCGTACGTCATCGGCCGACTGCACAAAAGACATGCCGATCCAGTCAACCCCGAGTTTAAGGGCAAACTTCAGATCATCTTTGTCCTTTTCGGTAATGGCGGAAATCGGCAGCTGCGTATTCGGCAGGTTCACGCCTTTATGACTTGACAGATAGCCTCCGACCTTAACCGTTGTCCGCATCATATGGTCATTCACCTCTTCCACGTCCAAAACAATACTGCCGTCATTAAGCAAAAGCTCGTCACCGGCTTTGACCGCGGCAAAAATTTCGGGATGCGGCAAATTAACGCGGGTAATATCTCCGGGGACTTTATCCATATCCAAAACAAAAGACTGCCCGTCCTTCAAAAAGACCTTGCCGTCGGCAAACTCGCCGACCCTGAGCTTTGGACCCTGCATATCGGCCAGAATGGAAATATGAACCTTCTTTTCTTTTTCAAGCCTGCGCACAATCTCATAACGCTCCTTATGCTCTTCATGCGTTCCGTGGCTGAAATTAAAGCGAAACCCGTCCACGCCGGCGTCAATCAGTTTTTCAATTTGTTCGCGGGTTGAAGAAGACGGACCGATGGTTGCAAGAATTTTTGTTTTGGTTTTTTGCGGCATATGACACCTCGTAAAAATTTAAATCAGAATACTGACAGCAATATCAAAAATAAGTTAATAGCTTATTAAACTTTATTATTGTAAAACACAAACATCTTTGTTAACTTATACCACAAAGTAATTAATTTTTAGGAGAAAACAATGAGTGAAGAAGAACAAAAATCAGACGTTGGCGGCATTGCGGCTGACCGTCTGCGTTCGCTGATTGAGCGGATTGAACGTCTGGAAGAAGAGAAAAAAGGCATCAGCTCCGATATCCGCGACATTTTTGCCGAAGCCAAAGGCGCCGGATTCGATGTCAAAACCATGCGCACGATTCTCAAATTGCGCAAGATGAACGCCGCCGACCGCGACGAGCAGGAATTCCTGATTGAGACCTACCGTAAAGCTCTGGACATTTAAGTCAAAAGCCCGTGTGCAGAACGGGCTTTTTTTTTACAGCTCAAGCACAATTCCGACTGCCGCGCCCAACAGAATATAAACAATCGGATGCAGTTTTACAAAATGAACAGCCGCAAAAAATGCCACACCAAGAATCGCAGTCAAAACATTGACAACCGCCAGATTGAACAACTGCACCGAAGCCCCGAGAATAAGCGCCACCACCGCCGGGCGTATGGCATAAAAGCCTGTTTGCACATAGCAATTATCCCTAAACCGGAACAACATTTTGCTCACCCACACAATGACAACAAGTGACGGCAGCGTCAGCCCGATTGTCGCAATTATGCCGCCCCAGATACCGGCCGCATTAAAACCGGCATAGGTTGCCATGTTAACGCCGAGAGGCCCCGGCGTGGATTCTGAAATCGCAATCATATCCGCCAGCTTCTGATGAGAAAACCATCCGTACTTGTCACTCAGTTCAAACAAAAACGGCACCGTCACCAAACCACCGCCGATTGCCAGCAGGCCGATTTTAAAAAACTCCCAGAACAACAAAACATAAATCATTATTTGCACCTCCGCTTTTGCAAAACGACACCAAACGCCACGGCCAAAAGCACAATCACCGCCGGAGAAACCTTCAGCCCCAGCAGCAACCCAAAACTGACAACAAAGATTCCCAACCCTGTTTTGTCGCGGATTCCTTTTTTCCAGAAAGAAACCAATGTTTCCGCAATCAGCGCCACAACCACGATTCGAATGCCGGCAAAAGCATGAACCACATACGGATTATCCAAAAAATTCCGCAATACCGAAGCAATCAGCATAATCAAAATCATTGACGGCGCGATAATTCCGAAAGTTGCAGCCACGGCACCGGTCTTGGCCTTCATTTTATAGCCGCAGAAAGTCGCCACGTTTACGGCAATAATACCCGGCGTACACTGCCCGATGGAAAAATAATCCATCAGGTCGGATTCGCTGATCCACTTCCTGCGATCGACAAGTTCGGCCTGCAAAAGCGGAATCATCGCATAACCGCCTCCAAACGTAAACATCCCGACCTTAAAAAAAGAAAAAAACAACTGCCATAACAATTTCATAATATCTTCCTCTGGTTTTTCTTTAACCTAATTACTATATCGTAAGCAGACAAGAGACAAGAAAATTTTCCAACAAGGATAAAAAATGATTATTGCGCTTCCCAAAGAAACCACTCCGCAGGAAAAACGCGTTGCCCTGACCCCTGAAATCATCAGCCGCCTCATTGCTTGGGGATATCAGGTCAGGGTTGAAAAAAATGCCGGAACGGCCGCCGGTTTTTCTGACAAAGACTATCGCAATGCCGGTGCCGAAATCGCCTCCGACGCAGCCCAAACTTATGCCGGCGCGGACATTGTCTGCAAAATCTGGGCTCCTCTGCCGGCGGAAGACAAATACTTAAAAAAAGGTATGACCGTTATCGCCAACTTTCAAACGCTTGACAATACAAAGCGCACCGATAAATTTGCCGCCCTCGGCCTGACCTGTTTCGCCTTGGAGATGATACCGCGAATTTCCCGCGCCCAGTCAATGGACATCTTGTCATCCCAAAGCAACCTCGCCGGATACAAAGCGGTTATTGAAGCGGTCAACCGTCTGGACAAAGCCGTCCCGATGCTGATGACAGCCGCAGGCACGATTCCTCCGGCCAAAGTACTGATTCTGGGAGCGGGCGTTGCCGGACTGCAGGCTGTTGCCACGGCCAAACGGCTGGGCGCACAGGTTTATGCTTCCGATGTCCGCCCTCAGGTCAAAGAACAGGTAGAATCCCTCGGCGGCAGATTTCTGGACATCGAAACCGGTGAAAGTCTGGAAAATTCCGGCGGATACGCCAAAGAAACCTCAGAGGACTACCGAAGAAAACAAAAACTGGCGATTTCCGAACAACTCAAAAAAACCGATATACTTATCACAACGGCGCTCATCCCCGGAAAAACGGCGCCCCGCCTGATTGATAAAGAAATGCTCGCCCTGATGCCGAACGGCAGTATCGCAATTGACATGGCTGCCTCTGCCGGCGGCAATATCGAAGGCTCGGCAGAAGGCAAAGAAACTGAAATTTCAGGCATCAGAATACTGGGTGCCTCAAATCTGGCCTCTGACCTTCCCAACACAGCCAGCCGGCTGTTTGCCAATAATATTTATAACTTCTTAAATGCCATGTACGATTCCGAACAACACAAAATCGTCTTTCGTTTTGAAGACGAACTGGTCAACAAAACCTGCATTTGCAAAGACGGAGAAATAAGATGACAGATATCTGGACTTTACTCACGATTTTGGTTCTGGCCTGTTTCGTTGGCTACTTTGTCGTCTGGGGCGTAACGCCGGCGCTGCACTCTCCCCTGATGAGCGTATCCAACGCCATTTCCGGAATCATTATCATCGGCGCGCTGATAACCGCCGGCGTGGCGGAGATGAATACCTCAAAAATTTTCGGCCTGACTGCCGTATTTCTGGCCAGTGTAAACATCTTTGGCGGCTTTGCCGTTTCACACCGTATGCTGCTGATGTTCAAAAAGAAAAAATCATCTGAGGAGAAAAAATAATGAACAGCGCATTTTTATCCGTGTCTTACCTGTTGTCCGGTGTCTTGTTCATTTTGGCAATCCGCGGATTGGCTTCTCCTCAAACGGCCCGCCGCGGCAATATTCTCGGCATGCTCGGAATGGCAGTTGCCGTTACGGCAACGTTAATGCTGCCGGAAATCAAAGATATCTGCTGGATTCTGCTTATGATTCTGGGCGGCGCTCTGGTCGGAATCTTTTTTGCCTTAAAAGTCAGGATGACGGCTCTGCCGCAAATGGTTGCCGCATTTAACGGTTTGGGCGGACTTGCCGCCGTCTTCATCTCCTCGGCCGAAATTGCCGCCGGTTCTGCGGCTCATTTGGAAGCCTCCCTCGGAATGCTCATCGGCGCCGTCGCCTTCTCCGGCTCGCTGATAGCCTTTGCCAAACTACAAGGACTTATGCCGCCCAAAGCCATTGTTTTTGCCGGGCAACAAAGTATAAACCTGTTCTTTGCCCTTGCCATCGCCGGCGTAACCGCCGCTTATACAATTAACGGCGATATTGAACTCTTTAAAACTCTCGTTTGTCTGTCAATCGTTTTGGGATTGCTGCTGATTCTGCCGATTGGCGGCGCCGATATGCCGGTCGTCATCTCGGTTCTGAACGCTTATTCCGGCTGGGCGGCTGTCGGTATCGGCTTTTCATTAAACAACGTTTTGATGATTATTGTCGGCGCAATCGTTGGCGCCAGCGGCGCTATCCTTTCATATATCATGACAAAAGCCATGAACCGCTCATTGCTCAGCGTTATGCTTGGAGGATTCGGACTGGAAAAAACCGAAGACCGGCAACAAAATTCCCGTGACCGCAAAGTTGCCAAAGCGGGAAATCCGCAGGACGCAGCTTTTATCATGGAAAATGCCAATAAAGTCATTATCGTCCCCGGTTACGGCATGGCCGTTGCTCAGGCTCAGCATGTCTTAAAAGAAATGGCAGACGACCTCCGTAAAGACGGTGTGGAAGTAAAATACGCCATTCATCCGGTTGCGGGTCGAATGCCCGGCCATATGAACGTCCTTCTGGCCGAAGCCAACGTCCCGTATGAAGACGTCTACGAACTGGAAGAAATCAACCGCGAATTTGCTTCGGCTGATGTTGCTTATGTTATCGGCGCCAACGATGTAACAAACCCGCTGGCCAAAACCGATCCCGCCTCTCCGATTTACGGCATGCCCGTTCTGGAAGTCGAAAAGGCCCGTACCGTCTTTTTTGTAAAACGTTCATTGGGCACAGGCTATTCCGGCGTTGAAAATCCGCTGTTCTTCGCAGATAATACGATTATGCTTTACGGTGACGCCAAAAAAGTTACGGAAGAAATCGTCTCGGCACTGGAACAAAAGTAATTACTCGCCACATTCTGCCCTGCCGTCACGTCCGCAGTTATGATCGGCAGAAATGCATCTTGTACCACCCTCTCCTGTCCTATGGCTAAAAATAACCCTTCCGTCGCTGCAACGGATATAAACATCATGCGCCGCATAAGATCCTTCACCAATACTACTGCAATCATCAAATGTGCAAGGACCTCCCGATCCGCTTCCTCCGCCGCAACCTGAACCGCCGCAACGCTTATCGCAAGACTGGATTGTGCCATCTTTGCAACAATTAACATGACAAGTTGAGTGAACCGGACACCAGTTAGAAGAAGATGAGTTACAGCAGGAAGAACATTTTGTGCAAGTTCCGCCGCACCCGTCAGAAACTGTATAAGAACCGCAGGAACACCCGGATTGGCTTGTACAGCTTGGTGTGCAGCAAGCTTGATAAGGATAGTAACAAGTCTTTGTATTACATCCGTTCTTGGTCGAACCGCCGCAACCTCCGGGGTTGGAAGTCGAAGTTCCGGACGGGCAGTTCATGTTGCAGGTGTAGTAGCAGGCATACTCGCAGCCATCGGTACCGTTTGTGCCGTAGGATGAAGACGTTAAAGACGTATAAGCCGGACAATCAGACGGCGTAC
>CAJUCZ010000030.1 GCA_910585375.1 uncultured Alphaproteobacteria bacterium | reverse complement strand
GAATCATAAGAGCAGCGGCCGGAGTTCTTTTTAAGCTTCTGACCGGACGGACAGGTTTTGGTAAAACCGGTTTCCTTACAAGCCCGGTCATTGTCTCTTTTACAACCTTTGTAAAGGGAACCGTAACTAGGACAGGGCTGGTCAACATAGTTCGGGATGGAACATGATGTTGTATTATATCCGTTTTGTTTACACCAGGTCTGAGCATCGCATTTAAGATAATAATCATCAAAAGGGCATGTATCCGTCACAGCCTGGTACTGCGGACATTTACCGGAAGCGTAATAGGTAAAGCCTTCTTTTTCACATTTATCGGTATCAATGTTGGGATTAGGGTTAGGCCCCGGAAAAACACCGTCTTCATCGCCGCAGTCAGGCAGGAAGCAGACGCCACAATAAGCGTTGGAAGGCGGGAGGAAGACCGAGAAAGCAGCGGCCACAGCCAGGGCTGATACCGCAGAGTTTAGTTTCATGTGTAGCATATTTCTGTTAATGTTTTTCATCGGCTTCCTCCCAAAGCAAACGCACCCAGCGGGTGAGGCAACAAAAGCCCCGATCGTCTGTCAACAATGTGCCAAAGCTTTCGCGTTGCTTTTTTCTTTATCTGGGCAACCCAGTGCCCGGAATGGTTAATACTAATGTCACTATAGCACACGAAAGCGCAAGAGTCAACACATAATGAAAAGTTGGGTGGAGATTTTGGGCAGGGGGATGAGAAAGCAGAGGGGATTTTGGCTAATCAAAAAAGGCTGAACTATAAACTTTCTGAATGTAATCTCCTAAAACACAATCTCTCGTCCGGCACGGTTTTGGTGCCCTTTGCGAATGGCTTAGGTTTTGGAGCAAAAACCTAAAGTGAAGCACCACTCCCCTCAAGCCTGAGGGGTCGGGGGGAGTTGACCAGCCCGATTACCGAACAACTTCTTAATCTTTGGAGCAAAGAGGTGAATATTAAGCGCTAAGTTTTAGAGCGTAGCGACCTTAACTTTGCTCTGAAGATTTAGAAAGTGAGGTTGGGCTTGATTTTTGCTTACTTTTGATCAAGCAAAAGTAAGAAAGAAGAATAACCAACTCTATGCAGAAAACAAAACCCGAAAATAAAAAAAGAAAAACAACGAAAAAATGGGGCGGAAAGAGAGAGGAGAGAAAACGGGGAGATAAGAGAAAGGAAGGAGAGGGAAGACGAAAGGAAGAAACAAACATCAAAATACCGTCTGAACAAACTGTTCAAACGGTATCTTTACTACTTTACAATCCATTTTTTGTAATAAACCGGTTTTGTATCCGGAAAATTACTGTAAATTTCCACTTGCAGACTGGACAGTTGAGTTAAAACACCAAGCCAGAATTCCTCTCCGCTGTCGGCAAACTTTCCAAGGCAAATCTCCTTGAAATTATCATCGCCGGCAACAAAAACTTCCGAAATAACCGTTAACGGCATTTCCTTAAACTTACCGGTACCGTTTAAATAAAGCTCATTGCCTTCAAAATAAATTCTTTTCAACACATAGAGCATTTTCAGATTATTTTCCCAAATAAGCTCAACCCCAAGCTCCGGTATAGAAAAATATTCATTTCCCGGAGGATTTTGATAAAACGGATCAACCTCCGCTCCCTGAACCATACGGTTCGAAACCATTTCTCCGTTTTTATTTCCGTTAAACTGTTGGGAAAAAACCCCTGTCGGCAACAACATTGCCAAAACTAAAGCATTAAATAATGTTCGCATACATAAAAATTTTTCGAGTTCCAATAATACAAATCAGAACTTTCATGTTAGCACAAAAATTGTTTTTGTCCAGTCATAATCACCAGTATAAAAGCAGCGCAAACAGCAAGAAACCGTAGATCAGCACACCGGAAACAAACATCCCCGCCACTCTGAAATCTGCCCGCGACGGCATGGCATTTTCAATAATAATCGTCTGCAAAAGCACATACAGAATATAGTTTGTCAAATTCATCGGCAGCTGCGGCAAAATATAACGGTTGATATAAAAACCAAGCGGCAGCAACAATAACGGCGCCATCGCCGCCGGTACGGCATTATAATACGTCACGTTCTGAAAACCCACGCTTCCCATTACATAATAACCGTTCAAATCCCGTTTTGGCCAAAGATTAAAATTCACCGGACGGGCATTCAGCAGCAACCCGACCCAATAATGCATAAACTCGTGCAAAATCGTTCCCGGAATATTCACCAGCGCCGACAACCACAAACTGCGATAAGCCGCATATTTTGCCCGCACCAGAAAAATCACCAGCAAAATCAAATAAAAACGATTGTCCGCCACCGTCCAGAAAAGCTCGGAACTATTCCAGTAAGCCGCCAGTTTTTGCCAGATTTCATACAGCATCACCCCTCCTGCCTCAAAACTTTCAAACCGGCAAGATAACAATTAAGCAAAAGCTTGCAAATATTTTTACGACTGTGCTTTCCGCCCTGCTGTGTCGCCAAAAAAGAACTCAGGCTGAACATGGCAAGCATCAATACCTGCCGGAAAAGTTTTTTCTCCCTCCGTCCAAAATGGCCGACTTCATGTTCAAAATCAGTCTTCCATACGTTTGCCAAACTGACAAACCGGCGCAAATAAGCAGCCGGCAAGCCGCTTCCTTTATGGTGCAGATGAAAATTAAACAAAAGAAACCACAGGTTTTCATTCCCCAAAACCCAGCCTGCATAAACGTCCGTATACATATTCAGATTTTTGTAACTGTCTTGCGAAGGCACAATCTGCCGCATTGCAAGAACCAAATCGTCAAGCGTCTGCATATTCTGCGCAATCACAAAATTATCCATATTGGCAAATTGATTATAAATTGTCCCGACGGAACAGCCTGACGCTTCTGACAACTTGCGCGCTGTCAGAAATTCCGCCCCTTTTTGCACCACAAGCTCCCGTCCGGTCTTAATTAACAAAGCCCTGATTTCCGCCTTCTTGTTGTCTTTTGTATCTGTCATTATTATATCATCTTAACAAAATATTTGCAAATTGAGCTTATATTAAAACAAATCTGAACAGTGTTCAATTTTTTTATTGCCGGTAAGGATAAAAATATGAAAAAGAATTTTTACATCATCGCCACTCTGCTCTGCACAGCTGCTTTCGGACTGCGTGCTCAGGAAAATGCTGACTTTTATAAAGATATTATGATCTCGGAAGAACTCAAAATGCAGGACAAAATGGATGACGCCTCTCAACAGGCACGCAAACTGCTGGAGCAAAAACAGGAACCCGTCAAACTTGCACTTCCGGAAGAAATTGAACCGGCTCAACTGCGCAAACGCAAACCGGTAGAACTCAAAAAAGCCGCACCGGAAAACTTGTCACCGGCACCGTTCGGCCTTCTCTGGGGTGCAACCATTGCCGATATCAATGACCTTGGCATCACGCTTAATTCCATAGAAATCAAAGATTATGTCAACACTTTCAGCGCTGAAAACCTGCCCAAATCAGTCATAGGATTCCGAACGGTTGATGTTGTTTTCGGACAAGAAAACGAGCTCTGGCGGATTATCGCCTACGGTGACTTTCTCAATGATGACGCCTCTGCCAGCAAAGTCATGCTTGAGTACCGCAAATACTATACCCTATTAAACAAAAAATACGGCAACGCTCAGGAAACTTACATTCCGGCTGCCGTTAACGTTGACAGGAACCCGGAAGAAGAAACCGCTCCGGCATTTGTCCCGAGCAAAGATGCACCCAACCCGCAAAACGCACCTGATTTGTTAAAAAATCTGCAATCGGGACAAACAACGATTTATGCCACTTTTCAAAACAAAGATACCGGTGCGGCTTTAACAGTCAGCGTTGACGGAGAAGGCAAAAGCTATCTTACTATCGACTACAGAAGTTTGCGGATTCTCCGTCAGCGCGAAGCGCAAACTCTGGATGCACTATAATTTTTAAGGACTGAACAAAATGAAAAAAGTTAGTTTCTGCGGCATCACCGGCAACGGCATGAGCGCCCTCGCCCAAATCTTAAAACTTGAGGGCTGCGAAGTCCGCGGTTCCGACCTGAATATTGACATGGGACTGGACGGAGACCACCGCCGCGAAAAACTTGAAGCCGCCGGCATCAAATTTTTTCCGCAGGACGGTTCTTCAATTTCCGATGATTTGGACACACTGTACATCACCAGTGTCATCAATGAGCAAAATCCCGATGTTAAAGCGGCTCTCGCCAAAGGCATTAAAATTCAAAGCCGTTCGGATCTTCTGGCCGAAATTTTTCACCGCTGCAAATACGGCATTGCCATCGGCGGCACCTGCGGCAAAACAACAACCACAGCCATGATCGGATATATTCTTAACGAACTCGGCAAAAAGCCCTGTGTTATAAACGGCGGTTTTTTTAAGAATTATACCTCGGACAAAGGCCTCGCCAATTATATTTACAACCGCGGCGACATTTGTGTGATTGAAGCTGACGAAAGCGACGGCTCGATTCGCAAATATCATCCTTTCATTGCCCTGATTAACAATATCGGACACGACCACAAACCTCTGGAAGAACTGAAAGAATATTTTTCCGAGTTTGCCGCCCATACGTCGCATGGCGTTGTGGTCAATTACGACTGCCCGAACGCCCGCACCATCAGCAACCATCCCAACACCTTTTCTTATTCTGTTTCCGATTCCCGTGCCAATCTTTTTGCCTCTGAAATCGGTTTAACGGAACATGGCGTAAAATACGCCATAGACGGACAAACCTTCAAATTGCAATTGCTCGGCCGTTTTAATGTTTCCAACGCACTGGCCGCTGTCTCAGCCTGTATGATGCTTGGTATTGACAAATTTGAAGCCGCCCGCACGCTGGAAGGCTTTACCGGAACCGAACGCCGTTTGGAATGCATCGGCCGGAGCAAACACAGCGGCATAACCGTCTATGACGATTTTGCCCATAACCCGCAAAAAATTGAAGCCTCGCTCGGCACCCTGAGAGAATATCCCGGCAGGATCATTGCCGTCTATCAGGCTCACACGCCTTTTTCTGCCCGCAATACCGGCAAAGAAGACGGTGAAGTTTTCGGCCGTACGCTTAATAAAGATGACATTCTTCTCATGCCGGATATTTACGAGCGCATTCCGGAACGCGATACCGACATCTCCGGCGCCAATCTCGTTCAATATGCCAAAGACAACGGCGTCAATGCATTGTATTTGGAAACCAAAGAAAAAGTCAGGGAATACATATTGCAAAACGCCCGCCCCGGCGACAGGATTATCGTCATGGGCGCTCATGACAATTCCCTTCCCGATTTTTGCCGCAGTCTTTTGAAGGATTTATAAAAATGAAAATACCGTCAGGCAGCAAAATAGGCATCGTCTCTCCTTCCAAACCGGTATCGGAAGAAATAGTGACCCGCGGGCTGGAATATCTGAAAGGCCTCGGCTATATTCCCGTATTGGGCAGACACGTCTTTGACGCTTACCGCTATATGGCCGGCACACCGCAGGATCGGGCCGAAGACCTGATGTCTTTCTACCGCAATCCGGAAATCAAAGCGGTTTTCAGCACCGCCGGAGGTGACGGCTCACAAATGATTGCACCTTTTCTGGACTATGACACTATTGCGCAAAATCCCAAACCGCTCATTGGCTTCAGCGATACGACCGCCATTCAAAATGCAATCATCGCCCGAACCGGCACTCCGCAATTAACCGGTTTTCTGTTATCATACGACTTTTCTGACGGCCCTTTGCCCGATGCCAAAATCAATGCTTCGCTTACAACTCTGCTGAACGGAGATAAACTGAAAGTATCCGGCGGACAAACCGTCATCGGCGGACAAGCGGAAGGCATACTGGTCGGCGGCTGCCTCAGTCTGTTCAAAAGCCTTTGCGGCACACCTTATTTTCCGTCTTTAAAAAACACTATTCTGCTGATTGAAGATGTGGAAGAAAAGACCTACAAACTGGACTTAATGCTTGAACAACTGCGGCAATGCCCTGATTTTTCAAGAGTCAGCGGTATTATCTTCGGAGATTTTTACAATTGCGAAATCCGCCAGCCGCAAGACGGCAGTACCGATGAAATGATAAACTGCTTCACACAGAAAATGAACATTCCTGTCATTCGCCATTTTCCGTACGGCCACAAAAAAAGCCGATACGTCTTGCCGCTCGGCTCTCCGATTCGCCTGAACGCGGACAACTGTACCTTAGAACAGCTCTGAAAAAAAGCGTTTTGCCCAAATCCAGTTCTGGCTGTTCAGGTAATTAATCAGACGCATATAATCATAAATGCCGCTCCAGCTCCGGCTGTTAAAAGCCAGCATGGAACCGATGGCCCACAAATTTGCGGACGGCAGAAACAAAAAGCAAAACTTATAAGATACCTTAATCAAATCCGTCTGTTTTTCATGAACCTGCGACCCAACGGCATCAAGATGCTGTGCAACAAAAAAACCCAAAATCCCGTTCAGAATAAAATTAGACGGTGCAAAATGCGTATAAATTGAAATTCCGAACATCACAAACAACGCCACCATCGGAAAGAAATACGGCGCAATGATAATCAACCAGTTTCCCCTCCCGTCAAAAGCCATCTCGCCGCCGGTATCATCCGGATTGACGCGAATGCTCTTAACCTTATGCAGCGTCAGCAGAGCAAAGAAACCGTGCGTCAGTTCATGCGTTGCCACTTCAAAAGTCTGGTTGATTTCCTTGTCCATCATGGAGCGGCAGATAAAAAAGAAAATAAAACCGGCAATCAGCCACACATAATGCAACTCAAAGAACCGAAAATACCCAAAAGACTGAATAAACGCCGGCAAACTCAAAAACATAAATATCCCGACCGGCCATTTGAACAAGTCAATTAATCTGTCGACTAAAATACGCATATAAAAAAACCTCCGTATTTTTGTACTATACATCAAAAAAAACCGGTTTTCATCATAAATTTGCGATATTAACACTTATCTCCCTCCTCTGCCGCCTTTCGCCAAAAAGATAAACAGGACAATAAAAACTATTGTCTTTCCGAAGTTTTCAGGCTATTATGATAAGAAAGATACGGATAACAAATAAGGAACAGTCCAATGGATAAGGAAAACAACGAAGAATACCGGACTTTTGACTTCCTGATTAATGATGAAGATGAAGTCATGTTGCTGTTGTATGAACAGGAGGGAGAACCTGAAAATGCAACAATCGAATTAAATGAAGAGGAAAAATCTGCCGTTCTTTACCGCAACAAAAATGATGAAATCATGCTGACCGACATCCCGGAAAATGTTTTTGACAGCCTGCAGGATGCCGATAAACTTATGGTCTGTGAATTGAGTGTGGAAGAAAAAGAAGAAGACACCAAAATCGTTTACGCTTACGAAGCAGAAATCAGTGATTAAATAACCGCTTTTATCACACTCCGCGGTTTGCGGAGTGTTTTTTTATCTCAACAAAATAACAAAAACATGAAAAACATTGCAGAATTTAATACGGAAGAAGAGTTCCGCAATTTTATAACCGGCCTTTCGGAAAATGATATCCGCAGTCTTCAGCCGGCTGAGTGGAATCACATCTACCGTCAGTCAGAAAAATTGGCATTGCGTCAGCAAAACCCGCTGGTCGATTTTTTTCAAATCCGCGGCGCTCTCATTTACAACAGCGTTTTTGCGGCCGGAAAAGCAATGCAGTCTGCACTGCGGCTGAAATCACCGTCTCTCTCAAAATTTCCTGAAATTTCACCTCATACATCTGTCTACTACCGTCAGGAATTTATAAAAAGAAATGCGGAGCTTTTTTACAAACTCTATAAAAACTTTCACCTGCCGTCAGACCTCAGCCGCAGCATTATACAGTTGGCGCGTTCATCGGCCCAAAGCTTTTTATCAGACAATTCCGAAATAAAACAAAAAATTATCACTGTCGAAAAAAGCGGCAACTTTTATACGGCACGGCCTCTTATCAAAAAAATCGCCCGCAGTGTTTACAAAAACGCCTATCCAGATCATCGAATCTTGCGCCGGTTTTCGCCTGACGTTCATACCGGAAACTTAAATAACGATAATCTTCTGGGGTGCTATATTCCATCACATCACCAGATAAGAATGTTGCCACAGACCGATTCGCCTTATACCGTTCTCGGACATGAATTATATCATGCCCTGCAGAACCTCACCCCAATCCATAGCGCACTGTCAAAACTTAACATCAATCTAAACGCCCTACCGCCGGAAATCGGAAAACTGTACCGCTGGAACCAAAAATTTTACTGCACGGACAAAATGCTGAAAAAACACCTTTCCTCTTCCCGGGCATTCCGGACTTACGAACGCCAGCCCATGGAATATACGGCCAATCTTTTCAGCTTTGCCTTCACGCGTGAAGTCGTCCGCCTTTGCGGTCCGCACAACTTTCGTTCTCCATGCCGCCGGCCGTTGCAAAAACTGCTGAATATTCTGGAAATGCCACTGAAACAACTCTCTTGTACGCCTGATGGCAAAATCACGATAAACATTTCTTCAACGGCACCAAAGCAACATATAATATATCAGGAATTCTGTCAAAAATACCTTCCGCCGTTTACCTCAAAAAGTTCGGACACCCCTCGGAAGTTTACGCTGGAAGACAATGACGACAACAAAAAATTTCTGCTTCGGCAAACTGTTGCCTTATATAAATTAAGGCAAAAATGCAAAAAAACGGGAGAAAACTTCCTGCATGCCGCATTCCCGCAAACTTTTGATACCTCGAAAATTGAAAAACAATTATCAAATATTGAAAAGCGTCTGCAAAAAATCGGCAACAACTTCTCCCGCTGCTTTTCTGACAACAACCGTTAACACTTAACGCCGGATTGTAAAAATCGTCTGTTTGCTGCTGCGGCGGGAAAGAAGCCTCTGAATATAGCGCCCTTGATAAAGATTAATCCCGAGCGAATTGCCGACCTCAACCGCCTGCGGTTCATCCACACGACACAAAATCATTTTAGCCCGTTCGGCCTTATTTACATAATCCATAAAATGTTTGTCTTCATGAATCACGTCCATAAAAGTCGGATGCCAGATAATCTTAATCAAATCCGCATCCAGCTGCTCACGGTTCAGATACTTCAGCTTATCAACCGTAATGCCGTCAATGCAAATCTTATACCCGCGTGACTGTGCAAAAGTCTTGGCCAGAATAAAAGCCTTAATATCGCTGAAAATATCCAAAAGCTGCAATTCCAGCACAATAGTCGACCGCATGGAAGCGTTAATGTCTTCGTCAAACTCCAAAAACTCATCAGATAATACCGTTGACACATTCAGGTTAAGACTGAAGTTGCTGGTCAACGAACCGTCATCATGGTTGCTGATACTGGCCAGAACCCGTTTGTCAAGCGTTTCGGTCAGATACTGAAACAGCCATGGATTAGCCGTCAGATCCACATCCGGTAAAAGCGTATCCCGCAAATCGGCAATTGACACATAAACCTCTTCAAACAGCATTTGCGGCGCCGATTTTCCGATAACGGCACAAACTGCCTGCCGCCGGATAAGGCTTGAAAAATCCGCCATTGACAAAGTTTTGGTCAGCTTGCCGAGCATATAAGGCGTCAGTTCTTTTTTAGGGCGCGCCGCCACATTGGAAAAAGTCCGCAATTTTGGCTCTCCGTCACCGGACGCAATTACCGGTTCCTTTTTTCCGGCCGCCTGTTTGCTTGCTTCCTGAGTTATCAGATGTTGAAACTCGGACATATCCGAGCGCAAGGAAAAAAACTTCAAAAAGCCGGCGGCTTCCAAATCAAAATTATCTTTAATCAGCTTATCGTCATGCAGAATAAAACGGACTTTAATAATACAGGCCTGAATTTCTTCTTTTGCCTTTATCCGGTACACCACAACCAAATCATCATTGGGCAGAGAAAAAATCTCGCCGTTGTTTTTGCGGATCAAATTGTCAAAAGTATCCAGCAGCCCCTGCTTCTGAACCGTTTTAAGGCTTGGATTTTCCAACCGGCTGATTTTAATATAAAGGGCATTATAATCATTAATATCTTTTTCAATATTTTTCAAATAGTCCAAAATAACCACATCTTTTTTCAATGTCGGTTTTTCTGCCGGATTCGGATTGGTGTTTTTTGAAAAATTAAACATCAGCTACCCTTCCAACAACTTTTCCAAAGTTTCTTTCTGCGTACATTCGTCCCGAAAAGCGCCCCACAACAGACGGCGGCGTTTCAGGCAAGTTTTGGCGGAACAATATTTTGCATCGGGACATTGCTGTTGGACACAAGCCACTTCCAGCCGGTCAATCAAAGGCCCCTGAAAAGTATTAAGCCCGTATTTCATACCCCAGGCCAACGCCTTGTCACTGTCACATTTGGCCAAAACCACATTATCCGCCCCCAAAAACTCAACAATTTCCTTAATCCCTTCGTTCGCCACGTCATATTCCATCAACGGCTCCCAAAAGAGTTTGATCATATCCGGTTCCAGCCGTTTGAGATTCAGCATATTCAGCAGCGTCGGGCTCATACTGTCAATCAACAAACGATGGCCGCCGGCTTTCAAAATCTCTTTCACTTTGAAATAAACCGGCAAATTATTAAACACATCCATAAGTTGGATTTCGACAATCAGCTTTTGGCCGGGCCGCAAAAATTTTTTCGCCAGCGTCACAAATTCTACAGAAAAAACAGAAGACAGATTCAGATTAAGACTGATTTGATTCGGCCAGTTTTTAATGTCCGAAGCAAAAAAAGAACTCATCGTTTTCTTGTCAAGCTTCTGTGTCAGATACAAAAACAGCCAGCGGCTGGCCAACAAATCCAGCTTTCCGTCCAAATATGAACTCAAATCCTTGACAGCAACAAAAAACTCCTGAAACTCGACTTTAAATTTCCCCGCCCCGCAAAGCTTCATCACACTTTGGCGCTTGATAATTTCGGGAATGTCAATCATATCCAACTGTTCCGTCACCATGTCAATCTCATCGGCACGGATCGGGCGCTTAACTTCCGGCTGCACGGTAATCTCCGCCAGATAATCGGCATTATCGCGCATTTTTTCAATAAATGCGCAAAAAGAAATATAATCAGCCGGAAAAGAATAAAGAACTGCAAAATCTTTCACGTCATGGCCATGCAAAACCGGATCGGAAGACAACCCCTGCCGGATTTTAAATACGGCTTCCTCAACCATGTCTGGCGTAATCCCCTTGCCCAAAATGGCAAAATCGCCGTTGCTCATCACAAAAAAAGAGCCCTGCGCATTACCGACCATACTGTCAAACAGCTTGGCAAAAATCTTTACAAATTCGGGATGACGGTTTTTGGGCTTCAGCTTGGAAATATTCACATATAACACCGAATAACCGAAAGGATTCCGCCCTATCCGGTTCAAAGCATCCAGCAAATATGTTTCGCCCATATTATTAGCAGATTTGGCCATTATTCTTCCGACAACCCCCGTCATACATAATTATCAAATCATAAACTTGCTTTAGACTGATAGCAAGAACCTTTCTGCGGTTCTTCACATGCTTATAGCATTTTTGCCAGTTTGTCACGCAGTTCCTGAATGCTGTACGGTTTTTTCACAAAAGCCGTATTGTGGTTTTCTTCCACAATTTTATTAACCTCCTGATCCTGCGTATAACCGCTCATAAAAATTGCCTTGAGCTTCGGATTTTTCAAAAGCAGCTTCCGATAAACTTCAACGCCGCTGATTTTGGGCATCACCACATCAAGCATCACCAAATCAAAACCCCGGTCATACAAAACCAACGCCTCTTCGGGAGCATGGCATGAGACAACATCACACCCCAACCCCGTCAAAATATCTTTAAGCAGCTCATTCAAAATTCTCTCATCATCCAAAATCAGAATACGCCCACTCAGCTTTGCCGGCTCCGTAAATTTCTCCGTCTGACAGGCTTTGAATCTTTTAAGCGGAAAATATATATAAAATACCGTGCCGGCGGAAGAACTCTCAACCCTGATTGTTCCTCTGTGTTCACGAACAATGCCGTAAACGGCCGCCAAACCGAGTCCGGTTCCTTTTCCCGTTTCCTTGGTCGTAAAAAACGGCTCAAAAATATTATGCAGAATCTTCTTGTCAATCCCTTGTCCCGTATCCCCGACCGAAAGTTCCAAATACCGCCCCGGCCTGACCTTCAAAAGACAAGCCGAAATTTTCTCCTCATCAAGCGTCACGGCCTGCACGGCAATCGTCAGCTTGCCACCCTCGGGCATGGCATCTTTGGCATTAAAGCCCAAATTCAGTAAAAGGCTTTGCAGATAATTCTTATCCCCGTAAATACAGTAATTGTCTTTTTTGCTTGTCACCGCAATTTCAATATTCTTCGGCACGCCGTGTTCCAGCAAACACACGGCATCATCAATTGTCTCCTTAACATTAATGTCTTCAAAATTCTTTTCTTTGTCACGGGCAAAAACCAAAAGCTGCGATGTCAGATAAGCCGCCCTCTTGCAAGTTCGGATAATAATATCCACATATTTGCCGTCATTTTTTCCGTCTCTCTTCAGCCTGATAAACTCGGCCGCCCCCTGAATCCCTGCCAGCATATTATTGAAGTCATGCGCCACGCCGCCGGCCAGCCGCCCGAGAGATTCCATCTTTTGCAAATGGCTCAGCTGCGCCGCTTTTTTTTGAGCCAGCTTATTCCGCCAAACCACCAGAACAAGCAACAGCAGCAAAAACAACACCGCACCGAGGGCATAAGGGCTGTATTTTGCTACCAGAGCCTCCCAGTGCAAATATTCAATATTCTGCCACTGCGAACGAATCTGCCAATGCTGCTCGGCATCAATCTTTTTCATCACCGCATTTATATCCTGAAGCAACACCTTATTTTCCGGCATGACGGCAAATCCGAATTCATAAGCCGAACCGACCACCGGCGCCACATAAAACAAACGCTCAAACCCCAAACGGCTGCCCACGAATTTGGTATGCAGAATATCGCCGATATAAAAAGGAATATCACCGCGGTCAACAGCTCTCATCGCATCCGTTGCATTGTCAAATACCACAAAATTATGCTTATTGTCATTGGCCAACAGCCGATGAGCCTTGCTCTGCGGCGTAATGGCAATTTTTTGTGCGCCGATTTCATCTATGGTATTAACCAGCGTGCCCTTGGGGCCAAAAATTCCCAGTGACGAAGCCATATATGGAACAGAAACCAGCCACGGCTGATTCGGAAAACGTTTTTTTACCGCCAGAGATAAGGCGGCAATTTCGCCTTCCTGCAATTTTCGATATCCCTCTTCTTCACTGTCAATCGGCACAATCTCAAACTCATCTTGCAGATTAGCCTTCAAAATATCAACATAATTTGAAGTAAACCCTTTCAGCCTGCCGTCCTCAATATACTCATAAGGCGGCGAATACCGGAAAACCCCCAGTCGGACATCCGCCGGCCGCCGGCTCTCGGACGCTTCGCTCCCCGCACATACGGACAACAAAGCCCAAAAAACCAACCCGACCCCTGCCGCCGCCTTTCTGACCAGATGCTGTCCCGCCATATACCTGCTCCCGTGTTCTTCTGAAAAATCAATTATTAGCACAGCAAAATCCATTTAAAACTTGACGATAAAAATTACTGTTGTTAAAAGGATTGTATCAGAAAATATTTAAAAAATAACTATTATCAGAACAGAAGGTAAAAAACTAATGTTAACACCCAAAAATAATGCCGCATTTACCCGCAGCACCATCCTGAACAAAATCGCTTCCAGCTTTATCAAAGACCGTTTTGCTCATGTTGATGACATTATTGCAGAAGTAAATCCCTGCTCCAGCTGCACCAAACACCTGCAGTTTATTAACGAAATCAACAAAGCCCGCTGTATGGCTGCACTCGGCTTTTGTCCGGAAGACGAAACAGATTCGTCAAAATCCCTGCATGACTACGCCATGGAAGCCTTAAACCGCGAAAAACCCGGCAAAAGCAAAATTTCGGTGATTAACATTGCCTGCGCCGCCTGCAAACGCCAGCAATATGTCGTCAGTGACCAGTGTCGGTGCTGTTTGGCGCAGCCTTGCCGTCTGAACTGCCCCAAAGAAGCAATCGATATTATTGACGAGCGCGCTAAAATTGACACCGCCAAATGCGTCAACTGCGGCCGCTGCCACGACGTCTGCCCTTACGGCGCCATTATCAAAGCCGTTGTTCCTTGCGAAGACGCCTGTCCGGTCGGTGCCATCACCAAAGATGAGTTTGGCAAAGAACATATTGACCATGAAAAATGCATATCTTGCGGCAAATGCTTAAACTCCTGCCCGTTCGATGCTATTGTTGAGCGTTCTGAAATGATCGACGTTATGAGTAAAATTCATAACAGTGATAAAAAAGTCATCGCTATGGTTGCACCGGCTATTGTCGGCCAATATGGAGGAACGGTAAACAACATGGTCGGAGCATTGAAAAAAATCGGTTTTGACGAGGTGTTTGAGGTTGCCGTCGGCGCAGACATCACCACCCGCAAAGAGGCTACCGAATTTGTAGAGAGAATGGAAGAAGGTCAAAAATTAATGACCACTTCCTGCTGCCCTGCCTATTATTACGCCGCCAAGAAGCATATTCCGGAAATCGAGCCTTTTGTTTCCGGCACCCGCAGCCCGATGTACTACACCGCCGAATTGGTCAAAAAAGAACATCCCGACTGCATTGCCGTATTTCTGGGTCCGTGTTTGGCCAAACGTGTTGAAGCCGAAGATGACCCCAACGTGGATTACGTTTTGACTTTTGAAGAAGTTGACGCCATGTTCAACGCTCAGGACATTAAGGTAGAAGAATGCGAACCGCAGGAATTTACCATGATCTCCAGTGCTCAGGGACGGCGTTTTCCTTTGACCGGCGGCGTTGCCGGAGCCGTTGCTTCTTTGCTTGACGGCAAGGTGGAAATCCGCGCCGAAAATATTGACGGTCTGACCCGCGACAGCATAAAACTGTTAAAACGTTATGCAACC
Organism: uncultured Alphaproteobacteria bacterium; assembly: GCA_910585375.1. Lineage (GTDB taxonomy): Bacteria > Pseudomonadota > Alphaproteobacteria > RF32 > CAG-239 > MGBC133411. The sequence continues at coordinate 4,180 of CAJUCZ010000030.1, read as the reverse complement.
AAAGGCTGCGACTGCAATATGCTGGAAGTTATGGGCTGTGAAGGCGGCTGCATTTCCGGTTTAGGATGTGTAGCCCTGCCCAAAAAAGCAACTCGGGCCGTGGAAGCCTATGTTGCTCAGGGTCAAAACCTGAAAGATCAGAAATAATAAAATTATGCCCCCCGGTCTGCAAAGCCGGGGGCTTTATGAAAGGAAATCACCATGCAGTCTTTTACTTTTCATAATCCGACAAAAGTCATATTCGGAAACGGCAGTTCCGGCAGTCTGGGCAGTGTGGCAAAACCGTTCGGCAACAGAATTTTGCTGGTATATGGCAAAGAAAGCATAAAAAAAAGCGGCCTGTATCAAAAAATCTGCAGGCAACTGGATGAACAAGGCATCAAAATTATTGAACACGGCGGCGTAAAGTCTAATCCCTGTCTGGAACATGCCCGCAAAGGCGTCAAAAAAACCGTGTCTTATCGGGTTAAATCCATCGTTGCCGTCGGCGGCGGAAGTGTAATTGACGAGGCCAAAGCCATTGCTGCCGCCGCCGGCAGTAAAGCTGACGTTTGGGACTTTTTCCTGAAAAAAGCTCCCATAACAAAAGCTCTGCCGCTCATAACCGTATTAACCATTCCGGCAACCGGCAGTGAAATGAATCCCAATATGGTTATCACCAATGAAGAAACCAACGAAAAACTCGGCTTGTCGGACGAGCATTTGTATCCGAGGATATCAATACTGGATCCGGAACTGACCTATACAATCCCTGCAAAATATACGGCTTACTCCGCAGTGGATATTATCTCGCATTTAACCGAAAGTTATTTCACCAATAACGGCGGCTGGACACCTGTTCAGCAGCGCTATGTTGAAGGCTTGGTAAAATCGTTGATTGAAGCTGTTGAACGTATCATGGACAATCCGGAAGACAACGAAGCCCGCGCCGCAATGATGTGGTGTGCCAGCCTGGGCTGGAACGGATTAAACACGGCCGGTATTGGCTCCTTTTCAATGCCCTGTCACACTCTGGAACATCCCCTGAGTGCTGTATACGATATTGCTCACGGGGCAGGTCTGAGCATTATTACGCCTGCCTGGCTCTCTTTGCGCCTCAAAGACAAAAAAGACCGTATTGCCCGTTTCGGACGAGAGGTTTTTGCCCTGACGCAAAAAGACGATCAGCAAGCCGCCGAAGAAACCATAAAAGCGCTGAAAAACTGGTATGTAAAAATCGGTGCACCGGTCAGCATGAAAGAAGCCGGCATTTATGCTCCCAACATCCCGCAGCTTGTCAATCTGGCTCTCAAAGGCGCCAAACTGCGCAAAGTTCCTGAATTGCCGGAACGCTTTATTGAAAAATTATATCAAACCTGCATTTAAGAGGGGAGTTTTTTCCCCTCTATTTTTCAAATGCGGCTTTTTTATTCTGATAAAACAATTGTGGACGCGAATTATTCATCATTTCCAAATCTTCATATAATTCGGGATTTTCAGGAGCTGTTCCCTGATAGGCAATAACTTCCACATCATTAAAATAATGACTGTAAATTTTTGCAAATATCGGACCGGAATAACGATTAAAATGTTTTTCCATTTTGTCAGAAGCCGCCTCAGCCTGTTTAACATACCGTCTCAAAAACGGATCAATTGCTTTTTCTTCCACAATCTCATCATTGGCATCCGCAATATTGGCAAAGCTCTCCTGTATATTGAAAAAAACCGGAATCACCCAAAATATCCATAAAAAACGCGTCATCCTTCTGCCTTTCTTTTTTATATAAGTATAGTAAATAAATTTTAACAAATTCACAATAAACTAAAAATATGTTAAAAATTAAAGTAGCAAATTTTTTTCTTTTCCATATCATTGCCATTGCTGCGGGGCTTTTCCCGTCCCGTTCTCAGGCATGGAGCTACGCTGACTTTATTTCTTGCAACGACCTGAATCCTAACCCGATTATCAGTCTGAAAGTTTCTTACGGGAAACTTGTTCATGATTCAGCAACCCCATATCAACAAATCCAATCACTTACACCGCAAAATCAGGAAAAATGTCCGTTAACCAGCGGTTTGGCAATTGCGCCGATAAAATTTGAAATTAATCTAAAACGTGAAAAAACCGTAGAAAAAACTCCAAATGCCATTTGCGTCTTTGCACAAAACATTGAAGTTTTATTATATTATGAAGATCCGGCAATTTACATATCTAACGAATACAACTATAAAAGCTGTCATTTTTCGCAAGTTCTGCGACATTTTCAGACACATCAGCAAATAAACAAAGTTTCATTTGAACTCGCACTCCCTTTTATCTATAAAGCCATCAGAGAAAGCTTCGGCAATCTGAAAGCCTATAAAGCGCACAATAACGAAGAAGTCGGACAGGCCAGCCAAAAATTACTTGAATATTACACAGCTCAAGTTGCAACAATTGTTAACAAATTTGAAAAAATCCGACAAGAAAAAAACAAGAAATTTGATGAATTGGCCCAAAAAGATTTTCTGGAAAATGTATGTAAGGAATATCATCAATACCACAAAGATGTACCTGTCTTCAAAGATGCAGTTCAGCTCCCTATCCCGTTCTGAATATAAAACCATACAATTCGCCGCGGCCGTTCAGTTCATCCGTCACTATTTACTTACCTTTTCCATCACCCTGCTTTTTTCTTCTTCTCCATTCAAAGCCCAAACTCAATTACACTTCCTGACCGGAGCATCGCTGGTCTCATGGCGCTGCCCAAACAATCGCGGCTACCGTCGTACCGGTCAAAGCTATTCCGTCAAAATCAACACTTGAGTTATATCCGCGGAAAAAGCTGGATAACCTTACAAACTGCACAATGGAAAGTAAATTATGTCACAAATTTAGCCCAAACACCGAAAAAAACCGTTTTTTATAAAGGGGACAAACCACAATGTTAAAACCTCATATAACCTAAAAATACCCTGCTTTTGGCAGGGCATTTTAAGATAGTCCATTATGATATAATTACAGTAAAGCAATGCTTCCGGCAGCTGTACGTCCTCTGTCATCATACACATCATAAGAAACACGTTGTCCGTCATGCAAACGGCGCAACCCTATTTTTTCAATCTGTGTAATATGAACAAATACATCTTTAGGGCCGTCATCAGGAACAATAAAGCCATATCCCTTCTTACAGTCAAACCATTTTACTGTACCTTGTTTCATAATCCTAATCCTCTTTTGTATAAATGTTGTTTCAGTTAACGATGAAAACTTATATCACCTTTACCGAATATAATATTACAACAATTATTTCGAAAGACAATACGGTATTTTTCTACTACTGTTATCGAAAAATTAGGACACTCAAAATAAACAAAACAGGTTTTAAAACATATTTTTATTATAAAAATCAATACAATAGAGACAAAAAAAATATTTTAACATTTCCAACCGTTTTCAAAAAACAATAAAAAAGCCATCTGAGCATGCCTCTGTTGCGGCCAAAAAAATCCCCATAAATGAATCGTCTGGTTTTAACAAGACAACTCACTCAGGGGGGATATAAACTTCAGCGATTGTTTGGATTAATACAAAAAGTTTCTGGACGAAGCCCTAATCCGAAATCTTTACAAACCTGAGGACGCAAATCATAAATAGAACACTTAAAACAATTTCCGTTTTTTTCCAAAAATTCACATCCCAAGACCAGTTCTCCGGATAACTGCGGTCTCTTCATCGCTTCCAACAGATTATTAAATGCATTTTTCTGCACATAAAATTCACCTTGGCGATCTGTCATACAAACAAATTCTATTCCCTTTGCCGCAGCAATTGAAGAAATACGTTCATACTCATGTTTCTCAAACTGAACAATGCTGTGAATACAACAACGGCCACAACGCTTACATTCAAATGACATAATAAAATTCTGATTTTAATAATTAATAATAAAACTTATATACAACATCAATAATACTATAAAGTAAAATAAAAGACAAGGTCAATTCTATCCGACTTTACAAAAAGAAACAGCATAAACGCCACCTGTTTATCTTCTCACCCTTTGTTTGTAGCGCTCTAAAAGCAATTACAAAACACAAAGCAGATTTTATCACAATAATAAAAGATTACACCAAAGACATAAAAAAAACGCCGGGGAGAGGCGTTTTTTTTATGATACGGGGAGGGGGATGCTAGAGCAAAGCAATATTTCCGGCGGCT
>CAJUCZ010000029.1 GCA_910585375.1 uncultured Alphaproteobacteria bacterium | reverse complement strand
TTAGAACGCATGCTTGCAGTAAGTGAAATATCAGCCATTTTTTTTCTCCAATTCTGTGGAACACATAACGTGTCAGGTTAAAACCATGTGATTGTCTTTCTGACAATACAAGATTTAATATATCATAAATTCAGGTTACTATCAACTTAATTTTTCTTCTGATATTTGCAGATATAAGCATTTATCAAGATATTTCAAGTCAATAGCTCTAAAATTATTTTTTCCGTACTCAGGCGGAAAATCTAATCTGTCTGAAAGAATACCCTTTATTTATTAACATATGCCTAATATTTTTACGAGTCGGTGTAAATAATAAAAAAAGACCCTCAAAAGTAAGGGCCTTGTTGGATAAAAGCAAAAATTAAAGTCTATTCCGCCTTGCCGCTCAGCGTTTTTCCGAAAAATTCGGTTTCTTTTTCCACAAGCTTGCCGGCACATTTGATTGCGGCATAATACTCGTTTTTCAAAATATTTTCGCTCACGGGCATAATATACGGAATCAGGCTCGGAGCGGCGTTTTGCAAATCGCGGACGTATTCCACATAAAGATTCTGCAACTCTTTGTTACCTTTTTCCAAATACATCTGCTGAACAACAAAATAAACGCGTTTGGACGGCGTATTGGCCTCTTTCTCCCGCATAATGAATTTCTCGCGCAGGATGGGAACGTTGCCGTCAATATAAAAGCGGGTTCTTTCTCCGTCATTGGTAATCAGGGATGCGCCGATAATAATGCTCTCGTGCGGCTTCAGTTCAATTTTCAAAGGCATGTCGTTCTCCTTACGGTGTTATTTTAAGCCAAACGCTTAATCAATAATTAATAAATTATAATAAAATTATTTTTTTTGCAAATCTTTATTTTATTTGTTATAAGGTAAACTTAGTTTTATCAGATAAAGAGAAGAAATATGAATCAAGTGCTTGATGCCTGGAACGAAAACGACAAACAAACATACCTTTCCGCTTTGTCTTATGTCCTGACCGCCGGAGATACCAAAAGCGAACAACGCCGCGAATTTATGAAGAATAAGGCGCGCGAGGTCAAAATCCCGCTGGCTCAGATAAAAAAAGTCAGGGCGCCGGAAGACCTGATTGCCATGCTTGCCAAAATCCACAGCATAAAAATTAAGCGCTTTATTGTCCGCGACATGATTCTTATGACCCTCGCCGATCATGATCTGACCGATTCTGAAATGCACAATATTTATGACATTTGCGCAGCCGTCGGCATAAAGTCTGAAAAAGTGGACGACTTTTTTCTGTGGGCGGCCAGAGGGCTGGAATGGCAGGTTGACGGCAACCGTCTGGTTGAGGAAGATATTTAGTTTTCCGGTGAAGCCATGGCCGAAGCTCCGATTTATACTATAAAAGGCGCCGCGCTCAGTTTTGGCGCAAATCAGTTGTTCAGCAATGTTGACTTGTATATCAACCGCGGCGATAAAATCTCGCTGGTCGGGCGCAACGGTTCGGGCAAATCAACCTTGTTAAAAGTCGTTTCAGGCGTCATGGAAGCCGATTCGGGCGAGATATTTATCCAGCCCGGCGTCAAAATCTCTTATATGCCGCAGGAGCCTGACTTTTCCGGATATCAGACCCTGCGCGACGTTGTCAAATCCGGCCTGCCGCAAAATGACGAAAATTTGGATTATAAGGCAGATATTCTGATTGCCGAATTCGGAATTGCCGAGTCACAGCATCCGGAACAGTCTTCCGGCGGTGAACGTCGCAAAGCCGCTCTTGCCAAAGCCCTAATCGGCGAACCGGATATTCTGTTGCTTGACGAGCCGACCAACCATCTGGATATTGCCGCAATTGAAAAACTTGAAAAAATTATCAAAAGTTTTGCCGGCGCTGTCGTGCTGATTTCGCATGACCGCATGTTTTTGAGTAACGTATCGCAAACCACATTCTGGCTTGACCGCGGCATTCTCCGCCGCAACAACAAAGGCTTTAAGTTCTTTGAAGAATGGCAGACGCAGGTGATTGATCAGGAGATTGTCGAACAGAAATATCTGAACAAAAAAATTGAGGAAGAAACCGAATGGCTGCATAAAGGCGTGACCGCCCGCCGCAAACGCAATATGGGCAGGTTGCGCCGGTTACAGCAGTTGCGGCAGGAGCGTAAAGAGCAGATTAAGCAGATTGGCAGCGTTAACCTGAACGTGGAAGAAGGCGATTTTCGTTCAAAAATGGTGATCGAGGCCAAACATCTGTGCAAGGCGTTCGGCAGTCGCGAGATTGTAAAAGATTTTTCCACCCGTATTATCAAAGGCAACAAAATCGGCATTGTCGGTCCGAACGGCGCCGGCAAAACCACGCTGATTAAACTGCTGACCAAAAGGCTTGAACCCGATGGCGGGTCCGTTCGGATCGGCAAAAACCTTGAAGAAGTTTATTTTGACCAAAACCGCATAACGCTGGATTTGAAAAAAACATTGTGGCAGACCCTGTGCGACAAAGGCGATCATATTTTTGTGCGCGGACAGTACCGTCATGTCGTGGCTTATCTGAAGGATTTTCTGTTTCGTCCGGACCAGGCCAATTGTCCCGTTTCGGCGCTTTCCGGCGGTGAGAAAAACCGTCTGATGCTGGCGGTGTCACTGGCCAAACCGTCAAATTTTCTGGTCTTGGACGAACCGACCAATGATCTGGATATGGACACGCTGGATTTGTTGCAGGAAGTGCTGGATGATTATCAGGGTACGGTGCTGATTGTCAGCCATGACCGCGATTTTCTTGACCGTGTTGTCAGCTCGGTGATTTATATGAAAGGTGACGGAACGGTTTATGAACATGCCGGCAGCTATTCGGACTTGCTGCAAAAGCTGCAGGAAAAGGCCGAAAAAATGCCGGAGAAAAAAACAGCCGCCAAAAAGGTTGAAAAAAAGCCGGAGCCGGAAAATAAAAAAACGGCAAAACTGAGTTATAAACAGCAACGCCTGCTGGAAGTCTTGCCTCAGGAAATCGCCAAGGCCGAAGAAGCAATCGGCGCCTGTGAAGAAGAATTGTCCGATCCGGATTTATATGCCAAAAACCCCGCCCGTTTTGCAGAATTGAGTGCCAAACTGGCAGAACTGCAAAAAGAAATCGAAAATAAGGAAAACGAGTGGCTGGAAATCCAAATGCTCAAAGACGAATTGGAAAACGGCTAGAAAATCCGCTTGCAAAATCTTTATAATACTTTATGATAATAGCCGCAGCCAAGAGATTGGCTGTGGTGTCTGAAAAACATCATATAACAAAATTCCGCTCCGGCGGAGTGTCCCGATATAAGCGTGTTTGTACGTCGAATAAGGATGACTGCGTTATACAGTTTTTCAGCTCCGCCACCCTTTATCGGGTGGTTTTGTTTTAACAAAATCAAGGAGCGAAAATAAAATGTTATCAAGAAAATATAGAAAAGAATGGTATAAAACCTTCCGGAGTTATTGTAATAAGGAATTAAACCGGATAATGACGGAACAGGGCTTAACAAGTACGGAATTAGCGGATCATATAGATTTTTTTGAAGGCCGGATAGAAAAATTAAAAAGAAATACCAGCCATGTGAGAATGGAAGAATATGTGTATTTGTTTTCCTTTCTGGATAAGGTGTTTGAAATAAAACTTGTCGACGCCAAAGATTATCCTTGGCAGTAACAAAAAAGCGGGATTGATCTCCCGCTTTTTTATTTTTTCTGTTCAAAGCAGAAACTCTATCACACTTCCTCCGTAGCACCGCGGGTCTCGTGGCACCGTACAAACTGACGCCTCACCCACTGGGTGTGACCTCCCGACCGCGGATATCATGGCACCGCATAAAACGTGCGCCGCCGTTCGTCCGCCGTACCGGTCACCCTCGGGCTCTTTTTTTCTTGTCATCCTGTTTCTTTTTTTTATTGTCACCCTCGGACTTCAATCCGGCAATCCATCTCCCAACCGGCACAGTGCCTTGAAACACCTTTATCCCCTCTCATGAGTGAGAGGGATTGGGAGAGTTGAATTGTCCTTTAACGAGTACTTCTTAGTCTTTGTGAAAAAGAGGAAATTAAAAACACCATTCCCCCGTCCGGCACGGTTTGGGTGCCCTTTGCGAATGGCTTAGGTTTTGGAGCAAAAACCGAAAGTGAAGCACAATGGTAGAGAGCGTAGCGAGATTAATTTTGCTCTGAAACCTTAGCAAATGAGCGTAGGGCTGCCTTTTTATTTTTGGCTGCCGGCCTCCCGGCCTTTTTGGCAGTCAAAAAGTAACAATAAAAAATAAACAACTCTATGAAGAAACCAAAACTAGAAAATAAAAAAAGAAAAACGCCGACAAAATGGGGCGGAAAAGAGAGGAGAGACAGAGAACGGGAAGCGGAGAAGAAGGTGCGGGGAGTGATAGGGCGGAAAGAGAGCGGAGAACAAAAGGGACAAGGGTGAGGGGGAAAAAGGCGGGGAAAGAAAAAGAAGGTGGTGAGGAGTGTGGAATGAGAGGAAAAAACGGAGTGAGAAAAGGGAACGGGACGGGAAGCGCAAAATAAACAGGGGCGGAGAAAAAAAGGAACGGGGAAGCAGGAGAGAGAGGAGAGAAAACGGGGAGATAAGGGAAAGAAAGGAGAGGGAATCCGCCGGGTGCTCTGCCGACATTCGGCTGCCGCTTGCCGGGCAGATCGGAAATAAAAAATTTCTATTTTGAATAAGAAGCTTCGATAATTCGGGTATTGCGAAGTTCGTCAAGGTCATAATTGGCTTTGATGTTGAGCTGCGGCGCAATGGCCTCGATGATTTTTCCGGCTGTCGGTACGGTGTTCCAGCCCGATGTCACAAAACCCCAGCTTTCAGGCGTGGCCTTCGGCTCATCCATCATCACCAGCAGCGCATATTTCGGATTGGAAATCGGAAAAGCCGATACAAAAGTCGTGCGAACCTTTTTATCGACATATTTCCCTTTTTCAGAGAGTTTGTTGGCGGTACCGGTTTTTCCGGCCACTTCATAACCTTTGACGTTTGCCCGTTTTCCTGAACCTTCAACCACTACCAGCCGCAACAGTTCACGCATAGACTTTGATGTTTTGTAAGAAATCACGCGTTTCCCCGCCGCCTGATGATTCTGCTTGATGAGGGTGGGCGTATGATAAATTCCGCCGTTAATCATGGCCGAAAATCCGGTAATGACATGCAGCGGCGTGACGGCCAGACCATAACCGAACGCAACGGTGGCAATCGTGCCGTCATCCCAGCGGTGCGGAACCAGCGGTTTTCCTTTTTCAGGCACCTCAATCGGCAACTCGTCAAAAAAGCCGATTTTTTTCATAAACTCCGTTTGTTCTTCTTTTCCGCCAGCCGCAAAAGCCATACGCGCCGAACCGATGTTGGAGGAATAAATCAAAACCTCGGGCACCGAAAGCCAACGGTTTTCTCCGCGATAATCCTTAATGACGTTATAACGCAGTTTTAAGGGCTGGCTGGCGTCAAACTTGTCCGAAACTTTGACTTTTCCGGTATCCAACGACATCGCGGTGTTGAAAACCTTAAGAACCGATCCCGGTTCATAAACGCCTTTGGTCGCCATATTAAACATCTGCTCGGGCTTGAGGCGGCTGGTATCATTGGGATCAAAATCCGGCAGCGAAATCATGGAAAGGATTTCAGCGGTGTTAACGTCCATCAGGATGGCGGTTGCACCGAGAGCGTTATATTTCTGGACGGCGGCTTTCAAATGCTCGCGAATAGTGTCCTGAATGCCGGAATCTATGGTCATTTGCAACGGAATGTCAGATTCGGTCAGGCGTTGGTTAAGTTTTTTCTCAACGCCGGAAATGCCGAGATTGTCAATATTTGTGTTGCCGAGTACATGAGCAAACAGCCCTTTGTGCGGATAAACGCGTTTTTCGCCGTTTTCAAATTCCAGTCCCGGAATGCCCAGCGCATTAATCTGATACTGCTGCGACGGCGTCAGATTGCGTTTCAGATAAACAAAACTGCCGCGGCGTGTCAGCTTGCTCAAAATATCTTCATAACGAAGCTCAGGCAGGATACGGTTAAGTTTTATTGCTGCCGTTTTGGGATTGAGAATTTTTTTTGGATTGGCAAACAGGTTGACCGTGGGCAGGGAAGTTGCAATAATAATACCGTTTCGGTCAATAATGTCGGCGCGTTTGATGGGATTGGGCATATAAGCCTGAAGGTATGGGTTGTCATCGGCGGCCAGAGTGTCTGAGGCCTGTCCGCTGATGCAAACGGTAAACAACCTGACGGCAATAACCATATAAATAAAGGCAAAAACGGCCATGGCCAGAAGCATGCGGGCTTTGCAGGTTGAGAGTGAATCCCTCTCGCAAGAAAGTATGTTAAAAGCCATACTCTTGTTTATTTTGATTTCCTGCCCCGGAAGATAAAAGTTTCCCCTCCGGCTTTTGGATAAATATTTTCCCCACATATCCTTTTGCTTCTGCGTCAGTTATCAGCGTTCAAATTTAGCCAGTTTCTTCAGTTCTTTGTTTCTGGCGGCATAAGTTGAGATGTTGCGCTGCGCGAGCATGCGTTTGTCGGCTTCGCCGCCCTCATAATCAAATGGTACCTGAGAATAGTTAATAATTTGTTCAGCCTTGACCGGATTTAAAGAAATATGTTTTTCGGCCAGTTGGCGCAGACGCTTCGGAGAGTTAAGATGGCTCCATTCAGCTTTGAGAATATGAATAGTCTTGATATCTTCCTGAATGTTTTTGTTGATGCCGATCAGCTGGTCTTCCAGCCCCTGAACCTGATTCTTCATCACCAAAATGCCTGAACCAAGCAAAAAGGTAAGGGTTACCCAAAGTGCAAAGGTCGCAGATCTTGTGCTATTCATGTCGCTTTTTCCTTTCTGGGTTATGCGTTTGTTATCTTTTTACGGCAAACCGCAGCTTTGCCGAACGCGAGCGCTTGTTGACCTCGGTCTCCTGCCGGTCGGGTACAATCGCTTTGGAGCATTCGCAAAACAACGAATTGTCAGTGTTGATGTCATTATCCGGCCGGTAGCGTGAAACATGGCGTCTGGGGCCGGAGTTTTCTTTGAAAAAGGTTTTAACAATGCGGTCTTCCAGCGAATGAAAACTCACAACCACAAGTCTTCCGCCGGATATCAGCCTTTGAGCCGCACCGTTCAGTCCTCTTTCGAGTTCATCCAACTCATTGTTGACGGCAATGCGCAGAGCCTGAAAAGTTCTGGTTGCCGGATCAATGCTGTTGGGGGTTTTATAAATGACCGAATAAATAATTTCGGCCAGTTCTTTAGTTGTTTGAATGGGTTTTTGTATACGGGCAGCCGCAATTTTTGCCGCAATCTGGCGTGATTTGCGTTCCTCGCCGTATTTATAAATCAGATCGGCCAGCTCTTTTTCCGCCATTGTGTTGACAATATCGGTGGCGCTTGTGCCGGAACAGGACATTCTCATATCCAGCGGTGCGTCTTTGGCAAAAGAAAAACCGCGCCCGGCCTCGTCCAGCTGCATGGATGATACACCAATGTCAAAAACGGCGCCGTCAACCGGTTCTGATACCAGCTCGGCAAAATTTCCGAATTGTCCGGCCCGAAACTCAAAACGGCTTCCGTAAACCGATTTCAGTTCTTCCGCTCTGGCACGGACATTGGGATCGCGGTCAAGGGCAATAACTTTGCAGTCGGCAGCTTTGAGGATGGCTTCCGTATAGCCGCCGTTGCCGAAAGTCGCGTCAACATAAGTCTTGCCGTCTTGCGGAGCAAGGTATTGCAAAACTTGGTTCAGCATGACCGGAAAATGTTTTTCATAGCCGCGGGGAATCATTGCGCATTCTCCTTCGGGGCTAAAGACGGCCGGTTCTTCAAAACTTCGGCGCGGATACGGGCTTCTTCTTTTTTCCAGTTTTCGGGGTTCCAAATTTGGAACTTGCGGCCTTTGCCGACAAAAACGGCAGTATCGGTAATTTGTGCATGCTTCAGCAGTTTTTCGGTCAGGACAATGCGTCCGGTACTGTCAAAGGCAAAGCGTTTTGCATCGCCGAAAATCAGATTGGTGAGATCATCTTGCGTTTGGGAGAAAAAGTCCAGCGAATTTTCCATGTCTGTCGCCAGCTTGTCAAGCAAATCTTCCAAACATCCTTCAATGCAGGGGGAAGTCAAGCTGCGGTAACAGACGATTTCGGTTGATAATTCTTTAACGATTGCGCGGTAATCTGAGGGCAGGGAAACGCGGCCTTTCGCGTCGACCTTGTTGGTGATTGTATCCATAAAGAGAAAAGTTTTTCTCAATGCCATACCCCTTGTTACCGTTTACAGGTAATTATATAACATGGGAAAACATGGTATGCAATGGGAAAATATGGTATTTTATGAAAAATTCATGGCCGGTACTATATTTTGTATAAGAATGTAGTTTTGTAACCATATGTGGTAGATGGACAACTGAATTTATTTTTTCCTGTGTAAAAAAATGGGGATAAGTTTTTCGAGTCGTTTTTTTTTGTTTTTCAGAGATTAAATAATTTGACAAAAATAATAAAATCTGTTAAAATTGCGCAAAACAGATTATTGTAGAATTATTAACTTAAAAATGAATTATTATGGAAGGAAATTTAGAAGTCTTTTTCGCCGTTTTGGCAGTCTTATTGGGTGTGCTCGTTGTTGTTCTGTTCAGTATGTGTTTTGAAAAATATAAAATGCGCAGAATGTATAAGCAAAGAAAGGCAGATTGGGAAAAGGTTTTGCCTTCTCTTTCGGATGATATCGGCTATGTCGATACATTCAGTTTAGTCTTCGTCGGAAAAGATAAGCAAATTGTTGCGGAATTATCGGATCTGCATTGGCAGCATAATCTCGACAATTGTTTTCTTGCCCGTTATGTGCCATGGAAAATAGAACTTCCGAAAGCAGGATTGCGTGCTTTCGACGGACATGCCGTGATGGACAAGGCATATGACTTTGAGGTCGTTTACATCAGCAGTGATAATGTGGTTTTGCATTCTCCTGAATTGGGAGACATGATTATTCCGCGTCATGAATTGATATCTGCCAAATGGCGGCGTGAATTTGAAAATTGTCCGTTGGGAACCAAATTCAGCCTCTCCGGCGGCATTTTGTTTGATGAATAAAATATCCCCGTTTTCGCCCAAAAGGCAGAAAACGGGGATTTTGCGTTTTATCCGGTCTAGTAGTAGGAGTTATACGGAACGACACGAGCCTGCTTGCCGTACAAAACCAGACATTTCTGCCCCGGCTGCAAAATTACGTCTGTTCCTTGGGTAACGGTAACCAATCCGCCGTTTTCAAGCTGAACCGTGTATTCATAACCGGTCTGGCGGGTTACGCCTTCCTGCACGGCATCGCCGATAATGCCGCCGAGTACTGCGCCGCCGACACCGCCGATAACGCGCACGGCATCATTGCCGCCGATCATTGAACCGGCCGCGCCGCCGGCTACCGCGCCGCCCAGTTTGCCGATTTGTCCGTCGCCGTCAGAAACCACAACCTGCCGGACGGCAACGATTGTGCCTTTGGCCGCACGGTTAACCTGTCCGACGCTGGACGTATTGTAATGGTTGGCGCCGATATTTTCCGCACAGGCGCCAAGCAGCATAGTCAGCGGCAGAACAAGGGTAATAACAAATTTTTTCATGATGATTCTCCCTAAAATAAACTTTTTCTCAAATTTAATCTGTATATGCGGCTTTGTCAATGCTGGACAATTAAACTTTCTTGTTGTATATTGCCCCACGGTATTATTGAACATAACAAAAATATTGAGGAATAAAAATGTTGCAAAGAACAAAAATAAAAGCTTTGCTGGCAGCCGATGCGCCGCTGGGCGAAGTTTTGGTTAAAGGCTGGGTCAGAACCCGCCGTGACGCTAAAGATTTTTCATTTATTGAGCTCAATGACGGCTCAAGCCTTAAAAATATTCAAGTTATCGCCAATAATAACCTCAATAATTACGAAGATGTCAAAAAATTATCAACAGGTTCTTCCGTCGCCGTTACCGGTGATATGGTTAAATCTCAGGGGGGCAGCCAGAAATTTGAAATTGTTGCCAAAGACATACTTATTTATGATATTGCCGATGACGATTATCCGCTGCAAAAGAAAAAACATACCGACGAATATCTGCGCACGATAGCGCACCTGCGTCCGCGAACCAACAAATACGGTGCCGCTTTTCGGATTCGTTCGGAGCTGGCTTTTGCCATTCACAAATTTTTCCATGACAGAGGCTTCCGCTACGTCCATACGCCGCTGATTACCGGTTCGGATTGCGAAGGCGCCGGAGAAATGTTCCGTGTTACGACGCTGGATATGGAAAAACTGCCCAAACTGCCAAACGGCAAAGTCGACTATTCCAAAGATTTCTTTGGCAAAGAGGCCCATCTGACCGTTTCCGGACAGCTCAACGGCGAAATGTATGCCATGGGATTGGGGGATATTTATACGTTCGGGCCGACTTTTCGTGCCGAAAACTCCAATACCGCCCGTCATGCCGCTGAATTTTGGATGATTGAACCGGAAATGGCTTTTGCCGATATTTATGACAATATGGATGTGGCCGAAGACATGGTGCGTTATTGCGTCAAACACGTCATGGAACATTGTCCCGATGACATTGAGCTGTTTGAAAAATTTGTGGACCCGACCTTAAAGGCTACGCTGGATAATATCATTAATAATGACTTTGCCCGCATTACTTATACCGAAGCCATCGAGATTATGAAAAACTCCGGTCATGATTTTGAATACAAACCGGAATACGGTATTGACATGCAAACGGAGCACGAGCGTTTTCTGGCGGAACAGTATTTCAAAAAGCCGGTCATTGTCCGCGATTATCCGAAAGAGATAAAAGCCTTTTACATGCGCCTGAACGATGATGGCAAAACCGTTGCTGCCATGGATGTTCTGGTTCCGAGAATTGGTGAGATGATCGGTGGTTCCCAGCGTGAAGAACGTTATGATGTTCTGGTTCAAAAAATCAGAGAATGCGGGATGAAAGAAGAGGATTATTCTTGGTATCTCGATTCCCGCAAATACGGTTCCGTCCCGCATGCCGGATTCGGTCTTGGCTTTGAACGGATGATGATGCTGATAACCGGCATTACCAATATCCGCGATGTCCTTCCGTTTCCGAGAACGCCGAATTCAATCAGTTTTTAGGAGGAAAAATGCTCAAACCGCTGTGGCTGCTTTTGGTATTGTGCGCAATAAGTTTTCCGTCTTTTGCGGAAGAAGATTTTGGCGCCGTGCCGGCAGCCGCCGGAGAGCAGAAAGAACTGCCTCTTTGTTCTGACGGCCGCCTGACGGAACAGGTAATTGCCAAAATTTTGAAACAGTTTGAAGATAACCCGCAGCCGAGTATGGTTGAGCGCCGGCACCGTCAGCTTTTGCTGCGCAATCTTAAATCCTTTGCCGAAATTCCTGCCGCCGGCTTTAACCGTGCCGAAAGCCGTTCCGTTGCAGACAGGCTGCTGATGGTTAAAGTAAACAACGGCTTGAACGATGGCGAAGTCCGCCTTTGCCGGAGTGCTTCCGGCAGCCGGCTGACTCCGGTTTATCTGTTGCTCTATCCGGAAAATCATCAGACGATTGTTGAGATACTCAACTTTTTGCCGGGCGCTGCGGCAAATTCAGAATTTTTTATTATTTATGAGTAAAATTCAGATTCGGCCTCTTGCTTTTTTATCAAAATAGTGTACTATTTCTTTTCCGGCGGATGTTGAAATTTAGATAAGTCATGCCTAAATTAGTATCCGTACGGTTTATATGAAAAGAGGTTGTGTTTAATGAGTACTTCATCAGAATTGATTTTAAGAAGTTCAAACAATTTACCGGCAGTTATTGACGGCAACAGCTTGTTTTCGTATTTGGAAAAAATTAAAAAATTCCCGATATTGACAGACAAAGAAGAACTTGATCTGGTTACGTCTTTTCAGCAGAAAGGCGATTTGTCGGCTGCACAGCGTCTTGTTACGTCGCATCTTCGTTTGGCTGCAAAGGTTGCTTTGTCATATCGCCGTTACGGTCTGCCGATGGGTGATATTATTTCGGAAGCCAATATCGGATTGATGCAGGCGGTAAAGAAATTTGATCTTGATAAAAAAGTCCGTCTGGCGACTTATGCCGTCTGGTGGATTCGTGCCGCAATCAATGATTATATTCTGCGGTCATGGTCTTTGGTCAAAATCGGAACGAAGGCTGCCCAGAAAAAACTTTTTTACAATCTGAGCCGTCTGAAATCCCGCCTCGGTATTTATGACAACCGTGAACTTGCGCCGGATGCGGTGAAAAAAATCGCCGAAGAATTGGTTGTTGATGAAACCGATGTTATTGAAATGAACCGGCGTATGAGCGGGGACAAGTCTTTGAATGTCTCTGTTTCGGACGAGGACGATAATGAAAAAATAGATTTGCTGGTCGATTCCCGTCAAAATATAGAAGAACGCCTTTCCCGCCGTCAGGAGCAAAACCGGCGAAACCGGATTCTCAGCAGCTGTCTTTTGCAGTTGTCGGAACGTGAGCAGCAGGTTATAAAAGCAAGAATGCTGAGGGAAAACCCGCAGACTTTGGAAGAACTCGGAACCAAACTCGGTGTCAGCCGCGAGCGCATCCGTCAGATTGAGAAAAAAGCCTTTGAACGCTTGTCTGTTCTGGTGCGTGAGCAAATGGCCGAACTTGACGCCGTCTGATTTTTTTATAAATTTTAGCACATTGGGTGAAAAATATGGCTGATTTTTCAAATGTCGGTAAAGGGCTTGACCGCCCGAAAATAGACTGCTACTACGACGAAAATACGTCTTCGGTTTTCTGTTGGAAAGCTTTTGAAGAGCGGATGTCTGAACGTTTGTCTGCAATCAAAGCCCAAAAGCGCGGAACCGATATTGTCGATACTGTTATAACGGCAGATATTAAGCAAAAAATAATTTAGATGTAATGGACTTTATATGCCTTTCAGCATAAGCAAAACTTTTGATTCCGTCTTGTCCCGCCTGATCGCGGCACGGATTCCCTCGCCGCGTTTGGAAGCGCGGTTGTTGCTGGCAGAGGTGTTGCAGCTTGCGGAAAATCAGCTGTTACCCTCAGGCGCGGAATTAACGCAGGAACAGTGTCACCTTTTGGAAAATATGCTTTCACTGCGTCTGCGGCATTATCCCTTGTGTAAAATACTCGGCCGCAAAGGCTTTTATAAATATGATTTTATTGTAGATGAAAATGTTTTGTCGCCGCGTCCGGATACGGAAATTCTGGTCGAAACCGCCGTTGATATTGCCAGTCGGAAAAATCTGCGGACAATGGTCGATTTTGGAACGGGTTCCGGCTGTATCCTGCTTTCGGTGTTGGGTGATGTGCCGGAAATGGCCGGCATCGGCGTTGACATCTCTGCCGCGGCTCTGAATGTGGCCGCCCGCAATGCCGGAAATCTGGGTTTGTCTGGCCGTGCCGGTTTCATAAATGCCGGCTGGTTTGATGAAGATATTGCCGTGTGCCTCGGGCAGAAATTTGACCTTATGGTGTCAAACCCGCCTTATATTCCGAGCGCCGATATCGCCGGTCTGGCGGAAGAAGTCCGCGCACATGATCCGCTTTTGGCGTTGGACGGCGGTCAAGACGGATTACGGGATTATCGCCGTCTGGCAGAAATTGCCCCTTTAATTTTAAAACCCGGTGCTTATATTCTGTTGGAAGCCGGTATCGGGCAGGCGCGGGACATTGCCTCCGTTTTTGAGGATAAAGGTTTTGTCTTGGAGCATATACGCAATGACCTGAATTCGATTCCGCGTTGCGTTATTTTGCATAATTGAGAAAAAATATTTGCAATTAAAAAAAATATCTGTATTATCCACGGTGTTGGTGCTTTTATTTGTTTGTTTTGCGCCTTATTTTTCTCAAGAAAAATGACATTGATATTAATATTTGTTTGGATAAATTCGCAATAGAAAGAATTTTCTGATAATTAACTTTGTGTGGTAAATGTAAATGAAAAAAAATAACAATAAGTATCGTAATAACAATAATCAGATTTATTCCCTCAATTATAAATTTGACAGCTGCAGCATTGCCGGAAAAATCAGCGGCACGGCTTTGGATCTGATAAAAAAATACAATGAACTGGCCAAAGAAGCGCATGGCAACAACGACTATGTCAATGCTGAAATTTTTCGCCAGTATGCCGAACATTACCGCAAAATCGTTACAGATATTAATGAAAAAAGAAATCAAAACAATTTTCAGCGCACCAATAATACGCGTTTTGACAACGAGGCCGAACCCGCCGAAGATTCTTCCGGTCTTGACATTTTGAACAGCGCCATTGAAAATGACGAAGATGCTCAGGTTGACTTGTTTGATTCCGCGGACGAGGTTATCAATCCGGCGGATGATATTGAACTCGGCGGAAATGTGGTGGATATGTTTGCCGTCCTTCCTGCTGTTGAAAATAAAGCGGATGCCAAAGTTCCGTCCGTAGCTAAAAAGTCGTTTACGGTAATTGAAATCAGTCCGGAAAATGCCGGTTCGGAAGTTATTGAATCCGCTGCCGAAGCTGCGCCGCGGCGTAAATATGTCCGCAAAAAAGATTTGGCAGTCTGATTCCTTTAAGGAGAAAATCGTTGTCGTTTGTTGTTGCCGCATTTATCGTCGGGTTTTCCTGTGCCGCTGTTACGGCTAAGATATTGCTTGGTTACAACAACTTCAGTCTGTGGTTGAAAATACCGGCGGTGGTTCTTATTTTTGCCGCTTGGTTCACACCGGTGATTTTAGGTTTTGTTCGACGCACCCGTCTGATTGAAAATCCGGAAGTATATGCTGTTCTCAGCAATCTGATGTATTATCTTTTCGGGTTGGCTTTTATCATTTTTTGTCTGTTGATGGCGCGGGATATTGTCTGGTTTGCCGTCCATGGCATTGCCGGATTTTCAGGGCATGCGCCGGAATATCTTAATCCCAAAAATCCGCATTCTCTGGCGATAAGCAATATGGCCGTGCTCGGTTTGTCGCTGCTGATTTCGATTTACGGCGTATGGCAGGCAATCAGGCTTCCCGAAATAAAAGAACTCAGCCTGGGCAGTTCCAAAATTTCACAGCCGGCAAAAATAGTTTTTCTGAGTGACCTTCATATCAACCGTACAACCTCGCCGGACCGCTTGCAAAAAATTATTGATAAAGTAAACGGGCTCGAACCCGATGCCGTTGTTCTGGTAGGCGATATTATTGACGACCGTATGAAAAATATTGAATCTCAGGTTAACCTGCTGAAAAAAATTAAAGCGCCGGAAGGAGTGTATTCGGTACTGGGCAATCATGAACTCTATTCCGGCATCCCTGCTTGGTTTATGAAGTTTGACAGCCTTGAGTTGAACCCGCTGATTAACAAAGGCAAAAGGCTGGATAAACACAACATTTTTATCTCCGGCATTCCCGATGCAAATATTGCAATGTTCAGCGAATTTTTTAAGTTTAATTTTAATGCCGCGCAAAAAGGTGCAGAAGAAGACGATTATAAAATTTTGCTCTCTCACAGCCCGAAAATAAATTTGCAGGGTAATAAATTTGATTTGCAATTGTCGGGGCATACCCATGGCGGGCAGATTTTTCCGTTTCATTTTTTGGTCAAACACAGCAATAAATATCTGGCCGGACATTATAAAAAAGACGATATGGATATTTATGTTTCTCGCGGCGCCGGTTATTGGGGGCCTGCCATGCGGATTTTGGCGCCTTCCGAAATTACGCTGATTAAATTAAATCCCGAAAAATAATTATAAAACTTGATTTATGGTCGGCAGCCTTCCTATATAAATATTAAGCAATGTAAAGGAAGGTGTTAAATATGGATTATGAGAAGTTAACCAACAAATCAAAAGAAGTCGTGCAGGATGTCATCAATCTGGCGGCCAAACGGCATCATCAGTATATCACGCCGGAGCATCTTTTGCAGGTTCTGATAGACTTAAAAGACGGAACAGTGCTGGATTTGATATTGAAATCCGGCGGCAGCATTATCCAAATCCGCCAAAAACTGGAAGAGGCCTTAAATAAAATTCCCGAAGTCAGCGGGCAGGGTACCCAGAGCCTGATGTCTCAGGAATTCACCCGTGTTATGCTGGAGGCCGAAAAATTGGCCGATAAAGCTAATGACAAATATGTTACGGTCGAACGGATTTTGCAGGCCGTTGCCATGAGCAGCGGAACCGAAGCCCAGAAGATTTTGCAGGAAAGCGGCCTTGACGCCGTTAAGCTGAATAACGCCATAAACGAATACCGCAAAGGGCGTCTGGCCGATTCCGAAAGCGCCGAGGATAATTTTGAGGCTTTGAAAAAATACGCCGTTGACATTACGGCGCGAGCCAAAGAAGGAAAGCTGGATCCCGTTATCGGCCGTGAGCACGAAATCCGCCGCACGATTCAGGTCTTGTCCCGTCGCACCAAAAACAATCCGGTGCTGATCGGTGAACCGGGCGTCGGCAAAACCGCCATCGTTGAAGGTCTGGCCATCCGGATTGTCAATAATGACGTACCGGAAAGCTTGCGGGATAAAAAGCTGTTGGCTCTGGATATGGGGGCACTGATTGCCGGTGCCAAATTCCGCGGCGAGTTTGAAGAACGGCTGAAAGCGGTTTTGAAAGATGTCGAGGCTTCCAACGGCAGCATTATTTTGTTTATTGACGAGATGCACACGATTGTCGGCGCCGGTGCAAGCGAAGGCTCTATGGACGCATCCAATCTCCTGAAGCCGGCCTTGGCGCGGGGTGAACTGCATTGCCTTGGTGCCACGACACTGAACGAATATAAAAAATACATTGAAAAAGATGCAGCCCTTGCCCGCCGTTTCCAACCGGTGTTTATCGGCGAGCCGACGGTTGAAGAAACCATTTCCATTCTGCGCGGGATTAAGGAGAAGTTTGAGCTTCACCACGGCGTGCGGATTTCCGATTCCGCTTTGCTGGCTGCGGCAACTTTGTCCAACCGCTATATTACCGACCGCTTTTTGCCGGATAAAGCCATTGACCTGATGGACGAGGCAGCCAGTTCGTTAAGAATGACAATCGATTCCAAGCCGGAAGAACTTGATGAGCTTGACCGCAAAATTTTGCAGCTCAAAATCGAGCGCGAGGCTTTGAAAAAAGAAGACGATGAAAAATCAAAACAGCGTTTGGAATTAATTGGCTATGAAATCTCCGGTCTTGAATCTAAGGCAAAGACGCTGGAAGAAAAATGGAAGTCCGAAAAACAGGTTTTGGCCGATTTGACCGGTTTGAAAGACAAACTGGATAAAGCCAAAATCGAGGTCGAAATCGCCAAACGCAACGGTCAGTATGAAAAAGCCGGTGAATTGCAGTATGGCTTGATTCCGGATTTGGAAAACAAAGTCAAGGCCGCGGAAGAAATCTCCCAACAGAAAAAAAGCGGCTTCAGCGAAGTCGTTACCGATGAGAATATTGCGGCGGTTATTTCCAAATGGACAGGTATTCCGGTTGATAAAATGTTGGAGGGTGAGAAAGAAAAGCTGCTGCATATGGAAGAATTTTTAGGCAAACGCGTTGTCGGCCAAAAAGAAGCCATTGCCGCCGTTGCCAATGCCGTCCGCCGTTCCCGCGCCGGTATCGGCGATTCCCGCCAGCCGATAGGGTCGTTCCTGTTTCTCGGGCCGACCGGTGTCGGCAAAACCGAGCTCAGTAAGGCTCTGGCAGAGTTTTTGTTTAATGATGAAACTGCCATGATCCGGATTGATATGTCCGAATATATGGAAAAACACGCCGTTGCCCGTTTGATTGGTTCGCCTCCGGGCTATGTCGGCTATGAGGAAGGCGGAGTCTTGACCGAGGCCGTCCGCCGTCGTCCGTATCAGGTCATCTTGTTTGATGAGGTTGAAAAAGCCCATCCCGATATCTTTAACGTCTTGCTGCAAGTACTGGATGACGGCCGATTGACAGATGGCAAGGGCCGGACGGTTGATTTCAAAAACACCATTATCATCATGACCTCCAATCTGGGGTCGGAGATACTGTCCAATGCCACAGGCGCCGATGATCCCCGCAAGATAAAGGCGCAGGTGATGGATATTGTCAAAGGCTCTTTCCGTCCGGAATTTATCAACCGGATTGACGAGATAACCATTTTTCATAAACTGGATAAGAACAATATCAAGGATATTGCCGAAATTCAGATTAAAAATATTGAAAAACGGCTGGCGGAAAAGAACATCAAACTCCATGTCAACGAAGCCGCCTTTATCTGGATTGTCAATAACGGATACGATCCGGTTTATGGAGCCCGTCCGCTCAAACGTCTGTTGAAAAACCAGATTGAAAATAAACTGGCCTTAAAGATTTTGAACGGCGAAATCAGTGAGAATGATACCGCAAATATCATTGTCGCCAATGGGGAACTTGATATTGTCAGGGATAAGAGAAGCAATGCAAAAGCTGTATGAACAGGCAATGCAGGCTGCGGCTGCGGATGATGTTTCAACGCCGCCCGATTCTCTGGTGCTGTACAGCATAAGCTATCTGCCGACTGCCGAAAACAAGGACAAGGCTTTTACTTATCTGCAGACCAATCCCAAGGCCATGATGATAGACCAGACACCTTGCGGCAAAAAGTTGATCGCATTGGGAATGTTGGACCATGTTTTGCCCAAAGAGCAAATTGTCGAAATCTGGAAACTGGCCAGTAAAAGATTGATTGCGGCTGCCAGCGGCAATGTAACTGCATTTGTCGATAAGGCCGATAAACGCAGTGTCTTCCGTCAGCAGGAACTCCCCGGCCTGCTGAAAAATGACAACGTCAAAACTATCAACGGCATGGACAAATTTGCCTTTGCCCAAAGATTTGAGGGGTAAGAGAAGGCCCCCTTTCTCTTCCCGAAAAATCCGCTTGCAAAAGTCACAGATTCATTTATTATAACGCTTGCAGTCCGGAGGCGGACTGTGGTGTCGAAAACATCTCACTAATTTATCCACCATGAGGTGGGGTGCGTGAAATAAGCCGCTTCGCGGACGAATCAGCGCAACTGTATTAGTGCAGTTTTTCGGCTCCACCACCTTAGTTTCTAAGGTGGTTTTGTTTTAACAAAATTATGGAGCTAAGAAAATGTTATCAAGAAAATATAGAAAGCACTGGCGTAAGAACTTCCGTACTTATTGCAATCAGGAATTAGACCGGATAATGACGGAACGGGGTTTAACAAGCGCCGAACTGTCTAATCACATAGACTTTCTGGAAGGACGAATAGAAAAGCTGAGAAGAAATACGGAGAGCCTGCGTATGGACGAATATGCCTACTTGTTCTCCTTTTTCGATAAGGTGTTTGAGATTAAATTGTCCGACGCCCGAACCTCTCCATGGCAATAAGAAAAAAAGCGGGATTAACTTCCCGCTTTTTTCATCTTTGTCATTGCCGGACTTCGATCCGGCAATCCATAAGGAAACAAGCATAATGTTTTTATCTTTATGGATTCTCGGGTCAAGCCCGAGAATGACATAAGAAGAAAGCCGCAGAATGACAGTGCCTTGAAGTACCATTCCCCCGTCCGGTACGGTTTGGGGTGCCCTTTGCGAATAGCTTGGGTTTTGGAGCAAAAACCGAAAGTCCCACATATTTCCCCCTCTCATGAGTGAGAGGGTTGGGGAGAGTTGAATTGCCCTTTAACGAGTACTTCTTAGTCTTTGTGAAAAAGAGGAAATTAAAAGCACTTTGTGTTTTCTTGCCGTCTTAGCCTTGTGCTTAGACGGCCTGAACTTTTTCACGAAGACTTAGAAAACGAGTTCAGGGCTAGTATTTTTGGTTACTTTTGTTACATGACAAAAGTAACATAAAGAAAAACCAACTCTATGAAGAAACCA
>CAJUCZ010000028.1 GCA_910585375.1 uncultured Alphaproteobacteria bacterium | reverse complement strand
TTAATATTCGCCTCTTTGGGCCAAAAGCTAAGAAATCATTCGGTAATCGGGCGGGTCAACTCCCCCATCCCCTCAGGCTTGAGGGGTGTAGTGCTTCACTTTTAACTATTCACAAAGGGTACACAAGCCGTGCCGGTTGTGAGATGGATTGCCGGATCAAAGTCCGGCAAAGACAAGAAAAAAAGAGCCCGAGGGTGACCGGTACGGCGGCTGAACGGCGGCGGCGATCGGTTTGTCAGTGCCATGAGACCCGCGGCCGCACCCGGCGGGTGAGGCGTCAGCATGTACGGTGCTCCAGAGATCGCGGTGCTATGGCAAAGTTTGTGAGAAAGCATGTGCTTTGAAGAGGGAAGAAAAAAAGCGGGATTTCCTCCCGCTTTTGTATTTAACCCTCTATCTCTTCTTCCAAGGCTTCAAAACTGCCGTCAAGGGCTTCGTAAAATTCTTCCGGTTCGGCGTTATCCGGTTCATTTGGATCCGGTGCAACCAAGCGCAGTTCTATTCTTCTGTTATAATACTTCAACATCTTTTTAAGCACATTTAATTTCAAAACGCCGCGACCGAGTTCGATATCATCCAATTCCCGTTCCGTTATTTTCAGTTTTTTACATACCTGCCACACACGAAGCTGCCGTTCATGGCGTTCAAAAAACAAAGCAAACCCTAATGTCTTGTTGAAATTTCTTAAATGGTCTTGCGCCGTCGTATGATAATAAAATTTTCCCATTTCTTTTTAGCTCCTTAGTTTTGTTAAAACAAAACCACCTTAAAAATTAAGGTGGCGGAGCTAGAAAACTGTGAAAACGCAGTCACGGCTATTCGTCATGCAAGCACGCTTATTTGACCGCACTCCGCCTAAGCGGAATTTTGTTTTCAAGATGTTTTCTAGACACCACAGCCCGTCTCCGGACTGCGGGTATTATATTAAACGAATCCACCGTCAATGCAAGCGGATTTTTATGGTTTTAAGAAAGGCTAAAAAATCTTTTTAATTTCGGCGGCAATAATATCTGCCGGATTATAGCGGTCAAAATCGCCGTCATAATCATATTCATCTTCCAGCGGAAAAGCATAACCCTTATTAAAAAGTGATGCAATGAAGCGTTTGTGTTTCGGGGTCAGCCAGTTTTTTCCCTGAAATACCAAAACTTTTTTGCCTGTGCCGCAAGCCTCGCAGCACATACTGACAGAATCGCCGGTTACGATGATATCATCGGCGCAAGCCAAATAACCGCCGTAAGGATTATCCCCTTTGTCAACGCCCCAAAGATAAGTATAGGCAGGAAAATCTTTCAGTTCCCGCATGATTTTTTCCTGCGCGGCCAGACCGGTTCGGCGCGATGTGGTAATCAGAATTGAACCGCCGTATTTTTGTTTGTAGCTTTTAATTCTTTCTGCCAGATCTAAAGCGTTTTCCATACTGAAAGGCGAGGATTTTATGGCACCGCCGACAATAACCGCGGTTCGGGGCTGCGGCAAAGAAGCAAAAACCGCCTGCCATTTTTCTTTGGCTTCAGCCAAAAAATCCGGTGTGATTTTATGGGCGCAACCAATGACTTTCTGCACGTTTTTGCCCATTTTTTTGCCCTGATCATGTTCCGGAATAAACACGCGGTCAAATTCCGCCAAACCGGCGTTTCCGGGGTGCATCAGTTGGACGATTTTGGTTTTTCCGGCCGATTTTCTTTTTATCCAGCGGGCAACCGGTGCCGTACGGCGGCTGGCGGAAATAACCAGATCAGGATAAGGCTGTTGCAGGTTTTGGCGGGATTCCGCTTTGATTCCGACAAGCGTTGCCCCTTTTAAAAAGTTTGGCAGTTTGGCCCAGCCGTCATAAATAAGTTGTTTTTCTTCCGCCGGCCAGCCCAGAATTTTGGCAACCCCGCGTGCCTGACTGTTGCTGCCGGCACGGTCATCAATCAATACCCAAACTTTTTTTTCCATTATTTTATTTACCTCTGGCAAAAATGAAATTACCTGCATATTATATTATAAAATATAACAAGACAAGGGGAAGAAAAATGAAAGTGTATTTTAGCGCGGTTTTGTTTTTTTTGATGTCTGCGGCTTTTTATCCGGCACAGGCACAAAAGGCCAATTCCGAATTTATCCGGACTTCTTCCATGACGGCTTTCAGTTCGCAAAAAGACGCCATGTATCTGGCAACGCTCAAAGCGGTGGTTAACTATAAAATTGACGATGAAGAAACGCTGGCCGATATACAGAGCCTGCGGCAGAACGAACGTTTTGTGCAGCAGCTGCAAGGAATGTTGAACAAACTTTCCAACACGCGCAGCAAAAACGGCAAGAACAAACAGGTGCTTCGGGTTTTGGAAAGAGCCGGAAAAGATATTTATGATATTTTGAAATAATATCGTAAAATCAGATTCTTCGCACAAAAATTCTTGACTTTAAACTTTGTTTAAGAGAAAGTTGCTATCCTGATTGTAATCAGTTTTATTAATTTTGCGGAGAGAATCTGTGAGCAGCCTTAAGACTTTGGAAAAACAAATTGCCGCCCTGAAAAACAAAGTGATTGCCCTGAAGGGGGAATCGGTTTTTGCATCGGAAGGCAAAAATGATTTATTGATGCAGGCCATCAGCCTGCAAAAAGGGATTAAACATGAAAATTAATTTTCTGAAAACGGCATGTTTATTTTGTTGTCTGGGACTGGCAGCCTGTCAGACAACCAGCGAATCCGTTCAGCCGTTGTCTGAAGCCGAAGTTTTGAGCTTTGCCCGCTTTGACGCCAAGGTTAAAATAATGGATCGGAGCGAAAACTCCATTACTTATGAATATTCGGATGTGCGGATTGATCAGGTTTCGGTTCTGGCGACTCAGTACTGTCAGGAAATATCGGGGCAAAAAGCCTTTCTGGACAAGGTTATCCTTTACAAAAACAATGCCCGCCGCGCAAAATTTAATTGCTATAAATAAACTTGCAATAAACCGGCCTGCTTCCTATATTATGATATAAAAGAGAAAAAAGGCAGGTTGAGATTAATGAAAGACTTATATCAGGTTTTAGGCGTTACAAAAACGGCTTCGGATTCCGAAATAAAATCGGCTTTTCGGAAACTGGCGCGCAAATATCATCCCGATTTGAACAAAGACAACAAAGAAGCGGCCGAAAAGTTTAAAGAAGTCAATGCCGCTTATGAAGTGCTCGGCGATAAGGACAAAAGAAAAAAATACGACAATAACGAGATTGACGCCGAGGGCAAGCCGACCGGTTTCGGTGCAGGCGGTTACGGTGCATATTCCGGCGCAGGCGCTTCGGGGAATCCGTTTGGCGGCGGTTTTGCCGGCGGTACCGGAAATTTTGATTTTTCTTCCATTTTCGGGGAAGATATTTTTTCTCAATTCGGAGGAGGAGGCGCCGGCGGTTTTCAGGGATTTTCCCAAGCTTCGCGACGGCCGCGCAAAGGCGAAGACATTTCTTACACCATGCGGATTGACTTCTTGTCAGCCGCACTCGGCGCAGAAAAATCCGTTTCTCTGCAAGGCAAGAACATTAATGTCAAGATTCCGGCCGGAACAACCGACGGACAGACTTTGCGGCTGAAAGGCCTCGGCATGGCCAGTCCGAACGGCGGGGCAAACGGCGACGTTCTGATTACGCTGAATGTCAGCAAGCATCCTTATTTTGAAGCAGACGGGCTGAATGTGCTGATTGAGGTTCCCGTCAGCATTAAAGAGGCTGTTTTGGGCGGCAAGATTACCGTTCCGACAATTTCAGGCAAAGTTGCCGTAACCATTCCGCCCTATTCTTCCAGTGGTGAGAAGTTGCGGTTGAAGGGCAAAGGCATTAAGGGCCGTTCCGGC
Source organism: uncultured Alphaproteobacteria bacterium (assembly GCA_910585375.1). Lineage (GTDB taxonomy): Bacteria > Pseudomonadota > Alphaproteobacteria > RF32 > CAG-239 > MGBC133411. Next base: position 16,493 of record CAJUCZ010000028.1, on the reverse strand, counting down.
CAGGGCGATGAGATTGTTACGTTGCGGATCGTAGCACCCAAGACACCGAATCCGGAGCTGGAAAAGGCTTTGGCCGACATGCCGGAAAGCATTGTCAGAAACTTTTGAAAAAAGGGAGGTTTTAACCTCCCTTTCCTAATTTTCAGCCCACAAATTTATTCTTCCACATCCCACGGGAAAACAATCCATTTTTCCGGCAGTTCTCTGGCAAAAAGATCAACTTCTTCCTTGCCTTTTTCTTTGGCATAAACGGTGACATATCTGCCCTGCGGGAACTGGCGGCGCATGACTCTGAAAGTTTGGCCGCTGTCAGCCAGATCATCAATAATCAGCGTTTTTTCATCAACTTTGCCAACATGCTCCGGACAGTCTACCTCATCAAGTTTGAGATGGGAAGAGCCGACATAAGTGGCAATGTTAATGACGGAAGAATTGCGGATATTCAGTTCATAGGCGATAATGCCGGCCGGAATCAGACCGCCGCGGCTGATGGCAACCAGTTTGTCATATTCCCCGCTTTGTCTGATTTTGGCACACAGATCTTTTACGTCCCGATGGAACTCTTCCCAGTTGAGATAAATTTTGTCAGTCATATATTTTCTCTTTAGTTGTTTTCTGCTTTAAGTTTGTAAATATATTCAATCACGCGCGGATCGTTCCATTCGGCAGAACCGCGAATCCGGCCGATTTCCTGCCCTTTCTTATTGAACAGCACGGTATGGGGCGAAGTGAAAACGCCAAACGCTGCCGCCAGTTTGCCGTCTTTATCTGTGTAAAAAGGCAGATCCGGCGCATCATATTCTTTGAGAAAGCGGCGCTGCTCGGCTGTATTTTTCCATTCCCGCGAGGGCGAAAGCATCAACAGCGTTATGCCGTTGTCTTTGGTTTGTTTGTAAAATTCGTTCAGGCCTTCAAGCTCATTGACGCAAGGGCTGCAATCCCGCGACCAGTTCATCAGCAACACAAAGTTTCCTTTAAAATCATCCATAACAACGGCACGCCCGTCAGACGTGTAAAAAGGAATTTGCGGCGTTTCGCGCGGGTGGTCATATATATTTACGTTTCCGTCTTTTTTTGCAAAAGCCGAAAAAGCGAAACACAGACTGAAAATAAATATGAAAGCCGTTCTTTTTATCATCGCTTAATAACTTAATTTTTACTTTTAATCTTTACTGTATTTGTAGTATATAATTATTCTCAATTTAAGTAAACAAGCAAAAGGTTTATAGTCATGAAAAATATATGCCGGCTCACAATTCTGGCTGCTTTGGCGGCAACATTTATGCTTAGCGCCTGTGGAAAGATGGCATCTCCCTCTCCGATTGAGGGCAGCGGATATCCGCACACCTATCCGAAAAGATAGACAAGTTTTAATCAGGAGCTTTTAAAATGATTGCCGAAGACGATTTTACCGAAGATATGATTCCTTATGTGGAATTTGCCGATAATGCCAATGAGAGGACGCCCTGTGTTCTGGTGCTGGACTGTTCCGGCTCAATGCGCGGCGAGCCCATCAAGCAGCTTAATGCCGGACTGAAAGCTCTGGAACGCGAACTGAAAGACGACATTGACGCCAGTTCACGCGTGCAGCTGCTGATTATTAAAGCCTTTGGCAAAGACGAAGCCATTATTTCTTCCGACTGGACGGACGCCATGAACTTTGAAGCTCCGACAATGGAAGCCGGCGGTCTTACGCCGCTCGGAAAAGCCATGGATCTGGCACTGAAAAAAATTGAGGAACAGAAATGTTTGTATGACAGCTGCGGCATTACATCCAAGCGGCCGTGGATTTTCTTAATCAGCGACGGCGAACCGACCGATTATGACTGGGAACAGGCCGCAGAGCGCTGCCGATATGCCCAGCAAAACAAAAAAGTGGTGATTCACGCCGTGGGTACGCAGGAAGCCAACCTTGAAAAACTGGCAAAATTTTCAATCAACTCTCCAAAACGTCTGACCGGACTGAAATTTACGGAATTCTTCCTTTGGCTCAGCCGAAGCGTTTCCTGTATTTCAAAGGCGGCGCCCAACATTCCCGATCAGCTTGAAGATACCGGCGACTGGGATGAAGAATAGAAGAATCAAAGTTGTGGCCGCCAGTGTGAAAGGCCCGATGCATCATCACAAAAATCTGCCCTGTCAGGATTTTTTCAAATTCTGCCGCAAAGGCAAAAATTTTGTGGCGGTGGTTTCTGACGGCGCAGGTTCTGCCAAATATGGCAAAATCGGTGCAAAAACCGTATGCGAAACCCTGATTGACCATTTGAAAAACGCACCGGCCGGAATGTTGAAGGAAACAGTAAAAAAAGCCATTGAAATTTCCCGCAGCAAAGTGTGCCGGCACAGGCTCAACCAGTCCAAAAGTCCGGAGCACATTAATGATTTTGCCGCAACGGTGGTCGGTGTGGTGCATGACGGCGAAAAAGGCAGTTTTTTTCATATCGGTGACGGAGCGGCTTTGGCCTTTAAAGACGGGATGCCGCAGCAGTTTGTAGCATCTCCGCCCGAAAACGGCAGTTTTTCCTGCGAAACCTTTTTCTTTACGCAGAAAAACTGGAAAGCAAATCTGCGCTTTACAGAGTTTTCAGGCATGGATACAATCTTTTTGATGAGCGACGGACTGACAAACTTTGCTTTTTCAAAAGACTTTGACCGAATTGAAAGCGGCTTTATTTTACCGATACATGACTTTTTGCTGACGGAAAAACCGGAGAAAAAAGCCAGCCGCGCTTTGGCAAACACCTTGAATAACGCTCAGGCCCGCAAACTCAATCAGGACGACAAAACCCTGTTATGGGCAAAACTGTGAGGCAAAAATGGAAAATACGGAAGAAAATAAAGACTTTAATGCCTTATACAGCGACGGAAGGTTTGAGCAAATCCGCCTGAAAGAGATGATTAACCGCGGCGGAGCGGCCGGAAAAATATTCAGCGTTGAAAACAAGCCCCAAACCGTGGCAAAGATTTTTCACAAAAAGCAAAAAAGTGATACCAACCGGCAAAAACTTATTGCCATGCTGCAGAACAATCCAAATATCAAACCGGTGGAAAAAAACGGCGTGCAATATGTGCAGATTGCCTGGCCGGAGGCTATTTTGGAAGACGAAAAAGGATTTTGCGTAGGTTACCTGATGCCGCTTATTAACATGAGCGAAGCTGTATCCCTTGACCATTTGATGCAAAAGGCCATTCGGCGGAAGCTGCATTTGCCGGAAAAGTATGCGTACCGGATTTTTGCTGCTTATAATGTGGCGTCAATGGTAAATTCCCTGCATAAATGCGGGCATTATATCGTTGACCTTAAGCCGTCAAACGTTTCGGTTTATAAAGATACGATGATGGTCGCCATGGTGGACTGCGACGGTTTTTCGATTAAAGGCGAAAAAAACCGTTATCCGGCAGAATTTGTAAGCGAGGAATATATTTATCCGGAAGGCATGGCTCTTTCCTGCGAGGAAATGGGCGAAGAACAGGACAAGTTTGCTCTGGCCGTGATGATTTTTAAGCTTTTAAATAACGGGATTCATCCCTATTCCGGAATTCCGAAAAAAAATGACGGTGAAACGTTAACCATTCAGAACCGGATTGAGAATTATCACTATGCTTACGGTTTGTGGCCGGACAGTTACCAGAATCCGCATCCTTACAGTATTCATGAATATTTTGACAAGAAAACTCTTGAGCTTTTTGAGCGCGCTTTTACCAAAGGCAGCATACGTCCCAGCGCCTATGAGTGGCAAGAACATCTCTGGAAGCTGATGCACAATCTGAAAACCTGCAAAAAAGACCACAATCACGTCTATTTTACCTCAAAAGGCTGTGGAATGTGCATGGTGGAAGAAAAATTTTTTGTTGATATGAAAGACATTAAAAAGCAAAAAGCAACACCGCAAAAAATCAGAGGAATGGCGATTTCTGAACTGTCGGTCGAAAAATTGAAGCAAAACAAGGCGGAAAAAATTATTGAAGATACAAAAATCCAGCGTTTTACTATTGCCGGCATTGTTTTATATATGTTGTTTTTTACTTTTCTTTCACAGATTTTAAAACCGGCGGCGGCGGCCATAGCAGACCTCGGGCTGGGCCTGCAAGCGATTGTTACAACTTTTGTAATGACGGGAATTAATGCCTTTTATCGTCATTACCGCGAAAAATTTCCATTGCTGAAAAACCGCGCACTGACCCAGATGCTTCAGGCTTATGCCCTGCTTTGTATTGTTATTGCGCTGGTTTCCATCAATAATCTGCCTATCGGGCTGCTGGAGCTGGCACCGTAAAATTTTTATAGCCAATCGTTGTATAAAAAAAATTCAGAAATATTTTATTTTTTGCTCTACAAATTAAATTTTTTGTTGTAGAGTGGTAAAGTATTAGAATCTAGATAAGGATACGAATTTGATTAAGCTTAACCCTATTATGCTTTCAGGAAAAGAGGTTTTACCTTTGATTGAGGGCGGAAAAGGAATTAATGCCAGCGACGGACGCAGTTCCGGCGCTTGGGCGCATGAAAACTGCGTGGGAACATTTTCCGGCGTCAGCCCTGATTTTTATGACAGCATGGGCAACGTCATTATTGAAAAATTTTTTAAGAAAAAAAGAGCCGAACGCCATGAAGAAATGGTGGAATATGCAATTAAAGGCGGCGTTGCTCAGGCTCAGGTTGCCCATGAGATTTCCAAGGGCAACGGAAGAATCCATATGAATATGCTTTGGGAACTGGCGGATTCTGAAAGAATCCTTACCGGTGTTCTGGAAAGGGCCAAAGGCCTGATTAACGGCGTGACCTGCGGCGCAGGTTTACCTTATCGTCTGGGTGAGCTGGCTTCCCGTTTCGGCGTTTATTATTATCCGATTGTATCTTCGGCACGCGCTTTTCAGGTTTTGTGGAAACGCGCCTATAACCGTTTTGTGGAATATCTCGGTGGCGTGGTTTATGAGGATCCGTGGCTGGCCGGCGGTCACAACGGCCTTTCCAACGCCGAAGATCCCAACAAACCGGAAAGTCCGTACAACCGTTTGGTTGAGTTGCGGCGCGTGTTGAACAGTCTCGGTTTGCAGGATAAACCGATTATTCTGGCCGGCGGTGTCTGGTCTCTCAGTGACTGGAAAGATTACATCGACAATCCGGACATAGGTAAAATTGCTTTTCAGTTCGGCACACGGCCGATGATTACCAAAGAGAGTCCGGTATCCGATGCCTGGAAAAAAGTAATGCTGCAGGTTAAGAAAGGTGATGTGATTTTACAAAAATTCAGTCCGACCGGTTTCTTTTCTTCCGCAATCAAAAACACTTTTTTAGAAAAACTGATTGAACGTAAAAAAGGCGAGATTGCTTTTTCTGACGAAGCAACGGAAGAGTTTTCGCACCCGTTGAACTTAAGTGCCAGCAAGATGATTTTCATCCGGCCGGAAGACGCTGAAAAAGCAATGAACCAGATTAATGCCGGTTTGACCGAGATTAAAGAGACGCCGGATAAGACTGTGGTCTTTATGACTCCGGAAGACTGGAAACAGATGAAGCAAGATCGCGCCAATTGTGTGGGCTGCCTTTCACAATGCCAGTTTTCAACCTGGTCACAGGCTACGGGTACGACCGGACGGTTGCCGGATCCGCGGTCTTATTGCATTCACAAAACATTGTATGAAGTCGGGCACGGCGGCAGCGTTAAAGACCATTTGCTGTTTGCCGGGCATCAGGTTTACCGCTTTGCAACTGACCCGTTATACCGCGACGGGATTCCGTCAGTCAAAGAGCTGATTGAAAAGATTAAAAACGGCGAATAATTTTTATAAAAGGGGAAGAATTTTATCTTCCCTTTTTATTTTTTCAGAATCAGCTTGACGGCAAAATTTTACCTTAACAAACTTCTTGCTTTTCGGCCGGAAGTTTTTTAATATGATTGTACTTTATTTATTATTATGCCTTAAAATTATATTGTTTGTTATTGAGGTATTTTAATTTTTTTATTCATTTAACAAATATCAATATGAAACAGGAAAAATTAAAAAAAACGGATGAGTTGATTGCTTTGCTCACCCATTCTGACATTGACATCAGAGAAAAAGCATTTGAATTTTGGGCAAAAGATTTGCTTTTGCATGAGAAACCTTTACTCTCGCCGGAAGATTCCGGACTGGGAAACGCTCAGCAGGAGAACAAGGGAATTTATGTCGTAAGTTTTTACAATCATTTGGCCAATCAGGTAATGTATTTGAACAAAACCGAATGTTGGAATCGATTTTTTGCCATTATTGACAAGACAATTGAGATGAAAAGCGTTTTCGGTGTCACGATAAATGCTATGATGCAAATTCTTGACAATGAAAATTGTTCGGAACAATGGCCGGAGATATTATTCAGACTGCAGAAACTTCAGGATTTAAACGGTAACGTATGGGCTTTGCATAATCTTTACGAGCATGCAGCCAAATATCCTCCGTTGTATGATATGATTGAAACTTTGCTTGATAAGATGACAAAGCGGGATTTATCAGATTTTTTAATTAATGCTGATTTTATTCATATTGTATCAATCATCGGCGCAAATAAGCGATACTATCTGCAATTGCTTAAATTTTTGGCTTCTTGTCCGAATCCGTCAAACAATACTGTTTTTTTCAGGTATCTGACCGGCATTTCGATTAGTGATTTTAAAGAAAGCTTCAAGACTGATTCTTTTAAAAATCTTGCAGGCATTTCGGTTGATGATTTTGAAGAAATCTTCAAATCTGCCATAAGCAATTTGAATCCGCTGAATGTGACCAATGATTTGGCACAGGATGTTTTGAAAGTTCTTAAACATAAAGCCAAACAACTGTCTTTGGATTTGCAGACAGAAACTTTATTTTGGCTGCTTGAAGGGTTAAATAAAGAATCCGGCGCTGCCAATGTTTGTTTGGAAGAATTGTTTAAAATTATCGGAAATGATTCCCGTTTGGTTAAAAAGGCCATCCCGATTATTTCAAAATTTGTACGTTGTGATAATGAATATACCAAGAGTATGGCCTTTATGGGCGCTATCAGAATATTGCAAAAATCTTCTCACGATGCCCTGCTCTGCCGAAAATTGCTTAATGTCATTATGACAAAAACAGCATTTGAAAATTTGTGCGACATTCAGGTTAAAGTCGTTTTGCATACCTTATGGCTTTTGCAAAAAACAAATCATGAAAAATTGCAAAAAGAAGCTGTGCATCATATGCACTTTTTTCTGAAGAATTATAACTTTTACAAAACTCCGCTGGCACCAATTGACTGGGCTGTGGAAAAAGAAAGCGATGATCTTTGGAACAACATTGTTAAGATGATTTCTTTGCAGCGATACAGCAGACAAGCCGAGATTGTTGCAGAACTTTTGCAGTTGAAAGACTATCTTGCCGAAAATCCCAAAGTTCAGGAACGGTTATATTTGTTTTTAAAAAACTATCTGGAAACGACAATAACACTGGGCTATAACGACTATATGGAAGTCCGGACCCTGCTCAAACGCAAAAATCTGTTATCCAAGATTAAACCCCGTATGAGCCAACAGGGAAAAGAAAAGCAAAAAATTCTACTCAAACTGATATTTTGAGATAAAAAAGCACCGTATTTGTTATACGGTGCTTTTTTGTCAGCCGATATTCTTTATTTCAACAGCCGGAGGCATTTGCCGGCGTTTGAAATTCTGTTGCTTATAGCGTTTAATTACCCATTCCGTCATTTTATCATCAAAGCCGGCTGCGATAATGTCTTTTTGAGATTTCTGTCCGTCAATATACATTTTCAAAATTTTATCCAAAATAGCATACGGCGGCAACGTGTCTTCGTCTTTTTGGTTTTCAGCCAGTTCAGCGCTGGGAGCCCGCTCAATAACTTCTTTCGGAAGGGCGGCGGAAATTTTGTTGCGCCATTTGGCCAGTTCAAAAATCTGGCTTTTATACAGGTCGCCAACCGGCATCAGACCACCGCAGGTATCGCCATACAGCGTGCAATATCCCATAGCCGCCTCTGATTTATTGCCACAGGCCAAAACAAGATAATTGTATTGGTTGGCATAAGCCATGAGAATTTTGCCACGTTCGCGCGCCTGCAGGTTTTCCATCACTAAAGCATTCGGCTGTGTGCCAAAGGCCTCGGTCAAAAACTTTTCCTGATTGTCAACAAGTTTTTGAATCTTCAGAACTTTATAATCTATGGCATTATATTTTGCTATTTTTTTGGCAATCAACAAACTGAGCTTGGAGGTATATTTGGTACGCATCATCACGGCGTGAACGTGTTCCGGCCCCAGCGCATCTGCAGCCAGAACAGCGGTAATGGCCGAATCCAGCCCGCCTGAAAGCCCAAGGATAACATCGCTAAAGCCATTCTGCAGGCAGTAGTTTTTCAATTCACGGCAAAGTTGTTCCCAAATTTCTTTCATTCCTGTTCTCCCTTTATTTCCTTTTATATAAAATCTCTTTCAATTTTTATCAAGAATATAGTTTAAAGATTTATTTTATGCCTTATATTTAAGTTGACTAAATTATTATTGCGGACTTAAAATCAGATTGTTTATAACTTGGGATAACACATTATGAAAACATTTTTATCCGCTTTGATCGGTATTGGTCTTTTTGCTTTTCCGGCGCAGGCCGAATTTTCCTTTAATACTTATGGACGGGCAACCGGATTGTACGGATACACCGATGCCGAAAAGCGTTTTGAAGATGTTGATTCCAAGCAAAATGCCACCGGAGACTTTGAAGCAGGATTTGAAGCGCGGTATGATTTTAACGATGATTACGTTTTCAGTCTTAATCTTGATCTTATGGGCGGAATTGACCATGAACTGAAAAACTACAATCAAGGTGCATGGGGTGAGGAAGCTTATGGTATTTTTGACAGCCCGTACGGCCGTTTGATGGGCGGGCAGACTTTTAACGTTGCCAAACAGTTTCATGTCGGCGCTCCGTCTTACGGCCCGTTAAAAGTGAATGACAGTGATATTGTTGACTTTATCCGCAATCCCAACTGGAAAAGAACATCTAAAGAAGCTTATTTTGCCACATTGAACTCTACGGATATCAATACAGACGGCGTGGCACCGAAAATCAGCTACATTACGCCGGAATTTTATAATACCCTGCTTGGTTTTTCTTATATTCCTGATACTTATAACCGGCGCGGACTGGTCAACAAAGACGCGCGGTACGCAAAAAAAGATGGTTATGCCGCAGCGGTTTATAACAGTTTGGATTTGGGGTTTGCCGATATGGCCTCGTCTGCCGGATTTGCCGAATTTCATGATAATGACAAAGAGTTTTCACTTGGGCTCAATCTGGCACGCGGCAACTGGAACATTGGCGGAAGCTGGCGCAAGACTTATGTTGACGGCCATGATACTCCGTTATCGGCAAGAAGCAGGAAAAAAGATCTGCCCGCATTGTTTGATAATTATCGCGAAGGACGGGCCTGGGATGTGGGAATCGGTTATGAATTCGGACCATACCGTGCGAGCTTATCCTACTTAAACTCAAAAGCCGAGAATACCCGTAATTATGACCAGATTGTCATCCTGTCCAACAGTTTTCAGGTAAACAAGTATCTTGACCTTTACGCTATTGGTTCTTTTGCCAAGTTTCGGGGAGAGAATCGGGATATTGAACACAATAATCAGGGTTATGCTTTTGTGACCGGCGCGAGCCTGAGCTTTTAAGGAGAAAAAATGCCTAATATTCTTCTGATTTCCAATAATGATAAATTTTTTGAAGACTTGAGTAATCAGATTTCATATCATCTTCCGGATTTTACGGTTGTGGCCCAAGAAGAGACTTGCGTTATTCCGGACATGATTATTGTGGATGAGGATACGGAAAGACTACGGGAACTGCATAAACAGCAGTTGCAGGTACCAACGATTTTGCTGCTTTCTTCCGGTGCGGACGCCGGAGATGCCGAAGCCAGCAATATTGTTTACAAACCATTGGTTCTCAACAACTTTTTAAATTTATTGCAAGCAGGAATCAATATTTATGAAAACAGCCGCGATGGTTATTTAAACTTTAATCAATACGAGCTGCGGCCCTCCAAAAAAGAAATTTTGAATTTGCGCAATAACGAAATTATAAAACTGACCGAAAAAGAAGTGGCAATTATTAAATACCTCTATAAAGCCAAAGACAAAATCGTTTCCAAAAACGAGTTGCTGCAAGAGGTTTGGGGATACAGTCCCGACGTAACGACCCACACAATAGAAACGCACATTTACCGGTTGCGGCAAAAAGTGGAGCATGAGGATGCGGCGGCGCAGATTATTTTGACCTCTGACGGCGGCTATCAATTGAAAATATAAAAGCAAAAGCCTGAAATCATCAGGCTTTTTTCATTTCCAAAATAACCGGTACATGGTCAGACGGCCGTTCCCAACTTCGGGCTTCTTTGATTATGCGGGCTGTAATAATCCGGTCTTTTAAATTCGGACTGACCCAGATGTGATCAAGCCGACGGCCTTTGTTGTTGGTTTCCCAGTTCGGATTACGGTAGCTCCACCAAGAATAAATTTTTTCCGGTTCCGGATAAATTTCCCGCAAAACATCGACAAAGTCCAAAGAATTAAACAGGCGGGTCAGGCGTTCTACCTCCACCGGCGTATGGGAAACGATTTTGAGCATTTGCTTATGGCTCCAAACATCATTTTCACGCGGGGCAACGTTAAAATCGCCGCACAGAATCATTTTACGCTGCGAAAGCTCATCTTTGTGGTGCTCGTACCATTCGGAAATGTCATCCATAAAAGTAAGTTTATGGGCAAAAGAAAGATTGATAACCGGATCGGGAATATCTCCGCCGGCCGGAATATAAATATCATTGATTTCAATATCGTCAAATACGGTCGCTTTGATATGGCGGGCATCCGTTTTGCCGACCCAGTCCTGTTTTTCCACGTTGTTCAGAACAGTTTTTGACAAGATTGCCACGCCGTTATAACCGGCCATTCCGTAAAGGGCAATATGCGGGTAGCCCAATGCGCGGACAGCGTCAAAAGGAAAGTCTTCTTCTCTGGCTTTGACTTCCTGCAGACAGATAATGTCCGGTTGTTCAAGTTCTGACAGTTTTTTTAACAAGTCCAGTCTGATTCTGATGGAATTGACATTCCATGTTGCCAGTTTGAAAAAGTCCATAATCGTCCTATTTTTTGTTCTTGTAATTCAGAGGGGTTGATTTGTTTTTCTTAAACTTAAACAATGAAGAATCCAAGTCTAAGTCTTTCTGCGTACCATAAAGAGAAACAGCGACTTCCACACTCTGCGGATCAACAATCTTCCATTGTTTCAGCTCAAACGGGTCTGTCGAAAAAATCAGCGTAATCGGGCCAAGGTCACCCTTTTCTTTATAATCCAACGTAACGGATGTCTGTCCGGGGTCCTTATAGAAATCGGTAATTTTAATTTTTTTGCCGTCAATTTTAATATCGTTGGCCAGAATCAGGCTGGCCGGAATATCGTCATAGTCAATATGGGTAACCTGATCCAAATCTTTGTCATTATAGACGATATAGTCACCGTCACCGACAATCAGCACCGAAGTCGGTTCGGCATATTCCATGCGGATTTTATTGGGTTTGGCAATATATAATTTGCCTTCGGCGGTTCCGCCGCTGCCAGAGACCTGAACAAAATCGGCTTCCATGGTTTTGATATTATTCAGATAGTCTTCAATTTGCTTTACATCGGCGGCGGTTTGGGCCTGTACCGGTGAAGCAACACACATAAATCCCAGCAAGACGGCAAAAATTGTAAAATTTTTCATTTTCATTACCTTTATCATAAAATTGACCCTTATTAATATAGTCAAGGAATCTCAATAATACAATAAAAAATCCCCTTACGCATAAAATCACGTAAGGAGACTTTCAAAATTTTCAAGTTGTGTAATTAGCAGCAGCAATTATTCTAATTTATTCAGCGCAGCCACAACCGGATGATTTTGCAGATTTAGCATTCTTTTTGCTGCTGCTTTTTTGTGAAGATGCAGATTTTTCTTCACTGTTTTTACCAGACATTTTCATATCTTCTTTCTTGTTTGTCATTTTAAATCTCCTTGTTTTGTTAAAAAACCGCTGTTCATCACAGCAAAAGAAATTTAATAACAGAAAAAGACTTTTCCATATCGACAATTAGATTATCGACTATCGGATATATCACGATTTTGCGTGTGTGCCATTGATTTTGTCGTTGTTTGGGAAGATGACTGCCGTACCGGAATCCGCCCGCGTTTGGCCTGAATCTGCAATGCCAGCGCTTTTTTTCTTTTGGCTGCTGATTTTATCTTGCCATATCCCAGTCCGTGCGAACGCTGCTTCACCATTTCGGAAAGTTTTTGAGAAACCGTATCTGAAACTGCCGGAGCTTCGGTGCGGTAGTCATATAAATCAACTTTGCGGCCGTTAATTTCAAAGGTCAGGGCGTTTCTTTCACGGCGTTCCAATTCTTTCCCATCCGGCTGAATGGTACTCAGCGGATTTTTCATCATGCGGCCGCTCAAATCCATAATTTGTCCCTGATAAGAGTCTTGATACTCGGTCAGCCAGTTTTGCTGTGTTTGCTTCATTATGAAAGAGAGTTCCCGTTCTTCCAGTTCTTTCACTTTACTGCCGGGGACAATTTGTTTTTGTTCAACAGCCTTTTTATAATATTCGAACTTATCGGAAAAACAATTAATATCGCCGGTTTTAAGATATTCACGGCGCTGATCAAGAAGTACGGCAATATTGGCGGATATTTCGTCTGTTTGCACCAATTGAGCATATTGCAAGGGGCTGATGCCGGCAAGATTGTTGCCGCTGCGGTCGTTTTTCTGATGTTTTTCTTCATGTGTCCGCGTATTTTTCATTCGTCTTTCAGCGTTAAATTCTTTAAGAAGCTTTTGTTCCAGCGGGCCTTTGAGTTCGGCAACGACGGCATTAATATCTCTGCCCTGTTCCACAATATAATAATCAAATAGATTATCATTGTTCACAATGCTTTTTCTGATGAGTTTATCCAAAAACTCCGGATCAAAAGCAAAAGCGTTTACCCTAACCGATTTTTTCTCACTGTCAAAATATCCGGTTTCAGGTTCGTTCAGTTTCTGAGCGGAATCAAAGACAAAAGTACCGGCCTGCAAAAGCTCGTTGTCAGCCTCGGCCTGAGCATAAGCCGCATACAGGCTCTGTTTTTGCCGTTTGATAAAGGTTTTGGGATTTTGAGTTTCATGCGTTACGGACAGGGTGTCGGTACCTGAAATATGTTTGAGGCCTTCTTCATCATAAATAAAATGTCCTTCCGCCCGATAGGCATCGTTATTTTCAGTCTTAGCTTCGGGTGCGGTTATTTCTGTTTTACGCGTTTTTTCATCAGGAAAAGCAGCTTCCTTTTCAGCAGAGGAAAGCGTTGCCGGCGCAACGGTCAAGGCTGCGGCTGGAATGCCCAAACGCAGGTTTTTGATGATTTTTGCTTCCTTTTTTCCCATAACAAACTCTTCCGCTTTTACAGGTTCCGGAATAATTATAGCATTATCCGGTGCGGAATGCCAGAAATTTTATGCGGCAGAGGACGTGGAATCGTTTTGTTTTTTCAGATATTCCGTCAGATAGTCATTCCAGCCGGACAGATTTTGTTCGGCAAAGAATTCTCTCAAAAAACCGACCATATAGTCATGGCGTTTTTGCGCTTCGTCTTTGGCGGCTTCCGTCTTTACGGCATTTTTCAATTTTAACAGCTTGTCAAAAAAGTGGTTGATTGAATTATTTTCCTTGCGGTTGAGGTTTTTATATTCTTCTTTGCTCAAATTTTCTTTGGGAAAGACCGCCTCGTCAAACATTTCTCCGCCGCGGGCTGCGCCAAAAACCAGCGTCCGGCAAATTCCGATTGCCCCCATGGCGTCCAATTTATCAGCGTCAGAAACCAAAGCCTGTTCAATTGAGGCAAAGTCGGGAGAACTCCCGCTCTTGGAAAAACCGACAGATTTGGTAACTTTCAGAATTTTATTAATTTTATCAGAGGGAAGATTCAATCTTTGCAAAAAATTTTGTGTCTGATGGCCGTCGCCGCCCAGTTTATGGTCGTCAACATCATGCAATAAAGCAGCAGCCTTAACAATAAAAGCATCGGCCTTTTTTTCTTTTTCAAGCAGGCGACAGGCGTTTTCATAAACGCGCCGGATATGGTCAAAGCCATGGCCGGATTTGTCTTTGGAATGATAATCACGCGCAAAGGCATAAATTGCGGAAAGCATGGAATCGGTCATTTGTAATCCTTATTGGTTGCGGGCTTTAAAAATACCGTCTTCAAAGCCCTGAATGGACGGGTTGTCATCTGCCATTTCCAGACGTTTTTCGGCAATGGCGGCATAAGTTTTTTCCCGTTCAATGCCGATATACTGCCGCCCGAGTTTTTTGGCCGTTACCGAAGTCGTACCGGAACCAAGAAACGGATCAAAGACCACATCGCCGGTATTGCTGGATGCCAAAATCAGTTTGGCAATCAGTTTTTCGGGTTTCTGGGTCGGGTGCGGCGTATTCTCGGGCATTGACCAAAAAGGAATGGAAATGTCCGTCCAGATATTTGACGGGTGAGTCAACCGGTACTTTTTTTCTCCGTTGTCAACCCAATCTTTGGGAGTGCCATTTTTATCACGGTAAGGCGCAATTACTTCTTTTTGCATTTTTACAGCATTAATATTAAACAAATATTTGTCGGAAAGCGTGAAAAACCAGATGTCTTCCAAGCAGTTTTTCCAATTGTTTTGTGCACCGCGGCCTTTTTCCCGCTCCCAGGATATGCGGTTTTGCAAAACAAAATATTTGCCGGCAATTTCAGGAATGACAATAGAGGTTTTCCAGTCGGAACAGATATAAACGGAGGCATTGTCCTTCAAAAGGCGAACGGTTTTTTTGAGCCATTTGTCCAGCCATTTTTTATAGGTTTTGACGTCTGTTTCCTTAAAAGTGGTGGATGCAAAGTTTTTGGTCAGGTTATACGGCGGATCGACCACCATCAGATCAACGCATTTGTCCGGCAGAAAATCCATGGCTTTTAACGAATCCTGACAAATTGTTTTATTCAGAACGTCAGACAAAGCGGCAGGTCGTGTCAGTTTGATGCTGCGGGCGGCGTAAAGCTTCTCTTCTTTGGCAGAGAGTTCTATGGTTTTATTACGCGGCGCCTTGTCTTTCATCGGGGCTATTCTTCGCCGAATTTGTTGTCTATCAGTTCCGTTAAGGCGGTCAGGACTTCCTGAGCCTGCGCTCCGGAGGTTTTGACCAGAATTGTCGTGCCTTTGGCGGCAGCCAGCATCATCAGCCCCATAATGGAGCAGCCGCTGACGCACTGGCCAATCCGTTCAACTTCCACTTCGGCGTCAAAATTTTCGACGGTTTTTACAAAAGCGGCGGCGGCTCTGGCATGCAACCCTTTACGGTTTTTAATTTCCAGTTCGGCGGAAAGCGTTTTTTCTTCACTCATGGCTACATTCCCAAAATCTGCGAAGCGATGTTAATGTATTTTTTTCCGGCTTCCTGTGCTCCGGAAACAGTTTCTTTGAGATTTTTCTCTTTACGCAGGGAGGCGATTTTTATCAGCATCGGCAGATTAACACCGGCAATAATCTCAACATTGGCCCGATCCATAATGGAAATGGCCAGATTTGACGGCGTGCCGCCAAACATATCGGTCAAAACCACAACGCCTTTGCCGCTGTCAGCCGCTTCGACTTTTTTCAAAATCTCGGAACGGCGCATTTCCATATCGTCTTCCGGTCCGATGCAGACAGCTTCGACTTTCTCCTGTCTGCCGACAACATGCTGCATTGCCGAAATAAATTCCTGAGCCAAATTGCCGTGCGTTACCAGCACAAGACCGATAATTTTATTGCCTGAATTATTTTCTGTCATTATTTGTTACTTCCGCTTGTCCAAGTTTTTACCGCACCGAAAGAACGCAGAATGTCATCTTTGCTTTTGGCTTTAACCAGTTCGTCCGCGCGGGTCTGGCGGCCCTCAAAAACAATTTCTTCAACGTTTTCAACCGGAACGGCATAAGTTCTTTCAACCATTTTGCCCTTGAGTTCCACAATCATCACAACTTCGGCTTCCGCCAGCGTGTCACGCGTGTCTTCATGAATATTGTCCAAACGGACGGCAAGGCGTTCGTCTCTTTTCAGAAGGGCTGTTTTTTTACCGTCAAATTCCAAAACAGGGTTGACCGGCGAACCATCGCGCGCGTCAATAAAAATGGCGAGTTCTCCGTATTTGTTTTCAATAATTTCATAAAAATCCTGCTTTTCAATCAGCGTGTAATATTGTGTTTCCATCGTATTTTCCAGTATGTTAGCTTATTTACAAGATGATACTATAATAAGCTTAAACTGTCAATTTTATGTTAATAAAATAGAGGCTGCAAAAAATTCTTTTTCCCTCCCTCTGATGCACTCATATTTAATTTTCTCATCATGGGATGTTTAGTCCTCTCCTTCCCTCTCCTTCCCTCTC
>CAJUCZ010000027.1 GCA_910585375.1 uncultured Alphaproteobacteria bacterium | reverse complement strand
ATAAGAAAGCCTATTTTAGCACTGGCTAAAATAGGCTCTTGTCAAGTTTGGCTGGAAGAAAGAACAATATTCTAAGCAGAATTTAATTATAAATTATGAGCTGTTTCTTGAGCACCGTAAAGAAATTCTCATTATGAAGGAATGTCTTATGCTGATTAAAATGACAATTTAGTTACTTCACCACACTGCATTCATCTATTAAAATTAGTTTTTTATTTTCTTTTACGATGTCTCTCAAATGCTTTGTAAATCCGCTTTTAGAGAATATGCCGTAGGTTAAATCATACCCTTTGAAATCGTCAACTTGGCATTTTTCCACCAGCTTTGCATAAACATTAACGTCAACCGGCTTGTCCTCTTTGTAATATTTACATTCAGCCGCAAAAATATGCCGGTTGCTTTCATCCACGGCAACCAAGTCTATCTCTTCATTTTTGTTCCAATATGCGCCGATACGAGAGGGAACAAAATCGATTTCTTTACATTTGCATAGTTCTGCAAATATGTTGCGGCAGATTTCTTCGTAAACAAATGCTACGTGATTATCAATAAAATTGGATTTCAGTTTATCTTGTACAAAATTCAGATTATCCAGTTCAAGCTCTCCTTTGTAAGGAAAAACAAACATAAACCAAAAGCGGATAAAAATATCTCGAATAAAATATAATCCTTTACGGCTTTTTTCCGGATTTTTTTCGGTGGCCGGAACACGTTTTTCCAATAAGTATAATCCCTGCAAAGTTTCCAGATAGGGACTTAATTTGTTGCCTTCCGTGGACATTGCCGAAGCTATTTCCGATAGTTTGTGATTATTTTGAGCTATTGCTTTCATAACCGAATAATAGTTTACCGGCTCTTTAACTTCCTTATTGAGTAAAAACGCCGGTTCTTCGTATAAAAAGCCGTTTTTATTAAGAATGACGCGGGAGATATTATCCATTAAAGAATTTTTGTTATCAAAGAACTCCAAATATTTCGGAATGCCGCCGGTTACGGAATAAAGCTCAACCACATCAGAAAAAGACTTATGGTGATAATGTTTTTTGATATCGAAAAAAGGAAGCGGTGCCAATCGGATTTGAGATGTACGGCGACCATACAAGGGACTGTTTTCGGCCAAAACCTGTTTCGTCATCATATTAATGTATGAACCGCAGATAATAACCATAATGTCTTGCTTTGATAAGACTTCATCCCAAGCTTTCTGAAAAATTGAAGTGAAAGCGGGATTGGTATTAACCATGTACTGAAATTCGTCAAGAACAAGCACTTTGGTCTTTTTGCCTGGAACAGCAGCAAACAGCTTGAAGAGCTCAATCCAATCATCAAAATTAGCTTTGGCGATAAATTCCTGATTGGCAAATTGCGATAAACTTAAAGCAAATCGCTTCATACTCTGCGGCTCGGATTCTTCTGTCGCCAAAAAGTACAGAGCTGGCTTGTCTTTAATGAATTCTTGAATTAAAGCAGTTTTTCCGATACGTCTGCGCCCATATATAACAACAAAGGAATGTTTATTATTATATTCTTGCTCTAAATCACTAAGTTCTTTTGTTCTACCGATAAATTCCATACCATCACCTGTATAATCATCTCATTTAATATAATATAGATTAGACTAATTTAAATTATATTACAAGAGAAATTTTCCAAATATAAAAAATATCAAACAGTGCACATTCTTTAACATTTTCTTTGAAATCGGCAGAAAATATAGATGTATGAAAATGCTCGCCAAAGTTCGTGCGGCAAAATGTTAAACTTTGTAAGTATTGATTACTTTGTTTAACATTTACAACGTTTTTCTACTTCACCCCAAGTTCTTTCATATATTTGCCATAATTTGCGAGTGCATCATTCGTTTGCTCAATGATTGCAGCGACTTTCTTCTCTGCAAATCCGAAAGGTGAGGCGGTTTTAATTAAATCGTTGTCGGTGATATCCGTTCCTTTGCCGTTTACCATAGATGTCTGCTCACCGTTAATGCCCTGCGAAGGGGTTAAATCGTACGCCGGCGTCATTTTCCAGTTATTGTTTCTATCCAGCATAAAAGAGAAGTTTTTACTATGGTCGTCTTTATTGCCGGCTTTGACGTTAAAAATCATCAGCCGTACCATTTTCTCAACTTCCCGAACGTCTTTGGTAAGAATTGAAGTCAGTTTTAATAAACCGTCATAGTTAATGCTAGATGTGCGGTGATTGGCATGCAATAACCCGCAGGCCGTATGAATATGCACCTTTTGATTGCCAATCCGGTCAAAACGTTTGACGCCGAAATGGCCGACACAGTTTTTTGAGGGAAACAAATGCGTTTCCGGCATTTCAATACCAGCGTCTTTGGCAATCCGTGAATAAACATATTCCTCAGCGCCGATGTTTTTATTATCAAGTGATGACGCAAACTTAATCAACCACGGACTATAACCGGGTTTAGCCAAGTTTCCGTGAATGAGTGTTTGCTTATCATCTGAAACTAACGCCACAATTTTGGGCCGCGCTCCGCCGGATGAGCCGTTAAGCGTTAAAAGCTTATCTAGCACTTCCGAACTCTTGCCTGCCAGAATATGATTAGCTTCCAAACAAAGTGAATCCAGTTCTATATCGCCGACAAATTCGTTGTCATTTTCGGTGATGGGTTCATATTCCAATGCGCCCATAGCATTAAGCCCAATCATGGATAAACGCTGCAAAGGCGTGATTTGTTGCAAACTCAAGCCTTTTTTTTGTAATTGTCGGTCTAAAAGCAGACAGCCCCAACCGTCGGGCAAACTATCATTAAACACGCCGAAAAGACCGTCAAAGGTTTGTTTGGTGTCTTCAAATATTTGTGATTTGAGCGGCAGCATAAAAGGGGACAAATTTATTCCGGTTGCAATAAACTCCGGTGAATATTCAAAAAAGATACGTGGTGCTTGTTCTTCTAAAATCCCGACAAAGTGCCGCTTGCCGTAAGCGTTCAAAAAAACATTTAATCTCATTTGATGCTCCCCCGCTTGCGCTTTTTCTCGTCTTTGTTTTCAAACAAACTGCCGAGCGGCGCATTGTCTGCAAACAAGGCATCAAAATCTTCCAAACATCCCAACGCCAAAGCAATATCAATCAGCGATTTCAAAGAAATCTCGCCGCTTCGTTCAAAACGCTTGATACTTCCCAAACTCACACCGGAACGCAACGCCAAACCTTCCTGTGTCAGATTTTGCTCCAAGCGCTTAAACTTGGCTCTCTCTGCAATCTCTTGCATAACCTCTTGCTGTGATTTTAATATAAAAGACAATATATTATCTCCAAATATAATTATATATCATTCACGGATATTATATTATCTGTTAAAATAAAAGTCAAGAAAGCAATTTCCCAATAGAATCGCATTTTTCAAATAAAATGCTTTATTCCTTATTTTCCAGTTCTGCAAATTTTTGTGCCATTGTCGGATTATTCTTTGTAAGCCGTTTAACGGTTAAATCTTGAGCTTTATTATTCGCCAAACGTAAGTTGTTTTCGGAAGATAACAGGGCGTCTTTTGTTTTTTGCAAGTGATCAATCGTTTTATCAATTTCTTCAATAGCTTTACGGAATTTATCACTTGCCAACTGATAATTACGTCCGAATTTCTCCTTAAAATCGTTCATTTCCGCTTCAAAATTGGAAATATCTATATTTTGGTTCCTATATTCCGCCAATTGTTTCCGATATTGAACCGAATTCAAAGCCGCATTTCTAAGCAATGTAATCATCGAAATAAAAAACTGCGGACGAATAACATACATTTTGGGATAACGGTGCGAAACATCAACAATGCCGGTATTATAGAGTTCATTATCAGATTCAAGCAAAGATACCAAAACCGCATATTCACAATTCTTCTCATTACGGTCTTTATCCAACTCCTTAAAGAAATCCTCATTTTTATGTTTGGTTGCCGTGGTATCCATCTCATTTTTCATCTCAAACATAATGGATATAAATTCAATACCTTCCGGCGTGCTCTCTCTGAAAATATAATCGCCTTTACTTCCGGTTTTGGCATCATTATCTTTTTCAAAGTAAGCATTTTGAAAAGCTGTGGCTCGTAAACGATTAAACTCAATCTCACAATGTTGTTCCAGAGTTTCTCCAACCATTTTGGTCGATTGACGTGTTTTTAAATCCTTATAAAAAGCTATTTCCGTATCTTTGGCTTTGAGTTGAACCGCAAAATTATCTTTTAAGGATTGTTCCTGAAGTTGCTTATCTTTTTCGGCTTCTTTAAGTTGGCTTTCAAGTTGCATAATTTTCTTGTCTTTTTCAACCAATTCATCTTTTTTCTCATTTACTGCCGAAGCAACTGCCAAGGTTTTAGCTTGTTCATTAGACTGAACCTGAGCTTTTAAGCGCTCAATTTCTTGGTTGAGGCTGTTTAAATAACGTTCTTTTTCAATATCTTTGTCTTTGGCAACCGTGGTTATTTCAGCTTTTAAACGCTCAATTTCCTGTTTAAGCGCGTAGACAGACTGTTCTTGTTCCATTTTCGCCTGAGTTTTAATAAGAGAAAGTTCATTTTCCTTTTCTTTGGCAAGCTGCGCTTCACGTTCATGCAACTCCTTATGAAATTCAGCATTACGAACTTGGCCGATAATCGCCGCATAACCGGATTCATCAACTGTAAAAACTTCTCCGCATTTTGGACATTTTATCTCAGGCATAGTTTTTATTCCTTAATCATAAAGTTGTTTTACATATTTGTTGATAAAAGAATTCAAGCCATCTCCTAATTCGGCCAATTTTTTCATCATTTCAACATTATCTTTTCCAGCCTTTGAATAGGAATAGGTATATAATGCACCTGCTTTAAATTGAACCTTTATATAATCGGTTCCGATTTCATATCCATATACACCAGAATCTCCATTTATATCCATGTATCTCTTCATTTTTCTTTCTCCTTATTTAGATATAATATTTTTTCCTGTGAAGTTCACAAATTCACTCACTGCGTAGAATATCATAAATATGTTGTTGAATTTCCGAACCATTTAAAATGCCAGACAACTTGTCTGTCTTTTCTCTGTAAATAAAGTAAAATAATTTGCCATTTTAATTCTCCGTGAACAGTTGCTTTAATAAAATATTATCAATTACAGAGATTAAAGCAATTAAAATATAAAAAAATACTCTGTCTTTCACATTTTCTTAGTAGCTTCCGAAATACCTAAGATAGAATATAGTTAATGTCAGATAAAAACATTAAAATTTACTTATTTTACCATATTTTTAACGTTTTTATAATTCCTGATAAAGTAATCTTAACTTAATAAGCTAATCAAAATATCTATTTTGTAACAAAAGTTTTAAAACTTTTTACTCCGCTATAACTAGTTCTTCTTTCACATTGAGCATAGCGTATTTTAATACATCTTTAGCGTGTCTTTGCAAGTCAATGATATTGTATGTTCATTCGAATTAATATTGATAAAATCTTTATCGTAATACCTTTCCATGCCTTATGATTTGTGCTGATATAACGATAAAAAGATATTTACAGGTATATTAATCGTTATGCTTGGTAGAAAAGCGATATTTTCCTTTGCCTAAACCTTTAACCGGCTCAATGATATGATTATCCAATAAGGTTTTAAGCAGCCTTGATGTCATGGCAGGGCTTAAGTTTAAGAGCGCGATAATGTCTGAGCGCCCAAAACATCCGACCGTCGTATATTTGTCATACATTCTAATGACATGTTGAATAGATTTTGCGGTAATACCAGGGATTTTATTTTTACAGATATATCCAATGTCTACTTTTGGTATTTCAATGTCTACTTCTGTAGTATGAATGTCTACTTTTTTGTCTAGTTTATGGCTTATATGCATTGAACGATTTGACAACGTATTATTTTCATTTAAGAGCAAGTTTCTTAAAAACAGCTCTAAATACTCAGTTGTGGCATGAATATCATTTTTAAGATCGTTATAATTGGCGCGAACTAAAGCGTTTCTAAAATACCACGCATTTTCGGCAAAAATATCATTTGTAACGTCATAACCTAATGTTCTGAGATATTTAATAAAAAATACGGCAGTCGTTCTGGTGTTTCCTTCTCTAAAGGGGGGTATTTGCCATAGGCCGGAAACAAATTTAGCCAAATGAACAATAATATCTTGAGAGGACAAACCTTGATAAGTAAACTTCTTTTCTTCGGAAATATCATAGTTTATAGTATCTTTTATTTCAGATGCCGTCCCATAAATAACGGTTTGGCCATCTAAAACCCATTCTTTTTTGGTAATATTATAGTCACGGATTAAACCCGCATGGTCATATATGCCGGTAAATAGTTTTTTATGTATGGAGATATATTCGGTAGAAGTAAAGCTAAAGGCTTTTTCCGATAAGAGTTTAGTAATTCTTGCCGAAACATTATCGGCTTCCTGTGTTCTGTCTTTATCGGTTCTTTTGCCATTTTCTTCATAATAAGTATCAAGCAACCCTTGAACTTCATCAATAGTAATATCGCCTTCAATATTCCTTTTAGCGGTTTCAATCAAATAATCAGAAGTTTTTAAACCGTCAACATCTTGCAAACCAATAGCAGTTTTCCAAGCATAACATTTTTCGCGTTTGCTCGGTTCGGTCTCTTTACTATATTCAATAAAAGGGTCTTTTTCCATATTACTATCCTAATCTACCAACATGTATTATATAATGAATAAGTTAAGATTACACAAATTTTTTGATAATAAGCAAAATTTATAGGTTTAATTTCATTTAATAAAATCATGCCGATTCTGCGATTCTTTTGCTGATTGAAACAAAATTATCCGGTTTTAAGCAAAATCTTGCAAAACTTTTTACCCCGCTATATCCACACATATCCATTTAAATACATTTAAAACCGAGTTTCATAAAAAGCCTTGAAAAACAATCTGTTGACTTGCGTTTTGTTTTTCTCTCATACTAACCATGTCAGGCAGCAATGCCATAATTTAACGATTAAACCGAAAGGAAAATAAAATGACCATATTAACTTACATTATCGCTTCTTTGCTGAAAAAATATCGTTTCAAAAAAGAGGTAGAAAACTTAAAAAATCTTCTCAACGCCGCCCGATTTGCCTGCTAGGAGAAAAGTCCATGCATTACCGACTGGTTGCCAAAACCGCTGATTTTACACCGGAAGAATTGCTCAATAAATTGCAGGGATTTATGCCGGTGGCAGACGAAGCGGTTCATCAATACGGATGTTGGAAGCTTGTGCGTTATGCCGATTTTGCAGCATTTGCCGCCGATGAAGGCATTGATACCGATGAAGTCCGAACCGTTGATGATCAGGACGGCATTTTACGTCAGTATGGGTTTGCTTTTGGAGATGACCGCAAAATCTATGAAAAAGTATCAACCCACTTTGACAGCTTTGTCATCAAAGGCATCAGACGCTATAAAGATGTCATTGCCGATCCGCGCGGTGTTTATGCCTTTATTTCCACCGCCGGAGATTTTTGTTACGTAACCGAAAAGCGCTGTCCGTTTGCTGCCGATGACGTGGTTTATGTGACAGACTGCCATAATTAACTGATTTTCTAATAAAATTAAACATTTACCCCCAATGGCTTGGAGGAGATACCAAAGCGCCATACGGAATTATTATGCTCTTTTTTAACAAAAACCCTACTTTTGAAAGGAAAATTAAAATGAAAAACTTTTTGGAAAAATATAACGCTTTTAAGATTGAAACCTCAAAAGACGAAGGCAAGCTGACCTTGGAAACAGCCAAAGAACGGATTTTGAAACTGTTGACCGATAATATCAGAAACTTCAAGGAAGACAGTTGGAATTTGCAAAACCGCATGAACAAGCTGATTATTGATACGGAAAAGAATTCAATTTTTACGCTTCGTCTGGGCGGCAAACGCATTGTCCGCTATTCGTTGGATTTGCTGGATACTCAACAGAAAATAAGCTTTCTGTTTGATTTCTACAACAGTGTTGAGGCCGGTGAGTTTAATGAGGACATTACCGACTTTCTCGCCAAAGAGATTGATAATGCCGCGGTGCGCAAAAAAGAAGCCAACGAGCGCCGGAAAAATAAGAAAAAAGCCGAACGCGAACAAAAAGCCAAGGAAAGACAGGAAGAATATGCCCGAAAAGTAGAGGAAACAAGGCAGAGAACGCTTGCCGCCGCTGAGCCGATGCTTCATGAAATGTATATACAATCTGAAGCCGCCCGCCAAAACGAACAGAATCAATATGTTTCTGAACGGGGTTAATTAAAAGTGTCCGGGGCTTATCAAAAATAAGCCCCTTTGCAATAAAACCAGGACAAAACAATATATTAGATTGAGTTCGATTAAGGGAAAGATAAAATGACAATAAGTTTAACCGAAGCATTGAGAAACATTGCATCCGTCCCCAAAACCGAGGAAGAACTGAAACAAGGTGTTCGCAACCTGACAGGTTTTGCAAGGTGTATGTTATCAATCAAACAGGAGATTAAAGAAAATGAAAGCCGTCATACTGACACGTGTGTCAACCAAAATGCAGGAAGAGCGATTGAGCCTGCGCGCTCAAAGTAAACGCTTGGAAGAATATGCCGAAAGAAGGGATCTTGATGTTATCAAGCGTTTTGAAATTATCGAAAGTTCCACCCGCGGCGAACGTAAGCGTTTTATGGAGATGATAAATTTTTGCAAGAAACAAAAGGAAACCATAGCGATTGTGGCCGATACGGTTGACAGGGTGCAAAGAAGTTTCAAAGAAAGCGTGCTTCTTGATGAACTGATGCGCCAAGACAAGATTGAGCTGCATTTTTATCGGGAAGGGATGATATTAAACAGCAAATCCACCTCGGCCGATATCATGCGTTGGGACTTCTCGGTCATGGGTGCCAAAGCCTATGTCTTGCAACTTTCGGAGAATGTCCGGCGTTCTACGGAGTTGAAAACCAAAAACGGGGAAAGGTGCGGCGTAGCGCCGCTCGGGTATGAAAATTATGTTGACGAGCGGGGCAAGCATAATATTCGCCTCAAAGAACCGGAAGCCGGTATCATCAAACAAATATTTGAACTTTATGCTCTCGGCAAGATGAGCATATTGGAAGCCGTGCATTTTGCCGATTTAATGGGACTTAAGACCAGAGCCGGTAAAAAACTGGTCAATTCCAGTATCTACTATATATTGGACAATCCCTTTTATTATGGCGAGATGAAAACCAAAAGAGGAATTATCAAACATGTTTATCCGACGCTGATTTCGCAAGAGCTTTGGGAGCAATGCCAAAAGCAAAAAGCCCTGAACAATCATAACGGCGCGGGGCTGAAATACAGCCAAAAGCCTTTTGTACTGAGAGGTTTAATTACCTGCGGAAGAACGGGAAGGGTTTGTCCCTGCGAAGACCAACTGAGAAGAAAATACTATTCGTG
The DNA here is from genome assembly GCA_910585375.1 of uncultured Alphaproteobacteria bacterium. Taxonomy (GTDB): domain Bacteria; phylum Pseudomonadota; class Alphaproteobacteria; order RF32; family CAG-239; genus MGBC133411. The sequence continues at coordinate 11,666 of CAJUCZ010000027.1, read as the reverse complement.
GGTGGTTTGTTACACCAAAACCGGGCAGAGGAGATACATCCCGGAACAAGATGTTTTAAGTGCAATAGGAACCGTCTTAAACCGTATCAAAATACCGAATTCCCTAATAAATCCGTTGTATGAAGAGATTAAAAATGCTGAAATTTCAGAAAAACAATATTGTCAGCAGGAAATCGGAAAACTGAGACAGGAACAGGAGAAAATGAAGGCAAAATTGGATAATTTGTTTGATTTGCGTTTGGACGGAGAGCTTGACCGAGAAACATTTGAAACCAAGCGTAATGAAATTCAACTCAAAATCGACCGTATGGGAAGAAAGATTAAAACCTATGAAAAGACGGGAAATTCCTTCACTTCAACGATATCAGACCTCATAAATCTTGCGTCGCAGGCCGGAAGAGTGTTTGCCAAATCCGATAATCTTGAGCTGAAACATTTGTTGTTAAAATTTGTTTTTAAGGAAATGATATTAACGGAAGGAGAATTGACGTATGAGCTGAATTTTCCGTTCAGCGAGTTTGAAAAAGCGTATTTTTACGAAAAAAGAAGCAAATTTTTACAAGGCTCGCAACACGAGGAAAACCAAGACCTTGAGGATAATAAAACGGATGAAAACGCAAAATCGTTCGGGCCGAAAATTGCTTTTAAAAATCAAAGAGTTGCGTCAAAAAACGCAACTCTTCTCCAGTCTGGCTGACCAAGGTTTATGACCTTAGGAAAAAATATGAGCAGGAATTAGCGGAAATGTACCTTATTATTAACGGCATGGATGACGATTTGCGGCAGATGATGACAATAGAAAAAGGCTAGTGCTCAATATTTTTATTATATAGCCAACAATAGAAGGAAATAATAAAAATGATTAAGGACTTTTATATTTGTCTGGACAATACGGCACTAAATTATGCTCTAAAACATTTCAGCAATCCGTTTACGCGGATAATGCGTTGCTACACAGGTCTAGAAGTTGAAATGATTGTCAAAACTATGGAATCAAATAAAAGCAAAAATTTTTATACGCTCCGGGCAATGCAAAATAAGATATTAAAAAGCACCATTAAAAATCTTGAAGTATTGGGTACTATTTTTGAAAGGGCGGATAACGGTGAATAACTTATTTTAATGTTGATTTAATGTTTAAATAATGTTACTTTAATGTTGAAATAATGTTAAGGAAATCATCATGGCTTTTAATCCTAAATATATGGTAACGGCTCAGATGCTTGCAAATCTGGCAAAAATTGAGGTTATTAAACAGCAATTTGAAAATCAGCCCATATCACCACAACTGTTATTATCGTTGAGGGAAAGTGCCAAAGTAGCAACAATACACTATTCAACGCAGATTGAAGGAAATCGTCTGACCGGAAAAGAAGTTGCCGAGGCTCTGAAAGGGCGAAAATTACCGCAGAGAGAAAAAGACGAGCAGGAGGTTAAAGCTTATTACAAGGCATGGAATGCTATGGAAGAGGCTGTTGTTGCCAATCGTTCGTTTGATGAAAAGCTGATTGCCAATATTCACAGTTTGGTTGAAGCCAGTAAAAGTATAATTCCGTATCGGGATAATCAGAATGCGATTTACGACAGCGAAACCGGTGCTAAAATTTATCTGCCGCCGGAAGCTAAAGATGTGCCGGAGATGATGCTGGATTTTTGCCAATGGGTGCAAAATGCCGGAAATTTGCCTGTACCACTGGTTGCGGGAATTGTGCATTATCAGTTTGTAACGATACACCCTTATTATGACGGAAACGGACGAACGGCCAGACTTTTGACTAGTTTCATTATGCGCAAAGGCGGTTACGGGTTAAAAGGCATTTACTCGCTGGAAGAATATTATGCCAAAGATTTAATCCATTACTATGATGCTTTGCAGACACATCCGCACCATAACTATTATTACGGACGGCATGAGGCGGATATAACGTCATGGCTAGAGTATTTTATTGCCGGTGTTGCCGATGCTTTTAGCAAGGTTAATGAACATGCCAAAAATGAAAAGACAAAAGGATTTACTGCGGACAAAAGTCCTTTACTGCGTGAGCTTGATATTAAACAGCGAAAAGTCTTGGAATTGTTTGCAGAATTTAAGGAAGTTAATAGTCTGCAAGTTGCTAATATATTAGGTGTTTCTGCTCAGTCTGCCAGAGCCATACTTCGTCAATGGATTGTCGGAGGCTTTCTGCAATATGCCAATGAATCAAAAAAGGCAAGAACTTATAGACTGGCAGAGAGATTGGAGAAGCTGCTACTTTACAAATAGAAATCCTGTGGACAATTTAAAAATAACTTTACTTTTTCTTGAAATAGCCTATTGTGGTGTTATGGTTAAAACTATCATAGGAATTAAAAATGACTGAAAAATATTGTTATGACAAAGCTCCTTGGGACTATAATCCAGATTTAACAAAGAAATGCCTTCTTGCAATTGCAGGTGTTATTCAAAAAAAGACTCGAGAATGTCAGCAGGAACGTCTGGATTTTTCAAAAGGAGATTCTCATTACTCGTATGGGCATGTTGCCAGAGCATGGCGAATTGCAGGTTTGAAAGAACTTATATTATCAGGAGAATATCCGAGTTTAAGGCTGTTAAAAGAAAAGGGTAATGGTTTCGAATTTGCTTGTGGTATGGCAGGTTTAAAATTTTATAGTGCATCACCAGAAGAAATGACCTCCAGTATGATGAAGTTATCCTCATATGAATGTGGACAATATAGTTTGAAATTAGAAGGGGGAGATGGAGAAGAATTGTACTGGCGTATAATGATAGATGCTGCTCCAATTTCACACGATTTATTAAGTATTTCTTATGTTGGGTTTAACATTCACAATGAGGTTGTTTGTAATTATCAAGTACCTCTAGAGCAGGTTCCTGTTATTTACAGTATTGACAAAACTGTTAAAGAAGCTAAAAAACTATCCGATGCCCCTTTTCAAAAGAAGACTACAACAAGAAAATCAGAGGTTATTTAATGTCTAACAAATTTTATGGAGAGAGATTAAGACAACTGCGCTTAATTAATGATAAATCTCTTCTAGAAGTTGGAGAGGCAATTCTCACGACTAAACAATACATTCAACAGTTAGAAACAGATGTCCAGAGCCCTACAGAATTGACATTAGATGCGTTAGCTTCTTATTTTAATGTCGCTCCTCGTTTTTTTGAGATTCCTTATTCTAATAGAATTTATGAGACAGATTGTTATTTTAGGAAGGCAAAGTCTACCCCTTCAAATGTAAAGGAAAAAGCACAGCATTTTGCCTCACTATTGGAAGAGTATGTAAATTTTATAGAAGAAGAATTTGAGCTCCCTTTAATATCATTTCTAGACAAGGATTTTGATTATAAAACCTTATCTCAAAATCAGATAGAACAAGCTGCTGATGAATTAAGGTTAGCATGGGGGCTAGATTTAGATACCCCCATTGACAATATGACAAAAGCTCTTGAAAATGCTGGAGCTATAGTAACATATTTCAGTGAATTATCAGATAAAGTTGATGCGTTTTCAATTAATAGAAAACGCCCCATTGTAATACGGAATAATGAAAAAGATTCTGGATGTCGTCTTCGTTTCGATTTGGCTCATGAGTGTGGGCACTTGGTTCTACACAAATTTATAGACAATTCTTTTGAAGATGAGATTAAAGAGGAACAAGCTAATCGTTTTGCTAGTGCATTTCTTTTACCCAGAAGAGGTTTTTGTAAAGAATTTTATGAAATATTTTTAGGCTCAAGAATTAATTGGAGTAGAATGTTGAAACTTAAAGAGCGTTGGAAGGTTTCTTTTGGTGCAATAGTGCGTAGAGCCTATGATCTGGGCATGATTGATGCTGTAAAGTATCGGGGAGCGTGTATTTATTTAAGAAAAAGTGGTCAGGCTAAAAAAGAGCAAGGTGATGACTATATTGAAATTGAAGGATCCAACCTTTTAACGAATATTACAAAAACATTAGTTAATGACTATGTCTTGGATATTGTTGATTTTGTAAAAAATAGAGGGTGGTCAGAAGAGTTAATTGAGAAAATTACTTCTGTTAGTTTGCCAAAGTTAAAAGAGGCTATAATGTTAAATTCGTCATCGAAAATTGTAGATATTAATCAATATCGCTTTTCCTCTTAAACCATTTCTACGATTTTCTTTTGTGCATCGGTGTTGTATTCGATATAGCGTTGGGTGGTGGCAAGGGTGGAATGTCCGGCCAGCATGCGGATATCGTTCAAGGTTCCGCCGGCAAGACTGATATTTTTAGCAGCGGTGGTAATGAAGGTTCTGCGGCCGCTATGTGAAGAGCAGCCCTCAAAACCGATTTCCTTATATAAATTATAAAAGAAATTGACGATTGCCTGCGGGCTGGTCTTATTGTCGCGTTCTGTCGTAATAATCCGATTCGTCAAATTAAAATGCTCGTCCTTCTGTTGCTTGCTTAGTAATTCCGCCAATAAAACTGCCAAATCTTTATGCAAAGGAATAATCCGGCCGGATTGCGTGCCCTTGGATGCCTTATTAATAAGGTTAATTTCGCGGCTCAGGTTTCCTTCCGAGTCGCAAACCATCAACCAGCTTAGATTTGCTATTTCCTTTGCCCGCAATCCGGCCTTGTAACTAAGCATAAAAATAATTTTGTTGCGGAGCGGATATCTTGTCCGTTCCAGATAGCTCAATGCCAGTTCCTGTTGTTTGGGTGTCAGAATTTTTGCCTGTTTGTTAAGTGCCATTTTTATTTAAAACTCATTATATTATTGAATCCATGTAATAAATTATAATGAGTATAAAATAAAAGTCCAGGCTCAAAGTCTTGCAATGCTTGAAAAATAAGGACTCATTATAAAACTTAGATTATAAATGAGTTTATCCGCCGCAGACTTTGCAAGGTCTGGCACCTTGTGATTTTGCCTTGTCTTTGGTGGTTTTTATACAGTTTTTGGTACAGCGTTTTGCCCATTTACAGGTTGGGCTATGATAAATATAAGTCTTGGTATTCATCACCACGGTTGAACTGTCGGAAGCCAAAACAGGTGCGGATAAAAGCAGGAAAATTAATAAGCATACGGCTCTTTTCATCTTTCGCTCCAGACTTTATTATAAATTTTTCCCCAGCTTTCATTATGGCTTGCTCCGTCAACTTCAATGATTAAATCATCGTTTCCGACAAATTCGCGTGCCAATATCGGCGGCATGACTTCATCGTTGCTGCCGACATAGTGGATTTGCGGAATTTTGGCGAACTGTTTACGGTAGCTTTCCAAATTCATCGATTCATTAAGCGGCGGCAGATTATGATATTGTGTCCATACCAAGTGGTCGAGATTTCCGGCAATGGTTATAATTTTTTTAACATTCAGCCCCGGTTTGGCCGTTGCCACCAGTCCGGCAATCTGTGCTCCGCCGGAAAATCCGATTAAAATAACAGGATTTTTACCGACAATATTTTTAATTGCCTCATATTCTGCATTAATAACTTCCGGGGCAAAACGAGCGGTTGTCCAATGTCTTTTGGAACAAATTGGACTTTTAACATATTGGCATGGTCTGGCAAGGTAAATTACGTTCGGGCTGTTATCGCCAAAAGCCAGTTCACGGACTAAAGTTCCGTGAGGTGTCGGGTCTTGTGTTGCTTTGCCTCGGGCATTAAAGGCATAACCATCACCTTCTATATATATTTTATAAGGAACTGCCGGATTAGTAACCTTTTGCCAACTGGCAAGGGTAAAATCCCTTGTTTCAACCTCTTTATACACAAAATCAGCCGGAATTTTGATTGCAGTGCATCCGGCTAAAAACAGTAATGTTACTAATACTTTTATCATGCGTTAAGCTCCTTATAAAAGGACTATATCGGCTTATTTATAAAAATTCCAGAGGGTTTTTGACTTTTAGCTTGATTGTCTTCAAAAGGCTTTATAATATAAATTCAGGTTCAGAATTTTTCTGGGCTTAGTACCTTTAGTGGTACGGGGCTTTCATCGGCTCTTATAGTCGTCGGTGTTGGATATAACATCGTCATATTGTCAGCTACTCATCATAGCCGACAGTAAATATATCCCCGATACATAGCAATATGGTCGGGGAGCTTTTAGCGAATGTTCAGGAACCATATTACTATCTCTGAAAGAATATGGTTCTAAAGGTTAAAAGAATCATTTACGACTATATGATTGATGAACTCTCCGACCACCTCTAACACGGGTGGTTTTCTTTTAATTGCAATTAAAGAAGAAGGAAGTCTAATCATATGAGAAAAACTTTATTAATGACAACAGCATTAGTGGCGCTGACTTGCGGCCATAATGCTTATGCGCAAATTTCTGATGATATAAATATTAATCAAGATACTGTAATTACGGCTGAAAATCAGCAAAACTATCTAACAACGGGAAATATATTCATTTCCGGCGGCAATGTTAGTGCTTCTAATACTGAAGGTATGTCGCAGCTACATGACGGATCCGGTCAAAAAGAAATTTCTATAACCGGTGGTTCCATAACTTTATCAAACGGTGCCGGTATTTATGCCGATGGAAAGGATGGACAATATAATACGACCGCAGCAACAATGAATATCACAGGCGGTGATATTACGGTTAAAGACGGCGGCGAAATTACCTTAACCGGTAATGCCGATATGAATATCGGTGGTAATGCAAAAATTACAATGGATTATACAGGTGTAACTCCCGAGGAAGATGGGGATACACACGATGGCGGTATTTTGCATGAAGGAAAAGAAGGCGACATTAATATTTCCGGCGGTGTTATTAATTTGACAGGAGAAGCTGCAAAAATCGAACGCGGCGGCTTTGACAGTTCTTGGGTATATAAAAAAGATGGCACCAGTGTGATGAGTGAAGAGGAATTTAAATCTAAAACCGGAAAATATCCGGATGAAGCTTCACTGGAAGATTTTAAGACTGCCGGACTAAATCCTGATGAGCTGGATTTGGAGCCTTACCATGTTTCAACTGGAGATATTAATATTTCTGGTGGTGAGATCAATCTGAAAGATGGTGCACGAATTTCTACAACTTATAAAAATGAAGGTAACATCAATATTACTGGCGGAACAATAAATGTCAGCGGCTCTTCTGCGGAATTGTCTTCAACGGGAGAAATCAAAATTGCCAATGGTGCCGAGCTTAACATTGCTTCCGGCTCTGCATTATTCACCAAAGTTTCTTCGGAAGATATGAGCCAGGCACAGAAAGCTACGCTTAATGTTTTAGGTAATGATACGAAGATTAATTTGGGCGGCAAGCTGGTTGCCAATATTAGCGGAGATGATCGCGGAAAAATTCATTTTCAAAATTCCGGTGCTCAGATTGATGGTGATGTTGAAGCTGCCAGCCTGATTTTTGAAGACAGCCATACCTTAAGCCAAGCTGTTTCCGGTGAAATCGGTGGCTTGGATATTTTTGAAATTAAAAAAGGCACCATGGTTTATGATAAGGAAATCAGCGGCGGCGCTTCCAGCGTTATTGTCGGCGAAGGTGCAACACTTGATATAGGAACAAATGCTTTGCATTCCGGCGGTGAAAAAGGTGTTGACAGTGAAGGTGTTCACTTCAAAGACAATTCGACTTTAGCCTTTACTGTAACTGATAAAGACACTTATGGTAAAATCCATGCCAATTACGTTAATATCAGCGAAAACGGTACAAATTTGAATATGACCTTAAACGGTGCCGCTTTGGCCAAAGGTGAAACAACAACCTTAAAATTATTTAATGGTGAAGATTCCGATACGGTAGAAATCGAAGGTAAGTTTGCCAACCTGAGCCAAAATTCCCGTTACGAATTTACGGACAATGGCGACGGAACTTTTGATGTTACTTCTGTCGGTTCTGCCACAGATGCCGTTGTTGATGCCGGTGGTTCCGCCAACAATGCCGGAACAGCCGAAGCATGGGACAGCGTCAATGCTTCAACCAGCTCTCCGGTTGCTGCCGCAGTTACGGAAAAACTGGCACAGCTTTCCAACAGCACAAATGCTGCCGAACAGAAAGCCTATGTTGACGCTTTGACGGCGGTTGCTCCGGAAGTTGCGCCGATGGTTCAAAAAACACAGACAGAAACAGCTAATCAGGTCTTCGGTGCCGTATCAACCCGTTTAACTGGTGGTTCAATCTCAACAGGTGGCGAAGGTATGGCTTCCGGCGACAATATCTTCAAACGCGGTGCAATGTGGGTTCAGGGCTTGTTCAACAAATCCAAACTGGACGATACATCCAAGGCGAAGGGTTTTGATGCAGATTCTAACGGTATTGCCTTCGGTGTCGAGAAATTTGTAACCGATGATACTAAGATCGGTATTGGTTACGCTTATACCAACACCGATATTGATGGTTTCATGCGTGATACTGATGTTGATACACATACTGCCATTCTGTATGGTGAGTATAAACCGTCCAACTGGTATGTAAATGGTATTGCGACCTATGGCTGGTCTGATTATGAAGAAAGCAAGAGTGTCGCCGGAGTTGGCGTTAAGGCTGATTACGATGTCGAAACCTTTGGCTTACAGGCAATGACCGGTTACGATATGAATATCAACGGCTTAGGCATTACACCGGAAGCTGGATTGCGTTACGTTCATATCAAGCAGGACGCTTATAAAGATTCTGCTGACCAACGTGTTTCTGCCAACGACAGCGATATTTTGACCGGTGTCATTGGTGCCAAAGTCAGCAAAAACTTTGAGCTGTCCAATGGTATGAACATCAAACCAGAAGCCAGAATTGCCGCCACATATGACTTGATGAATGATGACGTTAATTCTGTCGTAACCTTGGCTAATGGTTCAGCTTATGCTGTTGAAGGTGAAGCTCTTGACCGCTTCGGAATGGAATTTGGTGCCGGTGTAACCGCGGAAGTCAACGACAATGTCGAACTCTCGCTTGGTTATGAAGGCAAATTCCGTGAGGATTACCAAGACCACACAGGATTGATTAACGCTAAGTATAAATTTTAAGCGTTAAACCGCCCAAACAAAACAGCCCCGGATATTTTGTGTTCGAGGCTGTTTTTTTTCTTTTAAAAGTTCTCTTGACAATGAAATTTTTTTATTATATTCAATAAACGTCATTGAGAATTTGGTATGATTTTTACCAGCCTCGGTGAGCCGAGCACCTTAGTTCTTACTGCTCGTTAAGTTCCTGAAGAACACCGAATATGATTATAATGGGGTGTTACAGGAATTTTTTTTGATATCTCCAAAATAATCACGTTATAAGAAGCTCATGCAGCATAGCAGCAATAGAATTTTCAGCTGTGAAGCATAGCAAGTTTTAAAGGAGAAGATTTCAGGTAGTTGGTTTGATGATGTAGGCAGGTTAAATAAAAATACAATAAGATAAAAGGCACCTTTTAGGTGCCTTTTTGTGTTTAAAATCTGTCAGCTGATTTTTGCTAATATATTGTAATTCAATACTTTTGCTTTCATCGCCATCCTGAATCTGTGCCTAAGCTTATAAAAGTTATTCGGTTTTAGCTAATGGTTGTTTGTGTGCGGTAATGGTCAAAACGAATGGTGAATCAAAATTTTGAAGCATATTGGAGAGAAATCCACAATGTCTGCCCCGAGCTTACCGAAGAGGAAGTCATCGAGGCGGGTACTTCTCTGCTTCAAATCGCCAAGCTGTTGTCAGATGCCGTTCAGGAAAATACTGAGTTACAAACATTAATTTCAGCTCAAATAAAAGGAGATTTTTAAATGAGCACAAATAACAAGAAAAACGTCTGTGATACCTGCGTTTTGCTGGTTGACTACACGGACATCACAATAACAGAGCTTGGGCGTTTTAAGCCTAATCCGCAAATCCTCTGGGATATGCAAGGGGCGGAGGCTGTGACCTGCTATAACTTCGCAACGCGTGAAGAGCAGCAACAGCATTACTACCCTAGGCTGTCATTAAGCAGCGTGCTGCGGCACGGAGGTTTCAGCGTTAAGTTGAAAATTGAGTTTTCCGCACCGAAGCTTCTGCATTTTCCGCCCAACAATCTGGAAGAAGTTTGCGATGCCGACTTTGAAGATGTCATCAGCATTTTGGCATTACGGCTTCACGAGATGGGTGTTGAGGTTTCGCCGCAAGTGCTGCGGTCGGCACAAGTTGTAAGGATTGACTTTGGTAAGAATGTCTTGGTTAAAGTCGCCCCCTGTGTGATTTTACAATACTTGAACAAAGCTGACATCAGCCGTCGGCTCGATTGTACCAAGGTGTCATACCGAAACGAAGGGCATTCGCTGCATTTTTTAGCCCGACACCGGAATGTCGTTATTTACGATAAACTCAAAGATATTCAAAAAGCCCGGTATTGTAAAAGTCGGGCTGTCAGTTCCGAAAATGCCCAGACAATTGATATGGCAGCCCTAGGCTCAAGCCAATATTTACGGGTTGAAATTCAGTTGAGCAATTCTGAGAATATCCGTCAAGCCATCAGCAAAGCGGGGCTTCCAGTTCCGGAGCTGACATTCCAAAATCTTTTCAGCAGCCAAATTTGCCGAGCTGTTACGCTGGTTTATTGGAATGAAGTTTTGGCAGCAGCCAGATACCAGCAGTTAAGCGAAGAAAATGCGGCAGATTTATTCAAACGTCTGCTGGATGCCAAATATAAGTTTCTAAAAGCCCTGCAGCTTGTCGGTTTGGTAACGATACTGAAGACGATGGGCAAACGAGAACTGCGGCTACATGCGGGGAACTCTTTTTCACCGGCAATTTATGAGCTGTTTCGGCTGATTAACCAGCTCAAACCGCAAAACAATTGGCTGCAACCGGATTTAGACGGCATAACCGCAGCTATTAATGAAAATCAAATCATAACTTTAACAAAAGGAAATAGAGATGACTAAAGTATATCAACAAGCAGAGCATGCTATTATCTTCAACCGGGTATCATCCGTAAATCAGGACTTTCATAGTTCGGGGGAACATCAATATGCGGTGTGTGAAAAGTACTGCCAAAATAAAGGGCTGTCAATTTTAGGAGCGTATGGAATGATTGAAACCGCTTATAAAAGAAGGCGTCCTGGGTTTGAAAGTATTTTAGGCTGTCTGGAGCAACATCATGGGGTGCCAGTAGCTCTTGTTGTAACTTCTGTTGACCGCCTTTTACGATCATTTTGCTTCTTGGATAGACTGAATAAATTGCGAGAAGAAGGACGGTTAGAGCTCCACTTTGTTGAGGAGAAATTACTCTTGTCAGCTAACTCAACGCCCGAAGATGTATTGATGTTTGAAAATAAAGTTGCTGAAGCAAAATACTATTCGGCAAAAATTTCTGAGACAACAAAAGCCCGTATTGAATGGCTAAACGAACAGGGAATTTATACCAGAGAAGCACCTATAGGTTATACGAACTGCGAAATGGATGGTGTAAAATGGATTTATCCTGACACGCAGGCTGCCAAAGTTTCTCATTTATTTGAGATATATTTAATCCCAGAAATGGATATAAAAAAATTATTGGCGGTGGCACAGGTAATGAATTTAAGAACCTCTCGAGGAAAACTTGTTAGTCGCAAAACGTTGGTTGCATTACTTAAAAGAGAATTCTACTGTGGTAGATTTTTTAGTAGGGGACGTTTTTATGACCACAAATATCATTGCTTGGTTAACGATATGATTTTTCAGGCCGTTCAAAAAAAATTAGACAGGGAACTTGGAAAAG
>CAJUCZ010000026.1 GCA_910585375.1 uncultured Alphaproteobacteria bacterium | reverse complement strand
CAATGTTGGGATTAGGGTTAGGCCCCGGAAAAACACCGTCTTCATCGCCGCAGTCAGGCAGGAAGCAGACGCCACAATAAGCGTTGGAAGGCGGGAGGAAGACCGAGAAAGCAGCGGCCACAGCCAGGGCTGATACCGCAGAGTTTAGTTTCATGTGTAGCATATTTCTGTTAATGTTTTTCATCGGCTTCCTCCCAAAGCAAACGCACCCAGCGGGTGAGGCAACAAAAGCCCCGATCGTCTGTCAACAATGTGCCAAAGCTTTCGCGTTGCTTTTTTCTTTATCTGGGCAACCCAGTGCCCGGAATGGTTAATACTAATGTCACTATAGCACAAGAAAACGCAAGAGTCAATATACAATGAAAAGATAGGTGGAGATTTTGGGCAGAGAGATAGGAAAAGCAGAGGGATTTTGGCTAAAGAGGGTGGGTGTAGCGGGGAAGGGGAAGAGAAAAAGTGGCAGGGGTGACAGGGCAAAAAAATGTGCGACCGGAGAACAAACGAAGATGGGGAGAGACAGAAAAGCTGGGAGAGGGCAGAGGAGAGAAAATAGGAATGGCAAGAATGGGAAAAGGGAAGGGAGGAGAAAATGGGGTGAAGGAGAACGGAAGAAGGAAGTGGGAGCAAGGGAGAAAGGTGGGGAATGAGGGTGAGGGATGAGGAGGAGAACGGCGGAAAATGAGAGAAGGGAAGCGGGAAAAGTGGAAAGAGAGAAAGTTGGAATGGGAAAGAGTTTGGATGGGTGAAGTGTGGGGTGGGGGAAGAAGATAGAAGGGGGAGTTAGGGCGGAAAAAGTGGAAAGAGAGAAAGAAAAGCAGGCCGGTGAGTAGAGAAAGAGAGAGCTGCGAGGGGTAGGAGGAGAGGGAAGGGAGGATTCTGTAAAAGTATTAAATTTGCAGTTTACAAAAGAATTTTATTGTTTTATTATTTTTAATAATTTTGAATTATTAAATTATAATTATATGGAAGAGATAAAACATTTTATTGAGTATGCAAATGCTGATTATTCTTCGGCAGTTTTAATGCTTTTTTTATTTGTTTTAGTCATTGACTGGGCATTTGAGTTTGAAGGTGAGCTTGCTGTTGTCTGTAACTGTTTGGTTGCTCTGATGACTCTGCTGTTGTTTTTGTTTGGTTTTGTTGACGGTTCATGTTGGTTTTTTGCAGCTGTCGGCATTGTCCATTTGTTTGTCAAAGGGCGTAAAAAAGAGTGATATGTTTTCATATCACTCTTTTGTATTTTCAGCTGTCGCAGAGGGTACAGAATTCGTCTTTTTTGTGTTTCAGCATTTGTTCGTTTTCCGGTGTTAATTGCGCAGGTTTGCGGGCAATGACGTATTGCGGCAGCAGTTTTTTGATTTCCTGTACCGGCCGCGCCCAGTTTTCCGGTTTTATGCGGATTTTTTTGCTCTGACCGGCAGATACTTTAGGGGTGATTTCTCCGGTTTCGGCATCTTCAAACTTGTCTAACGTCAAACGCAGGTTTTCTAATGTACCGGGAATTAAAAATTCTATAAATTCGCCGCCGTTGATATAATTTCTGATTTCGAAAACGGCATCATCGCCTTGCCATTCAACAATTGAACCGGCAAAAAGCCAGTCGCCCAAAGTGCGCGTATATTCGTAATTCTGACTGATGTTCGTCAGTTTGCCGTCGTGAAAACCGAGACAGTAGCCGCGGTTTTGCAAGGTATCAAGTTCCGGCATGTATTTCCGGTAATCCCATTCGTCCGGCGCGGCGTAGTAGTCGTCAATGGCCTGCCGGTAAGCGCGGGCGACAATGCCGGCATAGTATTCTGTTTTGTTGCGTCCCTCTACTTTGAGCGAATCCATGCCGATTTTCAACAGGTCGTCCAATCGGGGCAGCAGGCACATGTCTTTGGAATTGAGCATGTAGCCGCCGTGTTCGTCTTCCATGACCTCAAAATATTCTCCGGGGCGGAATTCTTCTTCCAGTAAAAATTCAAAGGCGTCTTTATTTTGGTCATTGATTTCAATTTCTTTGATGCTTCCGTCTTTTAAGCGCAGGTGCAATTTATAATGCCAACGGCAACAGTGGGCGCATTTGCCCTGATTTGAGCTGCGGTCGGCCAGATAGTTGGAGATCAGGCAGCGGCCGGAATAAGACATGCACATGGCGCCGTGCATAAAACATTCAAGAAGAATATCCGGGCATTTTTCCCTGATTTCTTTCATTTCTTCATAAGTGACTTCACGGCCGAGGACGCAGAGTTTTGCGCCTTGGTTTTGCCAAAATTTAACAGCCTGCCAGGAGCAGATATTCGCCTGTGTGGAAACAAAAAGGTTTAATTCCGGCGCATTGTCTTTAACATATTGAAAAACGCCGGGGTCGGCAATTAAGACGCCGTCCGGTCCGAGTTCGCGCAGGGTGGCGACAAATTGAGGCAGTTTTTCAACATCACGGTTGTGCATAAACAAGTTCAGCGTCAGGTAGATTTTTTTGCCATGGGCGTGAACGAACTCAATGCCTTCTTTCAAATCTTCCATGGTCATTTTTGATTGGGCGCGCAGGCACATGTCCGGCGTGCCGGCATAAACGGCATCGGCGCCGTAGAGAATGGCGGTTTTCAGTTTGACCAGCGATCCGGCTGGAAGCAGAAGTTCTGATTTTTTTAACATATTATTTCTCTGTCTGAATGGTTTGGGTAAAGACTTGTAATTTGCCGAGCGGCGTGTTTTCAATTTCGATGCGGGCGATAAACGGGAGACGGCTCTCTTTGTCTTCCAGTATCCAAAAGTAAATCGGTTTTTCCGATGTTAATTCCCACAGCAGGTCATCGCCGTCATTAAGAAGTTTGTCAATATACATCGAGCATTTGTGCGCCGTTCCGCCAAAAGAAGAATATTCATTGGCTGTAATTTCTTCTTTGCCTTCGTCTTTGAAGATTGTGTCAAAACGCCGTTTGCCGTCAAAAATCTGCATACGGGCGTTGCAATTTTTGTTTTTGTTATATTGCAAGGCAAGTTCGGCAATAACGGTTTGCAGGTCGGTAGTGTCTTTGTTGTCGGGCGAGGGTTCGATTTCGACCTTTTTGACTTTGTCGTTTTTAGCACTGATACGATAAACCGGATTGCCGTTTGGGTCGTATATCAGCTCTTTGCGGCGGGAGTTGAAACGGCTTTGTGATTTGTATTTATAGCTTGACGTTTCCAAATTTTTGCCTTTGATTTTGCCGGTAGTGGCGTATTCGGCCGTGAAAGGGTACAGCGTATTGAAAATGCCTGCGGTTTCAACCTTGGAGCGCACGCTGTATTCCCGAGAGTGCAGGGTATAGGTAAAGCGGGTTTTTCCGGCGTTGAACGGACCGAGAAAAATTGTAAAATTATGCTGGACGGCCGCTGCCTGCGCTTGTGCCGGAAACAGCAGCAAAAACAATGTAATCAGGCAAAATTTTTTCATTTATGTTAGTCTTTCTTAAAACATTTTTGCGTAGAATAACATAAAATTTCAGAAAAGGAACAAAAAAATGAGCAAAAAAGTTTTGGTGTTGAGCGGCGGCTTTTCGGCAGAGAGAGAAGTCAGCCTGGTCAGCGGAAAAGGCGTGGCCGAAGCTTTGAAGAAAGGCGGCTATGACGTTGTCTGCCATGATTTGACGGATGTTAAAAAGCTGATTGCCGTTTTAGAGGCGGAAAAGCCTGATGCGGTTTTTAATGCCCTGCACGGCAACTGGGGCGAAGACGGCGAGATTCAGGCTTTGCTCGATATGCTGCAGATTCCTTATACCCATTCGGGAATGGCAGCCTCGGTCATCGGCATGGACAAGGCGCTGACAAAAATGCTGGCGTCGCAAGCGGGCGTTAAGGTTGCGTCCGGAGACAAGATGCGGGCGAAAACTTTTTTGCAATTGGCGAAAGATTTGCCGATGCCTTATGTTGTCAAGCCGGTTTCCGACGGTTCGAGCGTTGGCGTTTATATTGTCAAAAAAACGGAGGATGCGGCCATGATAAATTATCCTGACGGCGAGCGGGAGGTTATGGTCGAGCGGTTTATTGACGGCAGGGAACTGACCTGTATGTGTCTGGAGGGCAAGGCTTATGTGGTGACGGAACTGCGTCCGAAAGTGGATTTTTATGATTATCGTGCCAAATATACCGATGGGATGACAGAGCATGTTCTGCCGGCGGAAATTCCTGCCGAGGCTGCTGAAACCTGCAAGAGATATGCCGAGACCGTGCATCGGATTTTGGGCTGCCGGACGGTTTCGCGCTGTGATTTTCGTTATAATCCGGAAGACGGCGTGGTATTTTTGGAGGTAAATACGCATCCGGGGTTGACGCCGTTGTCGTTGGTACCGGAGCAGGCTGCTTATGCCGGAATTTCTTATGAAAAACTTTGTTCCCTGCTGGTTGAAAACGCCGGTTGCCGCAAAAGGTAAGAAATTTGATGAATAAGCAGGAGAAGAAACGTGTTATCGTTATTGCCGGGCCGACGGCTTCGGGAAAATCGCAGTTGGCCATTGATGTGGCCAAAGCCGCGAACGGCGTGGTGATTAATGCCGACTCCCAGCAGGTGTATGATTGTACGCCGCTGTTGTCCGCTTGTCCCGATGACAGGGACAAGCGGACGGTTTCGCACCGCCTTTATGAAATATGGGGGATTGAAAAAAGCGGTTCAGTCGTGGAATGGCTGAATTTGGCGGCAGAAGAAATCCGCAAGGCATGGGCCGAGGGAAAAACGCCGGTGATTGTCGGCGGTACGGGATTGTATATTGATAATCTGATTAACGGGACAACGCCAATTCCGGAGACTAAACCGGAAATCAGAGCGAAAGTTTTGGAGCTGCTGGAAAATGAAGGCGTTAGGTGTTTGCACGCCAGGTTGGCAGAAGTAGACAAAGAAGCGGCTGCGCGTTTGAACCGTAATGATACAACGCGGGTGCGGCGGGCTTATGAAGTTTGGCTGGATACAGGCAAGACACTGACGGAATGGCACAAGCTGCCGATGAAAAAACTTTTGCCGGAGGCTGCGTTTGAGGTTGTGAAAATTCTGCCGCCTCAGGAAGAACTTGACGAGCGTTGTTTTTGCCGTTTTGACATGATGATGGAGGCCGGCGCCTTACAGGAAGCAGAGAAAATTTATGAAAAAAAATATAATGACAAACTGCCGGCTATGCGTGCTTTGGGATTGCCGGAACTGCTGGATTATTTGAAAGGCAAGTGTTCCAAAAAAGAAGCCGTCGGGCAGGCAAAGCTGCACAGCCGGCAATATGCCAAACGCCAGCGGACGTGGTTTGCCAACAAGCTTGAGGCGAAGGTTGTTTTGGAGCATTGTTATAACGGTGATGAAGCCGTTGTTAAAAAAATTGTTAATTAATGTTAAAAAAACGTTATAAGCTATTGCACAAAATTCGTTATGGTTATAAAAATTAGGGCAATAACAAAATTTTGTGAAATTTTTTTTGTGGAGAAAATCTAAATGCTTTCAAAAGTGATGGGGTGGCTGTCGGCAGATATGGCAATCGATCTCGGTACTGCCAATACGCTGGTGTATGTTAAAGGCAAAGGAATTGTTCTGAACGAACCTTCCGTGGTGGCTATTGAAGAATATCGCGGCAAAAAACAGGTGCTGGCCGTGGGTAATGATGCCAAGCAGATGCTGGGGCGTACGCCGGGCAATATTCAGGCCATTCGTCCGCTGCGTGACGGCGTTATTGCCGATTTTGAAATTGCCGAAGAAATGATTAAGCATTTTATCCGCAAAGTTCACAACCGCCGCACTTTTGCTTCTCCGCTGGTTATTGTCTGTGTCCCGTCCGGATCAACGGCCGTTGAGCGTCGTGCAATTCAGGAATCCGCCGAGGCTGCCGGTGCCAGAAAAGTTTGGCTGATTGAAGAGCCTATGGCTGCGGCGATTGGTGCCAATCTGCCCGTAACAGAGCCGACCGGCAGCATGGTCGTTGATATCGGCGGCGGTACGACCGAGGTGGCTGTTTTATCTTTGGGCGGTATCGTTTATGCCCGTTCCGTCCGTGTCGGCGGCGATAAAATGGACAGCGCCATTATTTCTTACATCCGGCGTAATCATAATCTGTTGGTTGGCGAGAGCAGTTCGGAGAGAATTAAGAAAGAGATCGGATCCGCTTGTCCGCCGGAAAGCGGCGAAGGCCGGGTCATTGAAATTAAAGGCCGTGACCTGATGAACGGCGTGCCGAAGGAAATTGTCATTACCGAGCGTCAAGTGGCAGAGAGCCTGAGTGAACCGGTTTCGCAGATTGTGGAAGCCGTTAAGGTTGCGCTTGAGCATACGGCTCCGGAACTGGCTGCAGATATTGTGGACAAAGGTATTGTGTTGACCGGCGGCGGCGCTTTGCTGGCTAATCTTGACCAGGTACTGCGCAATGCGACCGGACTTCCGGTTTCTATAGCCGAAGAGCCTCTGGCCTGTGTGGTTAAAGGAACAGGGCGCGCTTTGGAAGATATCGGCAGGCTGCACACCATTCTTTCCAGCATGTATTAATTGCAATTTGACAGAGGGGGCCGGAGGGTGCAGATATGTGCGCCTGTCCGGCAGTCCCTTTGTTTTTTTATTAATTTACCGGGATGAAAAACGGGTATGAAACGTCGGAAAAGTTTATTTATTCACTTTAGCAATATCAGGCAGTTGGCCAAAAAATTTGCATTGGTGCTGTTGGTATTGTCGGCGTTTATTTTGATGTTGATTAATAAAACGGATACAATTCTGATTGAAAAGACTTCTTCCGTTGCAACGGATATTCTGAGCCCGATGATTGATGTTTTTGTGGTTCCGGCTAAAGCTGTTGCCGGAATTTATGATTATTTTAAAGAACTGAAACAAGTACGGGAAGACAATAAAAAACTGCGGGAAGAAAACCGCTATCTGATGGGAAATCTTGATCGGGCGAAGGCTTTGGAAATTGAAAACAGGCTGTTGGCCAATATGCTGAACTATACGCCGCCGCCGGAGGCGAAGTTTGTAACGGCACGTGTTATTGCAGAGGAAGGCGATGGTTTTTCTCATTCCCTGATTGCTTATACCGGGCACATCAATAAAGTGAAAAAAGGGCAGGTTGCTCTGAGCGACAAAGGCGTTGTCGGCCGGATTGACAAGGTTGGCGAGATGTATTCCAAGATTATTCTGATTACGGACATTAACTCCAAAATTCCGGTTATGGTCGAGCGGACCCGGGTGCGCGGTATTTTGTCCGGTGATAATACGCCTTATCCGAAGATGATTTTTATTCCGCTGGAAGCCGAGCTTTCAGTCGGGGATCGAATTGTAACTTCGGGCGTGGCCGGCGTTTTTCCTGCCGGTTTGCCGATCGGGCGCATCAGTTCAATTGAAAAAAATGACGTGAAAGTAACGACATTCAGCAATCTTGACCGTTTGGAATATATCAAACTGGTTGATTATAATCTGGACGACGTATTGATTGATTAAGCGGGAAGAATATGCTTGATGACTGGAAAGAAAATTTGGTTTCTTATATGCAGAGGCTGCTGCCTCTGATTTCTTCGCTGGTATTGTTGTTTATTTCTTACACGCCGCTGGATTTTTTTCCGGTGCATAATATTCGTCCTGCCGTTGGTTTTATTTGTGCTTATTACTGGCTGGTGCACCGTCCGGATTTGTTTAATCTGGTTTCGGTTTATTTTTTGGGGCTGGTTGATGATATTATCAGCAATGTTCCTTTTGGAGCCAATATTTTTTCCATGCTGGTTTTGTATATTCTGCTCAATAATCTGGTGCGTTTTTTTAACGGAAAGCCCTTTGTGATTGTCTGGTACGGATTTATTGTCATGGTATTTGTGGCGTTTTTTACAAAATGGCTGGTCTTGTCAATTTATTATGCGCAGTTTTTGCCGTTTTCGATTGTATTTTTCAGCTTTTTGTTTACGGCGGCCGTGTATCCGTTTTTGAGCCTGTTGCTGGCTTTTGTACAAAATAATATGATTGCGGATGAGGAATAGCCATGAATCGTGATAATGATAAGGGAAAAGTTTTAGTCAAACGGTCACTGATATTGGCCTTTATAGAATTTTTACTGTTTATGGTGATTATTTTCCGCTTGTATTATCTGCAGGTTTATCAGGCTGACAGATATAAGATGTTGGCGGATGAAAACCGAATCAGTACGCGTTTGCTGATTCCGCCGCGGGGGATTATTTATGACCGTAATCAGGAGCTTTTGGCGTCTAACCGGCAGAATTTTCAGGTGTCGATTGTGGCGGAGCAAACGCCGGATATTCAGGAAACTCTTGATGCTTTTAAGAAAATTATGCCTCTGTCCGAAGTCGAAGAAGAAAAAATCAAAAAAGAGATCAGACGCAAGAGAAGTTTTGTGCCGATAAAAATCAAGGACAATCTGACTTGGGAAGAAGTTTCAAAGATCCAGCTGAATGCGCCGAGTCTGCCCGGAATTGTGATTGACGAGGGGTTGTCGCGCTATTATCCTTTCGGCGAAAAAATGATGCATATTCTGGGATATGTTTCTTCAGTTTCCGATAATGATGTTAAGGATGATCCTTTGCTGGAAGTTCCGGGGTTCAAAATCGGAAAGGCCGGTATTGAAAAGCTTTTTGAAAAGCGTTTGCGGGGACGCGGCGGCAACCAGAAGCTTGAAGTCAATGCTTATGGCCGGGTGATGAAGGAGATTGAGAAAAATGACGGTGTTTTGGGCGAAAAAATAGATTTGAGCCTTGATGCCCGCCTGCAGACGAAAGCCTTCGAGTTGCTCGGGGAAGAGAGCGGAGCAATTGTGCTGATGGATGTTCATAACGGAGAGATACTGGCTTTTGTTTCAACGCCGTCTTATGATCCGAATTTGATGGTTACCGGTATCAGCAACGAGGACTGGAAAGCGCTGGTTAATAACGAGCGTCATCCTTTGACCAACAAGGTTATTGCCGGACGTTATTCTCCGGGGTCTACTTTTAAGATGATTGTGGCGTTGGCCGGTTTGGAATCGGGGGCTATCAAACCTGAAACGCGTTTTTTCTGTGCCGGCAAGATGTTTTTGGGGTCTCATCCGTTCCATTGCTGGAAGCATTCCGGGCACGGTTATTTGGATGTGGTGCAAGCGTTGCAGCATTCCTGTGATATTTTCTTTTATGAAACGGCGCAAAAGGTCGGAATTGAGAAAATTGCCGATATGGCACGGCGACTCGGATTGGGAGAAAAAGTGGGCATCGGTCTGGATAATGAAAATTCGGGACTGATTCCTGATAAAGCATGGAAGCTGAAGGCCCGCAAAGAACCGTGGCATCCCGGAGAAACCCTGATTTCCGGAATCGGTCAGGGGTATATTTTGACAACGCCGATTCAACTGGTGACCATGATGTCGCGCCTGGTTAACGGCGGTTATGAGGTTCGTCCCAGTTTTTTGCGGGTGAGTGAAGAAGAGCAGGAGAATATTAAAAAGATTAACTTGTCTCAGACCTATCTCGATATTGTCAAAGAGGGGATGTATAATGTGGTGAATGTGCCCGGCGGTACGGCTTATATGTCGCGTTTTGATTATAACGGTATGAAAATGGGCGGAAAGACCGGTACAACGCAGGTGCGGCGTATTTCTTTGAAAGAACGACAGACCGGTATTCTGAAGGAAAGCGAGCTGCCGTGGCGGTTGCGTAATCATGCCTTATTTGTCGGATATGCTCCGCATAACAATCCCAAATATGCCGTGGCGGTTTTGGTTGAGCATGGCGGAGGCGGTTCTTCCGTGGCTGCGCCGATGGCCAGCAAGCTGTTGCAGGAAGCTTTGAAGCTGGATCCGTCCAAGAAGATTATTGAATAGGATTTTGCAGATGTATAAATTTTATGAGACCAGTATTAAAAATCAGAGCCTGACGCTAAAAGAAAAATTTTTTAATTTGAGTTTTTCTTATATTCTTTTTATTGTGTTGCTGGTGTCTGTGGGAATTGTCATGCTTTATTCCGCGGCAAACGGCGACTGGAACCAATGGGCGCTTAAACATTTGCTGCGTTTCAGCGTGGCTTTCGGGCTAATGATTTTTCTGGCGATGATAGATATCAAATATCTGTTGCGTTATGCCTATTTCTTTTATTTTGTGGTTTTGCTCCTGCTGATTTATGTGGAAATTAAAGGGCATGTCGGTATGGGGGCTCAACGCTGGATTAATTTGAAATTTTTTAATCTGCAGCCGTCAGAACTGATGAAAATTGCGTTGGTTTTGGCTTTGGCGAAGTATTTTCACACCACATCTTTGCAGTCGATTGAAACAATCCGTGGGATTATTCCTCCGCTTTTGCTGGTTTTGTTTCCGGCTTTTCTGGTTTTAACCCAGCCGGATTTGGGTACGGCAATGATGCTTTTGATGACGGCCGGCGCGATGTTTTTTGTGGTCGGCGTGCAGTTGTGGAAATTCGGAGTCATTATTCTGGGGGCGATCGTTATGGCGCCGGTGGCCTGGCATTTTCTGCGGGAATATCAGCAAAACCGCGTGTTGACTTTTCTTGATCCGGAGCGGGATCCGTTGGGGGCCGGATATCATATTATCCAGTCCAAAATTGCGTTGGGATCAGGCGGCGTGTTCGGAAAAGGCTTTTTGAAAGGGACACAGAGCCATTTGAACTTTTTGCCGGAAAAGCATACGGACTTTATTTTTACCATGCTTTCCGAAGAGTTTGGCATGGTCGGTGCCGTGTTTGTGATCTTACTGAATATGCTGATTATTGCCTATAGTTTTGCGTTTGCTTTGCGCAGCACAAGTTATTTCGGAAAGCTGCTGGCTATCGGTTTGGCGACAAACTTCTTTTTGTATGTCTGCATCAATACGGCAATGGTTTTGGGACTTCTGCCGGTGGTCGGAATTCCGCTGCCGCTGATTTCTTACGGCGGAACGGTGATTTTGTCGGTGATGGCTTCTTTCGGGATTATTCTGTGTGTGCATATTAACCGAAATGTTAATCTCGGAAAGTCGGATTAAATAAAGCAGCCGGCTTGGGAGAGAAGTAAAAACAATATTTGTCATGACAGATTTATGTCTTATAATCCGGGCGGTTTTAATTAAAAAAGTAAGGTGACTGAAAAATTTATTACTTTGGTCGTATTTGCTCTTTTGAGCGCCTGTACGAATGCCGGTCCGTTTGTGACTAATGTTTCTTCTGACGGAAATAACGGTTTGATTATTGAGAAGTGTCAGCTTCATATGAGCGCTTTTATGGGGACTGTTTCAAACGAAAATTGTACCAATCCTCAAATAAGACTTCGCTGATATTTTAAGGATAAAAAAATCCCCGCTGTTTGAGAGCTGTTTTTTGTCTGTCGGCTGTTCAAAACAAGCGGGTTTATTTATGCATTAAATCAAAAGTTTTCGGTATCTGCCGATAAATGTTTATTTTTTGGCATTAATGACCTGAAGGGCTTCTTCCAAAGTCGGTTCTTTATCTTTGAGGGCTTTAGGCAGGGCATAATTGTTTTTGCCCCATTTCAGGTAAGGTCCGTAACGGCCGACATTCAACGTGATATCGGCTTTATCCTTCGGATGCTGGCCGATAACTTTTCCAACCGGACGTTCGGCAACGTTTTTCAAAATTTCTTCGGCACGTTCCAAGGTAATGTTGAAAATATTATCATTGCCGGTCAGGGATTTTGATTTGCCGCCCTGTTTGATATATTGTCCGAATTTTCCGATGTTTACTTCAATTCCGTTGCCGAGCTGTTTGGGCAGACTCAGTAAGGTTGATGCCTGTTCATAAGTAATTTCTTCCGGATTCAAGTTTTTCGGCAAGGCTGAGCGTTTAGGCTTTTCCGTGGTAGCCGTTGCGTCTTCACCCAATTGCAAATAAAAACCGTAAGGGCCTTTTTTGAGATAAATCTTCATGCCGTTTAATTCGCCCAGAACTTTATCTTCGCCGGATTTGGGTTTGGGAGAATCGGATGCTTCTTCATCGGCTGTGTCGACCAGCGGTTTGGTGTATTTGCATTCCGGATAGTTGGAGCAACCGATAAAGGCACCGAATTTTCCGAGTTTGATGCTTAACCGGCCGGTTCCGCATTCCGGACAAACTCTGGGGTCAGAGCCGTCTTCGCGGGGCGGGAACAAGTGAAAAGACAAGGCCTCGTCAATTTTGTTAATGACTTCGGTAATTTGCAACGGCTGCACAGATTCAACGGTCTTGATGAATTTTGCCCAAAAGCCGCCGAGCAATTTTTTCCATTCCATCTCGCCGGCGGAGATATCATCAAGATATTCTTCCAGCTGGGCAGTGAAATCATATTCCACATATTTTTTGAAAAAGTTTTCCAGAAATACGGTCACAATACGACCGCGGTCTTCCGGAATAAAGCGCAGTTTTTCCACCCGAACGTATTTGCGCTCCTGCAGAACCGAGATAATCGTGGCATAAGTTGACGGGCGGCCGATGCCAAGCTCTTCCAGCTTTTTAACCAGACTGGCTTCGGTAAAGCGCGGCGGCGGCGTAGTAAAGTGCTGGGCTGTTGTAATTTCGCCTTTGTTGACGTTTTCTCCTTCTTCCACGTTCGGCAGAATCCGGTTCTCATCGTCTTCATCGCTGTCGTCTTTGCTTTCCTGATAAAGTTTTAAGAAGCCGTCAAAATTGATGACTTGTCCGTTGGCGCGCAGAATGATTTGTTTGTCTGCCGAAACCGAATCAACGGTGACTTTGTCAAGAACAGCCGGATTCATTTGGCAGGCGACGGTGCGTTTCCAGATCAGTTCGTAGAGCTTGTGGGCGTCGGCATCCAGTTTTGTTTCCATTTTTTTCGGCGTGTTCATGACATCGGACGGACGAATAGCCTCGTGGGCTTCCTGAGCGTTTTTGGATTTTGTTTTATATTCTTTTGCTGTTTTCGGCAGATAGGCTTCACCGAAGTATTTTAAAATAGCATCACGGCAGGCGGTTACGGCTTCCTGCGACAAGTTGACCGCGTCAGTACGCATATAAGTGATTAAACCGGCTTCATAAAGCTTTTGGGCAATCTGCATGGTCTTTTTGGCAGAATAACGCAGTTTGCGGGCGGCTTCCTGTTGCAGAGTAGAGGTTGTGAACGGTGGAGCCGGATAGCGGTTGGCTTTTTTGCGCTCAACGCTGGCAATGCTGAATTCCTGTGCCTCGATTTTGGCTTTGGCGGCAAGAGCTTTTTCTTCGGTATTGATATCAAATTTTTCAAGTTTTTTGCCGTCCAGCGTTATCAGGTGAGACTTGATGAGTGCCTGAGTTTTGGTGATTAAATCAACATCGACCGTCCAATATTCTTCCGGTTTGAATTTTTCAATTTCGGTTTCGCGTTCACAAATCAGCCGCAGGGCAACGGATTGAACGCGGCCGGCGGATTTTGACCCCGGAAGCTTGCGCCACAGGACCGGCGATAACGTAAAGCCGACAAGGTAATCCAGAGCACGGCGGGCCATATAGGCAGAGACAAGATTGTCGTCAATCGTGCGCGGGTTTTGAATAGCCTCAGTTACTGCACGTTTGGTGATTTCATGAAAGACAACGCGCTCGATTTTTTTGTCTTTGATTTTCTTTTTGGCTTTTAATTCTTCCAAAATATGCCAGGCAATGGCTTCTCCTTCTCTATCAGGGTCGGAGGCGAGGACAATCGTGTCGGCTTCTTTGACTGCGTCAATAATGTCTTTCAGACGTTTTTGGCCGCCGGGGCTGAGTTCCCAGCTCATGGCAAAGTCTTCGTCCGGTTTAACGGAACCGTCTTTGCTCGGCAAGTCGCGGATATGGCCGAAGCTGGCAAGAACTTTATAATCGCTGCCGAGGTATTTGTTAATGGTTTTGGCTTTGGCTGGAGACTCTACAATAACTAACTTCATTTTTTTTCCATATTTATTTTATTAAAGCAACTTTGTTGCCGGGTTGTCTTTCGATTTTGCCGTTTAATTCCAATTCCAGAAGAGCGGGAGAAAGTTCGGAGACACTCATGCCTGTGGTGCGAATCAGTTCATCGACATAGACGCCTTCACGGCTGATGTAATCTGTCAGGCAAAGATTATCCGCAATGTCTTCTTCTGTTTCTTCTTCCGGAATATCGACATTTTTTTGCAACTTGTCAATATATTCCGACAGTTGAACGCTGTGGGTTTGGGATAAGGTTTCCAATATATCATCGGCGGATTCAACCAGAACGGCGCCGTCTTTGATTAATTTGTTGGGGCCGAGAGAACGAAAATCCTGTGGTGAGCCGGGGACTGCAAAAATATCGCGTCCTTGTTCCAAGGCCAATCTGGCCGTGATTAAGGAGCCGGAGTTTAATGAGGCTTCAACGACCAAAGTACCGCAGGACAATCCGGCGACAATCCGGTTGCGGCGCGGAAAGTTGGCAGGTTGCGGCAGTGTTCCAAGCGGAAATTCCGAGATGACGGCGCCTTGTTCGGCGATTTGACGATAAAGGGCTGTGTTTTCCTTCGGGTAGGGAATATCGACTCCCGTGCCCAGGACTGCAATTGTCGGGCCTTGTTGATCGCAGGCATACATAGCGCCTTTGTGAGCTGCCGAATCGATGCCGCGCGCCATTCCGGAGATGACCAGAATTTTGTTATTCGTCAAATCATGAGCAATTTTTGATGCGGTTTTGCGCCCGTTGACAGTAGCGTTTCTGGCGCCGACGATTGAGATGCTCAGCGGCAGGTTCAGCAATCCGGCATTCCCGAGGACATAAAGAAGCGGCGGTTTGTCGTTTAATTGTTTTAAAAGTACGGGATATTCTGCATCGCGGTAAGTAATGATTTGGACACCGAGGTTTTGTGCCCGTTCCAATTCAGCCTCCGCATCCGCTTGGGAGCAAGGTTGTATTTTTAAGACTGACGGCAAAGCCTCAAGCGCCGCCGGAATACTGCCGTATTCTTTGACGAGCTTGTAGAAAGTGACCGGGCCGACGTTTTCGGAGTTGATTAAGCGAAGGCTGTCAATGATTTCTTTATCCGTGGCCATTTATTTCTTTTTGAAGCTGATTTTACTTTCTTCCCCTTTAAGCAGGCGCGCAATGTTGCCATGGTGTCTGACCAGTACCAGCAAAGCGATTGCCGTATAGAATAGGGCGTATACCGGAGAGGTATAAAAATAAGCATACAACGGCAGGGCGGCTGCGGCCAGAATCGCCGACAAGGAAGAGTAGCGGGTAATGACGGCGCAGGCAATCCAAGTCAGAAAAGCGTAACCGGCAACCATCGGCGATAATGCCAGAATAAAACCAAAAGCCGAAGCGACGCCTTTGCCGCCTTTGAATTTGAGCCAGATCGGAAAATTGTGTCCCAAAACGCCGCAGGTGCCGGCAATCAGAGCGGCGACCGTATTGACGGATGTCAGGTAACCGCAAAACATCATCGCTTCGTTAGTGACAAGATGTTTGGCGATCAGAGCGGCGATACCGGCTTTAAAAGCATCAAGTAAAACGGTCAGCAAAGCAAGATCTTTACGGCCGGTTCGCAAGACGTTGGTTGCCCCGATGTTGCCGGAGCCGATTTGGCGGATGTCGCCCAAACCGGCCAGACGGGTCAAAACCAGTCCGAAAGGCACAGAGCCGAGCAGATAGCCTCCGAGCGCAGATAATATAAAAGCTGTGGTCATAGAAGTATTCCCTTATCCGAAAAGTTAATTTTGTTATCAACTTAAAACGAACGGGCGGATTTTTCAATATTATTTTTTGCGGTGAAGATAACTTGCCGTCAGCGAAAAATTATCTTATAAAAGTGAAGAAATATGGTGACAAATCGATTAAAGACGTTAATATGTAGGAAAAATACATTTGTTCAAGGATGCGTATGAAACCTGTATATAAAAGAATTCTTCTGAAACTTTCCGGCGAGGGGTTGCTCGGAAACAAACCTTACGGAATGTCCGAGGACGTTATTAAAGCTCTGGCCGGACAGGTTAAAGAAATTGCCGATGCCGGTGTGGAAGTTTGTATCGTTATCGGCGGCGGCAATATCTTCCGCGGCGCCAAAGACGCTTCAAAAGAGATGGCTCCGGTCGTGGCGCATCAGGTCGGGATGCTGGCAACGGTTATGAACGCGCTTTTTATTCAGAATGCACTGGAGCGGCTTCAGGTTCCGGCACGCGTCATGTCTGCATTGAATATTCCCGACGTATGTGAGCATTATGTTTACCGCAAGGGGCTGCGCCATTTGGAAAAAGGACGGGTCGTTATTTTTGCTGCCGGTACCGGTAATCCGTTTTTTACGACCGATACGGCAGCCGCGCTGCGTGCTTCGGAAATGAAATGCGACGTTATTTTGAAGGCAACGCAGGTTGACGGCGTTTACGACAGCGATCCGCTTAAAAATCCGCAGGCGCGGAAATATCAGGTTATTGATTATGACACGGTCATCAATAAACAGCTTAAAGTTATGGATACGACAGCGGTGGCGCTGGCACGGGAAAATCGTATTCCGGTGGTTGTGTTTGCACAGGCGGGAGAAAATGCGTTAATGAAGGCCGTGTGCGGCGAAGGCGAATTTACGACAATTAAAAATGAGGAATAGACGATGTCTGATTTTAATGAGATTAAAACCGATACCAAGACAAGAATGGATAAAACTATTGAGGCGCTGAAAAACGATTTCGGCGGTTTGCGTGCCGGACGGGCTCACGCCAGTCTGTTGGACGGGATGACGGTTGAGGCTTACGGCTCAATGACCCCGTTGAATCAGGTGGGAACGGTCAGTGTGCCGGATGCCCGTACTTTAGCGGTCAGCGTTTGGGATAAAGGGCTGGCCAAAGCCGTTGAAAAAGCCATTCGCGAATCCGATTTGGGACTGAATCCGGTTTCTGACGGGCAGCTTATCCGCATTCCCATTCCCCCGCTCAGCGAAGAAAGAAGGAAAGAGCTGGTAAAAGTGGCCGGCAAATATACCGAACAGGCCAAGGTTGCCATTCGGAACGTGCGCCGTGACGGGATTGACGGTATTAAAAAATTGAAAAAAGACAATGTAATTTCTGAAGATGAAGAAAAAAGATTTGAAAATGAAATTCAGAAGTTGACGGACGAGGCAATTAAAAAAGTTGACGAACTTCAGGCTCTGAAAGAGAAAGATATTTTGCAGGTGTAAATCGTACGGGCAAAATGTTTTTGGAATTAGGACGAATGAAGAGAACTGATGTGACAAACGAAGCGGGCAGTCTGCAGCATATTGCGATTATTATGGACGGGAACGGACGCTGGGCTAAGAAGAGAGGCCTGCCCCGTTCCGTTGGACATAAGAAAGGGGCGGAAACAGTTAAGGAAATTACGCGTGCCGCCGGCGAAATGGGGATTAAATATCTGACGCTTTATGCTTTTTCTACCGAAAACTGGCAGCGTCCCCCCGAAGAAGTTGAGACGTTGATGGGGCTTTTGCGCGAATATTTGAAATCTGATTTGAAAGAATTGCAGGACAATGGCGTCCGTATTGTTTTTATCGGCGAACGCTCCATGCTGCCGGCAGATATTGCCGAAGCAATGCGCAAGTTGGAAAATGAAACCGCTGATAACAAAAAAATGACGTTGTGTATTGCCTTGAGTTACGGTTCGCGCCAAGAAATTGTGCAGGTCGCGCAACGGTTGGCCGTTTTGGCCAAGCGCGGTGACATTGCGCCCGAAGATATTGATGCCAAGATGTTTGCCGGCCTGCTTTATACCAAAGATATTCCCGATCCGGATCTGGTTATCAGGACCAGCGGCGAGCAACGGGTCAGCAACTATCTGTTGTGGCAGATTGCCTATGCCGAATTTTATTTTTCCGATGTCTTGTGGCCGGATTTTGACCGCAAATGTCTGGAGGAAATTATTGAGAATTTTAATGCAAGGGAGAGAAGATATGGAAAAGTCTAAGGCTCAGGCTTTGTTAAAGCGCACCCTTTCGGCGCTGGTTATGATTCCTGCAGTTTTCGGAGCATTGTGGTATGGTGCGCCGTTTATGAACTTTTTGGTGATGCTGATTGGTGTGGTTTTGGCGTGGGAATGGAGTTCAATGGTTCCGAGTTCCCGTCAGAATGCTTATGCCGTGGCTTATACCGTGGCAGCGGTTTTTTCTGCCATGGTGCCTTTTCCGGGAATTGTCTGGGGGACGATAATTGCGGTTTGCTGGCTGGCCGTTATTGTTCTGGCTCGGCATGAGGAGCATAAATATCTGCTGATGCTGGGTGTGCCGTATATTTCCCTCGGTGCCGGCGCAATCAACTGGCTTTATGAATTTTCCGGTTTTCCGATTGCCCTGTTGTTCTTTTTGGCGGTATGGAGCGTAGATATCGGCGGTTATTTTGTAGGGTCGACTTTGAAAGGTCCGAAGCTGGCTCCGAAAATCAGTCCGAACAAAACCTGGTCGGGACTGATCGGCGGCATCTTGCTGGCGGTGCTGGTAACCGGCGGACTGGTTTATTATTTTACCGGAACGCAGCTTCTTCTTTATGTTTGTTTGTTGTCAGCCGCGGTTGCTGTTGTCGCGCAGATCGGGGATTTAATCGAATCGGCTATCAAACGCCATTTGGGCCTGAAAGATTCAAGCAATCTTATTCCGGGGCATGGCGGAATGTTTGACCGGGTGGACGGACTGATTTTTTCTGCGCCGATGCTTTATTTGGCTTTGCAGATTGTTGACATGATTAACAGTGGGATGTAGTGATGGATTTGCTGACAGATATTTTTTATTATCTTGTGCCTTTTATCGTTTTATTGGGCATATTGGTTTTTGTGCATGAACTCGGACATTTTCTGGTTGCCAAAATTGCCGGCGTGAAAGTTGAGGAGTTTTCTCTGGGATTCGGCAAGGAACTTTGGGGCTTTAATGACAAGTCCGGCACGCGATGGAAAGTCAGTGCCATTCCTCTGGGCGGTTATGTCCGGATGCTTGGCGATGCCGATGCCGCAAGTGCGACTGAAAGCGAAGAGGTTAAAAAACTTTCGGAAGAAGAGTTGAAGCGCACTTTTACGGCGCAGGCGCCCTCTAAAAAATTGGCGATAACGCTGGCGGGACCGGCGGCAAATTATCTTTTTGCCATTCTGATCTTTACCGGTATCTTTTTCTTTTTGGGGCGGCTGACTTTTCCGCCGGTTATCGGTGAGGTTCTTGACGGTGGGGCAGCTCAGGCGGCCGGTCTGAAAAAGAATGACAGAGTGCTTAAAATCAATGGCAAAAAGATTGATACTTTTGCTGATTTGCAGCGTGAAGTAGACCTGAGCGTTGACAAGAAGGCTGATTTGGTGGTCCAACGCGACGGGCAGGTGTTAAATATTCCTGTTATTCTTAAAGAACTGGAAGTTCCGACCAGCGAGTATGACAGCGAAAATGCGCCAAAACAGCAAAAGCTGCTGCTCGGCGTGCGTTCGGTCAATGCCGTGGAACTGGATAAAAAAGACCTGTCTCTGGGGGAAGCTCTGAAGGAAGCCGGTGCGGAAACCTGGGATATTACAACGGCAACGCTGCGCGGAGTCGGGCAGATGCTGACCGGCAAAAGGGCTTCCGATGATGTCGGCGGTGTTATCCGAATCGCCGAGATGACCGGAGATATCAGCAAGGAGCGCGGGTTTATCGACTTTTTGGTCTTTATGGCGCTGCTTTCGATCAATCTCGGGTTGATTAATCTGTTTCCGATTCCGGTTTTGGACGGCGGACAGGCCGTGATTTGCCTGATTGAAATGGTTTCGCGCAGAGAACTTGGGGAAAAAGTGAAAGAATATATGTTCAGATTTGGTTTTGGGGTGATAATGGCTTTAGTGGTTTTTGCAACCTGGAATGATCTGGTACATCTTTTTAAAAGAATTTTTGTGTAGTGTTTTTTGGTAAGGATTTTGACTAATGAAAAAAGTTGGACTTATGGGACTGGCATTGTCGTTGATGTATTCAATGGCCGTGAATGCGGCAGATGTGCAGGTTCGGAAAATTGATGTGAGCGGCCTGCAGAGAGTCGAACTTGAGACCGTGTTGTCGTATATCAACATTCAGAAAAATGAAAATGTTTCGCAAGAGGAATTGGATGATGCTTTGAAGCGTCTTTACAATACCGGCTTGTTTGCCGACGTGGTTATGGATGTCAGTGCCAACGGCAATCTTAACATCAGGCTGCTGGAGAATCCGATTGTGAACAAACGAGTATTCGACGGCAATGAAAAAATTGATGATGAAATGCTGGAAAAAGAAGTTCAGCTGGCACCGCGTTCCGTCTTTTCAAAAGCCAAAGTTCAGGAAGATGTTCAACGCATTTTGGAAATTTACAAACGTTCCGGACGTTATGCCGCAGTTGTTGATCCGAAGGTTATCGTGCGTTCCGAAAACCGGGTGGATTTGATTTATGAAATTGACGAAGGTCCGATTGCTTCAATCAGTAAGATTAATTTTATCGGCAATACCCATTATTCTGATGATGATCTGCAAAGTGAGATTATGAGCAAGGAAACGCGCTGGTTCAGAATTTTTTCTTCCAAAGAAAATTATGATGCCGAGAAAACAAATTATGACAAGGAATTGCTGCGTCGTTTTTATCTGAAGCACGGTTATGCCGACTTTGCGGTTTCTTCGGCGGTTGCTGAGTTGAGCCCGGACAAAAAATCTTTTGTTATTACTTATGTTCTTGATGAAGGTCCGCGTTATAAAATCGGGGATATTTCGATTAAATCACAGATTTCCGAAGTTGATGTTAAGCCAATGTATAAGGAAGTGCTGATTGAGCAGGGTGACTGGTATAATGCTCAGAAAATTGAGAAAACGGTAACGGCGCTGACCGAAGAGCTTGGCAAGAAGGGTTTTGCTTTTGTTGATGTCGAGCCACAGCTGGTTCGTCATACCGCAAGCGGCAAGATTGACGTTATTTTCAATATTAACGAGGGGGAACGTATTTTTGTTGACCGGATTAATATTTCCGGCAATACGCGGACGCATGACGAGGTTATCCGCCGCGAATTCCGCATTGAAGAAGGCGATGCCTTTAATGCTGCCAAGATTAAAGCTTCGCGCCGCAATGTTGAAAATCTGAATTATTTCAGCAAGGTCGATATTGAGACTGTTCCGACAGATAATAACAAAGCTGATGTTAATGTTAATGTTGAAGAAAAATCAACCGGTTCGTTCAATGTAGGTGTCGGTTATTCCACCGTTAACGGTGCTTTGGTTCGTGCCGGCATTAATGAAGACAACTTCCAAGGCAAAGGCCAGCAGCTGGGAGCGGACGTTTCTGTTTCCCAACGGTCGCAGGATTATGACCTGAGCTTTACCGAGCCTTACTTTATGGGGCTGCCGTTGAGAGCCGGTGTGGATTTGTTCCGCAGCGAGCAGGATTATCAGGATGAGGGATCTTATGACAGTGAGACAACCGGCGGCCGTTTGCGTCTTGGCTGGAACTATACTGATGATTTGTCGCAACAACTGAGATATACGCTCCGACAAGACAAAATTGCCAATGTTGACGAGTATTCTTCCGTATATATTAAGCAGGAGGAAGGAACCAGTACCGGTTCTGTTATCGGACAGACATTGTATTATGACAAACGTGACAGTTCGATTAATCCGAAAGAGGGGTATTTCCTGTCATTCGGCAATGATGTTGCAGGTGCCGGCGGCGATGAGAAATACTTTAAGTTTGATGCCAAGGCTTATACTTATTATACAATGGCTGATTATTATACTTTTAAGCTGTTTGCCAATGCCGGTTATATTGTCGGTTACGGAGATGAAGACGTTCGTCTGGCGCAGAGATATTATCTCGGCGGGTCTACGCTCAGAGGTTTTGAATTTGCCGGTATCGGTGCCCGTGATAAATATACGGACGATGCGCTGGGCGGTAACTGGATGTTGTATACCGGAGCAGAAATGTCGTTCCCGATCGGGTTGGATGAGCTTGGAATTCGCGGCCGTACCTTTGTTGATATGGGTATGATCGGCGAGCCGGACAATATTGACCGCAGAATTGTGGAATATTCTTCTTCTCCGCGTGTGGCTACCGGTTTTGGCTTCCAATGGTTGTCGCCGATGGGACAGATTGACGTGGACATTGCGTTCCCGATTGTTAAGGAAGATTACGATAAGACCGAGACGTTCCGTCTGAACTTCGGTACAAGATTGTAATTTGATGGATAAACTGTTTAGAGCAATTCTATGAGTTGCTCTAAATTGTCTTAAGGAGTAAAAAAAATGGTTGATAAGGCTTTTTACCGGAACAACGGCCCTTTCAGCCTGGCAGAAGTTGCCCGGATTTGTGAGGCCAGAATTACCGATAATGATAAGTCGGGTTTGGAAGTTCAGAATATTGCAACTATGGAGGGAGCCCAAAAAGGCGATGTATGCTTCTTTTATGATAAAAAAGCAAAAGAAGCTGCCGGAAAATTGAAGGCAACAGCCTGTATTACAACGGAAGATCTGGCGCAATTCGTGGCTCCGGAAACGGCCGTACTGGTTTGTGCCAATCCCAAGCTGGCTTTTTTGAAACTCAATGCCTTTTTTTATGAAATTCCGCTGCCCGAAGCGCAGATTGCCGCTTCAGCCAAAATTGACAAGTCGGTTCAACTGGGGATGAATTGTTTTATCGGCGAGAATGTTGTTATCGGAAAGAATGTTAAAATCGGAAACAATTGTATTCTTGAGGCCAATGTTGTAATTGAGGACAATTGTGAGATTGGGCAGGGAACCAGAATTGGGGTCGGTGTCCATGCGGCTTTTTGCAAAATAGGCGAAAACTGCCGGATTTTCAGCGGTGCGAGGATTGGGCAGGACGGTTTTGGCTTTATGATGATTGGCGGGCAGCATAAGCGGATTCCGCAGCTTGGTCTGGTGATTATCGGTAATGACGTGGAAGTCGGCGCAAATGCCTGTATTGACCGCGGAGCTCTGGATGATACGGTTATCGGCGATGGCTGCCGGATTGATAACCTTGTGCAGATTGCCCATAATGTCAGACTCGGACGCGGTTGTATTCTGGTATCTCAGGTCGGCATTGCCGGCAGTACGGTTTTGGGCGATTATGTGGTGTGTGGCGGACAAGTCGGGTTGGCTGATCATGTTCATGTCGGTTCCGGCGCGCAGATTGCCGCACAATCCGGTGTCATGAGTGATGTTGAGGCCGGCGCCGTGGTGATGGGGTATCCGGTTGTGCCGATTAAGCAGTTTATGCGGCAGACGGCTTTTGTGCAAAATGCCGTTAAGCCCAAAAAATAGTTTTTGTTAATTTTGAATGATAAGAAAAGGAAGATAAATGTCTGAAGTTTATACTGTTGAACAGATTATGGAATTTTTGCCTCACCGTTACCCGTTTTTGCTGGTAGACAGACTGACGGTGGAAGAACCGGGGGTTAAAGGTTTCGGCTTAAAAAACGTTACAATGAATGAAGAATTTTTCCAAGGGCATTTTCCCGGGAATCCGGTTATGCCGGGCGTTTTGCAAATAGAAGCCATGGCTCAGACGGCCGGTGCATTGGTGATTGCCAGCATGAAAGATTTGGAAAAGAAACCGGGCGTTTTCTTTATGTCGATTGACGGCGTTAAGTTCAGAAAACCGGTTAAACCCGGTGATCAGCTGATTATGCATGTTGAAAAGATTAAAGAGCGCGGTAAGGTTTTTGTTTTTAAAGGCCAGAGCGAAGTTGACGGCAAGGTTGTGTCGGAGGCGGAATTTACGGCGATGATCGTGCTGTAATTTTGGATGTATGATAAAAAACCCCGTCATAATAAATGGCGGGGTTTTTGTTTAGTTGCAAGAAATCGTTGCACTTGTATTCTTATGGGGTTCATTCGGATTATGACAGGCTACGCTGACAGTTCCGTTACAGGCATTTATTACACTGCTGCAAAGCGGCCAATCACTGTGTTCATTCAAACATTTGTTATACCAAACGCTTCCGGCCCAACTGCAACCATAGCTCTGAATGATTCCGCTTGTATCACAGCATGCCACGCCGCCACCAGAACCTCCCCCTCCGGAGTTAGCGCCGCCTGAAGAGCAGCCTGAA
>CAJUCZ010000025.1 GCA_910585375.1 uncultured Alphaproteobacteria bacterium | reverse complement strand
GGAGAGGGAAGGAGAGGGAAGGAGAGGACTAAACATCTCCTGATGAGAAAATAAAAAGAAAAAGTGAATTCAGAGATAAGGAAAAGGGAGGTACAAATCCTCCCTTCCCATTCAAAGCACGTCTTTCGTCACACATCCTGCCGGAGCAACGCAGTATTCAGGGCAATGAGGTGACAATTGAAGCCTCACCCGCAGAGGGCGTTACCGACGTTCGGTGCCGTAGTAGGCGTTCAGGTACATCTGCTTAATTTCCGAAATCAACGGATAAGCCGGGTTAGCGCCGGTGCATTGGTCGTCAAACGCCAACTCCGACAACTCGTCCAAACCGTCAAGGAAAGCCTTTTCATCCACGCCCCAATCTTTGATAGAAGCCGGAATGTTAATGCTTTTCTTCAGTTTTTCAATAGCCTTAATCAGATTGGCTACTTTCTCATCATCGTTTTTGCCGCCGAGATTCAGAAATTCGGCAACTTTAGCATATCTTCTCTTTCCTTCCGGATAATGATACTGTGAGAAAGTTCCCTGCTTGGTCGGTTTGTCGTTGGCATTAAACTTAATGACTTCGCTGATCATCAGCGCATTGGCAATCCCGTGCGGAATGTTATAAGCACTGCCGAGCTTATGCGCCATTGAGTGGCAAACGCCAAGAAAAGCCTGAGCAAAAGCCATACCGGCCATTGTGGCGGCATAATGCATATTTTCGCGGGCTTTCGGGTTGTTGGCGCCATCGTTGACTGAAAGCTCCAGATTGTCAAAAATCAGGCGGATGGCTTCATAAGCAATACCATCGGTAAACGGCGTTGCCAGAATAGAAGCCAGAGCTTCCAGAGCATGGGTCAGTGCGTCAATACCGGAAGCGGCAGCCAGACCGCGCGGCATACTCAAAACCAAATCAGGATCAATGATTGACATATTCGGTGTCAACGCATAATCGGCAATCGGATATTTGATATGCGTGTTAGAGTCGGTAATAACGGCAAACGGCGTAACTTCCGAACCTGTACCGGAGGTTGTCGGAATGGCAACCATATAAGCCTTGGAGCCTAAATCAGGGAACATGCAGACACGTTTGCGAATATCCATAAAACGCATTGCCAAATCGTCGAATTTAACATCCGGATGTTCATACATCAACCAGACGATTTTGGCCGCATCCATCGGAGAACCGCCGCCGAGCGCAATAATAACGTCCGGCTCAAAACTGCGGCACATAACCAAAGCGCGGTTGACGGTATCCGTGTCCGGATCCGGCGCGACTTCGGAGAAAATCTGAAAAGCAATACCCATATCTTCCAGAACGGAAGTGATTTTGTTGGTGTAGCCGAGCTGGAATAAAGGCTTGTCAGTGATAATCAACGCTTTTTTCTTGCCGCAAAGTTCGCGCAAAGCAACGCCGACAGCGCCCTGTTTGAAGTAAATTTTCGGGGGAACTCTGAACCAGAGCATGTTTTCGCGTCTTTCAGCAACATTTTTAATATTTAACAAGTGTTTTACTCCTACGTTTTCACTGGCTGCATTGCCGCCCCAGGAACCGCAACCCAAAGTGAGCGACGGATCAAGGCGGAAGTTGTACAAATCACCGATACCGCCTTGGGAAGACGGGGTGTTCACAAGCATACGCCCGGTCTCGATAACTTCACTGAAACGGGCTATGCGGTCTTTGTTGTGATCAGCGGTATAAAGGACGGAGGTATGTCCCGGTCCGGCAAAATTAACCAGATCGCGCGCCATAAAAACAGCCTGTTCAAAATCATCGGCCTTGTACATGGCCAGAACCGGAGAAAGTTTTTCATAAGAAAATTCTTCTTCCGTGCCGATTTTCTCAGCTTCGCCAATCAGAACTTTTGTGTCTTCGGGAACTTTAACGCCGGCCATTTCGGCAATTTTATAAGCGGGCTGACCAACGATTTTGGCGTTTAATTTGCCGTCAATAATGATTGTCTTGGCAACTTTTTCTTTTTCCTTTTTGCTCAGAATATAGGCGCCGCGATACTGCATCTCGTCTTTAACTGCATCATAAATGTCTTTATGGACGATAATTGATTGCTCGGAAGCGCAAATCATGCCGTTGTCAAAAGTCTTGCTCATCAAAATGGAACTGACCGCCATTTTAATATCGGCCGTCTCGTCAATAATGGCGGGAACGTTTCCGGCGCCCACGCCGAGAGCAGGCTTGCCGGAAGAATAAGCCGATTTGACCATGCCCGGTCCGCCGGTTGCCAGAATAAGGTTAATGCCGTCATGACTCATCAGGTGCTGCGTGGCCTCAATTGTCGGTTCCTCAATCCAACCGATAATATTTTCCGGTGCACCGGCTTTAACAGCGGCTTCCAGCATCAGACGGGCGGTCTCAACCGTGCATTTTTTTGCCCGCGGGTGCGGAGAAAAGATAATGCCGTTGCGTGTTTTGAGTGAAATCATGCTTTTGAAAATGGTCGTGGATGTCGGGTTGGTCGTCGGGATAACACCGGCAATCACACCGAGTGGTTCGGCAATTCTTGTAATGCCGTTGGTGGTGTCATGCTCAATCACGCCGCAGGTTTTGGCATGGCGATATTTGTTAAAAATTTCCTCGGCGGCAAAGTGGTTTTTAATCACCTTGTCTTCCACAATTCCCATGCCGGTTTCTTCAACGGCCATTTTTGCCAGCGGAATACGGTGGCTGTTGGCTGCAATTGCCATCGCTTCGACAATCTTGTCAACCTGTGCCTGGCTGAATGTCGCCATAACTTTCTGTGCGGCGCTGACTTTTGCGATCAAGGCGTTCAAATCCTCAATGCTCTTGGCGCCGTTATCGTTTTTTTGCTCAGTTTTCGCAACAACTTCTTTTTTCATGTTGCTGTTACCCCTTTCGTTGTTGTTAAAATCACAATTCCTCAACAATATATAATCAATTCTCCAAAGATTGGTTAATTTTTTTTATACATGCCAAGTTATCCAAATACATTTTATTTCAGATTCTTACAAACTTCCTCATAGTCGCTGAAATGAAAAATCTGTCCGTTAATATATTGTCCGGTTTCATGTCCTTTGCCGGCAACAATAAGAATATCTTCTTGTCTAAGTCCGGCAATGGCAGTCTTGATGGCTTCGGCCCGATTGCCGATATTTTTGCCGCGTGGGCAGGCGGCCATAATTTGTGCGCGGATTTTCTCGGCATCTTCGGTGCGCGGATTGTCATCGGTCACATAAATCACATCGGCCAGATCGTTGGCGATTTGCCCCATAATCGGACGTTTTCCGGCATCACGGTCTCCGCCGCAGCCAAATAAGACATGCAGCCTGCCGCGGCAGTGGGAACGCATGGCGCGGATAACGTTTTCCAGAGCGTCCGGCGTGTGGGCGTAATCAATATAAATGGCCGCGCCGCCGGTCGTCTTTCCTGCCAGATCCAGCCGCCCTTTGGCTCCGTGAATATGGCTGATATGTTGCAAAACGTCATTGGGTTTTCCGGTCAGTTCGGCAGCCATGCCCAAAGCGCAGAGCACGTTCATGGCCTGAAATTCTCCGGCCAAAGGCACAAAAATCTCAGCTTCTTTGCCATAAAAAGAAATGCGAAGCTGCTGCCCGTCAAGTTTCGGAACGGCAGTCAGCAGTTTAAGTTCGGAACCGTTCCGGCCATAGCTGATAACTTTTTTGCCGCTGTCTTCACAAACTTTGCGCAAGCGGCCATAAACTTCGATATCGGCATTTAGAACAGCGGTGCCGCCGGCAACCAAAACCTCGCGGAACAAAATTTCTTTGGCTTCCAGATAATTTTCAAAAGTCTTGTGATAGTCAAGATGATCACGGGTCAGATTGGTAAAACCGGCAACTTTCACATTTTGCACGCCGCCGGTGCGGTATTGGCAAAGTCCGTGGCTGGAAGTTTCCATAATCACATGGTCATACCCGTCTTTTTTAAGGTTTGCGAGTTCTTCGGCAATGACGGCTGCGTTCGGCGTCGTGTTGGGTGACGGAACAGGCGCTTCATTGCCCTTAATCAGGCCAAGCGTTCCCATGCTGGCGGCTTTAATGTCCATTCGGGTTAAAATCTGCCGCACAAAGTCGGCAATTGAGGTCTTGCCGTTGGTACCGGTAATTGCTGCAATATTTTCCGGTTGCGGACCGTAGAATTCGGCGGCCAGTCTGGCAAAAGTCTTGTTGGGATTATCATCCGTCACGAATGTAACCTGCGGATAAGCATTGGTATCGGCATATTCCGGCTTGCAGACAATGACTGCGGCGCCGTTTTGCACGGCCGACGGAATATAAGCCGAAGCCGGCGCTTTTTCACTGTCTTGCGCCCCGAATAAATACCCCGGTTTAATCAGGCGGGAGTCTGATGACAAGCCTTTGATTTCAATTCCCGAAACTTTCATTTTTTACCCCTCTGTTCCGATTCTTTTATAATGAGTCTGAATCAAAAAAATGAAAGAAGTGTTTAAAATTTCTTTCTTGCCAAATTATTTTCCCTCTTTATAATTATTGCAAAATCAGGAGATAAACATGAAAGAACACTACACGGCGGAAGAGCTGAAAGAAATGGAAATCACCTACGGGGCGTTGAACAAATCCCGTATTCAAGAGCTGATAAACTATGCCAAAGGCATGGGATACCGGCGCATCGGTCTGGCCAACTGCATTTGTATGCAAAAATATATTGAAACGCTGGCTAATCTTTTGAAAGCCGGCGGACTGGAAGTATTTCATGTCAACTGTCGCGAGGGCGGTCTGGATCTGTGCGATTTTACCGAAGACCATAAAGGATCGAGCTGCGATCCTGCTTATCAGGCGGCTTATCTGAACTCAATGAACACCGACTTGAATGTCAATGTCGGGCTTTGCCTTGGACATGGTCTGATTTTTCAAAAACATTCCAATGCTCCGGTCACCACGTTGATTGTCAAGGATTTTTCCACAGGACATAACCCATTGGCTAATCTTGAATAAGCCTTTTCCCTGCTTAAATAAGTGAAAACGTAATGATATAAGCAGGGAGAGGAATATGGATATTCATGAGGAAAAAATAATCAGAGAAGAAAAAAAGCCAAAAGATGACAGACGCTGGCGTGAAGACCGCCGTTGCTGGCTTCCCTATGTCGGTGGTTTGCTGTTGTTTTTAGCAGGTATCGGCTTTTCGCAGTTGTTTATGCTTGTTGGTTCAGGGCTGTCAGAACCGCAGAATATTGTTGTAGCCTTCAAAAATCCGGTCTGCACCGCACCGACCATTATCAACTGTCCGAAACAGCATCCGCAAATGCGGCCGGTGAGAGAAAATGCCGAAGTTGTTCCGCCGCGGCCGGTATGCGAAGGCCGCCGTATGGAAAATATGATGCCGAGTCCAAACGGCTGCAAATGTTCTGAGAACCCGCAGGCCCAAATCGGTCCGGCCGGTTGCAGCTGTCCTGCTGTAAAAAAAGCCATGTCGCCGTTGTCCAAATGTCGATGTCAAAATACGGCTCCCGCCACAGATAAAAATTGCTGCGGACCGCAGGTATCTGTCTGGCCGGAACAGCCTCAGGGAACCGAAAATCCGCTGCACCTGAGAAAACACGGCCGTACGGCTTAGGATGACCAATGGAGAAACAAAGTTTTCTCAGCCGCAATTTCTTTGTCGTCAGCTTTGTAAACCTTTTTATCTTTTTTGGCTTTCAGATGATTTTTCCGGTCTTGCCGCAGTATATTCAAAAAATGGGCGGCGGGCCGGAAGTCATTGGTCTGGTAATGGGAATATTTACTGTTTCAACCTTAATCTCCCGTCCGTTTGCCGGCTGGCTGCTTGACCGCGTTAAAAGGAAGCTTGTGCTGATTGGCGGATTGACTGTTTTTATGGCAATGTTGTTCAGTTATGCGCTGGCACATACCATCGCGCTGGTCATCCTTGTGCGGCTTGTACATGGTCTGGGATGGGGATTTTCCGGAACATCAACTGCCACAATAGCAGCCGGTATTATCCCGCGGGAGCGTTTTGGCGAGGGTATGGGCTGGTTTAGTCTGGCCAATAGCCTTGCCATGGCCGTTGCACCGGCGGCAGGCATTTACATCGGCATGCATTATCAGCTCAAAAGCGTGTTTTATCTGTCATCGCTTTTAGCCTTTGTCGCGCTTTGTCTGGCTTTTTTTATCCGATGTCCCGACCGCCGAAGCCCGCCGGCTGCCGTAAGGTTTGTGTTGTATGACAAAGACGCTGTCCGGCCGGCGGTATTAATGTTTTTTCTGTCTGTCACCTATGGATCCGTCATCAGCTTTTTGCCGTTATATGCTGCCGGCTTGGGAATTCCGAACATCGGCATATTCTTCAGCGTTTATGCTCTGGCTATTTTGATAACACGCCCCGCTGCCGGAAAGCTGATTGACCGCCTAGGATTGGATATTGTCGTTCTGCCCGGATTTTTATGTATCTTTGTCGGGATTGCCGGTTTGGCCTGTGCGCGGGAGTTATGGCAGTTTGGCATGGTGGCCGCAGTGTACGGCATTGGCTTCGGTGCGTTGCAAACCACTATTCAGACCATGGCGGTGCGTGATACGCCTTTTCACCGTCTCGGTATTGCCAATGCAACCTTGTTCAGCGGTTTTGATCTCGGCATGGGACTGGGGGTGATTGCTTTGGGCAGTATCGCCGCCCTTTACGGTTATCGTAATATGTATTGGTTTACATTGTTGCCGGTTATTTTTGCCGTGCTGTTTTATCTTGTTTTTATGCGCCGCCGTTAAAATCTTTACTTCTGAAAACAACTGTGTTATCTACACTTTTATGATAGATATAAATGACATAACCGTACGTATCGGGGCAAAAACGCTGCTTGAAGAAGCCTCCACGCATATTGCCGACGGCTGGAAAGTCGGGCTGGTCGGAGCTAACGGCTGCGGAAAATCCACACTCTTTCGGGTGCTTAAGGGGGAATTGGAAACCGAACACGGAGACATTGGTTTTCCGTCGGGCAGCAAAGTTGTATTTGTGGAGCAGGAACTCACCGGATTGGAAATGCCCTTGCTGGCGTATGTCTTGGCGCAGGATAAGGAACAAACCGGACTTTTGGCGCGTTTGGAAGAAGCAGATGCCGCCGAAATGGCCGAAATCCATGAGCGTCTGAATCTGATCGGCGCTTCGTCAGCCACGGCCCGCGCAGCCGAAATCTTAAACGGTCTGGGGTTCAGGCCGGAGGATATGGATCGCCCCGTACGCGAGTTTTCCGGCGGTTG
This sequence comes from uncultured Alphaproteobacteria bacterium, assembly GCA_910585375.1. Taxonomy (GTDB): domain Bacteria; phylum Pseudomonadota; class Alphaproteobacteria; order RF32; family CAG-239; genus MGBC133411. Next base: position 18,057 of record CAJUCZ010000025.1, on the reverse strand, counting down.
GCGGATGCGCGTGGCTCTGGCTGCAGCGTTGTTTCAACCGTCTGATATTTTGTTTTTGGATGAGCCGACCAACCATTTGGATCTGGAATCCGGCATTTGGCTCGAAAATCATTTGCGCCGCTATCACGGCACTCTGCTGATTATCAGCCATGACCGCAATATCCTGAACAGCCTGTGCAACTATATTGTTCATTTTGACAATAAGCGGTTAATAACTTATTCCGGCAATTATGATACTTTCCGTACCACACGCGCTCTCCAACAGGAAGTCCGTGTCCGTCAGGCCGAAAAAGTAGAGCAGCAGCGTCGTCATTTGCAGTCTTTTGTAGACCGCTTTCGCTATAAGGCCAGCAAAGCCAAACAGGCGCAAAGCCGGATAAAAATGCTGGAAAAGCTGGAAACGGCAGAGCTGATGGAAGATGCCGCCGCTACGGTTTTTAACTTTCCCGAGCCGGACGATTTGCCGCCGCCGCTTTTAACCATAGAAGACGGAGCTGTAGGCTATGACAACATGCCGGTACTGAAAAAACTCAATCTTCAAGTCATCGACAATGACAGAATAGCGTTGATTGGAGCCAACGGCAACGGAAAGTCCACACTGGCCAAACTGCTTTCCGGCCGGCTGCCGCTGCTTTCCGGACAGGAACGCCGCCTTGGCAAACTGCGTGTCGGCTATTTTGCCCAGCATCAGGCGGAAGAGCTGCCGCTGGAACTGACGGCGCTGGAATATATGACAACATTGATGCCGCAGGAAACAGAAGCAAAAATCCGTTCCCATCTGGCCGGTTTCGGACTGGAACGGGAAAAAGCCTTGACGCAGATTGCGCGCTTGTCGGGCGGAGAAAAAGCCCGTCTGCTGTTTGCCGCCATGACAACGCAGCGTCCGGGGCTTCTGATTTTGGACGAGCCGACAAACCACTTGGACATTGACGGGCGCGAGGCTCTGATTCGGGCATTAAACGAGTATAAAGGTTCGGTAATTCTGATTACTCACGATATCCGCCTGATAGAACTTATTGCCGATACGCTGTGGCTGGTAAAAAATCATACCTGTAAAATCTATGACGGCGATTTGGAAGATTATAAAAAGCTGCTGCTGAACGGTGATACTTTCAAAAAAACGCCCAAAGCCGCCCCCAAACCGGAAAAGCCGAAAGTTGATACGCGCCGGCAAAAAAAAGATTTGACCACACAGCTGCGGCGTATCGAGCGGGAGCTGGAAAAGCTTGGCGAACAAAAAGCGGCATTGGAAAGCGCTTTTCAACGGCAAATGACAACCGAAGAACTGATTGCCAAACAAAAAGAGCTGTCCTTAATCGAAAACAAAATTGCCGGTTTTGAAAACGATTGGCTGGAACTGGGAAATAAACTGGAACAACTGATCGGAGAAATATAAAAATGTGGATTTTGTATGCAGTCCTTTCGGCTTTTTTTGCAGCTTTAACCTCAATTCTGGCCAAAATCGGCATTGACGGCGTTAACTCCAATCTGGCAACGGCAGTGCGGACGGTTGTGGTATTGATAATGGCCTGGGCCATTGTCTGGCTGACCGGCGTCCATCATCAAATCAGCGGCATTACGCAAAAAAGCTGGATATTTCTGACATTGTCAGGTCTGGCAACGGGGGCTTCCTGGTTGTTTTTTTTCAAAGCCCTGCAAATCGGCGATGCCTCGAAAGTTGTACCGGTCGACAAATTCAGCGTTGTCATTACCATCCTCATGGCATTTGTCTTTTTACATGAGACTGTCAGTCTGAAAGTCCTGATTGGCGGCGGGTTGATAACGCTGGGCACGCTGATTATGGTTCTGTAATTAATTTTATTGACAAAATGTAGATTTTTTTGTATAGTCATACTTCAAAGTTAATTATTAAATTTTAAGCATATGGAAAAAAAGTATTATTTTGTGATAGGAGCAAAAAACGTTGTAATTGCCGAAGCCGTAAAAGTTTTGGAAGAAAAAGGAGCCGCATTTCGCCAGCTTGACCCGCCTTATATTTTTACACAGGATGAGGTTATTGACTTGCAGATGCAAGGCTATACTCTTGTATACTTGGGCGTAACCTATCGTTCAGAGAATAAGGAATACATGCAAATTACAGATTCTCCGTTGTATAAGGTGTTGCAGCTGACCGGCTCGGAATTTAGCATTACAGACCGGCAGTATATGGCAATGGATTACTATCTCGGCAAGTTCCGTTTTGACTGGGCGGCCAATTTGCGTAAGCTGATTGCTGCCGGTTGGTCAAAAGAGGAAATTGTCAGATTGCAGCGGCAGAACCGTGAGGCTCTGGGATTTGACGAAGAGGCGGAAAATACGGCGCAAAAAGCCGTAGATCAGGCTTTATCCGGCAAAACGGATTTTCTGGTGGTTGAATGGAACTATAAAAATGAAAGCACTGATTTTGAAAACTGGCTTCCGATATTGGACCGGATTTTCTGGATTCAGAATTTTGTGAACGTTCTGATAATCACGCCGCACAATGCCGCTTATTACGGTTATGGCCGCATTGCCGCGCAAATTGGTTCTTGTGCAAGCCTGACAAGCTGCAGCGGCGGTAATCTGGCGCAGTTCCTTTACCCGCTGGCTGAAAATGACAAATGCCGTGCTGTTGATTTGTTAAAAACAGAAACCGCACTTCTCCGTAAAAACGGATTGTTGTGGTAAAAACTAAAAAAAGCAGTGATTACACTGCTTTTTTTAGTTTAAACTCATCAAAAACGTAACCAGAATAAACAGCATGAGAGCCGTTCCGGTCAGGATGACCGCAGCCGAGGATTCTGTTTCGCGCCGCAGCTTCCAATTGGCTGCAAAAATACCCAGATAACTAACCAGAAAAGCCCCGCTGGAAAGGTTGACAATCGAACTGAAATCAAACAAAACCGTAGCCAAAACAACAAGAATAACGGTTAACATATTTCCTTTGGTGCCCATCCGCCAGAATTTTTCGCCATAGAATTTTGGCAAAACATGTTGCTTGGCCAAAGAACGCGAAATTCTGAAAATGCTGAAGAAAGTGGCGCTGATACCCGTAACAAAAGCCAATCCTGCCGCAACGTACAAAGCGGCATACCCCCAGTCTCCGAGCAGCATACGGGCGGCATGGGCAATGGCTGTTTCCGAATTTTTCTCCAGTTCTTTCAAAGGAATATAGGTCAGAACCATCCATGCCAGACTGATGTAAAGTGCCATGACGACTAACAACGTAATAAAAATTGCGGCGGTAATTGTACGTTTGGGATTCTTAACATCGGCCGAGGCATTGGTAATTACCCCGTATCCGGCATAAGCAAAAAACGTAATACCGATACTTCCCCAGAAGACTTTGTCGCTCGTTATCAGCGGATGAGCCTGAACCGGTGCCGATCCGGCCTGTACAAATGCCGCAATTGCCAACCCGAATAAAATAAACAATTTAACGGCGACCAGCAGTGTTTCGGTATTGCCGACATCTCCGGCGCTTTGCATGTTCAAAAAGCCCATAATCAAAATCAGGACAACCGCTGCGGAATTGACAATCTCCAAATCCGCCGGCGGATAACCGAACAGTCCGGCGGCATAAATGCCGAAAGACTTTGCCATCATGGAAACCGAAATTGCCGATGTCAGCATATAAATAAGAGATAAAGTGCCGGAAATCAGACGGTCGGGAAAAGCAATGTGAAAATAATCCGTCAACCCTCCGGAATCCGGATACTTCCCTGCCAGCCGCGCGTAGGAATAACCGGAAAACATGGCGGCAATGCCTGCAATGACAAAGGCATAATATACCCTCTCGCCGGAAAGCATAAGTACTTGTCCGAGCAAAGCAAAAATTCCGGCTCCTACAATTGAGCCGATGCCGAGCGCTACCACGCTGATCAGATTCATATCAATTTTTTTCATCATGACGTATAGATATTTTCATTGTTTGAAAATTCAAGGCCGGATTGACAACTTGATAACTTTATGGCAGGGTAAAAAAAATTTTTTCAGGAAGGATACTGTAAAATGTTGCCGGATAAGAATTCAAAATTTCTGTTGCTCTCCTGCTGTGCGCCTTGCTCTTGTGCTGTTATTAAAACACTGGCCGAACAGTTCTACGACTTTGCCGTTGCGTTTTACAATCCAAATGTCCGCCCGCTGCAGGAATATTGCAAACGCTGCGAAGAAAACCGCCGGATTTGCGACTTGTATCAAATTCCTTTTATTGAATTCGAATATGATAATGAACACTGGTGCGAAATGACCAAAGGGTTGGAAAACGAACCGGAACGCGGTGCCAGATGTTCAGTTTGTTTTTATATGCGGCTGAAGCGGGTGATGGAATATGCTAAAGTCAACGGTTTTGCCGGCGTGGCTTCTGTTTTGGGCGTGTCACGGTATAAAAATCTGGAGCAGGTCAATGCTTCTGCCGCCAAAGCTTCTGCCGAAACCGGAGTGCCTTATCTGGAAATTGAAGGCCGCAAACACGGTATGCAGGAACTGCGCAGCCGGTTGATTAAAGATTTGGATTTGTATAACCAAAACTATTGCGGCTGCCGCCCGCGCGATTAAAAAAAGCCCGGCTCTGTTACAGAGCAAGGCTTTTATACACGTTCCGAAAAATAATCGTAGGCTTCGGTCAGAAGCTTGAATTTTTCTTCTGCCGCCGGATTATTCGGATTTTTGTCCGGATGATACTGTTTGGCCAGCCGCCGGTAGTTCTTTTTCAGATTATCTCTGGTGAGCGTATTGCGTGACAATTCCAAAATCTGCAAATAGCGCTCTTCCTGACTCGGCTCATTTTTTGGTGGCCTGTAAGTATTCTTGCGTTCCCCGCTGCCGGAGCCGGAATTGCCGGAAGAACTGCCTCCCGTTTCAAAATTGCCGCTTTGCGTTGAGTATCCGCCATCTGTGGTATGCCCGTCAAATTGATAACGCCGGTATTTCGGCCGGTGAAAAAATTCCAGATACAAGCCGTACAGGAAAGCACCGCCGTAAAAAATGCATCTGAAAGGAAAACTCACTACCAACCAGACAATCCGTATAAAGCCCAAAATTACCAAAAAGCCGTTCCAGACAATTTGCAACAGCCGCCATAGCAGACAGAGCATCAGAATCAGGACAAAAATATAAAAAAGTATATCCATATAATAATTGAATTAAAAATTTATTCTGAACCGGAAGATAAGCATGCCGGACAAGGAATGTCAACATCAAAAAAGCAGCAATATTTGTATTGCTGCTTTTGAATTAATAATTTACTGCCACTTTTGACAATAAAAAGCGGCTTCTTCAGAATTATTCCGGTTGAAAAACTCTCTTAAGGCATACATCTCAAGCGGATAACGCTTAATATAAGCCATCACAATATCATGGCTGCCTTTTTGAGCCAAAAACTTTTCTGTTTCCGGATCCAACCGCCCGTCCAGACTGCAGGCAAAAGCATAAGCATAAGCATCTCCTTTTTCAATAAGGCTTTTTTGAAAATCAAGATAAGCATAACTGCCCTGTCTTTTATAAGCGGCAATCAACTCTTCATCATTTTTCCGGCCGGATAAATTAAATTCTCTGATAAAAGAATCAGTATGTGGCCACTCCAGAAAACTGATGTAATGCATAATCAGATTATGGTCGCCCCTTTCCAACAGCTTGCGTACGCCGTCACAGTTCAGACGATGCTTCGTGGAAATATAGTCCATAATTTCCTGTGTTGAACGTTTCTCAATCAAAAGTTCCTCAAAGCGATAAGAAAAATCATGCCGTGCAATGTAAGCATAGAAAATTTCCGAACTTCCTGATTCCAACAGCTTTTTCTGCCGTCCTTCCGATAAATATCTGCGAGAAACCCAAAATTTAAAGTTTTCCGGATTGCCGTCGTCCAATAATTCAGCCTCTAGTTCCGAACACAAACCATGCTTCAAAAGGTGCAAAGAAATTTCTTCCTTATTGCCTCTTGCCCATAATTTTTTTTGAACTTCAGGAACAAAACCGTGACGTTCAATGTAATGCATCAACTCGTCATGATTCCCTCTGCTGACAACCACGTCTTGTGCCAGCCCGCCAAATCCCATATAAGACAGATAAGCGCACATTTCTTCCGAGTCATTGCGTTGGGCAATAATAACCTGAACGTCATCGGGAAGAGCTTTGTGCTGCTGCCCGTAATGGTGAATGATGAATAAAAGGTCATCATGATTCCGGTTATGCTTAAAATATTCCGAAACCAGCTCCGGACACAGACCATGCTTGCGAAAATGCAGGGAAATTTCATCCCGATTGCCGCGTTCCCATAGCTTTTTCTGAACTTCCGGCACAAAACCGTGACGTTCGATATAATACATCAGTTCGTCATGATCGCCTCTGTCAACAATAATATGTTGCGCCGGCTCGCCAAATCCCAGATAAGCCAAATAAGCATGCATTTCTTGCGCGTTGTTTCTCTGTGCGATAATGATCTGAACGTCATCGGACAAAACAGGAGTATATGAATTTTTGTCATGCTCACGAACAGTTTGATACATTTGGCCGTATTTCTGAATCATAAGCAAAATTTCATCATGCTTCTGCCTTTGTGCAATTTTCAATTCTTTATTGGCTGTAAGATCATTTCTGACTAACTGGTCATAATAAAAAATTCCGTCATGGTCTTCCGCCTCAACCTTTTCAAAATGGCACTCAAGTTTGTTCAGCGTTTCCATAATCTCAATATGGGTTTCACATTCTTTCCGCGCTTCTTCTAAAGAAACATTCGGACCTTTTGTTTTTTTCGTCTTCATAATATACATAATTTTTATTGTTTTCATTCAATGTTATAGCACGTTTTTTTATAAAATCAACCATAAAAAAACTCCCCGAAAGGGGAGTTTGAGCAGAAAGAATTTTTATAAGATAATAGAATGCGCCGTTGCAATAGACGACATTGTCAGCGTGCCGCCGCCGAGCATAAAAGAGTTGGATACTGCCGCAACTTGTTCTTGGGCTTTGGCTGCGCGAATTTGTAAATCCGACTGCCGCTCATATTCATTTTTTATCTTTTCTTTGTCTTCATCGTCTTTGTCATCGTCTTCCAAAAGTTCGACATATTTTTTCTGAACTTCGCCGGCGGCATATTCCGAACTGTCTTGCAGCGTGCGGCGGGCTTCATTGATAAATTCTTTGTCTTCATTTAGAATACGCTCAATTTTTTCTTTGTCCGGATACTCGGAAGTAACTTTCAACAAACCGCTTTCGTCAAATTCAAAACTGATGTCTTGCGCCGTATTGATATTATGCGAGAGCAAAGTCCGGTTCAGTCGGTCTTGCAAATGGTCAATACTTTGTTGCAGATCGTCAGGCAGAGCCGCCTTTGTCAGTTCCTTCCCTTGGGCCCTTGCCAGCAGAGCTTGGGACGAGGACATGTATTTTTGCGCAGCCTCGGACAAATCAAGTGTATAAGCTTCTGACGTACTGTCCCCTTTCTGTACGAATTTTTCTGATTTTGTTGTGCTTTGCCGTCCCCATATATTGGCAATGGCCAAAGTTTTGTCTGATGAAATTTGCATCTGAACCTCCCTTGATGATTATATCAGAAAGTTATGCAATTTCAGTGCCATGATTTTTGTTGCTTTTTATAGGGCAGGAGCTATAATAACTCTCACTTGAAGCTTATTATTAACTAAATTTTTATGCTTATGGAAGTGCTGTCTTTTATTTCTCGTTATCGGCTAAAGCAATTGCGCAAAAAGCAAATGCAGGGTAAAAAACTCTGGTGGAAATTAAATGAACAACTGCCGCCGGCTTATGGCATTATTGAGGATGATTGTCCGCGGATGAAAGCTTTTATGCAAATTTTGCCCGCCTTGAAAACGCGGGAAAAAAATGCCCTCAAAAAATGGCTGGAAGCAGAAATTTATGAACTGGAACATAATTTTTGCGAAAGTTCAACCTGTCGGGAAGAAGAATATGAACGTCGCTTGAAGCAGATTTACTGCACACATCTTGAAGCAATGGAGTGAAAGCAAAAAAACAGCATTGATAAAATGCTGTTTTTTATTGTCGTTCTAATGAAAAGAGTAAATATTGGAACAAGAAAAACTGCTTTTGTATTGCAAATAAAAAGAGAACGGTTAAACTTTGAAGCAAAGGAAAATGCCATGAATTTAACAAAAGAAAGCATTATCAGCCTGCTGGCAGATGAAGAACATGAACAAGACCTTTTGCAAAAGGCCGATACCGTCCGCCGACAATATGTCGGGGACGAGGTTCATCTGCGCGGTCTGATAGAATTTTCAAATATTTGCCGCAATAATTGTTTGTATTGCGGTATTCGCAAGGGCAATAAGCAGGCATGCCGCTATCGGATGGAGCCTGAAGAGTTGGTGGAAACGGCCCGCCGTGCTGCCGGTATGGGGTTTAAGACAATTGTCATGCAGTCCGGCGAAGATATGTATTACACATCGGAACGGATGTGCCGGATTATTGAAGAAATCAAAAAGTTTGACGTGGCCGTAACACTGAGTATCGGCGAACGCAGTTATGAAGAATATAAGGCTTTTCGCGAAGCCGGTGCCGACCGTTATCTGATGCGTATTGAAACCACGGACAAGGACCTGTACCATAAGTTAGATCCGGAAATGAGCTGGCAAAAACGCTATGAATGCCTGCTGATGATAAAAGAACTGGGCTATGAGCTTGGTTCCGGCATAATGATCGGTCTTCCGGAGCAAACGCTTGAATCCATCGCCGATGATTTGCTTTTTTTGCAGGATTTGGGAGTTGATATGGCGGGTATCGGACCGTTTATTCCGCATCCTGATACACCATTGGCACAAGAAAAAGGCGGCGCTTTGCATTTGGCACTGCGCACCATGGCCATTATGCGGCTTTTGCTTCCTGATATTAATATTCCTGCAACAACGGCAATGGAAAGCCTTCATCCTCAAGGCAGAATAATGGCGCTGCAGGGCGGGGCAAATGTCATTATGCCGAATGTAACGGACGGCGAATATCGCAGGCTGTATGAACTTTATCCCGGAAAAGCGGGAGCAAATGATAATCCGGCACATGGTTGCAGTATTGTCGGACAGAAAATAATATCAATCGGCCGCAAAATCGGAACCGGTTACGGCGGACACACAAAAACATTGCTTGACAAATAAAACACAGAGTGCTAAATCCCGAATAAATAACATTATTTTTATTCATATTATGAGTGTATTAGATTTAGCAAAAGCAAACCGTATGCTTCCGATAGGAAACAGGCGGGCATGGAGCGGAAAACACGGAACTGTATGTTCAGGTGTTCTCCCCGGTGATTATCTGTTAAAAGACAACAGTTTTTCTGCCTCTACGGTTTTTGGGCAGGAAAAAGGTATTTTTCTCAGTAATTATTGTTGTATTTCTTTGGTACATCTTTCGTCGATCGCCGTAACGGCCGGAGAAGCTCTGAGGTATTGTAAGGTATTGGGGCTGACTTTGCCGGCCAAAGAACAGCTTGCTGAAGTTGAGACATGGTGTGAAGCTGTTAATCAAAGCTTACGCAGTATTGGAAAACAAGACTGTTTGATTCCGGCAAATGCGTCGGGAAATTGCTGGTCTCTTGAAGATGCCGTCCGCAAAAAATCCGGCAGCCGCAGGATTGTTATTATAGATGACGTTCGTCATCTGCGCTTGAATCAGTTGCCGGTTTTTGGTCATTTTGACAGAGGCCCCTACAGTGTGCCGGAAATTTCCGTCGCACACAAAGACTACGGCGATCCGTATTGGTTATTGCAGGATATTGGCAATGATGGTTACTATGTTTTGGAAACCCGTTGCAAATGTTTTATGTATCAGACTTATGACAGAACCTGCAATGGCAGTTATTATCTTCAGGGTGATGAACTGGTTGTTGAAAATCCGACCGGCGAAATTTTTTATATAAATAAAAGCCGGTATGCAAAAACCGTAAAGGATTATTACAAAAAAGACCAATATGGTCTTTATCGCAAAGTCGGAACGGCTGAGGGCTCGTGGCCTGCACCGGAACGCGATTTTGATGAAAGTTATTAATTTATTGTTTAACCTAAAATTATTGTATTATGTCGAAAAAAGATGATGACGATTACTATTTCGTCGATTTGCTAAAGGAGAGTGTTACTGATTCGGATATGCCTGTAGGTGGACGAATAGCAACAGGAATCCTCGGACTTTTCGGAACAGTACTTATTGATCCGATAAAGTATGGAATGAAAAAATTGGGTATAAAGGATGAAAATCCCGGTCCGGATCCGTCTGATCCGACAGATCCCCGCAACCCCGGCGCTTATTAATGTAAAAGCCCCATTACAAATGTAATGGGGCTTTTGGTGGCATGCATATGAGCTGTTTTTTATATATAAAAAAAACCCCGCAATTTGCGGGGCTATAAAATCTCAGCGAAAACAAAATTATTTTTTTGTTTTAGAATTTGTTTTAGAGCTGGAAGCTTTTTTTACGGAAGTTTTGCTTGCGCAAGCTTTACTGCTGGTTTTTGTAGAGCAGCTGGATTTGCTTGTGCTGCAAGATTTGCCGGAGCAGCTGATTTTAGAGAGCTGGTTCAAAGCATCGTTCCAGTTTTTCAGCTCTGTACCGTTTTGGCAGCCGTTGTTCAACCAGTTGTAATAAGCAGCAATACGAATATCATTTTCAGAGTAGTTTTTCATCTTTATAGTCCTTAAAAGTAAAATTTTCCAAATACAACCATAGAATATATGCAAAGTGTTAAAACTTGTTTAATTTATTGATTTTTCTAAAAATTATTTTTGGTTTACTTGTCAAAAGCGCATCGTTTTGTCTATGGTAATCTAGTGTTTTTGGAAATAAAAAATAATTTTTAAGAAAATTCAAATAGAGAAGAATCTGCCGTTTGTTAAAATTTCGGATAAATTAGGCATAATTTTTTTTATCGGAAGTGCATTTTTTATTAAAATTTGCAGCCGGAAGCTAATAAAAAATAATGCCGGCAACTGCGCTGATACCCATAAGCCAGACCGGCCCGATTTTAAAACGGCGCAAAAGGAACAAAGAAACAATTGCAATCGCTAAGGCATAAAAATCAAGATGATTGATGTGAGCGGAAAATTCGGGCTGTCCGGTCAGGGATAACAGCAAAATTCCTGCTCCTGCCGCACCGATTAAGCCGGTCGCCACGGCTTTTAGCCCCTGTAAAATATTCATAATTGCATCGGATTTCCGGTGTCGGCAAAAAAAGCAATATCCGCCGAGAGAAATGACGACGCCGGAAAAAACGCAACAAAAAGTTGCCGCGACGGCACCGAATATTCCGGCAATCTTGAGCCCGACAAAACTGGAGGCGTTAATTGCCAGCGGCCCCGGCGTCATCTGGGAGATTGTGATAATGTCGGTGTATTCTTTTAACGTAATCCAATGATAACGGTTGACAATCAGTTCCTCAATCAGCGAAATAATGGCATAGCCTCCGCCAATGCTAAAGCTGCCGATTTGTAAAAAGCTAAGACTTAATTCCAAAATTTTTTCTGACATTTATTTTTTCAGCCTGTTTCTGATATTAAAAATAACGGCATAAGCGGTCAATGAAAATATAATAAGCAAAATGGCATTGAAATTGAGAATAAATGCAGCGTAAAAAACGGCTGCAGCCGTAAAAAGCCCAAGCATTTCTTTTGACCGTGCCACATTTTTGCTCATTTCGTAAACCACATCAATAATAATGGCCGCAATTGCAGCAATCATACCTTTAAGAGCTGCGTTGACGGTGTGGTTGTTAACCAGCTGCCGGTAGCAAACTGTTACCGCCGAAATAATCAGCAACGGTGGCAAAACTGCAGCAATACAGCTGACGATAGCTCCGGGCAGTTTTGCCAGTTTGTAGCCGGTGATAGCCGAAAGGTTGACGGCAATGGCGCCGGGAGCAGATTGTGCAATGGCATACATCTCCAACAATTCGTCAAAATCGCAGACTTTCGCCTTGTCAATAAATTGTTTTTTCATTAACGGGAGAATCATATATCCGCCGCCGACGGCAAGGCAGCTGATGGTAATATTGGCCTTAAACAGCCAAAGCAAACGTAATAAAAGGCTTTTTTCATACATTGCAAAACTCCGGTTTCCGTATTATCGGGAACTTATAATAAAATTATCAAAACATCAAAGAAAATATGTTGGGCATTGCATAATTTGTTTTAAAGAAAAACCCCGCAAAAAACGCGGGGTTTAAACAGCGGCAAACGTTTCTACCAGGCATAATTAACGCCGGCCCGTACCGAAGTATCGGAATAGCCTTTGCCAAACATATATTCGGCATTCAAAAACATCATCCATTGTTCGGTCAGACTTAGTCTTGCGCCGATTTCCATCCGGCCGAGGAGCTGGTCTTCCGTCGTATGGGTTTTGGCAAAATTGCTGATCTTAACGTTATTGTTAAGGTTAATGTTTTGAACAATACCAGGTTGCGCATACAACTTCAGGTATTTGCCGTCAACGCTGATTTGTTTTTCCAACCTTGCGCCAAGCTCCAGTTCAACAACCGACAGATCATCATATCGGACTTTTTTGCCGGCATTATCGCTGAAGTCGTCATAATGAAGAAAACTGTAAGACAGGGCGGCAATCGGGGAGAATGTCCAGCCCGGTGCAAATATCATGCTGTATCCTGCGGCAAAACGTGACCCGAACATATAACCGTCGGTATCAGCTTTAACCCCGTCTCCGGTCCGCAGGTTAACGTCGAGATATCCGCCGTAGACGCTGCTCCATAACCACCAGTTGCGATAAATATAATTATAGTATAAACCGGCGGCATAACTGTCAATATCCATATCAGTACCGGTATGGGCGTAAAGTTTGTCGCCTCTGCCGCTAAAATCAAAATCTCCCTGCCGGTAAGAAAGGAAAAATCCCGTACGGCTGTTTGAGCTGGAAACCACATCGGCACCGGCCTCCAAACCGGTTATCTCAGCATCATAATCAGCTTTGTTCCGTACTTTAAGAGAGCTGTAAGTGGGCGAAACCCAGACATTATATAAATTTTTTCCGTCGTAATTTTCGTCATACAGTCCGCAGCATTTATATCCTAATGTATTGGCCGCAACTTTGTTTTGAACATTTCTGAGCAAATTGCGGTTAAGCTCAAAACCTGCGGAATGCAACCCGATATAACCCAGCATTTCGGCAGCCAGCACAGGGTTGTGGGCAACCGTATTTAAATACCACTCCTGCCGTTCGGCATCATAAACCGTTCCCCAGTCATACGGGCTTCCGTAAACGCGCCAAACATCAAAAGAGGCATCGTTAACATTGCCGTCAACTTTGGCAAACAAAATGTTTTGTTCAGGCTTTGACGCGTCCAGAGCATGAACAAGAAGTTGAGTGTGTCCGCTTGCGTCGCCGCTGATCCTCAATTCATCGGCTTTTCCTGCCGCCGGATCAACGTCAATACTCAGAATGCCGCCGTTACTGGTATAGTTTGCCACATTAGTCTCGCCGGTTTTGCCGTTGTTTAAGTCAAGCTTTCCTGAGTTTAAGACAACATCTGCGTTTTGAATCAGATTTTCTTCGGCAAGTTTGACTGTTGCCGTATTGACTGTCAGTTCGCCAAGATTATTAATTTGTTTGTCAAAGATAACGGTACCGTTTTCATTGGAAGTTCCGTCAACATTGACTTTATAACCTTCAACACCGTCAATGCCGTCTTTAAAATGGATTTTGCCGTTGCTGGCCGATAAATTTAGCGCCGCATTTTTGTCTGCAACAAAAATGGCATTGTCATTAGAGGAAGATGCCGCCGCGTTTCCTTCAAATACAACATCTTTGCCGTTAGCGGCAATATGAACGTTGCCCGTTGTATAAATTGCTCCGCCGATATCTGCGGTGTTGTTTTTGAGGCTGGTGTTATTCAGGTAAATATCCCCGTCGTTTTTAATAAAACCGCCTTCGGTACTGTTAAATCCGCTGATTTCTTCGACATTGTTAATGATGACGCTTTGTTCTTTGCCGACTTCCATTCCGGCATAACCTTCTCCGAAAAGTGTGCCGTTATTGCCTTCGATAGTAAGCGAGCTGCCTTCAAGTTTTCCCAAATTTGCGGAAATTTTATCATTTTCCTGCATGGCATAAGATTTATTTTCGGTCTGATCAACGATTGCTCCGTTTAATCCGGTAACGTTCTGCTCCCGAGAAGCTACGTCTAAAATTCCGGCGCCGCCGTCAGAAAAAGTGTATTTGTATTTTTGGTTAAAAGCGGCAAAATCTGCCAGATTAACAAAAGTCGGAGCTTCTCCGTTGGCAAAAACGGTAACGCTTTGCAACCCGTCATTAATAATATTGACGGATCCCAAAGAAATCTCCGAACCGGACGCAACGGAAGAGGCTGTTATCCGGTCAGATGTTCCGGCGTCAAGATCGGCATCGATGTTCAGCCGGACATCGGCCGTAGATGAAAAAATGCCTGTTTTAACGCTTTGAAGCGTATCGTTTTCCAAATCCAACACACCGCTTTTCATAGTAAGGTTAACGTTTTCCAAATCGGCGGAACCATCGTCGGAAATGCCCAGTGCCAAAGTGACGTTTTCTGAAGTAAGCTGACTGGCGTTTCTGACTTTATTGTTAAGAGCTACCCTTCCTGTCTCATCCCCGCTGATGTTGATTGTATAACCGTTAATTCCGTCTATTTCATCATTGAAAATAATTTGACCGTCAGTTTGGGCCGTTAAGTTCAGAACGGCATTTTTCTTCCCCATATAAATAGCATTATTAACCGCCGAACCGTCAGTCTGTACGGTTTTGTTCCCGCTGAATTCGGAAACCCCGCCGTCCTGCGCTTTAATGGTCAGGCTGGGATCAGATGATTCATAATAAATCGCTCCGCCTTTTGCAAGATATCTGTCCCCGGTGTTTGTATGTGTATTTGTAACAACATTATTTTTGAAAGAAGAATTCACGATTTCTCCGATTGCTCCGGAACTTCTGCCGGCTTCCGAGCTGAAAATCGCCCCGCCTTTGGCAGCTCCCCCGGTTGCTTTATTATTTTCAAAAGAACTGTCCTTTATGCTGACGATAGAACCTTGGTTATGAATTGCTCCGCCGGAGGAAGAAATCGCTGAGCTTGCCAAGGACTGGGTTGATGTTCCGTCAGTCTTAACCTCGTTATTGGAAAATATTCCGCTGATGCTACCGATTGAATTGCTGTTATAAATTGCGCCTCCGGCGGCAAATGAGGAACCGCTGACGGCTTTGTTGTTTGTATAAGAGCCGGAGATATTGTTGACAGTTCCTGTTTTGACGTGAACAACGCTGCCGTAAGCTGAATTTCGGGTAGAGTTGATAATATTGTCGTCAAAAGTTCCGTTAATTTGATCAATAAGCGCATTTGTGCCGCCTTGCCAGATGACGCCTCCGTGAATATAGCTGCCGCCGGTATATGTCCGTTCTACGGCATTATTTATAAAATCACCGCTGATCTTGCTGATTTGTCCACTGTAATTGGTGATGAGGGCGCCGTTTGCTCGGGCATCATTCGCGGAAGAATTGGTATTGTTTGCAAAACGACCTTCAATAGACATTGTGCCGCTGTTGCCGTTACTGATGAGGGCGGTTGTAGGAGCATAGGTTGTACCGTCATATGTGCCGGTAAGAGTATTATTTTCAAAATTTACGTTTTGCAAATTTACCGTGCCGCCGTTATCATTATTTATGACAACACCTTTGGTCGCGGAACCTCCGAAATTTTTCAAAGTTGCATTTTTGACGGTGAGGGAATCCGTTGCGTTTGTTGAGATAAAGCCGCTGTGTCGTTGTCCGTCAATGGCATATTTGCTTTCTTGTCCGTCAATGGTAATATCGCCCGCAAAAGCGCCTGCGTTTTCAGATAAAACAACATCTTGCCCCAATGTCAGCGTGACAGAGTTTCCCGCGCTGTTTCCCTGAGTCGCGGCAAGCAGCTCATTACCTGTTGTAATGGTTTCTGCCTGTGCATCAAAAGCAGTCAGATTTCCGGCCAGAGCCATTGTCCAATAAATTTTTTTCAGCTTCATCAGTTCCTCATTTTATTATTTTTTTTTATTTGAAAATGAATTAATACTTTTTTGTAAAAAATTTGTCAATGTGAAATTTGCTTGGGCGAAAGACTTGAGATGGTTTTGTCCTGTCTAATTTAGTTGTGGTTGAAAAATAATGGACAAAATGATGGCGGTTGCGATCGGAAATTTGAAATGCAATTCCGGCTTGATTAAGAAAAAATAATCAGGGTATTGACGGCGGAAAAAGTTCTTGATTTTTTATATCCTTTTTTATAAAGTTCTTTTGCTCATCGGAGGATGTTCATCGCAATGAATAGGCCGGATAAGATGTCGAGTGCGCTCGGTTTCTTAATCGGGCTTTATTTGTTTTTAAAATGGTGAAGAAATGAATATAACATTAAATAAAAATGCCAGACTGTTTTTATCTTATGTTCTGCCGTCAATGGTGGGAATGCTGATTGTCGGTTCTTATAGTATTGTAGATACGATTTTTATCGGTCAGGCTGCAGGGGAATTGGGACTGGCGTCAGTTGCCGTAACCTGGCCGCTGGTTATGTTGTTTTGGGCTGTTGGCGATATGTTGGGAACGGGTGGTGCAATTATCATTTCTCAATCCCGCGGCAACGGAAATCTGGCTCAGGCAAGGTTGATTTTTGGTAATATGCTGTGCTTTCAGGTTGTTTTCAGCTTTGCCATGCTGGGGGTAATAAATTATTTTCTGACAGATGCTTTGCTTTTGTTGGGGGCAGATAAAGAACTTTTACCCGGTGCCGTTCGTTATTCCCGCATAATTATTTATGGCAATTTAGCTTGTATGCTTATGACGGCGGTTTCTTCGGTCATTCGCAACGACGGCCGTCCGGTATTGTCTATGTGGCTTACGGTTGGCGGCCTCCTTTTAAATATCCTGCTCGATTATATTTTTATTTTTCCATTAAAAGGCGGTATTGCCGGAGCTGCTTATGCCACGGTTGTTTCTCAGGCTCTAATGGCAATTGCCGGTTTGTTTTATTTTGCAACCGGATATACAAAGTTGCGTTACGCTTGGTCAATGTTTAAAATACGGTTGTCAAACCTGATGAAAATTGTTATCAGCGGCATCCCTTCGTTGGGCAATCAATTGTCTGTCATAGCAATGCTTTTTTCCATAATTATCAGGCTTTAAAATATGGTCAGATTGACGGCTTGGCGGCTTATACTTTTATCGGTGCGATCGAATCTCTGGGATCACTTCTGATGACAGGTCTGTCACTGGGGGTTCAGCCTTTGGTGGCCTGTCTTTATGGCGGCAAAAAATATCGCCGCCAGAATATCATCGGCAATATGGGATATTATACTGCTTTTTTTCTGGGTATTGCCCTGATGCTGGTTTCTTTTGCCGGACACAATATTTTTCCTGCATGGTTTAATTTAAGCGGAAATGCCGCGGCTCTGGCATCTCATGGTTTGATTATCAGTTCAACGGCTTTTGTCTTGCTGGGGGTAATCCGTGTGGCAGGATATTACTATCAGGCAACAGGTAAAATCTGGGATTCTTCTCTTTTAATCTATGGGGATGCCTTTTTTGCATTGCCTTTATGCCTTTTTACCTTGCCGCACTGGTTTGGGTTGGATGGCGTTTTGTTGGCAATGCCGGTTTCAAGGCTTATCCTTTTTGTATTTGTCTGCTGGTTGTGGTTTTGCAAAAAAACAAATAATATTGGTGGTGAGCGGTAGTTATCAAAAGGTTTGTGTGGGAATTATCATAAGCGTTGTTTATTAATTTTTATACACAATAGCAGACTCAAATTGACAATACAAATATAGAGGGTAATATATTAATATTAAACTTTATGGGAGAGAATGCCTTTCTTTAACGGAAGACAGCGGTATTCTACCTTTACGCTTATATCTCTGTATTGTTTTCTCTCCCGCCTCCCGAGTTCAGCACTATTATAAAATCAGTACATTGAGGTAATAAAATAAAAGGATTGATTAACGGTGAGGATTCAATTTTGGATACAAAAAAAGACTTTTGTGAAAACAAAAGTCTTTTTTAATGGTGAGCGCGTCGGGATTCGAACCCGAGACCCTTTGATTAAAAGTCAAATGCTCTACC
>CAJUCZ010000024.1 GCA_910585375.1 uncultured Alphaproteobacteria bacterium | reverse complement strand
ACTAAACATCTCCTGATGAGAAAATGAAAAAGAAAATAAAGAGTGCATCAGAGGGAGGGAAAAAAGATAATCTGTGCAGCATTGGAATGATTATTTACTTTAAAAATATAATTTTCTATACTTCAAAACAAGAAAGGAAAACATATGCTGAAAAAACTCTTTTTGCTGGCTTTTTGCTTTTGCTCAGCCTGTACTTTGTCCGGCGGAAGCAATGAGAAAACTTCCGACAGCCTTAAAAAAATGCCTTGCCCGAACGTTGTCATCAACCGTTCGGAAGCTTATTTGAGCCAAATACAGGGCTATACAACCCCTTTTAAAATCGAGCTTTACGGTTATGAAGGCTATTGCTGGTTTGATGCCAAAACCAAACAGCCCAAAGCCAGCCTGACTCCGTTGTTTAAGCTGATTCGCCTTGACGGCGGCAAGGCCGAAGCCTTTGTGATGTTTGATTGGTTTTACCGCACCAGCGAAGGACCGACCGCCTTTTTGGGTGAAAAGACTTTTGCCGAACAAACAACCGTTCCTGTGTCGACACAGGTTTACAAGTTCCGAGGCAAGGCGGTTAACGTGCGGGTGCCGACGTTGGAAGACAGCATTTTTCAAATCAATCTCGGTCTGCGGATGACCAATCAGGAAAAACAATATAACGATACCGCTTTTGACCTGAATTAAAAATAAAAGGAGAAGAATATGTGCTTTTTTAAGAATGACCGACAATTGGAACAAATGGCCAATGCCATTCGTTTTTTGAGTGCGGATGCAATTGAAAAGTCAAAATCCGGCCACCCCGGAATGCCGCTGGGCATGGCGGATGTTGCAACGGTGCTGTTCAGCCGTTTTATTAAGCTCAATCCCTCTGCGCCGCGTTGGTTTGACCGTGACCGTTTTGTGCTTTCGGCCGGTCACGGGTCAATGCTGCTGTATTCTCTTCTTTACCTGCTCGGGTATAAAGATATTGATATTGAAGATATTAAGAATTTTCGCCAGCTGGGTGCCAAAACGGCAGGACATCCGGAATACGGGCACCTGTCCGGTATAGACATGACAACCGGTCCGCTCGGGCAGGGGATTTCTTCCGCTGTGGGCATGGCCATTGCCGAAAGATTCGTTGCCGCCCGATTCGGAGAAGATTTGTGCAGTCACTATACTTATGTCATTAACGGCGACGGCTGCCTGATGGAAGGCATTTCGGAAGAAGCGATTTCTCTGGCCGGTCACCTCGGGCTGAATAAACTGATTGTATTATGGGATAATAATAATATCACGATTGACGGCACGGTCGATTCGGCCAGTTCCACGGATCAGATTGCCCGCTTTAAAGCGCATAAGTGGAATACGATAGAAATTGACGGCCATAATCACCGCCAGATTATTAAAGCCATAGAAAAAGCACAAAAGTCAGACAAGCCGACGCTGATTGCCTGCAAGACCAAAATTGGCTTCGGTGCGCCGACCAAACAATGCACCAGCAAATGCCACGGCGCTCCTCTTGGAGCGGAAGAATTGTCCAAAATGCGCGAAAACCTCGGCTGGAATTATCCGCCGTTTGAGATTCCGGCAGAAATCCTACAGGCTTGGCGCGCTGCCGGAAAACGCCATGTTGAGACTTATAAGGGCTGGGCTTCCCGCGCTAAAGAAGCTGGCAAAGACTTTAATAATTTTATTAATGATGTCCTGCCCAAAAACTGGGATAAAGAACTCAAGGAGCTGAAAAAACAGGCCATTGCCGAAAAGACCAAGGTTGCCACCCGCAAGGCTTCGCAAATGTGTCTGGAAAAGATTGTCCCGCACGTGCCTGAAATTATCGGCGGCTCGGCGGATCTGGCGGCATCTAACCTGACCAAAGTTTCCGGAATGAAAGATATTTCCAAAGGCGATTTCAGCGGCAATAATATTGCTTACGGGATTCGCGAACATGCCATGGCAGCCGTGATGAACGGAATGTCTTTGCATGGCGGCGCAATTCCTTACGGCGGTACGTTTTTTGTTTTCTCCGATTACATGCGTCCGTCCATGCGTCTGGCAGCGCTGATGGGAATTCGCGCAGTGTATGTTTTAACGCACGATTCTATCGGCGTCGGCGAAGACGGCCCGACTCATCAGCCGGTTGAGCATCTGGCCTCTTATCGCGCCATGCCGAACCTGTTTACTTTCCGCCCTTGTGACGTGGTGGAAACGGCGGAATCCTGGCAGTTGGCGTTGGAAAACGAAAATGCGCCGAGCATTTTGGCGCTGACCCGTCAGGGGTTGCCGTTGTTGAGAACCTCTGCCGCAGAAAATTTAACGGCGCGCGGCGGTTATGTGATTTCTGACATTGCCAAAGGCCAAAAGCGTCAGGCCACGATTATTGCCACCGGTTCGGAAGTTTCTTTGGCTGTTTCGGCTCAGAAAAAACTGGCGGAAGAGGGGATTTCCGTTGCCGTGGTATCCATGCCCTGCTGCGAGCTTTTTGACCGTCAGGACGGAAAATATCAGGAAGAAGTATTGGGAAACTGTCCGCGTGTTGCCGTCGAGGCCGGCGCCAAGTTCGGTTGGGAAAAATATGTCGGCCTGAATGGCGATATTATCGGCATGGACGGCTTTGGCGCTTCCGGTCCGGCCGAAGAATTGTATAAATTCTTCGGCATTACCGAAGAAGAGGTTGTTGACGCCGTTAAAAACTGCATAAAATAGCAACGCATCGCTCAAATAAAAACTCCTGTTTATCGGGAGTTTTTTATTTGTTGCAACATTTGTTGCGGCAATTGCTGATTTTGTTGTACCTGTTGCGATTCGGGTTTGACTGATGCCGGTTGTTCTTTTGCCGTCCCGCGCAATGTACAGATTTTATGATTTATGTCACAGTCAATACTTTTGTCCATGTGGTGCATGGCTTCATTAACGTCTGTCTGAACAGCCCCGTGCGGATATTCTTTGATGGCCTTATTGTACGAAGCGTTAAGATAATCAAACATAGGCATCATGTCTTTTTTATCTGAATCTTTTGAAGAGAAAGCTTTCCCATCTTTAATGAGGATTTCATTATTAAGAAAACCGGTCTTTTTTCCTGCGGAAATAATAGCATCCAAATCATATTTTTCAAAATCAATGATTCTTCCTTTGGGATTAAAAATTTCAACAATTTTACTGTTTACTTCTTCATCACTTTTTTCAGAATGTGCGGAGTGTTCTCCGTGGATTTTTTCGTCAATAATAGCTTTCAACGCATCGTTGTCTCCAGCTTTTTCATGAAGGAGCTTTTCGGCTTGTTCGTTATATGGCTGCAAATCCAATAGCGCTTTGTAAGGAGGCTTCTGAAAATCATCACTGTTTTCACTAAGATAGCAGGCTTCATAAAAAGATTCATCCACTTTTTTGTTGCGAAGGCGTTCCAGATCTTTATCCAAAACCAATTCAAGCTCTCCTTTTTCAATGGCAAGACGTAAATCTTCATTATTATCGCTAAGAGCGTACTCATCAAAAGTAATCAGTTTTTTTTCTTTTTCCCGAAACCTTTTATCATCCAGATCTAATTGCGCTTTATAAAGCTCTTTGTGAAAATCTTCATAGTTTTGAATAAACTCTGTATATTCATATTTCCGGTCTTGTTCTGCTTCTGACAAGTAATCGTTCGGTGTTTTTCTCTCTTCCGGTTTTGAAAAACGCATTTCGGTATCAAGGCCTTGCAGCTCCGGTGCGGACAGAGGTTCAAACCGTTCGCGGATGTCTTCTTGCACAGGAGCTTCCTGAGGAACAACTTTTTGCTCGGCAGCCGGTCTGATAAATTCTTCCGCCGGTGCTGTAACAACGGGCTTTGTTTCGGAATCTCTCCAAATGTTCTGAGCTGCCTGAGCCCTTTGAATATCCTGCGGAGAAAGTTTTAGTGTCGCCGGTTCAATACGCGTGTTGTCACGGGGCATAATATTTTCCGTCTTGATTTTCCGGTCCTCGGACTGTTTTTCGGTAGTTTGCGCCGGTGCAGCCGAAACTGCGGCAATTGCTCCAATTGCAATTCCGTTCCGCAGGGCCTTTAATTTTTCCAAATCAGATAACACGGTTAAAACTCCATTTTAGATATATTATAGCATATATATTAGCGCTTTGGTATTAATTTTTTATGACAAAATAGCGATATAAGTGTTATATTGGCAAAAAATCGTCAAGGCTGTCTAAATCTGTTTGACAAACGGAAAAAGAAATATTATCTTCACAACCATATTAACTTATTAAGAAATTTTTTTAAATAACGATTATTATGGAATCAGTGATTTTAAAAGCATCTCAGTTTATTGAGGCTGCAAAAAAAGAATGCGGAATTGAGTTCGGGTTAAATGAAGTTCATGTCGGCCGGTTAGAATTTTTAACGGGTGAAACGCAGAAAGACAATGGTTACATTTGCTTTTATGCTTTTGGCGCCGGCAAAGTCTGGTATTTGAAAGCCTTTAAAGGCAAAACCGTACGCAAAGTAAAAGTTACGGAGATTGAGAACGCTAAGGTTAAAGTTGAGTTCCTGCCGTGTCATGCTTTTGTTTCTGCCTACGAAAATACAACTTGGCACGTGGTAAAAACGCAAGATGACATTGAACTGATTGAAACACATCAGTACCGCAAGCAGCAAAAGCAAAAAAGCGCGGCTCAGTCTGCGTAGGTGCATAATTAAAAACGTTTCGGATTTCTAGGGTCCGGAACGTTTTTTTATTGCCCGATTTATATGTGACTGACCGTAATAAAAAACTTGCATTATTACATTGATTGGCTATATTTGCAGTAACAATAATAAACCAACAATAAGGAGATAATCTATGCCTTTAGTATCAATGCGTCAGATTCTTGACCATGCCGCCGAAAACAATTACGGTGTTCCGGCTTTTAACATTAACGATATGGAACAAATTCTGGCCGTTTTGCAAGCAGCCAAAAAAGTAAATGCTCCGGTCATTTTGCAAACATCTACCGGCGCCCGCAAATTTGCCGGCGATCCGATGATTCGTCACATGGTTGCCGCCGGAATTGAGATGTTTCCTGAACTCCCGATTTGTATTCACCAGGATCACGGTTCTTCGGTTAATGTTTGTCAGTCTGCCATTGTCAACGGCTATTCTTCCGTAATGATGGACGGTTCTCTGGAAGCTGACGGTAAAACGCCTTCTTCTTTTGAATATAATGTTAACGTCACCAAAGAAGTTGTTGCCCGTGCTCATGCCGTCGGCGCTTCCGTAGAAGGCGAACTCGGCGTTATCGGTTCTTTGGAAACCGGCAAAGGCGATAAGGAAGACGGTCACGGCGCAGAAGGCGTGATTGATAAAAAACGTTTGGTAACGGATCCGGACGAAGCCAAAAGATTCGTTGAAGAAACCCATGTCGATGCTTTGGCCGTTGCTGTCGGAACATCTCACGGCGCTTACAAGTTCACCCGCAAACCGACCGGCGATATTCTGGCAATTGACGTGATTGAAAAAATCCACAAAGTTCTGCCGAATACTCACATGGTTATGCACGGTTCTTCTTCCGTTCCGCAAGAGTTGCAGGATCTGATTAACGCTTACGGCGGAGCAATTCCGCAAACTTTCGGCGTTCCGGTTGAAGAAATTGTCCGCGGTATCAAATCCGGCGTTCGCAAAGTCAATGTCGATACAGACTGCCGCATGGCCATTACCGGTGCAATCCGCAAGTTGTTTGCCGAGAACCCGAAAGAATTTGACCCGCGCAAATACTTGAAGCCGGCAATCGAAGAAATGCAGAAAGTCTGCGAAGCCCGCTATATTTCCTTTGGTGCTGCCGGCCATGCCGACAAAATCAAGGCAATTCCGCTGTCTGTTATGGCAAAACGTTATGCCGACGGCGAAATTTAAGATTTTTGCAGTTAATAAAAACGGAGCTTTCGGGCTCCGTTTTTTTTTTTTGAAAATATAAGGCCTCCCGATGATTGTCTTTGAAATTTTTAAAAATTTTGTCTAGACAAAGGCCGAAAAATATGGTAAGGTGATAATGTTATTTTATTAAAAAGATATTATTAATCCGTCTTGCCGCAAGGCCGGACACAAATATTAAAATTATGAAAAATAAAAAATTTTATTTCGGAGTGTTAGCTGTTGTAGTTGTAATCTTTGTTGCTGTTATGGCAGTCGTTAATCATCGGTATCAGGAAAATTTGTTGATTAGACAGATGTTTTATGATCTGGCGGAAACCAAACAAGATACGGTTGTTCATTTTTCTTTTAAGGATACTAGTGAATTTATCTGTCGGATACAGCCTCTGGAAACCATGACCGTGTGGGAGACAAATAATGTGAATAAACCTTATATTGTCTCTTATCCGAAAGGAAGTATGGTCATTGCCTTAAACAGCGACTGGGGAATTTTTGAAAATAATGGTTTGCTGACATCAATTATTATAGATCGTAAGGTTTATGAAGATAAAGAACTGGCAGCCATTGAAAACAGCGTTAAGGCATTATCGGAAAAATATAAAAATCTTAAGGCTGATTTTCCGGAAAAAATTACGGATGCAGAATTTCGTCAGGAGATGTTGAGTACAAGCTATGTTGATCTGATGGAGGATGCCGGTTACGGTTATATTTCCCAACTGACAAAGATTGTGCATGACTGGTACACTCGGTAAAGCAAAAAAAGATTTGAGCAGGATAGCTCAAATCTTTTTTATTCTGGACAAATAGTCAAAAATAAGGTATAGTGAACACCAATTTAAAATTTTTATGGTATGAAAAAGATTATTCTGTTTTTATTTTTGGCCGTGAGTTGTGAACTTTTTTCATGTACTGCTCCTCAGTCTCCGCAGGCCGTCCGGCTTGATCGTTTGTTTGAAGAGCGCGATTTCCGCTTTTTTGAGTTGTTGGAAGATGAAAAAATTGTCACGACCGACATCAGTCTCCGAAAAGGGCAAACCACCATTTTTTGGCGCAGTAACCTGCAAAGGGAGTTTGTTTTTATGGTCAACGAGGCTTGCGAGCTGGAACAGTGCGGCAAAGACAACTGTATTGTCGTCAGCACGGCAACCGGTAATACCATCGGTTTTGCTTTTTTGCTTCCTGACGAGATTGACGATGCGGATAAAAAGCATGCTTTTTTTCTGAGTCTTCCTTGGAAAGAATATCAGCTGCAAGAAGCTGTCGAACCGCCGGTCTATGAGTAATTTTTTTAGTTTATCCCCGATTTAAGCATCTGTTTAAACGGGGATTTTTTTTGTTTAAAAAAATAGGCTGGATTTTTGAATAAAATGTGCTACAACCAATATCCTTACTTCTATTATAATACCTATTATTAAATTTAAATATTATGACAAACATTAAGTTGATTTCTCATATCTTAAGTGTGGCGTTGCTGTTGGGGTCGTGTTCCGTTTGCAAAAAGCAAAACGATTACAGTTATATCATCCGGAGAGCTCCCAAAAAGGACCGGGTCATATACTATCCTTTTGTCAGGGATGATAAAATCTGCCAAATGGATACGACTGTTCGTAAAAAAAAGCTGCATATTGTCTGGCAGGCGGAAAAGTCTGCGCAACGGTATTATATGCAGCTTCCGGCAAATGCCCAAATTGTGGGAATGGATTCCGACTGGACCATGCTTCAGTTTCCCAATAATCGGATACTGCTTGTCTGCTTCGGATATTATTAAAGAATCCGCTTAGGCGGAAAATGCAAAACCCGCTTGAACCATAATTGGTTTAAACGGGTTTTTTTTACGTATAGGAGGTCTTAAATATAATTATTTCTGCATATTGTGCATATACTCGCGGCCGGCTTCAATATCGTTGATATAATCGCCGATTTCCTGTTCATGCTCGATTTCTTCGTCAAGAATATGGCGCGACATATGAAAAGTGGCAAAATCTTTGCCGACGGTCATCTCGCAGATTTTCTGATAACGTGCAATCGCGCAACGCTCTGCCACCAGATTTTGCTTCAGCAGTTTTTCCACATAATCATCGCTCGGGGCTTCATATTTGCATTGTGCCGTTTTTTTCCAGTCATCGGGATCCAAAAGCGGCGTACCGCCCAGTTCAATAATGCGGGTTGCCAGCTTTTGTGCATGATCAAGTTCTTCATGCGCGTGCTCCATAAATTCTGCGGCAATATCTTTGCGCATCGGCCCGACAGCCACCTGAGCGCCCATCCAATATTGATAATAAGCCAACCATTCTTCGGCAAAAGCCACGTTCAAGATGTTAATCAGCTCTTTGCGGTCAACGTTGCTGATTTGTTGAGCCATTTCACCCATATTATTTCTCCCAAATTAAAGTTAAAATCTTGTCACCGGCATATATAACTATCGGGTAATAAAAAACAAGGCTTGCGGAAAAAAATCTTTTTTCTGGATTTTATAAGGAAAATAAAGTATTATCTGGTAAATAACATAAGGAGAAAAAGCATGGTCAAAATTGCCCCCAGTATCTTGTCAGCAGACTTCGGCCGCCTGAGTGAAGAAATTGTCGCCTTGGAAAAAGCCGGTGCCGACCTGATACATTTAGATATCATGGACGGCAATTATGTGCCAAACCTGACTTTCGGCGCCGGCGTTGTCAAAGCCTTGCGTCCGCAAAGCAAATTGCCTTTTGATGTCCACCTTATGGTCAACAACCCCGATGAGATGATCCCTTGGTTTATTGCTGCCGGCGCCGATATTATCACCGTACACGCCGAGGCCTGCCGGCATTTGGACAAGACGTTGGCAACAATCCGCTCCTATGGGCTGAAAGCCGGCGTATCGCTTAATCCGGCCACGCCGGAAAATGTCTTGGAATATGTGCTCGACAAGCTGGATCTGGTTTTGGTAATGTCAGTCAACCCCGGTTTTGGAGGGCAGAAATTTATAGAAAGCAGCCTGCAAAAAATTGCGCGGATTAAAGAAATGATTGCCGGCAAAGAGATTGAACTTGAAGTCGATGGCGGCATCAATCCTTTGACCGCAGCCCGCTGCATTAGCGCCGGAGCAGATGTTCTGGTGGCCGGAACATCGGTTTTTGCCGGCGGCGAATATGCGCGGAACATCGAAGCCTTAAGGTAATTTTAACCCGTTGTGCGTAAACTGTCGGCAAACATCGGAAAGGGAGAAAAACGATGAAGTACACCGTCATGCTGATAGAAGATGAAGAATCTCTGGCCTTAATGCTGAAGTATAATCTGCAAAAAGAAGGCTACGAGGTCGTCCACGAAGCCCGCGGCAACAAGGCGCTGGCGGCAGTGGAAAAAATCCGCCCCTCTCTGATACTGCTCGACTGGATGCTGCCGGAAATCTCCGGTGTGGAAATCTGCAAACTGATTCGCAGCAATCCGGAAATCAAAAACATTCCCATTATCATGCTCACCGCCAAAGGCGAGGAAGAAGACAAAATCAAAGGCCTTTCCGCCGGTGCGGACGATTATGTGACCAAGCCTTTTTCCATTCCGGAACTTCTGGCGCGCGTTAAAACCAACCTGCGTCGGGCACCGGAACCTCATCAGGAAAAAGAGCTGATATATGAAGACATCCGCATGGATATGGCCGAGAAAAAAGTTTTTCGCGGCGAGAACTATATCCACCTTGGTCCGACGGAATTCCGCCTGCTGAAAACGCTGATGGAAGTGCCGGGCAAAGTTTTTTCCCGAGAATACCTGCTTAAAACCGTCTGGGGCGATAACGTCTATGTGGAATCTCGTACGGTTGACGTCCATATCCGCCGCCTGCGGAAATCATTGAACGACTACGGACCGGACTATATCCGAACCGTCCGCGCCACCGGCTATTCTATCGACAAGTCTTTGGACGGTGACGAAGCTTAAAAATCCGCTTGCAAATTTTTCTGGTTGCTTTATTGCAGATATTCTCTTCGCTTTTTGCTGAATAATGCCTATTTATTATGACTGAAATAAAGTTTTAATGTCATAAATATATTATGGATTTGCTTCCGGATTTCAACCTGATTGTCACAATGGGAAACATTGGGCTCAATGATTAATGTAGATTTTTTCCACATGTTATGCAAGTAATAAGCTTGCTCCGGTAAACAATCACTGTCTTTGCCTCCGTGAAGAATAACGCCGTGAATATTATTGGCATCAAGTTCAGCCAGGTGTTGATCCCAAAACATATCTTCAAAAAAATAATGATGTACGCTATAATGAAGAAAAATTTTATTAGCAGTCAGGTTCTCTAGAGTTTCATCCTCTGCCGGAATGTCAATTTTGTTGGTTGCCAAAATATTAAAATAGTGTGTCATCTTAGAACTGTAAAGCAACGCCGTTTTTTCATTTTGAGAAAAAATTTTTTCATAAAATTGTTCGTTCAATGGCCTGGAGGAAGTTAAACCATCGCTAAATTCAGCCCATTGTTGCGGAAATCGTATTTTTGATTGTTCAAAAGTCCATAATTCGTCTGTATTTCGTCCTAAAAAAATTCCGCACAGAATTAAGTGTAAGCAGTTCTGAGGATATTTTAATGCATACATTAATCCCAGTACCGTTCCCCATGAGCGACCAAAAATAATGCATTTGCCTAATTTTTCTTTTTGGCGTATGGCTTCCATATCAGATATCAGGTGAAGCAACGTATTAGCACGTAATTCACCTTTGGGGATACTCAATCCGCAACCTCGTTGGTCAATTGTAAAAACGCGATAGAATGTTAAATCAATTAATTCTAAAATACGAAAGTTAATTTTACCACCGGGACCGCCATGCAACATTAAAACCGGAATCCCGTCAGGATTACCGTATTCTCTGTAAGCAACAGTATGTATTTCATCAACTTTTATAAATTTTTGCAGATAGTTTTTAACCATAATGTCTTCAGATAACAGAAAATAAAAAAATCTTTAATAATTATTTACATTATTAGCTTAAAAAAAAATTAAAATAATCGATATACCGGATATATCCGCTGTCAGCGGAAATCATTAAACGACTACGGACCGGACTATATCCGAACCGTCCGCGCCACCGGTTATTCTATCGACAAGTCTTTGGACGGTGACGAAGCTTAAAAATCCGCTTGCAAAAGTCATAGATTTGTTTATGATAATACCCGCAGTCCGGAGGCGGACTGTGGTGTCGAAAACATCTTACGAGTTAATCCGCTTTGGCGGAGTTTGGGAAATAAGCCGCTTTGCGGGCGAATAACCATAGCTGTCTCTTACAGTTTTTCGGCTCCGCCACCCTTTAATTGGGTGGTTTTGTTTTAACAAAATCAAGGAGCTAAAAAAATGTTATCAAGAAAATATAGAAAAGAGTGGTATAAAACCTTCCGGAGTTATTGCAATAAAGAATTAAACCGGATGATGACGGAACAGGGTTTAACAAGTACGGAACTGGCGGATCATATAGATT
The DNA here is from genome assembly GCA_910585375.1 of uncultured Alphaproteobacteria bacterium. GTDB lineage: Bacteria > Pseudomonadota > Alphaproteobacteria > RF32 > CAG-239 > MGBC133411. The sequence continues at coordinate 16,494 of CAJUCZ010000024.1, read as the reverse complement.
TTATGGAAGGCCGGATAGAAAAATTAAAAAGAAATACCAGCCATGTGAGAATGGAAGAATATGTGTATTTGTTTTCCTTTCTGGATAAGGTGTTTGAAATAAAACTTGTCGACGCCAAAGATTATCCTTGGCAGTAAGAAAAAAGCGGGAGGTCAATCCCGCTTTTTTCATTTTTACCATTGCCTTTTCATTATCACCGGGCTCTTTTTTATTGTCATTGCCGGACTTCGATCCGGCAATCCATCTCACAATCAGCACTCTGCCTGTTTCTTTATGGATTCTCGGATCGAAGTCCGAGAATGACAAAGAAACATAATAAGCCCGAGAATGACATTGCCTTGAAGCCCCTCTCCCTCTCTTGAAAGAGAGGGTTGGGGAGCGCTAAGTAAAAACAACCGCAGCTCCGGTTGTTTTTGTCTGCAAGCTCTTTGAAACATCTTGGCAAGCGAGGAAAGCGTAAGCAACCGCAGCGAGCCTAGATGCCTAAGTTGATCCGCCCGATTACCGAACAACTTCTTAATCTTTAGAGCAAAGAGGTAAAATTGAAGCACTAAGCTTTGGAGCGTAGCGACCTTACCTTTGCTCTGAAGATTTAGAAAGTGAGGTTGGGCTTGATTTTTGCCATTTATTCTTTCCTTAAAGCACAATCTCTCGTTCGGCACGGTTTGGGTGCCCTTTGCGAATAGCTTGGGTTTTGGAGCAAAAACCGAAAATGAAGCACAATGGTAGAGAGCGTAGCGAGGTTAATTTTGCTCTGAAACCTTAGCAAATGAGCGTAGGGCTGCCTTTTTGGCAGTCAAAAAGTAACATAAAGAAAACCCAACTCTATGAAGAAACCAAAACCAGAAAATAAAAAAGGAAAACGACGATAAACGAGAACGAGCAGAAAATAAACAGGGGCGGAGAAAAAAGGAACGGGGAAGCAGGAAAAAGAAAGAGGCGGGAAAAAGGAGGAAATGGTGAGAGTGTGAGGGCGGAAAGAGAGAGGAGAGAAAACGGGGAGGGTGGAATGTGGAAGGAGAGATACCCCCTGATGAGAAAAATTAAAAAAATAAAAGAGTGAAACAGAGGGAGGGAAAGGGAGAAACAGAAACCGCCTACCGCGCAGCCGGCATATTTACCGGCAGATAAATTGTAAAAGTCGTTCCGTTGTAAGAGGTGGATGATACAGTCAGATTGCCGCGGTGCCGGATGACAATCTGCTTGACAATAGAAAGCCCAAGCCCGGTGCCGCGAATATTCTGGTCTTTATGCTCCTGCATGCGATAAAATTTTTCGGTCAGGCGCATCAGGTCTTCCGGTCCGATTTTCGGCCCTTTGTTATTGATGGCAATCGCCAAAGCTTCGCCCTCGGCAACCTTATAACTTTTGGACGGCGGAATGGCGCCGGCTTTTTCCACGCTGATGCTGATCTTGCTGTCGTTGGCACCGTATTTGATGGCATTGTCGGTTAGGTTCTGAATAACCTGTTTGATTTGCGCGCGGTCGCCGTTAATCTCGGGAATATTGCGTCCGAATTTGATTTTGATGCTCATGTTGCGGTTTTCCGCCCGCAGAGACAAGGCCTGCGAAACTTCTTCCACCACGTCAATAATGTCTACATCGCCCTCAGGCAGGCTGTCCTGCTTCATCTCAATTTTGGAAAGCGACAACAGGTTTTCAATCAGCGAAGACATATACTCGGCCTGTTCCTGCATAATCTTCAAAAACGATTCGCGGGCAGCATCGTCATCTTTGGCCGAAGTCTGCAGCGTTTCAATAAATCCGGAAATAATGGCCAGCGGCGTGCGCAGTTCATGACTGGCATTGGCCACAAAATCAGACTGCATTTTTTCAATATTCATGGCCTTTGTCATGTCGTAAATGGAAATAACGGCCACGGCCCGCCCTTTGGAAAGCCACGGCAACTGCTTGATATGGGCATAAAGCTTGCGGTTTGCCGGCTTTTCTACGTAAAAAATCAGGTTTTCCGACTTGCTTTCTTTTTTCAGGACTTTGGAAACGGCATTGATAAAATTATTGGAAGCAAAAAGGCTGTCCACATTTTTGTCGGTAATGTTTTCGCCAAAAAACGAACGGGCAGAAAGATTGGCGCCCAAAATGTTTCCGGCACGGTCAATCATGACAATCGGATCGGGCAGGCTGTCCAGAACAGCGGTATCGGAAATGGTCTGAGCTTCCAACATGTCGGTTTTGTGCGCCCAGAAACTGTGCATGGCATTGAGCGTGCTGACAATATCCTGCGCATCTTTTTCTGAGAACTTGAGCGCTTTCTCGTCAAAATCGCTGGCGTTTGAAAGTTGGGAAATATATTTTCGGATCTGCTGCATTTCATAAGTAATCGGAAACAGCATGACAATGTTAAAAATCACCACGGCCGCCAGAGAGAGCACGGCTAAAAGCGGCGAAACCAGCCCGAACAGTACCAGAGTCATAAAAACCAGAGCTGTCGGCACGGAAAGAAACAAAATTCTGGCGGCAAATTTTGTATCTTTTTCAATCGGAAAGATATTTCTGACAAAGTTAAACATTTATTTCTTTGCACCTCTTTGGCAAAAATCAATTAAAGTACTGGACTGGAGTTGTAAATATTGTATATTACAATAAGTTTAAATAGATTTAATTTGCGGACTATGAAAGAGAAAAAAGAACCGACTGTCACGCCGATGATGGCGCAGTATCAGGAGATAAAATCCCAACATCGGGATTATCTTCTTTTTTATCGCATGGGCGATTTTTATGAACTGTTTTTTGATGATGCCGTAACGGCTTCCAAGGCTCTGGACATTACCCTGACCAAACGCGGCAAGTTTGAGGATCAGGACATTCCGATGTGCGGCGTGCCTTTTCATGCTTATGAAAGCTATCTGTCACGGCTGATAAAACAGGGCTATAAAGTGGCTATCTGCGAGCAGACCGAAGACCCGAAAGCGGCCAAAGCGCGCGGTGCCAAGTCGGTCGTCCGGCGCGAGGTCATCCGTCTGGTCACACCGGGGACTTTGACGGAAGATAATCTCTTGGACTCCAAACGCAACAACTTTTTGCTCTGTATTGCCAAACAGGCCGGCTGTCTCGGGCTGTCCTGGCTTGATATCTCAACCGGACAGTTCTTTACGCAGGAGCTCGGACTCAAAGACAAAAAAGAAGAAAGCCTGCTCGGCAACGTTTTGTCCCGCCTCAATCCGGTCGAAATTTTGGTGTCGGACGGCTATTTGCAAAATCCTGAGATTTTTGCGCTTTTGAATGAATATAAAGAAAAGTTGACGGTCTTGCCGCAGGCGCGCTTTAACAGCGAAAACGCCAAACTCCGGCTTGAGAAGGTTTTTCATGTTGATACGCTTGATGCCTTCGGCAGCTTCAGCCGGTGCGAAACCGCGGCCGCCGGCGTCTTGCTCGATTATCTGGAAAACACGCAGAAAGGCCAGATGCCGGTGATTGAAAAACCGGTCAAAATTTGTGAAAGCAACGTTGTAGAGATTGACGGCGCGACCCGCCGCAGTCTGGAATTGCTTGATACGGTCGGCGGTGACAAAAGCACGTCGCTGCTGGCAGTGATTGACCGCACGGTAACAGGTATCGGCGGGCGTTTGCTGGCCTCGCGCGTTGCCGCGCCGCTGGTAGACATTGCCGAAATCAACAGCCGGTTGGATGTGGTGGCATTCTTTATTGACTATCCGCAAATCCGTCAGAATTTAAGAGAGTTGATGCGTGCCTGCCCTGATATTGAGCGTTCTGTTTCCCGCCTGAGCCTTGGCCGCGGCGGCCCGCGCGATTTGGACAATATCCGGATTGCGCTGGAGAACATACCTGCTTTGCGCAATCTGCTTTATGCTTATCAAAAAGCCGAAAGCGCGGCGGAATTGCGCCGGATGCCGGAAGCTTTGGAAAAAATTATCGGCGGTCTCGGCAATCATAATAATCTGGTAGATGATTTGAAGCGTGCTTTGGATGATGAGTTGCCTTTGCTGGCGCGTGACGGCGGCTTTATCCGGAGCGGCTATTGTCCGGCATTGGATGAAATCCGTACCTTAAAAGATGACAGCCATAAAGTTCTGTTGGAACTTCAGGGCAAATATGTTGAAAAGACCGGCATTGCCCAGATGAAAATAAAATACAATAACGTCATCGGCTATTTTATTGAAGTCCCGACCAAATTTGCAACGGAAATGCTGGAAAATCCTGACTTCATCCATCGCCAGTCGGTATTGAACGCTGCCCGTTTTACCACGGTGGAACTGACCGAACTGGAAAACAAAATCCGCGGTGCCGCCGAAAAAGCCGTTGCCATGGAAATTGAGCTTTATAACAAGATGGTTCATGACGTTATTGTCTATTCTGAGATGATTTTGAAAACTGCCCGTGCCATGGCCGAACTTGACGTCGGCGCGGCGCTGGCCGATTTGGCGGTTGAAAAAAATTATTGCCGCCCGTTGGTTGACGATAGTCTGGATTTTGACGTCGTTGGCGGCCGTCATCCGGTTGTGGAATATTCCATTTCCAAAGACAGAAGCGGCGCCTTCGTCGGCAATGACTGCCGCTTGAATGAAAACAACCGCCTGTGGCTGATAACGGGTCCGAACATGGCCGGTAAATCGACCTTTCTGCGTCAAAACGCCATCATCGCCATCATGGCACAAATGGGTGCCTACGTTCCGGCCGATTCGGCGCATATCGGCGTGATTGATAAAATCTTTTCCCGCGTCGGCGCTTCGGATGATCTGGCGCGCGGCCGCTCGACTTTCATGGTCGAAATGGTTGAAACCGCCGGCATTTTGAATCAGGCGACGGAACGTTCTTTTGTGATTTTGGATGAAATCGGCCGCGGTACGGCAACGTTTGACGGCTTGTCAATCGCTTGGGCAGTAGTGGAAAACCTGCATGAGGTCAACAAATGCCGCGCCTTATTTGCCACGCACTATCACGAACTGACATCGCTGGTCGGAAAACTGCCGAAAATGAGCCTGCATTGCATGAAAATCAAAGAATTTAATGAAGATGTTATCTTTTTGCATGAGGTGATTGACGGAGCGGCTGACCGTTCTTACGGCATTCATGTCGCCAAACTGGCCGGCCTGCCGAAAGCCGTTGTGAAAAGGGCGGAGCAGGTGCTGGGGTCGTTGGAAGATTCCGGCAAAAGCCGCAGCATTACCAAAATGGTGGATGATTTGCCGCTGTTCTCAACAGTCAGGGAAGCTGAACCGGAACCGGTTGAAATCTCTCCGGCGCTGGAGGCGTTAAAAGCCGTTAATCCCGATGACCTGACCCCGCGCGAGGCTCTGGAAAAGCTGTATGATTTGAGAAATCTGCTGTAAAACCTTAAAAGGATAAATATTGACAAAAGTGCAGAAACTGCTACATTAAGTGCAGCGAACTATTATTCTATTGTATAATTTAAAAAATATTTTTATGGAGACAGAAGAAAACATTGTTTGGTATTCAGATTGTTTGACTCGTCAGGGGCAAAAGTCAGGACCCCTTTATCATTTTGAAAACGGTTGGCCGATGCGGCAGGTCGTCGACGGCATTTATGTCACGCCGGAGATCTATCTGCGCAAATCGCCGCAGTTCGGCGAGGAACTGACTTTGCCGGAAGCACAGCGATTATGTTCAGAAAATCGGGCAAAAATTCCATCGCTTTACGAGGTGTTGATGTTTGCTCTGGTGCAAAATAGCGTTAAAGCCGCATTGGACAGTATCGGCATATATTCTTTTCCGTTTTCCGGAGAAAATATTTTTTCTGAATGCTGGACTGAGGAAAATCTCAAACAGGACAGCACAGGCAAAAAATATTTGCTTATGTTTGGCTTTGACGGGAACAAGAGATTTCCGGAGGTCACGCTGCTGGGCAACAAAATGGCGTTGGTTAATCAAGCCGAAGTGTATGAACCGGTTTATGGAACTTGGGGCAAATGCGCTCTGACGTTATTGGCCGGAAACGGTATATCAAACCTGCTGATTAGCGATGATGACGTATTGTTTTTGCAGCATGACCAAAAGCTCTCGTTTATCGGAACTTGTAAAAAAGTCGTGTTTGATGATATTTTTGTTTGCAATACCGGTATATTTCAATACCATCGGGAACAAATGAATTGTCTGCTGGCACTGAATCCGGAAACAGCATCGGCCAATAACTCCAACTGGGGGCATGAAGAATGGGCAGACGAGTTCAAGAAACATAACAATGGTACGGAATTGTTTTTTCAATGGAACGAATACGATTGGTGTGATGACCGTAATCAGGAACGCATGGAAAAAATTCCGCTGCATTACGTAAAAAATGAACAGGGACTGTTTGTCCGCCGGCTTTTGTAAAAAGCATAAGAAACCCCGCATTTTTCGATGCGGGGTTTTTTTTAACATAATCTAAAGCCTCTGTATAACAAGGCGAAATTTGTCAGTTTCCCTGAAAAGGCAAAAAAGAAGAATTATCAGAGGGTTAGTGTGTGGTATTATAATACCTTAGAATAAAATATTGAAAATATGACGTTTTTTCTTGTTGACATTAAAAATATATCCTGTATATTTCATCTGAATTTTAATCCTAAACTTTTTAACAAAGAAGTGAGTTACAATGAATACATATGCAACAAAACCATCTGACATTGAAAGAAAATGGTATGTCGTTGATGCTCAAGGCGTTGTACTGGGAAGACTTTCTGCCGAAATCTCCAAGATTTTGCGCGGCAAACACAAACCTTCCTATGTTCCGAACCTTGATTGCGGTGACTACGTTGTCGTTATCAATGCAGACAAAGTAAAATTGACCGGCAAAAAGCTGACCAATAAAAAATATTTCAAACATACCGGTTATATCGGCGGCATCAAAGAAACCACACCGGCAAAAATTCTGGCCGGCCGTTTTCCGGAAAGAGTTATCCAAAAGGCCGTTGAACGCATGATTTCCCGCAATCCGCTGGGTCGTCAGCAAATGACCAAATTAAAAGTTTATGCCGGCAGCGAACATCCGCATACTGCTCAGAATCCGGTTGTTCTGGATATTGCCGCAATGAACCCGAAAAATAAAAGGAGCGCATTATAATGGCTGAAAAAATTGAATCTTTGCAAGATATTAAAAGCGCATCTAAAACCGAAGAAGTTAAGGTTCGCAAAGCAAACCGCGACAAACAGGGTCGTTCTTATGCCACCGGTAAAAGAAAAGATGCCGTTGCACGCGTTTGGGTAAAGCCGGGTAAAGGCGTTATCACTATCAATGACAAATCCATTGATACCTATTTTGCCCGTCCGGTATTGAAAATGATCATCAATCAGCCGTTTGTTGTTGCCAACCGCGAAAACGAATTCGATGTTGTCTGCACCGTAAAAGGCGGCGGCTTGTCCGGTCAGGCCGGTGCGATTAAGCACGGTATTGCCAAAGCTTTGAACGAATATGAACCGGAATTGCGTTCAGTTCTGAAAAAAGCCGGCTTCCTGACACGTGATGACCGTGTTGTAGAACGTAAGAAATATGGTAAGGCCAAAGCCCGCCGTTCTTACCAGTTCTCCAAACGTTAATTGGTATCAGGAAAATATCAAATATTTTCAATGGGTTGCAAGAAGTTGCAATCCATTTTTCATCTTCATATAATCTTTACGTTTCAATAAAAAAGCTTCCGAAAATCGGAAGCCTTTTCTGGTGCTTTCAGTGCTGACTTTATCAATGTCAGAGCTTTTTGTTAAAATTTGGGAAAGAAAGATGTTTTGCCGTTTATTCTTCTTTCAATAACGGTATCTCCTTCCTCCACGTCAAGCCACAATTGATTTTCCATGGCATTGACTGTAATCGGGTCTCTGTCGTCAAAATAAATATTAATAAACATCTTTTCGACACCAGCTCCGATTCCTTTAATTTTTCCGCTTCCGGAACTGCCGGTTAGGAAGCCTCCGCTGATTCTCAGTGATCCTTCAATCTTATTGAGATTTCCGTCGTATTTAGTAATACGTGCAATTTTTCTCTCAATAGTCGTGTTCGGCTCAATTAAAACCTCATAGTAATATATATTCTCAAAAGCAACTTTTTTTACTTTTAATACAGCCCGTCCGCCGACTTCTGCGTTCATCCATTTCTCACATAACGGACTATTGCCGATAAGGTAATGATAGTGACATCTATGTAAGAGATTAAAGTCGTGGTCGTAGAATTGCACAGACCGACTGCAGGCAGGTTCGGCAATAATTTCAGCCATGCCCCCGTCGGACATAACAAAAATTTTTCGTCCCAGCTCATTGGTATAACAATTTACAATGTCAACTTTGCAAATTTCAGTCGTATTGCTACAACTACACATAATACAGCAAATTAAAAATGTTAAAATCTGTTTCATGATTGTTTGATTTTTAGTTTATAATTAGAAAAAACCCATTACCGGAAATGACGGTATAAACTGCAGAAACAGATTATAGCTGTGACATAACACTAATAATAGGCAAAATAAGATATTTATACAATATAATATATCGTATTTTGTCAAAGAGTCAATAAGTATTATATGTATAAAATCAATACTATAGGTGGTGTGTGTGGACAGGGATTGTCTAAAAATGTGCTAAAATTATTGTCAACTTTTGTAAATGATGCTGTTGAGGCGCTTGCAATTTGCAATATTGTGCCTATATTTATAATAAAAAATAGCAACAAAGGAGAAAAGGGATGAAAAATTTGAGTTTGTTAATTGCCGCAGTTTCCTGTCTGGGGATGGCGTCCGCAGCTCAGGCCGGCTTTACCGGACCGTCAGCCGCAGAGAAGACGACTGTATCTCAGGTTAAAGAAATGCCGGATGAAAGCGTTGTCATTTTGCAGGGCTTTATTGAAAGCAGTCTGGGCGATGAAAAATATATGTTCAAAGACGGAACCGGTTCCATTAAGGTTGAAATCGATGATGACGATTGGAACGGACTGAACGTCGGCCCGAATGACAAAATCCAGATTCAGGGCGAAGTAGATACCCACATGATGAAACCAACGGAAATTGAAGTTGAGACCATCACGTTGGTAAAATAGTGATGCGAAAGAAAGGCCGGAAATCCGGCCTTTTAATTTTTGTGTTATCAGAGGTTTTCAGTCAGCTAAACTGCTTTTTGCAGCAAATTGTCCGGAACAATCAATGTTGCTTCCGTAGAGGAGAGAACATCGTCTAATGAAAAAAGCGGATTAATTTCTTTTAAGAGCAGCCCCTGAGGTGTAACCTCAATCACGCAGCGCTCGGTCACAATCAAATCGACTTCGCCCTGAGCTGTCAGCGGAATAGTACAGTTTTTCACGATTCGGGGCTTGCCTTTGCTGGTGTGTTCCATTGCAATAATCACCTTCTTTGCGCCTACCACCAAATCCATGGCACCGCCCATGCCGGGAACAAAAGCTCCCGGAATCATCCAGCTTGCCAGATTGCCGTGCTCGTCAACTTCCAACGCGCCCAAAACAGTCGCATCAACGTGGCCGCCGCGCATGATGGCAAAAGACATCGCCGTGTCAAAAAAGACTGCGCCCGGACGGGTTGTGACGGCCATGCCGCCGGCATTTGTGACAAGCGGATTTTCCGCCGCGCTCAAATCGCGGTGTCCCACGCCGGTCATGCCGTTTTCGGATTGAAAAATAACATGCATATCATGCGGAATATAGTTGGCAACTTCTGTCGGCAACCCGATACCCAATGTAATCACATCGCCTTCGTGCATCTCTTGAGCAACGCGTTTGGCAATAATTTCGCGGCATTGTTCTTTTGAAAGTTCCATATTATCCTCACATTGCAATATAATCAATAAACAGCCCCGGAATAGTAACTTCTGCCGGATTCAGCGGCTCTTCGCACAATTCTTCGGCTTCCAGTATAACCGTTTCAGCCGCTGTTGCCATAACGGTATTGAAATTGCGGGTCGTTCCGTCCAGAAAAGCATTGCCGAATTTGTCGGCTTTGGTCGCATAAATGATTGCCACATCGGCTTTAAGCGGTTTTTCCAGCAGATATTTCCGACCGTCAATTTCAAGTGTATCTTTGCCTTCTTCCACAATCGTACCGATGCCGGTCGGCGTCAGAAAGCCACCCAGTCCGGCGCCGGCGGAACGGATTCTCTCTACCAGCGTTCCCATCGGAACCAACTGGACTTCCAACTCGCCTGCATTCATTTGCCGTCCGGTCTCCGGGTTGGTGCCGATATGGGTGACAATGGCTTTCTTCACGAGTTTGTTGACAATCAGCTTGCCGCGGTCATGCTCGGGATAAGACGTATCGTTGGCAATCAGGGTCAGATTGCCGGTCTTGTTCTTTATCAGTTCGTCAATAAGTTTTGTCGGTGTGCCGCAGCGCAAAAAACCGCCGATCATAAGCGACGAGTTGTTTTTCACCAGCTTTGCGGCCTCAGAAACAGAGATTATTTTTTTCACGAAATTCTCAAATATTGTTAATTACATTGGCAAAACATACACTATTTTTTTGCAAAAGTCACCAATTAAATTTTATCCCCATACAACATCTCTTTATATTCCGTTGCCAAAAATAAAATCCTGTTATAAATTAATAATAGTCAAAACATCAAAGTGAAAAAAATGCAGCAGTATCATTCTTATGAGGAAATTCTCGCCGTTTTGCGCCAAACGCCCAAAGGAGCTGCGCGGGCAGAAATTTTGAATGTTGAGGCCAACCGAAAACTGGTCTTGAACAGCGGTGCCAACGTAACATTGTTCTGCGGCTGTCCTGCCGCCGGCAAGAGTATGAAAGCAAAACTGCAAAATGTTTATGTCGGCCTGCTTGAACGCCTGAATGCCAAAAGCGGAAAACCGGAAGGCTTCGGCGGGTTGGGCGGATTATCGGAAAGAACAAACAAAGACGAGTTTTTTGCCCTTTCATTGCCGCAGCAGGAAGAACTCATCGGGCTGAAAGATGATGTTGTCTTAGATGAATTTAACTGTCCGGTTCTGACGGACGATATTGATATTATCCGCAAAAATAATGTCATTCGTGAAACTTATGAAGAAATGGGCAACCTCGGCATATATGACTTTGTACCGGACGCGGACAAACTTGAACTGGTGGAAATGCCCGGAGTCAGAGACGATAATTACATTCTCAATGTTTGGAACGGTGGCGGACAGGTCTGGGCAGTCACGCCTTTTTGCCATATTTTGCATGCTGAAGAAGAATTGTTAACCCGCTTGTCGGAACAAAGCCTGCTGAAGCGGCACGAGCTTAACTCCGAAGCCCGCAGTTTTCACAAAATGCCTTTGTTTGAGGCTCTGCCGCGTTGGGGCGGAAGCCTCGGCGGAGAAAAATCGGAAGACGGCCGCGATATGACATATGATTACCGCTACCCGCATGAATGGCTGGTCAGTTGGCGGATAGCTTCGGATTGCCTGAAACATGACGCGCAGAGCATGAAAACTTTGGCGGCGGAAGTGCAGTCTTCGGTGCACCATCGTTTGGATTTTGAAAATGCGTTGCAGTGTATGGGACAAACAACAGGCTGGGCGGACGGTGTTTTGAAACTTCCGTCCGGAACGGTTGCCCGAATGCAGGAAACCGCCGGACAAATCTGGAATTTGCAACAAAACAGAGATAAGACAAATGCAGTATCAGGAATATGATTTAAATCACGCGCAGGGGATTCGGCTTGCCGATGAAATCCGCTTGAACGGCCGGACTTTGCCGAAAGGACATGAGCTGAGTGCGGCAGATATCGAAGACTTGAAGTTTATCGGCATCCGCCGGATTTTCGGCGCAAAAATGGATAAAAACGATCTGGCTTTTCAGACGGCGCTGGGAATTGTTGCCGCCAAACTGTGCGGAGACAATACCGAATATTGCATTAATGACGATGGCACGGCAAAAATCATCGCCGCGGTTGACGGCATTTTTGAGTGTTCGGATGACCGTGTGGCAAAATTTAACCGCATGGCGGAATACTTTATTCTGAATACGATAAAAGTATACCGCCCCGTCAAAAAAGGCGAGGTTGTGGCCGAACTTTATACCAATTATCCGGTGCTCGGACAACAGCAGGTGGACGAGGTTGTCTACCGTCTTTCCGGTAATACGGACATGTTAAAAGTTTCCGGTGTCCGCAGCCGGAAAATCGGTCTGCTTTATACAAAGATTTACCAAAATAAAGCAGAGGAAAAACATTTTACCAAAGTTGTGAAAAAGCTGATTAAAGAGTTTGGCGGTCAGGGGCTGGAATTTGTGCGGGAATATTCGGCACGCCATGAGATTGAAGAGGTGGCCGATGCGTTGGAACAGGCTTTTCGCGATGATAATGAGATTTTGTTTATTGTGCCGGCACAAAAGACAACCTGCGCCCAAGACGTGATTCCCTCGGCCTTGCGCAGTATTGCCGATGAGATTGTCAGTCATGAAGTGCCTAACGTCGGCGCATCGGATTTGCTCATTGCCCATAAGCGCGGCCGCAAAATCATCAGCCTGCCGTATAATTATGATGAAACCGATACAACATTGATTCATCGTTATATTTTGCAGGCGGTGATAAGTGAGAAATTGTTGGGATTTGATTTCTCGCACCCGCAGAACGTCTTTATTCCGGAGGGCGGGGAATTGTCGGATCAAGAACGCGAAAAACTGATTTCGGGCAGCGCTGAACCGTTAAAAGCCGGAGAATCCCGCGTTGCGGCAGTCGTACTGGCTGCCGGACAATCAAAACGTGCGGGACAAAACAAACTGATGGCCGAACTGGACGGTGAGCCGCTGTTTATGAAAGTCGTGCATGCCGCGGTCAAGTCAAAAGCCTCGCCGGTCTTTGTGATTACCGGTTACCGGCATGAAGAGATGGAAGAAGCGCTGGAAGATTTGGACGTGAATATCATTTATAATCCGGACTATGTTTCGGGCATAAAAACATCCATCCGTCTGGGCGTAAAATCCGTTCCGGGCTTCTGCCGCGGGGTTTTGTTGATTCCCGCTGACATGCCGAATATTACCGATTCGTATCTGAATAAGATGATTAAGGCTTTGGTCGCGGAAGAAAAACCGCAGGTCTTGTTCAGTTCGGTGAAAGGAATAAAGAAAAATCCGGTGCTGTGGAGCAAAGAATTGTACGACCGAGCCGATATTGCGCCGGAAGATGCCGACTTGCGAACGGTCTTTATGGACGTGGCGGATTTTAGTAAAAATATTGAGGTCAAAAATCCCAAAGACCTGCTGGATGTTACTTTTCCGAACGATATTGCGGAACTGCAAAAGAAATAACGCCAAGCACTTTCTCTATCCAAAAATCCGCTTGCAAAAGTCATAGATTCGTTTATGATAATACCCGCAGTCCGGAGACGGGCTGTGGTGTCTAACAAACATCTCCACATAATATCCACCAAGGGTGGGGTGCCGGAAATAAGCCGCTTTGCGGGCGAATAACGGCGACTGTTTTGTGGCAGTTTGTTAGCTCCATCCGCCTATTTTTTTAGGCGGATTTTATTTTAACAAAATTAAGGAGCTAAAAATGTTATCAAGAAAATATAGAAAAGAGTGGTATAAAACCTTCCGGAGTTATTGTAATAAAGAATTAAACCGGATAATGACGGAACAGGGCCTGACTAGCGCCGAACTCGCCGATCATATAGATTTTCTGGAAGGCCGTCTGGAACGTTTAAGAAGAAATACGGGCAGCCTGCGAATGGATGAATACGTCCATTTGTTCTCGTTCTTCGACAAGGTTTTTGAAATAAAACTTATCGATGCCCAAAATTCTCCTTGGCAATAATAAAAAGCGGGAGGAAATCCCGCTTTTTTCATTTTCTCTGTTCAAAGCAGAAACTTTGTCCTACTTCCTGCCGGAGCATCGCGGGTCTCATGGCACTGACAAACCGATCGCAGCCGACGTTCGGCCGCGGGTCTCATGGCACTGACAAACTGATCGCCGCCGACGTTCGGCGTTTACGATTTGTTGAAGAAATTGTGTTAACGTGCTATATAACTAACATGTTAACGAGATAAGGAAAATATAAATGTCTGACAAAAGTTCTTTGGAAATGTACGATTCGCTGGTTCCGGTCGTAATTGAGCAAACCGCCCGCGGCGAACGCTCTTTTGATATTTTTTCACGCTTGCTGAAAGAAAGAATTATCTTTTTGAACGGCGAAGTCAATGACGAAATGGCGCCTTTAATCTGCGCCCAACTGCTGTTTTTGGAGTCCGAGAACCCGAAAAAAGATATTTATATGTATATCAATTCTCCGGGCGGCGTCATCACTTCCGGTCTTGCGATTTATGATACCATGCAGTATATTACCTGCGACGTCAATACGCTGTGCATCGGTCAGGCCTGTTCAATGGGGTCTTTCCTGCTGGCGGGAGGAGCAAAAGGCAAAAGATTCTCTCTGCCGAACTCGCAGATTATGATTCACCAGCCGTCGGGCGGAGCCAAAGGGCAGGCGGCGGATATTGAAATTCAGGCCAAACTGATTTTGGATATGCGCAAACGTTTGAACGCCATGTACGCCAAAAACACCGGCCAAAAGCTGGCGACCATAGAAAAGGCCATGGACAGGGATAACTTTATGACACCGGAAGAAGCCAAGAAATTCGGCCTGATTGACCACATTGTCGCATCGCGCGAAGAAATGAAATAAGAGGTTAAATATGACAGATAAAACCGATAATAATGAAGTATTGCATTGTTCGTTCTGCGGAAAATCCCAGAATGAAGTGAAAAAACTGATTGCCGGCCGCGGCGTATATATCTGCGATGAATGTATTGAAGTCTGCATCAATATCGTGGCTGACGAAATGGCGGAAGAAAAAGCCGAGAAGGGCGAGATTACTTCTGCCGAAAATCTGCCGACCCCGTCCAAAATCAAAGAGTTTCTTGACCAGTATGTGATTGAACAGGACGAAGCCAAAAAAGTTCTGGCCGTAGCGGTTTATAATCACTATAAACGCCTGAATTCGCAAAAAGCCAATAAAGACGTGGATATTTCAAAATCCAACGTGATTTTGATTGGGTCGACCGGAAGTGGTAAGACTTTGCTGGCACAGACCTTGGCGAAAATTTTGGATGTGCCTTTCGCAATCTCGGACGCCACAACCCTGACCGAAGCCGGATACGTCGGCGAAGACGTGGAAAATATTATCCTGCGTCTGGTACAGGCGGCTAACTATGATATTGAAAAAGCACAACGCGGCATTGTCTATATTGACGAGATTGATAAGATTACCCGCAAAACCGACGGCCCGTCCATCACGCGCGATGTATCGGGCGAGGGCGTTCAGCAGGCGTTGTTGAAAATTATTGAAGGTACGGTTGCCAACGTTCCGCCGCAAGGGGGCAGAAAACATCCGCAGCAGGAATTTTTGCATGTTGACACGACTAATATTCTGTTTATCTGCGGCGGTGCTTTTGCCGGTCTGGAAAAAATCGTCAGCCGCCGCGGCAAAGAAAGTTCTATCGGTTTTGGCGCCAAAGTCAGCGGACCGGACGAGCGCGGTATTGGTGAGATTATCAAAGACGTCCAGCCGGAAGACTTGCTGAAATTCGGCTTGATTCCGGAATTTGTCGGCCGTCTGCCGGTCATTGCCACGCTGAATGACTTGAGCGAAGACGCATTGGTTAAAGTTCTGACCGAGCCCAAAAACGCCCTGATTAAACAGTATCAGACCCTTTTTGAAATGGAAGATGTTAAACTGACCATAACAAAAGAGGCGTTAAAAGCCATTGCTAAAAAAGCAATTGAGCGCAAAACCGGCGCCCGCGGACTGAGAGCCATTCTGGAAGAAAACCTGCTGGAATTGATGTATGAAATTCCGGATAAAAAAGAAGTGGCGGAAATTGTGATTGACGAGAAAGTCATCAACGATAAAAAACAGCCAAAGTTTGTTATGCGTAAAGACAGCAATAAGAAAAGCGCATAATCAAAAAGATTAAGAAAACCCCCGAAAGATTCTACTTTCGGGGGTTTTTTATAATAATTGAATGAAGTAAATTTATATTACCAGTCCCAAGCACTTCCGCTTTCATCTGAGCAATAGTATATCGAATACCCGCTGTAACCACCGCCGCAATAAACATTGGTTACAAAACTAAAGGTAGCGCCACATCTGCTGCGGGCGGTAGAACAAGGATTGGCATTAGAGTTGCAGATAGGATGTGACGTATCATTGCAACAGAAACGATATCCGGTATAACAAAAATAATTTTCACAAGCCCCCCCTCTGTTTTGTCCTGCACCCGGATGCCATCCATTAGGACAGTCATCTGTAGTTCCACTATCTGAGCTGCCGCACCCTGAGCCGCCGCATTGGGGATCACAAGGCTCTATTGTTCCGTCCTTGCAACAGTTTGTGTGACAAGTTGAGTGAACCGGACACCAGTTAGAAGAAGATGAGTTACAGCAGGAAGAACATTTTGTGCAAGTTCCGCCGCACCCGTCAGAAACTGTATAAGAACCGCAGGAACACCCGGATTGGCTTGTACAGCTTGGTGTGCAGCAAGCTTGATAAGGATAGTAACAAGTCTTTGTATTACATCCGTTACGGGTCGCCCCGCCGCAACCTCCGGGGT
>CAJUCZ010000023.1 GCA_910585375.1 uncultured Alphaproteobacteria bacterium | reverse complement strand
TTCAGGCTGCTCTTCAGGCGGCGCTAACTCCGGAGGGGGAGGTTCTGGTGGCGGCAATAGTTCTTCGTGTGGTTCTTGTTCATCTTATACCAGTGGACACGGACAAAACAGAACTTTACTCTCCAGTCCGGCCGGATACTGGGTATGCACCTCGGTTTCCCCTTGCCCCGGTTTAACCTGTTGGGATCCTGATGATTGCAGAAGAAAGACCTGTGACGAACTCGGATACAGTGCAACCGACACCGGTGGCTGTACTAAGTACAAACCGGATTCTGATTCCGTCACCTGTTATATTTGCTAAACAGTCACAATCTGATCATTGAGGCCTGGCAGGGAAAATCTTTCGGATTCTCTGCCAGCCCCTGATGACAGTTCCGGCGATAACTGAAATAATTTTCTGCATCTTTATAAGTATCAATTCCGGAAACCGTAATATTTTTAACCCCATATTGCTCCAATCGGAATCTGACCAGCCCTTCCAAATCAAATTGAAAATGCCCGTCATCTTTTCCCGCAGCAAAAAAACGCTCATACAACGGACTAACCGCCGTACATTCTTCTTTCACTTCAATTCCGACCTCAAAAGACGGCTGCTGAATACAAGGTCCTAGCGCCGCGGCAATATTTTCAAGAACCGCTTCCTTTTCAATCATCAAATCCAGCGTGTTTTCCAACACGCCGCGCACAGCCCCGCGCCAGCCGGCATGAGCTACCGCAATCACACCATGGGCATAATCCGCCAGCAAAACCGGCGTACAATCTGCCGTAAATAAACAAAGCACCATTTCCGGTGTTTTCGTCACCACCCCGTCAGCTGCGATTTTCCCGATTGAAGCTTCTTCGGCAAAACAGACACTCGTACCGGACTGTTGACTCAACACCATCAGATTTTCAAATTTTCCGCCAATTGCTTCAACCGCAATTTTTCGGTTTTCATCAACTTTTGCACCAATGTCGCCACACATTTTCCGCACGTTTAAACTGGTGTATTTTCCCTTGGAAACACCTCCCTTGCGCCCGAAAAAGCAATGCCGCTCCGCCGGCAGGTTCCTTGCCCGATAGCTCATTATTCTTTTTTCTCCAGAAAAGATGTTCCGTATTCCATTTTTTCCAGACCGAAATATTCGGCAATCGTCTGCGCAATATCGGCAAAAGTTTTACGATGTCCGATAAATTCCGGCTTAATCTTTTTGCCAAACATAATCACCGGCACAAATTCGCGCGTATGGTCTGTTCCGCTGTAAGTCGGATCATTGCCGTGATCAGCGGTAATAAATACAATATCATCATCACGCAAAACCTGTTCAATTTCCGGCAGACGACTGTCAAAATATTCCAACCCGCCGGCATAGCCCTTCACATCACGCCGATGTCCCCAGAGCATATCAAAATCCACAAAATTAGTAAAAACAAGACTGCCGTCGGGAGCATTTTTTATCTCTTGCAAAGTCACATCCCAAAGTTCTTGCAGCCCGCTGGCCTTGACCTCTTTGCTCGTGCCCTGATGTGCATAAATATCGCCGATTTTACCAATGGCAATTACGTTTCCGCCGGCATTTGTGACCTTGTCCAAAATCGTTTCGGCCGGCGGTGTAACCGAGTAGTCATGACGATTTTTCGTTCGTACGAATTCACCGGCTTTTTCACCGGTGAACGGACGGGCGATAATACGCGCAATGCGATAAGGCTTAACGGCATCAAAAGCAATTTTGCAAAGATTGTACAACCGATCCAGCCCAAAATATTTTTCATGAGCGGCTATTTGGAGACAACTGTCGGCCGAGGTATAAAAAATCGGCTTTCCGGTTTTGATATGTTCTTCGCCCAATTCCTGAATAATAACCGTACCGGAAGCGGCTTTGTTACCAAGAATACCGTCCAGTCCGGCTTTCCGGCAAATCTCCGTCACCAGATCCGGCGGAAAAGACGGATACTCGGGAGAAAAATATCCCCATTCAAACAAAACCGGCACGCCGGCCATTTCCCAATGTCCGGAAGAGGTATCTTTGGCATGGCTGATCTCCTGCATAAAACCGAACTTTGAATCCATTGTCATCTTTGCCGGCGGCTGAACCCCGAGCGGCGGAAAATACCCGCAGGCCGCTTTTGAAACTTCAGACAAACCGAGATGCACCAGATTTGGAATTCTCAGGCCGTTATTCATTGTCGCAATATGGGTAAAAGTATTGGCGCCTACATTGTCAAATTTATCAGCATCCGGTGCCTCGCCGACCCCGAATGAATCCATCATCAAAATAATCACCCGACCGTTTTTCTTCATTTTTTCCGCCTTTCAAAAATTATCTTCCGATTATAATGCACGGCGTTCCGCCGGTCAACTCTCTGCGACAAAAAAATCCCCGCAGACGCAGGCTGCGGAGATTAATAAAAATACAAACTCAACGGGCCAGTAACGTCAGCTTTTCAACAATCATCTGATAAAAATCCTTATCGTCCTGATGAATGGCCGCATCCCGCTTTTCTGCCGCCCGCGCAACATCTATCTTATCAAACGGAACAACTTTTTCCGCCGAAACGGCACAACGGTTACGCGCCACATCAGCAACGCCGCTCTTGATAAAATAACGTTCCTGCGGCTTGTTGTCTTTATCCAAAACCTGCAACAGACCGCCCTTCAGCAAAATAAGCGTCGGTGCCCGGTCCGGCAAAATCGTAATATCACCGTTCGCCGCCGGCAACACGACCTTAGATACGGCAGCCGTGGTTGAAATTTTATACGGCCGCGATAAGCGGAAAATAATCTCGTTTTTCATGTTCTTTTCCTTTTTTATTAACCCGACACTTTACCCTTATTGAAACAGCATAAAACCGCTTTAGATACTCTATAAAAGCGGACTAAATCCATTTAGCCGCTCAATTAAGCCGATTAATGAGGAGAATGGAGTGATTTCTAGCTGCGAGAAAAATTTTAGTGTACACAGAAGTACATGAATTTTTCGAGACAGCATAAAATTGCTCCAGACTCCCATTAAGCGGCTTAATTTCCGTTAAGCGGCTTCATTGAAGCCAATTAACGAGATAAATAATAAGAAATAAGGACGGCTGTGACAGGAATGTACAAATTAGTACATGACTTAGCTGCCGAGCCGCAATTTCTGTATTAGTTATCCGTTAAGCGGCTTCAAGCTTCTTAGCCTTTTCCAACGCATCCTCTATAGTACCGACCATGTAGAATGCCTGCTCGGGAATATTGTCATACTGTCCTTCAATAATACCTTTAAAGCCCTTAATCGTGTCTTCAAGCTTAACAAACACTCCCGGCGTACCGGTAAAGACTTCGGCCACATGGAACGGCTGAGACAGAAAACGCTGAACCTTACGGGCACGGGCAACGGTGAGCTTGTCTTCCTCGGACAATTCATCCATACCCAGAATGGCGATAATGTCCTGCAAAGATTTATACTTTTGCAAAATTTCCTGCACCTGACGGGCAACGGTATAATGTTCCTCACCCAAAACTTCGGACGACAAAATCCGGGAAGTGGAGTCAAGCGGATCCACTGCCGGAAAGATACCAAGCTCGGCAATCGAACGGGACAATACCGTTGTTGCATCCAAGTGAGCAAAGGTCGTTGCCGGCGCCGGGTCGGTCAGGTCATCGGCCGGAACATATACCGCCTGTACGGAAGTAATGGAACCGTTTTTGGTAGATGTAATACGTTCCTGCATGGCACCCATATCCGTTCCCAAAGTCGGCTGATAACCAACGGCGGAAGGAATACGTCCGAGCAGCGCGGAAACTTCCGAACCGGCCTGTGTAAAGCGGAAAATATTGTCGACAAAGAACAAAACGTCCTGATGCTCTTCATCGCGGAAATATTCCGCCTGAGTCAAACCGGACAAAGCCACACGGGCACGGGCTCCGGGAGGTTCGTTCATCTGACCGTAAACCAATACGGTTTTTGACTTGTCGCCCTTCAGGTCAATAACGCCGGATTCAATCATTTCATGATAAAGGTCGTTGCCTTCACGGGTTCTTTCTCCCACGCCGGCAAATACGGAATAACCGCCGTGCCCCTTGGCAATATTATTAATCAGCTCCATAATCAAAACTGTTTTGCCAACACCGGCACCGCCAAACAAACCGATTTTTCCGCCTTTAACGTAAGGCTCAAGCAGGTCAATAACTTTAATACCGGTCGTCAGGACTTTGGTTTCTGTCGCCTGATCCACAAAAGACGGCGCCGGACGGTGAATCGGATAATAATCGCTGGCCTGAACATCACCGCGGCCGTCCACAGGCTCGCCGACAACATTGATAATGCGTCCAAGCATTCCGGGACCGACGGGAACCTCAATCGGTTCGCCGGTATTGACAACTTCCAAACCGCGGACCAACCCGTCCGTCGTATCCATTGCTATCGTTCTCACAACGTTTTCACCAAGGTGTTGCGCAACTTCCAGAACCAACGGTTTTCCATGGTTGTCACATTCCAAAGCCGTTAAAATATTCGGCATGTCTTCAAGCTTGTCAAAACGTACATCCACAACCGCGCCGGTAACCTGTGAAATATGTCCGATACTGTGAACTTTACGTTCTTTTTTAGCCAGTTTTTTAATCTTCTTAACGTCCTTTTTGGCATTTTCTTCAATCTGCTTAATGGCCTTTTTTTCCTGAGCAACATCTGCCGAAGCATATTCTTTGTCAAGTTTGTTGACAATCTTCTGCGCCGTTTTGACCGGCGATTTCTTCACCGCGGATTTTACTGTCGCAGTTTTGGTCGCAGACGTCTTTTTAGCAGCCGTTTTCTTGGCTGCCGACTTTTTTGCTGCTGTTGTTTTTTCAACCATTTTCATCTCCTATAAACCGTTTGTCTTTTGATAATAATTATATTACGAACCATCGTAAAACCGCTTTAGATACCCTGTGAACACGGGCTGAAATTTTCGTTTTAGAGGAGCAGATAAAGTAATTCTCGGAGGCGAAAAAAAATTCTAGTGTACACAGAAGTACATGAATTTTTTGAGGCCGAACAAAATTGCTCTAAATTTCCTCTTTTAGTCTGTTTTTAGAGAGATAGATAAAGTGGTTTCTAGATGTGAGAAAAATTTTAGTGTACACAGAAGTACATGAATTTTTCGAACCATCGTAAAACCGCTTTAGATACTCTATAAAAGCGGACTAAATTGCTTCTGCACCGGAAATAATCTCAGTCAATTCCGTTGTAATTGCGGTTTGACGAATTCTGTTATATTTCAGGGTCAGACGCGAAATCATATCCTTGGCATTGCGGGTCGCATTATCCATTGAGGTCATGCGGGCGCCATGCTCCGAAGCCTGAGAATGCACAATTGCCTGAAACAGGCTGGCTTTAAAAATCAGCGGCAAAAGCCCTGCCAGCAGTTCCATTTTGTCAGGCTCATAATCATAAAATGCACCATTGACAACGTTGGTCGGCAGATTAAGTTTGTTATATTCAAACTCCTCAATCATCACCGGCAAAATCGGACCAACCTTCACTTGTCGGGTAATGGCGGAAACAAAATGGCTGACAACCACTTCGCAACGGTCAATTTCCCCTTTGTCATAAGCTTCGAGAATCAACTGGGCAATATCCGTTGCCTCATAATATTTGGCACCTTTTTTACCCAGCCCTTCCAAAGTCTTAACAATCAAAGCGGCATATTTACGTTTTAGAATATCTCGGCCTTTTTTTCCGACACACAATATTTTTACTTCCGTCCCTTCGGCAGTAAGTTCCTCAATCCGCTTGGCTGCCGCCTTGGCAACATTACTGTTGTATCCGCCGCACAAACCGCGGTCAGAAGTAAACACAATCAGCAGACAGGTTTTGTTTTTTCCGGTTCCGCGCAAAAGCTTGGGATAAATATAACTAACGCCCTTGGCTGCCTCCTCCTGCCGGAGTTCGTAATAAACCCGGTTGGCGGAAGACACCAGATTGTTGTTGTAGAAAGACGACTTGTCAATCAAACCCTGTGCCCGACGCAGGCGTGAAGCTGCAACCAGCTTCATCGCCGACGTAATCTTCTGCGTCGATTTTATGGATTCAATACGAGTGCGTAACTCTTTCAGGCCTGCCATAATTTATTCCTCTACGCTGCTTTTTCCTCACCAAGGTATTCCGCCAGAAAAGCGTCATAAAATTCCTTGAGCGCATTTTCGGTATCTTCCGAAATCACCTTGTCTTTGCGGATACTTTCCAAAAGCTTAGGCTGATTGGCCTTCAAAGATGTAATGGCTTTTTTCTCAAAATCCTGCACTTCTTTGATGGCGATTTTATCCAAATAGCCGCGCACACCGGCAAAAATAGCCACGACTTCTTCTTCAACTGGCATCGGATGATTAACCGGCTGCTTCAAAAGTTCGGTCAAACGGGCGCCGCGCGCCAGCAGATTTTGCGTCGAAGCATCCAAATCCGATGCAAACTGGGCAAAAGCCGCCATTTCACGATACTGTGCCAATTCCAGCTTAATCGATCCCGCAACCTGTTTCATAGCCTTAATCTGTGCAGCTGATCCCACACGGCTTACTGAAATGCCGACATTCACAGCCGGACGCACACCTTGGAAAAACAAGTTGGTTTCCAAAAAGATTTGACCGTCGGTAATTGAAATCACGTTAGTCGGAATATAAGCCGACACATCACCGGCCTGTGTCTCAATTACCGGTAAAGCAGTCAGAGAACCGGCACCTTCTTCATCACTCATCTTGGCTGCACGCTCCAACAAACGGGAATGCAGATAGAAAACATCGCCCGGATAAGCCTCACGCCCTGGCGGACGGCGAAGCAGCAAAGACATCTGGCGGTAAGCCGTCGCCTGCTTGGACAAGTCATCATAAAAAATAACGGCATGCATTCCGTTATCACGGAAAAACTCACCCATCGCACAACCGGAATACGGCGCCAAAAACTGCATAGGAGCAGAATCAGACGCTGTAGCGGCAACCACAATCGTATAATCCAGCGCCCCGTGGTCTTTTAAGGTTTTGACCACTTGTGCAACGGTTGAACGTTTTTGGCCGACGGCAACATAAATGCAATAAAGCTTTTCTTTTTCTGATTTTGCCTTATCGTTAACCGCTTTCTGATTCAAAATCGTATCAATAATGATAGAAGTTTTTCCGGTCTGGCGGTCACCGATAATCAGCTCACGCTGGCCGCGCCCGATCGGAATAAGGCTGTCAATAATCTTCAAACCTGTCTGCATTGGTTCATGCACGCTGCGACGGGCAATAATACCGGGAGCTTTTACTTCGGACATGCTGTATTCGGTGGCTTTAATATCACCCTTGCCGTCAATCGGATTACCCAGAGCATCCACCACCCGGCCCAACAAATGTTTTCCCACCGGCACACTGACAATACTGTCCGTACGCTTGACCACATCACCTTCCCGAATAGACTGGTCTGATCCGAAAATAACCACACCGACATTATCTTCTTCCAAATTCAGAGCCATGCCTTTAATTCCGCCGGCAAATTCCACCAGCTCTCCGGCCTGAACTTTTTCCAAACCATAAACACGTGCAATACCATCACCGACAGACAAAACCTGACCAACCTCGGCCACATCGGCCATAATGTCGGAACCTTCGATTTTTTCTTTGATAATGGAAGATATCTCGCTGACGTTTACAGACATTATTGTCCACCTTTCATTATTTGTTCAAGACGATTCAGTTTTGCCAAAATAGTATCATCTATCATGTTTGAACCGAATTTAATTTGAAGCCCGCCCAAAATCTCTGGACAAACCTCATAATTGACTAAAACTTTTTGATTGAGCATTTTTTCCAAAGCGCTTTCCAGCTTTTTGCTCTGAACCGGATCCAGTTCTTTGACAGCCTTAACCTGAACTTCGGCAATACCGGCCTGTTTATTGGCATAATGCACAAACTCTTCCAAGATAAGCTCAAATTCTGAAAAACGGCCGTTTTCCGCCAGAATATCAAGACAACTGAGCGTTTCGGGATTTAGTTTTAATTTACCGGCAATCTGTTTAAGAGTATCTTTTTTATCCTGAATTTCAATAATCGGATTCGCAAAAAACTTCACAAAATCAGGCAAAGCCTTGGTTTCAGCCAAAAGCAACACCACATCTTTTTGAATTTTAACCAACGCCTTTTTTTCAACCGCAGCCTCATACAAGGCTATGGCATAAATCGAAGCAATCTTAGATTTTGAACGTTTTTTCAATTTTTAATACTCGCCAAATCAATCCAATCTGGAAGATATAATAAACATCAATTTATTTCTAATTTATTAATGCAAAGGCCAAATTCCAAGCTTTAATTTCCCGATTTCGCGCAAAGCGAATCCATCTCACGATTCGCATAAAAATAAAAAATCAGAATTATTTTTCGTACCCCGCTTTTTTCTTTTTCCCCACACCCAACTTTTTTCCTTTTTCTGCCCTCACCACTCCCCCTTTCTTTCCATTCACCCTTTCCTCCTTCTTCTCCATTCTCTCTCCCTACCCACTGGCCTCTTTAGCCAAAATTTCCTCTGCTTTTCCTATCCCCCTGTCCAAAATCCTCACCCAACTTTTCATTATGTATTGATTCTTGTGTTTTTTTGTGATATAGTAATAACAATGTCATTGCCTGACTTTGATCCGGCAATCCATCTTGCAACCGGCACCTGCTTGCTTCTTTATGGATTTTCAGGCCACACCCTCAGGGTGACGCAGAATGACAACAAAAGAAAGAATTTTTATTAAGGGAGGATAACCATGAAACACACTATGCTATACATGAAACTAAACTCTGCGGTATCAGTCTTTGCTGTCGCCGCTGCTTTCTCGGTGCTCCTCCCGCCTTCTCCCGCTCTGGCCGGGGTCTGCTTCCTGCCGGACTGTGCTGAAAGCGGCATTTTGGACGGAAATCATAATATGGACATCAATTCCGATTCCAAATTCTGTGAAGATAACAGTTATGTTTCTTCTTGTCCGGAGAACACCGCTAAAATCCCTGACTCCGAATGTTACAGGGATGCTTCGTACTTCAAATGTTCTGAAACGCAGTGGTGCAAGGACAACGGATATAGCACAACGTCTTGTTCCGTTCCGCAATATCCCTCTGAGCAATGTCCTAACGGCGAACCCCTTTACAAGTCCTGCAAAACCGACAACGCCAAGGCCTGTAAAGAACTCGGTTATACTAACACTTGTCCGTCAGGACAGAAGCTCAAAAAAGATTCCGGACGATGTTCTTATGATTCTTCTTATGGTACTTGCTGTACCCCGTCTGGCTGTCCGAACTATACTTCTCTGACCTCTTCGTCCTACGGCACAAACGGTACTGACGGCTGTGAGTATACCTGTTATTACACCTGTAATATGAATTGTCCGTCAGGCACGTCAACCTCAAACCCTGAAGGTTGCGGCGGTTCAACCAAGAATGGATGCGGCAATGTAACTTGCTATTATCCGTACCAATCCTGCTGTAGCTCATCATACAAATATGATACCACAAACTGCAATGGTACTTTATCTGGCAGTGAATGTGGCGGAAAATACAACAAATGTTACCAATGCGGCACCAATATCGGAGACTTTTATTGTCGCGGCGGAACAGCTGTCGGCATTGTTATTGCAAATGGATTGGCTGTCAGTCTGGATGAAAAATATATGCAGAATTGGGGACCTAACAACGATACATCTGCCCCCAATTACAATTACAGCATATCCTCTGATAATGATGGAAAAGGCAATACTGCCGCCGAGGTTTCTTCTCTGGGGTCTTCTACCTCCCATGCCCCCGGATACTGTTATAACTATAAAACAACAGGAACCTCTGCCGGAGAATGGTTTTTGCCGGCCTATTCACAACTTCGGACACTTTATAACAACAAAAACACCATTAATGCTTCCTTGTCAGCATTAAATCAAACCTCATTGGGAAGTCGGGTATACTGGACATCAAGCGAAGGCAAAGTCAGCTTAAACTGCCCATATCGCGCTTGGGCCATGTATTTTGGCAATGGCGATCATTATGATCTTTGTAAAACAAAAGAAAATGAAGAACCGTGGTACACCGGACAAGGCTACATCCGTTGTATGATTTCATTCTGATACAAATAAACCCCGAAAAATTTTTCGGGGTTTTCTTAAATCATAAAATTTTTTGCCAACTGAAACGTCCCCGATAATGCGTAAAACGCATTCCGTTGACAACTCCGGCATCAATCCAGCGCTCTTCCGCATCGGCATCTTTAACGCTGACAATTTCCTGCCCTTCTGCATCATACAAAAATGCATTTCCGCACCTGTCCTGCAAATAGTACCAGCCATTTTCCTCCACTCGGCAGATTTTCATTTTCCTGGCAACGGCCGACCCGTCGGAACGGTATAAATCGGCACGATATACCCGATAATCGGTATACCAGCCATTCCGATACAAAACAATCATGCGAAACTTTTTGTCAAAGACCCGTTTAGTCCGAAAGATGCCATCATCCACAGGCTCGCCGGCCTTATTATAAGCATGAGGCGTTTCGTCTTGTAACCAAAACATATACCAGCCGTTTGCAAGAATCTCAACGCTCACAAAGTCTGTAATATCAATTTTTGAAATATCCACACCGGCCTTTTGCACAAATAATAAAAAAGGAGTCTGTTCCATAATGATTAAATTTAATAATTATTTTTCATTAGATTATTATCACATTTTAAAGCCAAACACAAGAAAAAAGCGCTTCACCTCCCGATGAAACGCTTTCTGTATATAATTCCGAAACATTATGCCCGGGGATTAACAACATAATCCCTGCACCCCAAAAAGTTCAGATAAAGATTATAATAAGCCGCTTCCGTTTCAGAAATCCGCTTCTGCTTGTCAATCAATGCAATCAGCTCGGAAACCATTAGTCCGATTCGTGCATTATTTCGTAAAACAAAAAAGCAGCCGTTATTTTCTGCCAGACAAAAGGCACCGTTCAAAACGCTCAGCTTCAACCTGCCGGAATAAGCAATTTTCTGACCGCGTGACGTGACCAGATATTTTTGCGGATTCCTGTCTTTATAACTATAAAGCCGTTCATCCATGCAATACCAGCCATTTTCAAACTCCGCCGACAAATGAAAAGTCATTGCTTTCCCTTCAGCATCAAAGAACAACCAGCCCTTAGGCGTTTTAATTTTCCAGAGATTGTACTTTGTCACCCTGACAGCCTGCACATTTTCTGCCAGAATATTGCCTTCGGCATCATAAATCATAGCGCTTCTGACTTTGGCCAGCATCTTATTTTGATAATTATAAACATACCGGACAACACCGGCATCAACATAATAAACCTGTTGATTGGCACAAATATTTTTTGCACTTGCGGCAATTGAACCATCGGCACGATACAACGTACAAACTTTAGAGCTTTTAACCCAATACCAGCCGTTGTTCAGTACGCCGGCATCCAAAAGACCGGAAGAAACTGAATCTCCTTTTGCATTCCAGAGTTTCCACGATTTACCGTCTCTCAGCTTGTACCAACCATTGGCATAAACCTCGGCATCACAAACAGAAAAATCCAGCGGTTTGTTTTTTCCCCGAAATAAAATGCCGTCTTTGCCCGACTTAATAAAATACCATCCGTTGGCAAAAACCTTAACAGCCGAGACACATGCCCCCTGAAAAACGGTTTTACCTTTCCCGTCATATAAAAACGCACCTTGTGCCTTTTGCAGAAGATACCAGCCGTTTGCATAAACCCGGCAACTCCGGATTTTTCCCAAATCAACAACATTACCGTCTGAAGTCAGCAATTTATTGCCAAACAAATAACTGCCACCCGCAAAAACCTGCCCTTTGCCGCCATTTGCGGCCAATGCTGAAATTAACTTTTCTCTTTCCATAAAAATTTGTCTTAATAATTCATATTTTCAAAAGAAAAATGCCATATTTCAAAGCTTTTGTCAAGCATTCGACGTATACAACAAAAGGTACACGAGGAGAAAAGGAACAAGCATGACCATTCCTTCAAACCGCTGTAAAAACTGCGAAGAAAGAGGCTGGTAATAAGAAATAATAAAAGAAGTAGTACGTGAGGAAACTTCCTTTTGTAATTTCTGTATTAATAGCCCTTTATACGCAGTTTTGTTTTTACATGAAGGAGTATGGATCTATATCCACCCCCACTCTCACCCCTGAAGGAATTTGAACTTTTGCCAGCCAATCGCGAATAACGTCTTGGATTCTGATGTTTTTCGAGGTTTTAAGCAACAGCCGGAAACGATACTTGTTGCGCAGCATAAAAATCGGCGCAGGCGCGGGTCCCAAAGTCGTAATATAATCATTGTTCGGCGCCGTATTCCCCAACCAGACGGCCACACGTTCGGTCGCTTCCTGATTCGTTCCCGAAACAATAAGGGCTGCCAACTTGCCGAAAGGCGGCATCTTCAAAATCTTCCGGCTCTGACGTTCCAACTTTAGAAATTCCTGCCGGTCATTATTAATCAGAGCTTTCAAAACCGCATTTTCCGGATACAGCGTCTGCAAATAAACCGTTCCCTTTTTCTCTCCTCGCCCCGCCCGTCCGGAAACTTGGGAAAGCAACTGATACGTCTGCTCGGATGCACGCAAGTCACTTCCCATCAGTCCCAAATCCGCATCCACGATACCCACCAAAGTCAGGGTCGGAAAATGATGCCCTTTTGCCAAAATCTGTGTCCCGATAAGAATATCAACCAGCCCCTGCTCCATTTCTCTGATAACGGCAGAAACCTCCGTCACGCTGGAAGTTATATCGCTGGAAATAATTTTTATCCTTGCATCGGGAAAACGCGCTTTTACCTCTTCGGCAATCCGCTCCACACCCGGACCGCAGGCAGTAAGTCCCTCCTCCGAATGACATTCCGGACATTCTTTAGGCATGCTCATGGAAAAACCGCAATGATGGCAAATCAGTTTTTTTTGTGACCTGTGTTCCGTCAGCCAGGATGTACAATTCGGACATTGTATCCGATATCCGCAATCGCGGCAGATTGTCAGCGGGGCATAACCGCGGCGGTTCAAAAACAGCATTGACTGCTCATTTTTTTCCAAATTCTCTTTCAAAGCCGCCACAAGGCTCGGCGCCAGCCAGGAAACGCCCCAGCTGCCTTTGACCGGCTTGTCTTTTTTCAAGTCAATCACTTTGATTTCCGGAAGCTCCGCTGCCGCAAAACGGCTGGTCAGCTTTACACAGTCATATTTTCCCTCTTCAACATTATTAATCGTCTCAAGTGAAGGTGTCGCCGTCGACAGGACAATCGGAAATCCTTCGAATTTTGCCCGCACGACCGCCATATCGCGCCCCTGATAATTAACCACATCTTCCTGCTTAAAAGAATGATCGTGACTTTCATCAACCACAATCAACCCCAGATTTTGATAAGGCAAAAACAAGGCCGAACGCGCTCCGATCAAAACCTGAGCCTGCCCTTCGGCAACAGCTTTCCACGTTTCCGTCCTTTCACGATTGCCCAAAGCCGAATGCCATTTGGCAGGCTTTACCCCGAAGCGGCGCTCAAAACGCCTGAGCCACTGCGTCGTCAAAGAAATTTCCGGCACCATAATCAGCACCTGCTTTCCCTGCCGGAGAGTTTCCGCCACCGCCTCAAAATAAACCTCCGTTTTACCGGAACCTGTAATCCCGTCCAACAATGTTGCCGAAAAACCATTGCCGACTTTTGAAACCAGCTCTTCCGCGGCAATTTGCTGCTCAGCCGTAAGCTTCACCTTGCTATAATCGGGCTGCGGACGTTCAAACGTCCATTTATCTTCAACTTCCACCGGTTCCAAAACACCGGCTTCAATAAGCTTATTGACAACCGGCATCGTCACCCCCGCACCTTTACAGATATCTCCACGGGTAAAAGGAGCAAATTTCAAAAAATCCATCACCCTCCAGCGCGCATCGGAATTTTTAATCTTTGCCTCAGCCAAAGTCTTGCCGGAGAGTTTATAAAGCAACAGCGTTTTCGGATCATCAAACACGCTGCGCACGCTTAAAACCATTTTAAGAACCAAACCGGCAAAAGCCATGTTATATTGCGCAACAAAATCCACAAATTTTCTTAAAGCATCCGACAACGGCGGAAAAGAATATCTCTCGCCGATCGGTTTAATTTTTGCATCTTCCAGATTACAGGATTTCCCGAATTTCCAAACCGCCCCGATAACGTGTTCGCGCCCGAACGAAACCCTGACAATGTCACCGAGTACAACATCATCATCTGCCTGATAGTCAAATACGTTATTAAACGGCAGGGTCAGCATAACCCCGACAATTTTTCCCAATTTTCCAGTCTCCGGATTCTTTCAATTTTGCCTTATCATATCATAACATGCATAAATTCAAACCAAATTTTATAATGCATGCAAAGCCATGCCCAAATCAGGCCAACTCTTCTTTCAAAGGTCTGTTCATCAGTCTCTTGACTGTTTCTGCCGCCGGAAACTGACCTGACGTCACTTCGTATACTGCCGCCGACAACGGCATTTCTACCTGATACTTTTCTGCCAGAAGATTAATGACAGATGCGCTCAACAATCCTTCCGTCGTCGCTGTCCGCGCTTTCATAATTTCTTCAACCGTTTTTCCCTGTCCGATGCCAAAACCCAGAGAATAATTTCTGGACTGCATGGAAGACGCCGTCAAAAACAAATCGCCGACACCGGCCAATCCGGCTACCGTCTCGGCCTTGCCGCCCATTTTCAGTACCAGCCGCGACATTTCGGCCAACCCCCGTGTAATGATTGCAGCTCTGGAATTTTCGCCAAGCCCCATACCGTCGGAAATGCCGGCAGCAATGGCAATAATATTTTTTACCACGCCACAAACCGAACCTCCCATAATATCGGTACTCTGATAAGGCCGGAAAACCTCAGAAGCCAAAGCTTCCGCCAGCATTTTTGCAACCTGCGGATATTTTGAAAAAAGAACCGTAGCCGAAATTTTTCCTTTGGCAACATCACTGGCAAAATTCGGACCGGCCAGCAAGGCGACTTTTGCTTCCGGTCCCAACAACTCTTCCGCCACCTGAAAAGCCAGAAGACCTGTTGAATGTTCCAGCCCCTTTGATGTCATCACGACCGGCATTCCGCCGATAATAGTCCGCATTTTCCCCAAAACATCTCTCGCACCGGCAATCGACGTTGTTACAAAAAATACATCTGCACCGGCTAAATCGCTCATATCATTCGTCGCAACAATTTTTTCAGACAGCACAATTCCGGAATGTACAGGAAACTCGTGCCGGAGGTTAACGGCATCAATCACTTGTTGATTAATATCCCAGACAATCACATCCCGACCGGCCTTTGCACAAACAATCGCCAGAGCACCACCCCATGCGCCCCCGCCAATAAAAGCTATTTTTTTCGCTGCCATAATCTTTTCTCCTAAAGTTCTTACAAAGATTAAATTTCTGAAAACAGCATTTGTCAAAGAAATTTTCTCCTTTGTACAGACAAAAAAACTGCCGGAGAACCGGCAGTTGTTAAATGTTATCGACTATCTGCACAAATCACGGTAAGTAAGTCTGAGTCTTTCGTTTCTAATATAAGAAACATTTCCCTGATAACTAAACTCAAGCACCAATGCATCCCCCTTATCAGCCATCTGCAAAAACTGGATAACCTCCATTTTTGTCGTTTCCGCAACAAGCTTTTTCCCCTTTGCTTCAATAACAAAAATCGCACGGACAATAATCTCGGGCGTAACACAGCAATGCTCTCCTTGATAGAAAGAATCAGTTAAACAAAAAGCTCTTGAAATTCGGACAAGTCTGCCGCTGAAGCGTTGTTTGCCAACATTCTCAAACTTTGCTGTCTGACCAAGCGTCAAATTTTCAATACTCTGCAACCGATGACCTGCATGAAACAAACCGCATTCTTTGCTATAATAAAGATGAAGCAGCATCTCATCGCCAATCTCGGAAACCATAATCAGCTTAACCTCATTTTCCTGAGACACAGAAAAAAAACGGTTTCTCCCTTTGGCATCACAGATAACAAAACTCACACATTGCTTGGCATGAGTGGTTTCCACCTGATAATAAGGCCGAGATACATTAATTAATTTTCCTCGCACTTCCATATGTCGATTAATTTAGTTAATAATTCTAAACTGATAATATCCTTTTGAATTTCAGTTTATATCATCCTTTCTTTTTTGTCTATATTTATTTACATAACTCTGTATATATTTACTAAAAAGTTACTTTTAAACATTAAATTGAAAATATGAAAAGCAAAATAACTTACCAAACAGATAAAAAAATTTTGGACTTAATCCAAAAGTGGCAGGGCTGGTTGCAAAACGAGCGCCGTTATTCCCCCAATACGCTTGACGGTTATTGCCGCGACCTGTCAGATTTTTTTGGCTTTTTGAAAAACAGACTCGGCCGAACGGCACAAATTGAAGACCTGCATAACATTGATGTCAGAACATTTCGCAGCTATATTTCAGCACGGGCCGGTAGAAATTTGTGCAAAACAACCCTTGCGCGCAACATTTCCACACTGAAAAATTTTTTTCGCTGGCTTGACGACAATGACATTATTAAGAATTCAGCATTAAGCATTATTTCCTCGCCCAAGCTGCCCAAAAGCCTTCCCAAAGCGCTGGAGGTCAATGAAACCAATACCATCCTGAGAAAAGCGGCAAACTTTGCAAAAAACGAATGGCAGGGGCTGCGCGACACCGCCGTTTTCATTCTGCTTTACGGCTGCGGACTGCGTATTTCCGAAGCCTTATCGCTGAACTTTGGCGACATTACCAGTCAAAACAACATATTGCGTATAAGAGGTAAAGGCAATAAAGAAAGAATTGTGCCTCTGTTGCCTGTTGTCGTTGACGCGATAGATGAATATGTGCAAAACTGCCCCTACCATTTTAAAGAAGGTGAACCTTTGTTTGTGGGAGCACGCGGCGAACGGCTTTTACCCCGCATCATCCAACGGCAGCTGCAAAAGATTCGAATATCGTTGGGCCTTTCCGATTCATTGACGCCCCATGCTCTGCGACATTCTTTTGCCACTCACCTTTTGGCGGAAGGAACCGATCTGCGCTCCATTCAGGAGCTGCTCGGCCACAGTTCGCTTGCCACGACCCAAAGGTACACCGATGTTCAAACCGAAACCCTCAAGAAAGAATACCAAAAAGCCAAACTTCTGGAATCATAAAAATTTGATATAACCAAAATTGTACTTGGTTTTCTCTCAAAATGCCAATAACAAAAAAGCGCCGCCCTGCTCCGGCGGCACTTTTCTATTTCACTTACAAAATTCTGAAAAAAACTTACTTCAGTTTCTTCTCAACAAACTCTTCGTGTTTTTTAGACTTCTTGTCATATTTTTTCAAAGTCAGTTTTTCCGGATGAGTTCTCGGATTTTTTTCAGCAAGATAAAAAGTGCCTGTACCGGCCGTGCTTTCCAATTTTACTTTAACTTTAATTGCTTTTGCCATTTTTTTTACTCTTAAAAGGTTACAAATTTAAAAACATTTGACTGCACTATACATTTTTTTAACACATTGTCAACAACAATTTCATAATTTTTTATGAATTAAAACCCTGGCCGTAAGAATGTCAAACTCCTGTCCTTCCCTTTCCTGGCGCGGACAATCGGCGGCTTTTGCCTTCTGTGCCACAAATTCCGGCTTCTGAACCTTTCCCATATAAGCAGTACAAATATCGGGAACCAAGCCGTTTTCCGACACCTCCGCCCCCGACGGGCCGAGAATTTTTGACGTTGTTAAAGACAAACGGGATCCATTGTCCAAATCTGTAAGTTCCTGAACCGTACTTTTGCCGTAAGTCCGCGTTCCCACAAGCTTTGCCCGACCCTGCTCCTGCAGGCTCAGAGCCAATGCCTCGGCCGAAGATGCCGTACCGGCGTCCACCAATACCGCCAGCGGTTTTTTATCCCATTCCCCGCCGGCATTGGCATTATAAAAATTCTCTTCCTGACCGTCCCCGCTTTTAACCGACACAATAATCCCGTCATCAAGAAACATATCGGCAATATTAACCATTGCCGCCAAAGATCCTCCGGAACTGCCGCGCAAGTCCAAAACCATACCGGCAGCATCCTTTTCTTTCTCAATTGCCTGACGCAACTTTTCGGCACTGTCTCTGTCAAAGACCTTGATCTTCACATGCACAACGCCCTCTCTCTGATAAGCGGAAAAAGCCTTTCTGGGCACAAAAACCTCTTCATCTGCCAAGTCCATGGCTTTATAATACTTCGATCCGTCCTTTAACTCCAGCGTCAACGCCGACAACATCTCGTCCGCGGCTTCAAAATCATGCAAAGACACCTGTCCGGAAACCTTTTTTGCCGCAGCCACAACCTCCTCTGTCAAATCAGCCCAGTCTTCGGCCTTATCCTGTTCCGGTTTGTGAAAACTCCTGACCATTTTTCCGCCATAATAAACGGTAACGCGGCCGGCCTGAATGCCAAACTTCAGTTTGTCATCCATATTCTGCAGACCTTTGAGAGCCTCTTCCGTTATCCGCGTATAACTCAAGTGTTGTGGATTTTCTTCATGAACTTTACGATAAACCAAAGCTATTGTATCATAATCGGCTTTTACCGGTTCTGCTGCCGTCAGTGCCAAAAGCAAAAAGAAAATAAATTTATACATTCGTCCTGTTCCCGATTATCACTTTATCTTGATTATATTTTAACGCGCCGGCCTGTTTTGACAAGCCCGTCCCGCAGTTATTCCTCATAAAAACGAAAAGTCAGCCCGCCGGTAACCGGATTGGCCTCTTTCAGCACGGCCTTGATTTTGTCCCCTAAACGAAATTCCCGGCGGCTTCGCATTCCGCGTAAAAACATTTTGCTCTCCGGCAACATATAATGGTCATTGGGCAAAGTCTTCATCAAAATCAGACCCTCTGCACCGACTTCGGAAATCCGCACAAAGATTCCGGCATTGGAAAATCCGGTAATCGCCACATCAAAGACCTGCCCCAAAGCAGGATTAAGATACTCCGCCATATAACGGGACAACATCTCCCGCTCGGCATTAACCGCCCGCCGTTCGGTATCGGAAAGGTGAACACCGATGTCTTCAAACAGCTTTTCGTCCGCCCCGTCCTCCAAACCGCCGCCGTCAGGAAGCTTGAGCGCCTTAATCAGCGCGCGGTGTACCAGAAGATCGGCATAACGGCGGATAGGCGAGGTAAAATGAACATAATCTTTCAACCCCAGCCCGAAATGCCCGATATTATGAGGACTGTATTGTGCCTGAGACTGCATCCTCAAAACCAGATCGCTCACACCGGATTGCAAACCGTATTTTTCACAAGCGTCTATAATCTTGTTAAAATGCTGCGGTTTCAAAGCGGCCTCATCCGGCAGCTTCATTTTCAATGTCTTTAACAAACCTTCCATATCCGGCAGCCTTTCGGTTCTCGGCTTGTCATGAATACGGTACATCACCGGCACTTTCTTTTTCTTCAACGTCTGCGCCGCCGCAACATTGGCTGCAATCATAAATTCTTCGATAATTTTTTCGCTCAGCAAATGTTGGCATTTTTCGATTGTTTTAACTGTGCCGGTCTTATCAAACTTAACCTTAAACTCATCAGTTTCCAGTTCCAGTGCCCCGCGCTTCTGCCGCGCTATGGCCAAAGCCTGATAAGCCTCATACAACGGCTCTATCACGCAATGAAAAAGCGGTGCCGTATTGTCATTGCGTTCCCCGTCCAACGCGTTTTGAACTTCGCCGTACGTCAGTCTGGCAGCAGAACGGATAATCGCCCGATGAAAATTATGACTCAGGATTTTACCGTTATTGTCAATTTCAATAAAACAGGCCAGAACCGGACGACGGCGCCGCGGCCGCAAAGAACACAAATCATTGCTCAAAACCTCCGGCAACATCGGCACCACCATATCCGGCAGATATACCGAATTTCCACGTTTATAAGCCTCCCTGTCCAGTTCGGACAAATGCCGCACATAAAATGCCACATCGGCAATGGCAACTCCGAGCCGGAAACCGGCCGGCGTTTTTTCCGCCCATACAGCATCGTCAAAATCTTTTGAATCGTCACCGTCTATGGTCACAAACGGCAAATCCGTCAAATCCAGCCTGTCAGCAATATCATAAATCGGCAACGTTTTAAGCTCTTTTTTCAACCTGTTGGAAAAAACATTCGGAATGTCATATTTTTCCAAAACCAGAGAATCCGTAGCTTTATGTAAGTCAAACGGGCCCAGAACCTTAAGGATGCGAACCGTCTTGAACCGCCGGTCCCCTTCCAGATAAAAGCAAACATAATCACCATGCTTCAGCCCTTTTCCGGAATCCAAGACATACATATTGCGCGAGTTCTTTTCCGAACTTGCAATCATCACCTTGTTGCCGTATTTCTCCACCACGCCGTACATTTTTTCAACGGCCTGCTCCTGCTTGCTGAGGCGGACGATCGGCTTGGCCGAAAACACGCCGTTATCACAGCTCAGTCTGGCCAGAATAACATCGCCTGTCATCAGTTCCGGCTTGATTTTGCGGTTAGGCAGCACAAAAATTTCTACGCGTTCCAGATTGTCTTTTTTGTTTATAGCCTTGGCCATAAGCTCGCCGTTATTATTTTCACGGCAAATTTCCAATTGCGTAACCGAAGGAAATTTATGCTTGGTCTTTCTTGTTTTTTTTGCCATTATTCTTTCAATTCTATTATCAGCGGCGTATGGTCGGAAGGCCTTGTTCCCTGCCGCGGCGTTTTATCAACATAACATTTTTCCAAACGGTCGGCCGCCGGCGCCGAAAGCATCATATAATCGATTCGCATACCGTTGTCAGCCTGCAGCGCCTGACCGGAATAATCCCAGAAAGTATACCCGTTTTCCTGCGGATGCAAAAGCCTGAAAGCATCATAATATCCCAAATACTTTAACGCCGTCAGCTTTTGCTTAACCTCCTCGCGGTAAAGCGCATCTTTCAGAAAAGCCTTCTCGTCATAAACATCGCCGGCCGTCAAAATCACATTAAAATCACCGCCGAAAATAACCGGACGGTTAAGTGCCGACAATGTTTTGGCATGTTGATACAGGGCATCCATCCACGCAAGTTTATAACAATATCTGCTGTCGTCATCAGGCTGATTATACGGAGGATTGCCGTTCGGCAGATAAACGGACGCCGCCCGCCAGAGCACGCCTCCAACCTCGGTCTCAACTTCCAGATAGCGCGCCTGCTCATCTTTTATCCCCGGCAGGCCTTCTTCAACCGCTTTAATTTTCTTCTTGGACAACACGGCAACGCCGTTATAACTTTTCTGCCCCAGAACAGCCGCTTCATACCCAAGAGCCTGCAACTCAAAAAACGGGAAATTGGCAGATTCGGTCTTGATTTCCTGCAGCAAAACAATATCCGGAGACTTTTCTTTCAGCCACCGGCTCAGATTCTCAATCCGTGCATTGACGGAATTCACGTTATAAGTTGCTGCAATCATCCTGCTTTTACCTTTTGTTTAATCATTCGTTTTATACTCATACAACGGATTTAAAATATTTTCAAGGAAAGATAATCTGATGGAACTCGCACCCTACGCCACTTCACCGGACAAAAGCCGCGGCCGGCTTTATCCCGATTTTGCCAATATTATCCGCTCGCCCTTTCAGCGCGACCGTGACCGCCTGATTCACTCCTCGGCTTTTCGCCGTCTGGACGGCAAAACACAGGTCTTTGCCTATCATGAGGGCAAAAACTATCGGACACGCCTGACCCACAGTATTGAAGTCGCGCAAATCACCCGCACACTTTGCAAAAGCCTTGACCTCAATGAAGAACTCGGCGAAGCCATCGCCCTCGACCATGATCTCGGCCACCCGCCTTTCGGCCATGCCGGAGAACGCGGCCTGCAAAAAGTCATGAAAAAATACGGCGGCTTTGACCATAACGTTCAGGCCTTAAAGATTGTCACCAGACTTGAAACCCATTATCCCGAATTCCCCGGCCTGAACCTGACTTGGGAAACGCTGGAAGGCACGGTCAAACACAACGGCCCTGTCACCGGCACCCTTAACGCCTATTTAAAAAAGTTTAATAAAATCTTTGACTTGGATTTAAAGAACTATCCGTCGCTGGAAGCTCAAATCGCCGCCAATGCCGATGACATTGCCTACCTGAATCATGATATTGAAGACGGTTTTCGCGCCGGATTTTATACCCTTGAACAAATGCAGGAACTCCCGTTCATCGGTGCGATTCTCAACAACTTGCATAAAAACTGCCCGATGCCCGATACCAATATCTGCATTTACGCCGTTACCCGCAGCATGATTGCCAAAATGGTGTTTGATTTGCTTGACAATACTAAAGCCAACCTGAAAGCCCATAACATAAAAACCCCCGATGACGTGCGCCGGCACAAAGGTTTTCTTGTCTCTTTTTCCCCAAAAGTAGAAGAGGAAATCCGCCAACTCAGGTCTTTTTTGAAAGGACATTTTTATACCCACACCAACGTTGTCCGCATGGACATGAAATCTCAAAAAATCGTCGAAGAACTGTTTAACGTCTTCATGTCGGACTGGAAGCTGCTTCCGGATTCGGAACGCCGTTTTTTAAGCCCCCGAAACAGTGAAAAAGAAATTGCCGATGTTATATGTACATATATTGCCAATATGACGGATATGTGTGCCATAGAAGAACATCAAAAACTTTTTGACAATCTGACCAGATTTTAGACTTTTTGTTAAACGATTATAAAGTTTTTGCCATTATACTTTGAACTGACAATTTAATTTAAGGAGATAAACAATGTTTCCGGGGCTTCCAGATGACAACCGCGACAACCGCATAACCACAGAGCGTTTTAGCGAATTCCGCCAAAATATTGACAGTCAGAACA
Organism: uncultured Alphaproteobacteria bacterium; assembly: GCA_910585375.1. Classification (GTDB taxonomy): domain Bacteria; phylum Pseudomonadota; class Alphaproteobacteria; order RF32; family CAG-239; genus MGBC133411. The sequence continues at coordinate 5,005 of CAJUCZ010000023.1, read as the reverse complement.
ACTTTGCCTTTGAAGAAAGAAAAAGTGATTTGAACCGTTCAAAAAACGTTTTCATCGGCGCTGTTTCCGGTGTACTTCTGGCCGGCATTGTCGGCTGGTTTGTTTTATCGCCGCGCTATGCCCAAAATACCGGTGAAGAAATCCCTGTCATCCGTCGCCCGCAAACGGCTGTCAAAGTCCAGCCTGCCGACCCCGGCGGCATGGAAATTCTCAATCAGGACAAAACCGTATATGACATCATAGACAAGAAGTCCGCCGGTGAAAAACTTTCCGTGGAAAAACTCCTTCCTCCGCCGGAAGAACCGCAAATTCCGGTCATCAGCGCCGAAACAGAAAACACGGCTGCCAACGATGAAATCGAAATTAAAAAGTCTGAAATTAAAATTGCCGAAGAAATAAAAGAAAAAGCCCCTGAACAAGTGGTAATTTCTCAGGCACAGGAAATTATCAAAACCGAAGAAAAGAAAAATGCGGCAAACACTCAGCCCGTCAAAGAAACACCGGCTGAAACAGAGAACAAAAAAATCATCAATCTGCCGTCCGTTACCGCTGCCGAACAAGCATCCGCCCAAACAGCGTCAGACAAAATCGCAGCCGGCAAATGGACAGTACAACTGATGTCTTCGCCTAATCAGAAAGCCGTTCAAAATTCTTGGAGCACCATGAGCAAAAAACATGCTTTTCTCTCATCACAACCCTACGAAATTGAAGCTGCCGATTTAGGTACCAAAGGAACCTATTATCGCCTTTATACCGGTGCTTTTGCCGATCGTACCGGTGCAGACGGTCTGTGCGGACAAATCAAAGCCGCCGGCGGCAGCTGCATCGTAAAGAAAAAATAATACCATGGCAGCGAGCTTAATCATCAGCCTTTGCGCGGCAGTTATTGCCATCGTCGCCCACGAAATTTCTCACGGATGGGCCGCCAGACTTCTCGGCGATGATACGGCTTGCCGTATGCATCGCCTGTCCTTAAACCCGCTGCACCATATCGATCCCGTCGGCACTGTCATTCTTCCCGCAATACTGAGTTTTTTCCACCTTCCGGTTTTTGGTTGGGCAAAACCCGTACCTGTTGATTTTTCCCGCTTGCGCAACCAAACTTGGGCCGTTGTTATTGTTGCCGCCGCCGGAATTGCCACAAATCTGATTCTGGCTTTTATTTCCGGCTCGCTGATTGTTTTTTATGCCCCGCTCCTGCCGGATGTCATCAAGGTTTTTCTTTCGGCTTTTACCATTGTCAATCTGGTTCTCGCTTTGTTTAATCTTATTCCCGTTCCGCCGCTTGACGGTTCAAAAATCTTTTTCGGTTGGATTCAAAAACCCTGGGCACAAAAATATGTTTTGTTTGAACGCCAAATGATAGTGCCGCTGATTTTAATCCTTGTTGTACTTCCCTGGCTGAGCCGGAAATTTATGCAAGACAGCGATATCCTGACAGCCTACTTCAATTCCGGCCTCAAGCTTCTGTTTCGTTTTATCCGCTTCATTTACACACTTTGAGAGGAACCATGCCCAAACCTGTCCTGTCCGCCATGCTTTCCTGTTCCGGTTTGGAACTGACTGACGCGGAAAAGCGCATCTTTGCCGAATTCAACCCGCTCGGCGTTACTCTATTCGGCCGTAACATTGCAACCCCGCACCAGATAAAAAAACTGACAGCCCAAATAAAAGAAGCAATCGGCCGTAACGATGTTTTAATTGCCATTGATCAGGAAGGCGGACGCGTCCGCCGCCTGCATGAACCCAATTTCCGCGGCTACATGGCTCAAAAACAAATCAGCGAAATTGCAGAAAGCCATGGCCTGGAAACAGCAAAAAAAATTGCTGCTGCTCATGCCTCGCTGATTGCCGAAGACTTGTACAATCTCGGCATTAACTGGAACTATGCACCGGTCATAGACCTTTGCCGCCCGCAAACCTCACGGGTTTTGGCCAGCCGTTGTTTTTCCGCCGCTCCGGAGACAAATATTGCCCTTGCTCAGGCCATGCTTGACGCTTATCAAAACAGCGCGGTCTGCCCCTGTATCAAACACCTGCCGGCTCTTGGTCCGGCAGAAGCCGACCCGCATCTGGAGCTTCCCGTTATCCGCCAAAGCATAAAAGAACTTGAAAAAGATTTTGCAACCGCCGTTGCTCTGGCCGGACAAACGCCTGCCGCCATGACGGCCCATATCCTGCTGACACAAATCGACAGCCGGCAGCCTGCCACTCAGTCACCCAAAGTCATTTCCGAAATCATCCGCAGACTGATTGGATTTAACGGCTTTTTAATCAGCGATGCCATTGACATGCGTGCCCTGCACGGTTCTCTTGCAATCAAAACCCAGCTTTCGCTGGATGCCGGCTGCGATGCCGTCTGCTATTGCGGAGGAACGGAACAAGGGCTGGTTGAAGTCTGCAAAAACAGCCGCCCTCTCAATGATGCTTCCCGCTCCCGTTTTGAAAAACTGCGCAACATCATAACCGGACAACATAAAACTGTTGATATTGCGCAAATTTATAAAGACTATTCTCAATTTAGTGCTAATCTGAAAAACTACGATAAAGAGTATGATGCTACAGAAGTTTTGCATCTGATGACGTCCAAACAATAAAGGAGAAACACGTGTTTACCGGATTATTAGAATGGGTTTTGATTATTGCCGCAATTGTGGTTATCTTCAACGCCAATAATTTGTCCTCGTGGAAAGAAACCGCTCACAAAAAAGTTGAAGCGCTCAAAAAAGTCGCCGCCGACAAAAAGGCAGAACTCGAGCAAAAAATCAACGCCGCTAAAAACAAAAAAGACAAAGAATAGCGCAAAATCATCATTTTCCACACTCCAATCGCAATACTCCTATGGTTATTGCGATTTTTTGCATAAAAATCAAATAGCTATAGACTTTTTTCTCAAATTGTGTTATATTTAATACAGATTGTTAGAATAACAATTAATTTTATGCGGAGAAAAGCCATGAGCATCAGCGTTACCAGAAGAGTATCCGGCTCACCGAGAACAGATCGCAATTACACGGCCTCGGGTGGGCATGGTGAAAGTTTTGTGGAAAACATCGACACATCCAACAATGTGTTTATTAATGACGATGTCCGCAACGATGACAACCGTAAACAAAACGGCAAACAACAATTTCAGGACGAACAGGAACAGGAAAAAAATACTTCCTCTGCCGGCGCCTATGTGCCTAACGCCATTGAAGCCATTGCCGCCAGCGGCGTATATGACAACACCACTGACGACACATATCATTCCTCCAAAAACATCGGCGTATATGACAACAATCAGTCTTATGTACAGGAAGACAACCACGACAAGCTGCCGCAGTCTTATCTGAAACACTTTTACGAAAATAACCGGCCGCCGGAAGAAGTGGACGAGCTGGTATAACCATTTTTCTAATTCCGGTGCCTTTAAAACCCTGTTTTCTGACTTATATGAAAACTGGAACAAAAAAATTTTTCCAAAATAAAAAGACTAAGAACGGATTAAAATTAACAACAAAAGGATACATCAATGCAAAAAGGTACTGTAAAGTGGTTTAACGTCAAAAAAGGTTATGGTTTTATCACTCCGGAAAACAGCGATAAAGACATCTTTGTTCACATCACCGCCCTTGAAAAAAACGGGCTTCGCCGCTTAAATGACGGCGATGTAGTAAATTTTGAAGTCTATAACGACCGTGGTCGTCAGGCAGCCGGCAACATCGGCCTCATTCAGTAAAAAACTTTTTCTCCCGAATTTCTTTTCAAAAATTCGGGAGTTTTTTTTATTATTCACACAATAAAAGCCGAAAGGACAACTACTCACAACGATATTTCGCGAAGTTGTTTTCACCGCCTAAAGTATTACCACAACTTTGGAAAACCGGTGCGCATCCCTGTGCCTCATAATCAGACAGTGCATCGCTACAGAAAGCAAAACCAAAATAACTCCTACAGCGACTATAACTACCACAGAAATTATTATCCGAACAACAATAAAAAACTTGTCCTTGCATACTGCTCTTACACGTCCCATTATCACACGTTTGCCCGCTGGAGCACATGCTCGTCCCGCAACTTTCATAATAAGTCACGCCGTTTTTTATACAAGATTTCGAACCGACATTTTTGCATTGAGATGAACACGTTGCCGCGGTAATAGTATAATTACAAATTTGCGGCTCAAAACAAAAGAACTTTGTCGTATCGAAAGGGCACGCCACCCCGTTGCCGGAACATTCCGAACTGCTGTACTTATAACCAAGCTCGGCGCAATCATTTGTCGGAATACACGCCGCCCGCACATTGGTCGCCCCGCCAACCACTCCGCCGACAGCTGTACCAATCATCACCATTCCTGCCGCACTCATCAATAATCCTGTTTTCATTTTACTTGCTCCTTATCTTTTTCTCATATCTAACTCTTTCTACGGGAACGACTACTCACAACTGAAGTACGCATCGATGCCGTTATAGCCGATATCAATGGTCATGCCGCAATACAGGAAGACCGGTGTACGACCAGTGGCTCGACAACTATCCTGCATATCATTACAATCAGGATAACCATAGCTTTTACACTTTTGATAACAGTTCGTTCCCCAAGCACGTTGGCAATCACTATCATAAGAACTTGATGTTCCCCCGCTAAATCCACATCCGTTGAAGTATCCGCAGCAATATCCGTTTGTGGGAATGCCTGGTATTTCACATACGTTTTTAACGAAGATAGGAATAGCTTTTACAGAATCTACAGCACAATTTTTGGAAGAATAATGACCTCCTAAAGCTTGGCAGCTTTCTTCTTGAGTTTTACAATCAGGATAACCATAACTTTTACATTTATAATAACAACTCATTCCCCAAAGGTTCTGACAGGTGCTGTCTTCAGAATGTTTTATACCATTATACTTGCAGTTTTCTGTATATCCGCAGCAATACCCATCTGTAGGAGGATTGTCTTTAACTTCGCAATACCACTTATCCTTATTAAACGGACAAGCAACGGAGGGTTGCCCCTCAC
>CAJUCZ010000022.1 GCA_910585375.1 uncultured Alphaproteobacteria bacterium | reverse complement strand
GCTGCTATTCATGTTCCGATACTTGCCGTTCCGGAACAAAAGGCGGCGTTTCCTGTACAGGTAATTATGTATCAACACGGATTTCTTCTACCGAATGCGGTTCCGGATGCTATGAATGTCAATATAATTCCGATTGTTCCGTAACATCAAAATCATGCTCTTACGGCTGTGCTTCCACGAACTCTTGCGGTAAGTGCACTTCCTGCAAGTCTGCTCCGCCGCCCCCGGCTAATCCGTGGGTCAGGTATAGAGAGAACTACAGTCAATACGGTGACTGCGATAATAATTCAGGCCAGTCACAGTGCAGCGATGGCAGATATTGTATAAAAGATGGAGAATACCTGCAAGGTTGCTGGGCTGCAACAGGTTGTTACAATAAAGATACAGGCGAATATAAAAAGAACGATGATCGATTTTATCTTTTTGTATGGGGTGGTGGCGGACCCACTTATCAATCAAAATCCGACTGTCAAGCTGCCTCAATCGATTGCTCTTCCTCTACCGCACATAGATACATGGGATATACAGATGGCATTGCTTACAACGAACCTTGCAATTCAAGCGGCACAGATCATTTTTGGTAAAATATACTAACCTTTCTCACTGCCCCTTTGTCTTCCAGACAAAGGGGCTTTCTGTTTAAGCAAACTTCCACACAAAACCCCGCCATAGCAACGCGGTCTCTGCGGCACATTGCCTCCAGTCGATGGCTGCCGGCCTTCCGGCTGGCACGGGATTTGCATATTAATCCGCAAGAATAATTAAAACCTGTTGGGGAAATTAATATGAACACCGGTTCGCTGAAAAAATTATCTGCTTTTTTGATTGCTGGCTGCCTGTTTTCGGCATTTTACGCAGTTTCGCCGGCCTATGGCGTTTCTCGGATCAAAGACATTGCCGATTTCGAAGGCGTACGCGACAACCAGCTGGTCGGTTACGGTCTGGTAGTTGGGTTAAACGGCACCGGAGACAATATCAAATCCGTTGATTTTACCAAGGAAAGCCTGATTTCCATGCTTGACCAGATTGGGATTAACGCCCGCGGCGGCCAGATTAAGGCCAAAAACGTGGCAGCCGTCATGGTAACCGCCAACTTGCCAGCATTTGCCCGTCAGGGAAGCCGGATTGACGTTATGGTCAGTGCCATCGGCGATGCCAAAAATCTGCAGGGCGGCACATTGCTTGCCACACCGCTGGTCGGTGCCAACGGCGAGGTCTATGCTCTGGCTCAGGGACAAGTAGCAGTTAATGCCGTCAGCGCCCGCGGTGCTACGGAAAGCATTAATAAAGGCGTACCGACATCCGGACGGATTGCCAACGGCGCCATTGTTGAAAATGAAATTCCTTTTGCCTTAAACAGCTTGGATTCCATTCAGATTGCCCTGCGCAATCCGGACTTTACAACCTCACGCCGCGTGGCAGATGCGATTAATGCCCAACTTGGCACCAACATTGCCAACTCCATTGACCCGGCCACCATTACGCTTGAAATTCCGGAAGAATACGCCGACAAGGTTGTTGACTTGATGACCAAAGTCGAGCAAATCCGTGTTGAACCGGACCAGCTGGCCAAAGTTGTCATTGACGAAAACTCCGGCATTATTGTCATTGGCAAAGACGTTAAAATCAACCGCCTTGCCATTGCTCAGGGCAACCTGACAATCCGGATTACCGAAATTCCGTTTGTGTCCCAACCGCTGCCGTTTTCCAACGGCGAAACCGTTGTCGGCGTCAATACCGCCATTGATATCAACGAAAGTGTGGACAGCAAACTCAGTGTTTTAGAAACAGGGGTTAACCTCCAAGAACTGGTTAACGGCCTTAATGCCCTAGGTGTAACCCCGCGAGATTTAATCAGTATTCTGCAGGCAGTCAAAGCCAGCGGAGCGCTGCAAGCCGACATCGAGGTGATTTAAGATGAACCTGACGAGTGTAAACAGCATGACCGCAATGATGCCGCAGGGAATGAACCTGTCACAGGCTGACAAGGCAAAAATTGCCGACACGGCGGAAGATTTTGAAGCCTTCTTCATCTCCAGAATGATGGAATCAATGTACGAAGGCGTTTCGACTGACGGCATGTTCGGCGGCGGCAATGCCGAAAGAATGTACCGCTCCCTGCTGTTGAACGAATACGGCAAACAAATGGCCAAAACCGGCAGCGTTGGCGTTAAAGACGACATTATGCGTTCAATTATCGAGATGCAGGAAATGCAGTCTCAGGGATATATAGAAGGAAAATAACCATGGAAAACATGACTGATAAAGACATTTTGCAAAACAAAGTCAGTGACTTTTGCGAGATTATCGGCAGTTTTTCCGAGCTGCTGAAAGCCGAAAATGCGGCTCTGGAAGCTTATGACGTTAAGAAAGTATCCGAACTTTACCAGCAAAAAGTGCAGCTGGTAACGGCCTATCGCAATATGACGGCGTTTTTTATCAAAAATCAGGAACACCTGAAAGATATTGAGCCGGAAGCGCGCACAACCCTCAAGACAGCAGCAACCGATTTGGATGCCTTGCTGAAAGACAATGAACAATTATTAAAAGCCAAAATGCAAACCAGCAAAATGGTAATGGACACGGTGGTCAATCTGGTAAAAATGAATAACAATACCAATTCCACCTCTTACGGCAGCCAGGGAAAGTACTCGCCTCTGGACAACAACAGTAATGCCTTATCTATAAACAGGACTTTATAGGAGAAAAGACATGGGGTTTATTGCAGGATTACAAACATCGTTGAGCGGAATGAAAGTTGCGCAGTCGCAGCTTGAAGTCATCAGCCGCAACGTTGCCAACGCAGATACGGTGGGATATTCCCGCAAAATCGGCAATCAGAAAAATCTGGTGCTGGCGGGAACCAGCGTCGGCGTAACTTTTAACGGAACGACCAGAGCTTTTGATGAAGGCCTGCTGAAGAGCTATTTGTCCTCCAACACCTCTTCCGGTGCGCTGAGTGCAAAAACAGACTATTTTGCCAAAGCGGAAATCCTGCTCGGCACGCCGCAAAGCGACAACTCAATTGCCGCCAATGTCTCCAATCTGCAAAAATATTTTGATACTTTTGCCACAGACGTCACATCTTCGGCCGGACGCTACAGCCTTCTGACTGCCGCCGATACAGTAACCTCCCGCCTGAACTCGATTTCTTCCGAAATCCAAAAACTGCGCGGTGATGCCGATATGGAAATCCGTGACAGCGTGGAATCAATCAACAAACTGCTTGACCAGTTGGACGAACTGAACGACAAGATTGTCAAATACAATGTCTTGGGTTACGATGGCACCGCAGATCTGGAAGACCAACGCGATGCGGCTCTGCGTGAACTGAGCGAATATATTGACATCACCTATTTCAAACGCGACAACGGCGCCATTGTTATCCAGACTTCGGGCGGCGAAACCTTGTTGGACAAAGATCCGCATCACCTTTCTCACAGCGCGATTGCTCAGGCCAGCGCCTCGTCAACTTACGCCGGCGGTTCAATCGGCGGCATTTATCTGGACGGCGAAGATATCACGTCCAAAATCCGCGGCGGCAAAATCAAAGGCCTGATTGAAGTCCGCGATGAAAGCCTGCCTTCTTTGCAATCGCAGCTTGACGAGCTGGCCGGCGTTTTGAAAGAGCAGATTAACAACGTTCACAATCAGGGAACGGCCTACCCGAACACGCCGTCAACCCTCACCGGCACCAGAGAATTTATTGACACGGCCAACCAGAGCATCCGGCTTGATCAGGGCGATGTGCGGTTTATTATCTTTGATCAGGACGGCAATCAGGTTGCGACCGATACGCTGCGGGGCCGGATAAACTTTACCGAAGGCACGCTTGACGAAATGGCAGCCCAAATTCAAACCTGGCTGAACGATGCCGACGGCGGCAATCTCCCGCAGGCAACCGTCAGCTTTGACAATAAAGGCCAGCTGGTTATAGACACCGGTGACAGTAACTATTCCATCAGCATTATGGATGAAGCGCTCTCAACGCCGGGCAGCACCCAGCAGAACGCCGTTATCAGTTTTGACGGCAATGCCGACGGTTCTTATGACCGGACATTTGAAGGTTTTTCAAGCTTCTTCGGGCTGAACGACTTTTTTGACAGCAACAGCAACGATTCGATTTATGACTCAAAAGTCCTGAGCAAAAATGCCAATCTGGGCGTAAAGAACACAATCACCCTCAGCTTTTCCGACCAGAATCACGGCCTGAACTTCGGCAACATTGAGATATATCCGAACGATTCATTGCAATCGATTGTTGACAAGATTAACTCTAATCCGGACATTAACGAAAACATCCGCGCTTCGCTGATACCGAACGGCGACGGCTTTATGCTCCGGATTGAAGACGTGACCGGCAGCCAGCTTGAAATCAGCGAAACAACCGTTCCGCAAAGCGGTTTTATGGAAAGGATTGGCCTCGACGTTTCAAATTGCGGTATGGCAGGCTCGCTGAGCGTGCGCGAAGACCTGAAAGTCAGCCCGGAACAAATTGCCGGCGGAACGCCGGAATTTAACCCGACTTCCGGAAAATATGAGCAAAACCCGGCAACAAACAATATTGCCAACGCCATGTCAAAAGTTTTTTCAGATTCGCAGACTTTTGCCCAGTCCGGATCAATTGCCAAAACAAACACGACCTTGGCCAACTATGCCTCAACCTTTGTCGGCAACATTGCCTCTCAGGCGCTGAGCTACGATGAAGCACTGACTTACCAACAGACGCTGACGTCTTCCATCGCCACCAAAGAAGCACAAATCAGCGGCGTTGACGTTGATCAGGAGCTTTCTCAGATGATTATTTTTCAGCAGACCTATGCTGCCTGCGCCAAAGCATTTACGGCATCCAAAGAAATCATGGATATGCTGTTAGATATTGTATAAAAGGAGTTTGTATCATGACCAGAGTTCCTACTTATTCGACTTATATGAATATGATCAACCAGTCCGCCAACATTCGGGACAAGCTTAATCTGTATGCTTTTCAGGCCTCGACAGGGTTAAAATCCCCGACCTATGCCGGATACGGAATGTCGGCTTACAACATCGTCAGTCTGGAAGCCTCGTTGAACGTCACGCAGAACTTTATGAATACAAACGATATTCTTAATGTTGAAGTAGAAGTACAGAATACGGCAACCTCGTCCATTCGTAAACTGATTGACGATTTCAAAGCACAGCTGCTCAATTTCAGCGGCATGGATTTAAACAACATCAATCCCGACATTACCGGCGGCGAACTGACTTTTACGAGCGGCACACCGTCTGACTACGTCGGCAAAACTTTGACAATCAACGGCACAACCTATACTTTTGTCGATGACGACCCGCAATATGCAGGCGTTGAACATCCGATTAACCTGCAGGCCGTCATTGACGATGCCGGCAACCACACCGCGGAAGAAAACGCCGCCGCAGTTATGAACGCCATGAAAACCCGGATGGAAGCCGATGGCAACTGGAGTGCTGATTTTACGATTGATACGGAAAAAAACAAATTCGAATTCCCGCTTTATACCATCAACGGCACTTCTACACTTTTGAACACCGACAGCGTTAAAATGGGCGAGCCCCATGAGATGAGCGGCGACCAATATCAGGCAATGCAGCAGCTGCAACAATCGGCTTTTACCACCATGAAAGCCATGGTTGACAGCCTGAACACTTTTGCCAACGGCAAATATGTATTCGGCGGCGGTGTCTCTTCTCAGGCGCCGGTTAACTTCCCGTTCCAGACTCTGGAAGAATTTCAGGCTTATTATAACGGCAGCAGCGTCAAATACCCGAGCAACGCCGCCGCACAGCTTTCCAGCTGGAACGTTAACGGCACGCAAACCGGCAGTATCACGCTGGAAAGAGATGACGCCCTGAGCGACCGTGCCACCATCACGGCAAACGGCGGCAGCTTTTTAACCACAAAAGTCACGGCCGGCGCCGAAGCTACCGGCAACTTGTCTTTTGACGCCGACAACAACACAATCAGAGCCACCCAGTACGGCGCATTTAACAGCCTCAGTGCCGGAGATACACTTGTTATCGGAGGAACGGACGCCGGACAGAATGCCAAGGCTTATGTCATCAAATCCGTTTCGGCAGACGGAAAAACAATCACCGTTGAAGATACCAACGGCGGCATTGCCGAAGACATGGATCTGGCCAACGGCGGCATTGCCGAAGACATGGATCTGGCCAACGGCGGCAACCTGACGTTCAGCTCCTCTTTTCCGGTCGGTTCCGTTATTAATATGGACAGTTTCGGCAATAACATCTCGCCGCAGGTTCAGGTGACCGGCATCAGCGATGACGGCACGCAATTGTACGTAACCGTTGATACCAGCCGCTTTCCGGCTAATGGCGCTGCCCAGACTTTTCCGGCCGACGGCAAATGGAGCATGACCAGCGAGTCTTATTATCAGGGCGGCAACCTCAGCTCCGAACAAAGGATTTCCGAAAACCAATCCATTACCATGGACATTACCGCGGCTGATCCGGCCTTCGAAAAACTGTTTCGGGCACTTGGCGAGATTGCACAGGGCAATTTAACGACGGCGTTGGATCCGACCATGGACTTTGACGGTGTCATTGACTTTGACAACACGGCCGATCGGGTAGAAAATGCTTTGACATTAATTAGCGAAGGACTTTTCAACAGCGGAAAATCTTCTTCAAAATCCAACGGCGATTTATACACCATTCAGGCTAAAATTGACTCACATCTGGTTATCTTAAATCAGACGGCAGAAAACCAAAAGATTGTCAAAACCAATCTGGAAAACAGTATTACCTCGCTGAAATCAGTTGATAAAGATGAAGCTGCCACACTGGCCCTGCTGGCATCTTATAATCTGCAGGCATCTTATGCCGTAATGCAAATGGCAATGTCAACCACAATTCTGGACTACCTCTAGAAAGCCTGCACGCCAGGTGCGGCCTTCTGACCGCACCTGGCGGGTAATCAGGAATCCTAAAATGACAGTGTTTCAAAGCACATCCTCTATCACACATCCCGCCATAGCAATGCGGTCTCCTGAGCACGCTGCTGACAACTTGCCGCGCGCCTGCCGTGCAGGTTACTGCCAAGGATAATCTTTGGCGTCGACAAGTTTTATTTCAAATACCTTATCCAGAAATGAAAACAGATACACATATTCTTCCATTCTCACATGGCTGGTATTTCTTCTTAATTTTTCTATCCGGCCTTCCATAAAATCTATATGATCGGCCAGTTCCGTACTTGTTAAACCCTGTTCCGTCATTATCCGGTTTAATTCTTCATTACAATAACTCCGGAAGGTTTTATACCATTCTTTTCTATATTTTCTTGATAACATTTATTTTCGCTCCTAGTTTTGATTAAAACAAAACCACCCTAAAGACAAGGGTGGCGGAGCAAGGCATAAAATATCCCCTCTGAATAATATTTAGCAGCTCCCTCAAACTCATAATGCGCCGGGATTTTGTGAGGCCGCTACATGACGTAGCGGCGAAGAAAATTTCAAGCAGGATGGTTTGAGAGAGCTGTCCGAAGGATTTGCCATTAAGAAGCTCTTACTTCAAAAAACTCCTGGGAAGTATCCAATATACTACCGGCGTCCTTTTTTTCGTAATTTTCTTCTTAATGGCAAACTAAATGTTGTTTAGAGGGGATATTTTATGCCCAAACTGTAAGAGAACAGTCACCTTGATTCGTCCGCAAAGCAGCTTATTTCCGGCACTCCGCCCAAAGACGGATTATCTCTTAAGATGTTTTTCAGACACCACAGTCCGCCTCCGGACTGCGGGATTTATAATAAACGAATCTAAGTTTTTTGCAAGCGGATTTTTGAAAGCAACGATTAAACACTTCCTCCCACCTGACATGTTTGAGATAAATGACCTAGGTCTTGGAGCAAAAACCGAAAATGAAGCACTACTCCCCTCAAGCCTGAGGGGTTGGGGGAGTTGATCCGCCCGATTACCGAACAACTTCTTAATCTTTAGAGCAAAGAGGTAAAATTGAAGCACTAAGCTTTGGAGCGTAGCGACCTTAACTTTGCTCTGAAGATTTAGAAAGTGAGGTTGGGCTTGACTTTTTTGAGCGCCGCCGACGTTCGGCCTTTTGATCAAGCAAAAGTAAGAAAGAAGAATAAACAACTCTATGAAGAAATCAAAACCAGAAAATTAAAAGGAAAAAGAGAAAAAAGAGCGAATAGCAAAGAGTGTGAGGGCAGAGAAAAAACGGAACGGGAAAGCGGGAAAAGAAAGCAGCGGTGAATGTGGAAGGAGAGGGAAGGAGAAGGAAAAATTAAAAGAAGAAATAATAACGGACGGTTGCCGTCCGGATAAAAAAATTCCCGCCTTACTTCTTAAAGCGGGAAAATCTGTTTTTATAAAAGCTTCATTACATTTTGCTCAGAATTTCCTTTCTGATCTTCTTAATCGAATTCAGCTCAATCTGACGCACACGCTCTTTGGAAATGGCATAAGTTTTGCTCAAATCGTCCAGCGTAATCGCCTTGTCGGACATCCGCCGTTTGAAAAGAATATCTTTCTCCCGCGGGTTCAGACAAGTCAGCGCCTGATTAAAAAGCTTGCGGCGATACCGCATTGTTTCCGAGCGGGCATAAACTTCTTCCTGATTGGGCTTACCATCGGCAATAAAGTCCATCCACTCGGTACCGCTTTCGGCAGAAGAATCAATAACCGCATTTAACGAACCGTCATGCGCTTTCAACCGCATATTCATATCCATCACATCCTGCACGCTCACATCCAACGAAGCGGCAATTCCGCCCAAAACTTCGGAAGAAAGCTCACGGTCATCCATCACATTGAGTCTGTTTTTGATTTTACGAAGATTGAAAAATAATTTTTTCTGCGCAGCAGTCGTGCCTATTTTCACCAAAGACCACGAATTGAGAATATATTTCTGCACCGAGGCCTTAATCCACCACAATGCGTAAGTGGAAAAACGAAAACCTTTTTCAGGTTCAAACTTGTCAACCGCATACAAAAGGCCGATGTTTCCTTCAGAAATCATCTCAGCCACCGGCAACCCGTAACCGCGGTATTTTGAAACCACTTTTACAACCAGCCGCAAATGCGATGTAATAAGTTTGTAGGCAGTTTGAATATTTTTAGTCCTTTGGTACTCGATTGCCAGATTATACTCATCTTCCTGAGAAAGAATGGGGTATCTTCTGATACTCTGCAAATAACGAGCCAAATTTAGTTCCGGAGAGAAGTCGATTCCGTTCAGATTCAATTGATCCATTGTCGATCTCCTTAACATTTTGACCGCTACCGAGTTTAACAGCATAAAAGTTTTCCACAACCTATACTTTAGTTCTATTGACTATAAAACCAAGAAAACGGATTTAACGCTCCAAAATATTAATCAACTCGGCAAAATCAGCCGGAAATTCTGAAGAAAAACAAAGCTTTTCGCCACTTCGCGGATGAACAAAGCCAAGCGTCGTCGCATGCAGGGCCTGCCGCGGAAAAGCATTGACATAGGCCTTTTGTTCGGCCGAAGAAAATTTCAGCGACGTCTTTTTAGACTTCTCATACAGCTTGTCGCCAATCAGATTGCAGCCGATACTTGCCATATGCACCCTTATCTGATGCGTCCGACCGGTTTCCAGATTGCATTGCACCAAAGCCGCAGAACCGTTGAAATTCTGAACGGTCTTGTAATTGGTTGCCGCCGTCTTGCCGCCGCTCCGCACGACGGCCATTTTTTTGCGGTCATAAGGACTTCGCCCGATATTGGCCTCGATTCGCCCCTGTAACGGATTCGGCAGCCCGTAAACCACGGCAAAATACGTTCGCTCGATTGAATGAACAAAAAACTGTTCACACAACCCTCTGTGCGCCAAATCATTTTTGGCCGCGACAATAAGCCCGCTGGTATCTTTATCGATTCGGTGCACAATCCCCGGCCGTTTGACGCCGCCGATACCCGACAATCCGCCGCGGCAGTGAAAAAGCAGCGCGTTCACCAATGTGCCGGAATAAGCTCCCGGCGCCGGATGAACAGTCATTCCGGCCGGCTTGTTGACCACAATCAGGTCATCATCTTCATAAACGATATTCAGCGGAATGTCTTCCGCCTGCGGCACGGCTTCGTCCGGTTCGGGAATTTCCAGCTGATAAACGTCTCCGGTGCGAACCTTAAAAGAATTGTCAACAATCACTTCGTCATCACAGCTCAGGCAACCGGAAGCAATCAGACGCTGAATTTGCGAACGCGACACGCCGGCCACATTAGCGGCCAGAAATTTATCCATACGCTGCCCTTTTTCCGCGGCTTCCACGGGTTTGGTAAAAAATATTTCTGAGTCGTTCATATTCTTGTTTGATAAATTAAAATTTTGCTATAAAATACATTTAATAATAGATTTTTGCAAGAGGATAACCATGGACAAATTAAAATTAGTCAAAACAATCGTCTTTCTCCTGACGTTTCTCCTCGTCTTCGGAACCCTGCTGCTGATTGGCGGCATAGTCAAAAAAACCCGTATCGCGGACACCCCGCTTCCGCAGCAACTCGGATTAAACCAGCCCTCCGGCAGCCGGATTGCAGAAATTCTGCCGCAAAACGGCTTGCTGTATCTGCTGGTCAAAGACGGCGGGCTTTCCGACCGGATTATAATTATGGATGCTTCCTCCGGCAAAATACTCTCAACAATCAGCGTAAATTAGGTGACAAAAATGGCAAAAGCAAAAAAAGACAGCGCCCCGATGGAACTGGCTTCGATTTTTGAAGAAGAAGAGCAAAGCAACGTTGAACTTCCCGGAGCCGGAACAGATGACGATGAAGAATTCAACCGTCTGCTGAATGACTTTATCGCCTCGGAATTAAAAGACATTGATATCGAAATTGAAGAAAAAAAAGAAGAAATTGCTGCGGATGAAAAAATCCGCCGCGTTGTCCGTGAACCGGAAGACAGAAGCCGGCAGGACACCCCGCCTCAGCCCCTGAACCGCACTGCCTCCAAGCAGCCCGAAATACGTCCTGCCGCCGCAGAAAAAGCCGAAATTAAAGAACAGCCGCAACCGGTCAGACAGGAACCTGCCCCTCTGCCGCCAAAAAGCAAAATCATTTTATGCGAAGAAGAAGAGGCCTTGTTCTCGGCTTTTCAAAACTTCAAAAACGCCATAGAAACCATGGCGGAACAGTTCAACCTGAAAACCCCGAAATTCACGATTGACGAAGAACTGCTCTACCCGCGCTACAAACCCAAAGTCAGCTCGGAATTTACCAACGCCACGCTCGACGGCTGGGACATCATCCTCAAAGCACACGGCAACCGCCTGCAAGACCTGCGGCCCGATGCCGGCGATGATGACATCTTAAACTACGCCGAGCAGGAACAAGACGAAGTTTTGCAACTGGCTCTTATTTCCTACGTTGAAGTTCTGATAGAGATTGAGAGCTGCGAAATTGCTTATGAAAGCCGGCGTGTCAAAGCCAAAAAGAAATGGCTGGAAAAAAAGATTATTGAGGAACACGAAGCCCGTCAGGCCAAAATCAAAAAATATATTGCCCTGATCGAAGAACAAAAATTTCCGATCAACTCGGAACGGCTGGTCGTCAACTACTTCAAAACCGCACGCAAAGACCCTCAGGGCGCGCGCGAAATTCTGGTCAACAATCCGGCAACTTATGCTCCGATTGAGGTCAACAAAATTCCGCCCCGACTGTTCGGCTTGATAAAAAGCAAACCCGAAGACGGTATAAAATTCAACCGGATTATCGGTAATTTTCTGAAAAAATTAAAAGGTTAAGCTTTCCTTCAGAATTTTTAGAAAAAATGTAGACAAAATACAAAACTTATGCTAGCATAATAGAAAATAAGTTTCTGGGTTAGGAAAACAAGATGAGTCAGGATCAGGAAAACAATACCAAACGGGAAAGAATAAACGCAATGAAAAACAAAATCATCATCAATGAAAGCGATAACAATTCAATTACCGTAACGGGAACGGAAAAAAACAAAGTCAAGGTCAACGAACAAAACCGCAAAAAGGTTGAACTGTCCGAACTCAACCTGCTGACACCCGAAGAAAAACAAAAACTGGCACAACAAAAAGGCACAGACACGGAAGACGAAAAAGTCGGTTATGCTGACCGTAACACCGCCGACCGTGCCAAAGCGGACTGGAAACGCGACAAATTAATTGAATACACCGATATCATCGACTTTTTGTTTAAAGAAATCATTGTCGAAGGTTTGGATTGGTCCCTGAACAAAGTTGTCAATGCCGCCACCTTTACCACAGCCTGGGCGGTTGACGGCACACTCAACGCTGCCTCACATGCAAAAGACAGCCTCTGGGACAGCATCAAAAAATATCTTGACGAACGAAAAGAAAAACAAAAGGAAGAAATTGAAAAAGCCAAAATCCCGGCTTCTCAAGACAAGACCGGCGCTTTTGCCAACACTGTTGCAGACATACATAAAAACAAAATCCCGCAGCCGGAACAATCCGTTTTAAACGACACCAACAAAAAAATTATTGAAGGCGTTGCCGGCTTCATCCGCCGCGGTGAGTATAACAACTTAAAATTTATGTCGCCCGAGACTCTGAACGTCATTCAAAAAGCCGATCCGCAAAAATTAAATGAAATCTTGTCTCCGGACAATATGAAGACTCTTTCCTCTTCAATATTATATACCGCCGAAATGGCCGACCTTTATTCAACCAACATGGCCTCTGCCCGCATGCTGACTGAAAAAGCCAAAGACGGCAAGGCCTACGAAGGCATGGATGAACAAAAAGTGTTCGACATGTTGAAGCTGGAAGCCCGCAAGGAATTCTCGGGCTTGATAAATCATGCCGCGCAACAAGGCCAAAACATTCCCGAAGCGGCCACGGAATATTTTGATCTTTCGCAAAAAGCCGACAGCTTTATAAAAAATGAAATTCAAAATGGCAATTATCAGGAAAACGACAAACAACCGGTTTCCAGTCCTTACATGGAAAAACTGAATAAAGAAGTTGCCGCCGCCAAAGACACCCCTTATGCCGTCCAGACCGGAATGATTGAAATGGCGGCGGAAATAACTTCCCGTCAGGAAAATCTGGCCGGCGTAAAAGACACGCTGGAAAAACGCGAAGCCTTGATTGAAGCCCGCAAAGCAGATCTTGCAAAACGCCGCGACCTGTTCCGTCAGGCCTGTGCAAAATCAAAGAACCCGATTCTGATGCAAAAAGCCCAAACCGGACAACTGCATGCCCCGCAAATAGGGCTGGATAAACAAAAGTTCCAACAAATGCAAAAAATGAGAGAACAGACCAAATGATTGCAAAAACATTCAAAACCGGAATAATCGGCATAGTCTGGAGCTATTTGTTCTTCTACTATGCCAATATTTTGTTTTTGTATTTTTGGGGTTTTGATCTTTTCTCGCCGCTGAGCTGGCAAAAAATCGCCGCATTTTGGAACCATGGCGGCATAATCCGCGAAAGCAAAGATTATGCCTTTCTTTTAACGCTTTTACTGCTGCCGTTTATCTGGATTATCGGATGGCGTTGGCTTTGTCGCATCCGCCTGAGCAAAATCATTACCTGGCCTTTTGAGGCTTATAACCGGCATATCATAAAAAAATACGGTTCGCAGGCCGGTAAACGTTTTGTTCTGAAAAACATGGGGCAAAGCACCAAAGTGGAAGAAGACATCAAAATTGCCACCAACGCGGTCAAGCCCAATCCGGAACAGGATGCGGACAAAATCCGCGAGGCGGTAAAAAACAGACTGAGCAAAGCTCGGCAAAAAAATTAACGGGAGAAAATATTGAAACCGGTACTTGTTTTAAGCAGGGTTATAATTGTCGGTCTTTTCTGGAGCATATTCTTTCTGGAAGGGATTCGGATTATCATGCTCCAAAACTGGTATTTTGACATTTTCAATCCCGAACATTGGAATATTGCATGGAACTTATGGCTTTCCGGCTGGGTAATTGACGAACCCAAAGAATGGGCGTTTATCCTGATTATCTTAACGTTTATTCCGCTCTGGCTCACCGGCTGGGCCGCATTGAGCCTCATATGCTGGGAAAACATCATCGGCCGCCTGTTTATCATCCCTTGGCAGATGATAAAGAGGTCATTTTTAAAACCGGTCAAAATCATCACCAATTCTTCTCTCAAAGGTGTAAAAAAGAAAAAATCCTATAAAGAAATCCGACCGCGCAGCATTGGCATAGTTCTGGACAATTCTTATTACGCCGAAGATAAATCAAACAAAAATACGGCTCCGAAACCCGCGGCCAAAACAATAACGCCGGCCGCACCCAAACCATTGCCGCAAAGCCCGAGTCTGATAGAAAAAGAGGCAGCAATTCCGGCTCCGGCTGTTTTTGACCATTCGCTGTTTCAGTTTGACGATGACGATGACTTTGAGTTCAATATTGATGCCTTTGACGATAAACCGGCAGAAAAACCGGCGCCGTTGCGGACTGAAGATACCCCTGCCCGTAACAACAAGAAAAAAGATACCGGAAAAACGCGTGAAAACACCCAAACCAGACAACCCCGAAAAGACAACGCCAACCAGTCCGGCAGTGCCAAACAAGTTGCTCCGGCGGCAAACAACAAAAAAATGTCTCCGCTTGAATCCGGCAAAGCGCCGCGCGTATCCAATTCCACACTGGAAGTCATCAAACAAAAAGGCTATGAAATTATTACCGCAGCCACCATCAGAAGCACACTGGTAGACTTTATTGCCGTTTCCGGAAACCATATTAACCTCTGTCTGATCGACAAAGAGCCCGGCGACTGGCTTGCTGACGAAGAACGCTTTAACGATGAGGAACCGCTGTGGTTTTCGGAAAGTTCCCACCGCATTTCGCCGGTGCGCAAAATAGATATCGCCCGTCAGGCTCTGAAAGCCAAACTGGAAGAATCCGGACTGGAATATACACTTTCTGCTTTTGTAATTATTCAGATCGGCAATATCATTAACGCCGAGGATATGTTTGAAATTTGGGATAATATGAATATCTCCGTCACAAGGATTGACAGAGGCTCTCCAAAAGAATTAAAATTGTTCTCAAAGAGTCTTGAGGATGCGGAATCCCCGATTGAAAAAGACGAATTTGAAAAACTGAAAAAATTTGTTAGAAGCATTGCATAGGAACAATAAATGGCAATAGACAGATCCGGCAGCGAATGGGAAGAATATAATAACGCCGTCAAATGGGTAGTGCTTACAATCATT
Organism: uncultured Alphaproteobacteria bacterium; assembly: GCA_910585375.1. GTDB lineage: Bacteria > Pseudomonadota > Alphaproteobacteria > RF32 > CAG-239 > MGBC133411. Next base: position 14,799 of record CAJUCZ010000022.1, on the reverse strand, counting down.
ATTACCTGCACTCTGACAGCCTTTTTGGCTGTTATATGCATGCCCCTCGGATACCTCATCGGCAGTGGCATCTCTAAAGATTCACTCAGCGTTGCCACGCGTTTTATCAAAGTAGTGCTTGAAAACCCCGATTATCTGATGTCACGTTACTGGAACTGGTTCGGACAGGTGTCGCGTTATCAGGGGCCGTTTTCTTTCAGCCTGTGGCTTCCGGCTTTGCCGTTCATCGTCTTTCCGGTTGGGTTAATGGGCGGAATTCTGCTCAATCCGTATCGTTTTCAATCCAATATTCACGGTTCTGCCCGCATAGCCACCTTGGCCGACATAAAAAAAATGAAACTCCTGACCGGCTTTTGTATTGTACTCGGCCGCTTCAAAGGCCATCTTTTGCGCATGAGCGAAACCCTTTCCGTCCTGTGCTGCGCGCCTCCGGGAACCGGTAAAACCGTTAGCGTGGTAATGCCTACGATTTTCAATTCCCCCGGCATGAGCATCATCGTTAACGACCCGAAACAGGACTTGTGCTTCTCCACGACCGGTGCCCGTGCCAAAGAAGGGCCCGTTTTCGTCATCAACTGGGGTGCGGAAGACAACCCGGCCGAAGGTATATATTATCCGAGCTGGAACGCCTTGTCTGCCAATGCCGTACCGCAAGTCGGACCGGATCGAGACATGTACGTTGATTCCATGTGCAAAATTCTGGTAGAAGACCCAAAAGGCGGCGCAGACCCGCACTGGTCACAAACCGGACGCGCTGCTTTGACCGGTTTTATTCACTTTATAGTTTCCAAATGTGAAAAAGCCCGCGCCAACGACTATTTTATCGGCCGTGTTTATGAAGGCAAGCTCGACTTGGAAGACCGCAAGGTTTTGGAAGGCTATTACAGCGCAATGAAAGATACTGCCGCCAAAATAGCCATTTCCAACCTCAGAAACAACACACTGACCATAGACAACTACCTGCCAATCGGCACATGGGCGCTTCTGCCGGAAAAATGGATCGGGCACGAAGCCTGTATTGCCATGATTCTGGAATGGATTACCGAAGCGCAAATCAAACAGTCGAAAGAAATCAAACGCCGCATGAATGAAGGCGACCAGTCCGCCGCTTTTGCCGATCCTATGCGCGACTTGCTTGACGCCGCCGTTGAAGAAGCGGAAAAATTCGGCTATGCCCCGCGTTGTATTACAGAATTGAGCCAGCTGAGCTCAATGCCGGATAAAGAACGCGGTTCCGTCATGTCAACAGCATTTGCCGGACTGAACATTTTCAAAAACTCGGCAGTGGTTGCCCGTACCAGCTTTAGTGACATCCAGTTTAAAGACTTGCGCGGCGTCAAAGATCCGATTACCGGCGAATTCAAACCGATCTCGGTTTACCTTTCCGTAAACGTGGTCGATGCTGCCGCACTGAGCACAATTTCCGGTATTTTTATTGACTCCATGTCCAGATACCTGATTGCCAACCCGCCCAAATCCGTGCACAAAAGCGACGGCAAAATGGGTCCGTTCCCCGCACTGTTCGTACTTGATGAGTTTCCGACCATGCCCAAACTGACTGCCGTTATCGAGGGTCCGGCCGTCGGCCGCGGACAAAAAGTGGCCTATTTGCTTATCGGACAGGACTTGGGACAAATCTCCGGCAAATACGGTAAAGATGACCTTGAAACAGTTATCTCCACAACCGCCTGCAAAGTCATTTTGTCACAAAACAACGAGCAGACCGCCCAGCGTTTTTCTAAAATGATTGGTAACAAAACGGTGCAAACCACCTCTTTCTCAAAGAGTGAAGGAATGAGCAAAAGTGCCAACCCGTTCGCCAAAAACGTCAGCTACCAGTTACAGGGCACACCGGTTATCAGCGGTACGGACTTGTTAAGCTTGCCTATGTTAAAACAGGTTGTCCTGATGCAAGGCTTTATTGACCGCCCGATTATGGCCGATTCGCCGCGTTGGTATCTGGATAAAAGAATGAAAGCCCTGCAGGCTCTTCCTCCGTCGCCTTACGTCCCTGACTGGATCGTTGCCCAACGCGAAGACATTAATGACGATATGTTGGCCAAATTAGGCATTGAATATGAAGAAAATGCTGATGATGCAGAATTCACAGAAGAAGAATTGAGTAAATAATCAAAATCCCACATATAAAATAAAAGGCATAAATCTTGTATTTATGCCTTTTATTTTATCCGATTTATTCATTAATTGACAAAGACCGTATGTTATGGCACAATAAAAGATGTGTAGCGTAGTGGAGAAGACATTATGAAAAGTAAGAGCAGTGCTTTTATCTTTACGATATTGGCTACCTGTTTTTCATCCTCAAGCGATGCAAAAACCACATTTCTTCCGGACTTTGAAGAAGAACCGATGATATTCCCCGATGACTGTGAAGGCGGCGGCGAAGATTATTGTTTATGCCAACGCTCAACCAATCCTAAATACCACCTTTCCTTAGACAACCCGCAATGCCCAAGTCCCAAAATTTTTGACAAGACCTGTCCGCACAGTGACGACTGGATTACCGAATGTTATTGTCCGGCAACTTATAATAAGATTTGTACTTCGCCCTACCGCGGCGTCGGAGAAATTTGTGACGGAAAATATGAAGAATGCTGCGATACCCGCTGCCGCGAAGGATCTACCAGCAGCTGCTCTTACCCTTATGTTTTTGACCACTATTCCTCTACCGGCTGCGGCGAAACCTGTTACGTCTGCCGTTACGGCAATGATTGCAACACAAGCTGCTCCGCCGGCGAAGAAACCTCTTACAGCGGTGGATACAATGACTTTAACGGACAGGCATGCGTTACCTGTTCCACACCTCCGCCACCCTGTACCGAATGTTGGTGCGATTCGTCCTACTGCGAACCGGAACCAGAGCCAGAGCCCGATCCGGAAGAACCTGATATCCCGAATATACCGGATTCCCCTGATCCTGACCCTAAACCGGATACACCGAGCTGTACCGATACCTGTTCAAGCAAAGGATACTCGTCATCTCAGCCAAGCGGACAAACTTGTTCAACCACAACAGTTTGTGGAAACACCTGTTATTACAACTGCAAATCAACTGACCCTTGTGCCGGAGTAACCTGTAATGGCGGCAAAACCTGTTCCAACGGAACCTGCGTTTGTCCTAACGGCAAAAAAGACTGCGGAGGAAGCTGTAAAAACTGCTGCTCTGACAGCGATTGCGGAAGCGGTTATACCTGCAAAAACGGTTCATGTGAAAGAAAAACTTGTACAGACACCTGCGCTCAATGGAGAAGCCAACCCGGATGTCAGTTAAGCCCGTGGCAGAGCAGCCGCACCTGCAATGATCTTGGTACCGGTGAAGGCTGCACCGACATGGGTTGCAACTATCTGTGGTATTGCTGCAAATAACATAAACAAACCCGACTGCCGGAAAAATTTCCGGCAGTTTTTGTTTATACCCTAAAGGCACCTAAAAAACAAATTCAAAAATGGGGAGACGGCATAGAGTAATGCCCCATGCTTTGCTTAATTGCTGACTTCCCAGGTTGTGCAGTGCTTTTATGGATATGCCATATACAGCCTCATGCATCTTCTAAAATTGAAGCCTCATTTTGTTTTTTTCTCTGTGCAAAATTTGTGCAGAAAATCACCTGTTGTTATCCAATTTATCAAATCGTTTAACAAGATTTAAAAATTTTATAAAATCACTTAAAAATTAAAAACCCTAGGAAAACCTAGGGTTTGAATGGGGCGAACGATGGGACTCGAACCCACGACAACCGGTACCACAAACCGGGGCTCTACCAACTGAGCTACGTTCGCCATAAGACAAAGCCACTTTTACATACAAACACAACTAAAGTCAAGCTAAAAAAATTCAAATTAATCGAAAAAATTAACAATTTATTTTCTTTTTGCGCGTAATCATTAAAAATAAACGAGAATTCTTAATGAGCGGAAAAAATGAATAGTAAATTTTTAAAAAAATTACCTTCATACATTAGCATTATTTTTTTAAGTCTTGGATTTTGCCTGTCTGCCAGCCGGTTTGCAACAGCTTCGACCTCGTCTATTTTAATTGACGCAGATTCCGGAAAAGTCCTTTCATCCAGTGCCGCCGACAAACTCCGCTATCCGGCGTCATTAACCAAACTCATGACCCTGTACATCACATTTGACGCTCTCGAAAAAGGGCTGATAAAAATGGATGACAACCTTCCCGTTTCCCGCAATGCCGCCAACCGTTCTCCTTCAAAGCTCGGATTGCGTGCCGGAGAAAAAATCAGTGTCCATGATGCAATTATGGCTCTTGTCATAAAATCCGCCAACGATTGCGCGACCGTTTTAGCCGAAGGTCTGGGCTATACGGAAGCAAATTTTGCCAACACCATGACTCAGGTTGCCCACGAACTCGGCATGAAAAACACCACTTTTAAAAACGCTTCCGGCCTGCCTAACAAAGCTCAAAAGACAACCGCCCGCGATATGGCAATCCTCGGTGCCGCTGTTTACCACCATTTTCCACAATACTATAAGCTTTTTTCCGCCAAAAAATTTACATATAAAGGCCGGACTTATTATACCCACAACCACGTTTTAAAATCTTTTGAAGGAGCTGATGGCATGAAAACCGGCTTTACCAATGCCGCCGGCTTTAATATTATCACCTCTGCCGAACGCGGTGGTAAACGTGTGATTGCCGTTACAATGGGACATAATACGGCAAAGCTCCGTGATAAAAAAGTTTCTTCCATGATGGATCAGGGGCTGAAAAAGCTGGCTCTGTTAGATACGGACAAAAACCGTATTGAACCGGATTCCACAATCAGAATTGCTTCCGCGGTACCAAGAAAAGCCCCAAAAACCAAATCGGGCATTCAAAATAAAGATACAGGAAATCAGGCTGCCGGAACAATAACCGCAACGGCACAGACTGATGATAAAAATTGGGCCATTCAAATCGGAGCTTTTTCTAATTACGCCAAGGCACGCAATTATGCCATGATCGTAAAAAAAGAAACAAATCTGGCTGACAAAGACATCTATATTGAACCGCATCAGGCAGCCTCCGCAATTGTTTATCGTAGCAAGCTGACCGGTTTTGCAAAAAAAGAAGCGAATAACACATGTAACAGTTTGAAAAAATCAAATAAGTCTTGTATAGTAATTGCATCTGATAAACAACAACTTGTTTTGGCGAATAAATTCTAATGACAGAAAGCAATCAGAAAAAAGCCCACATCATCGTTGTCAGCAACGAAAAGGGCGGAACCGGCAAATCTACACTTTCCATGCATTTAGCAGTAAAATTAATGCAGGAAGGCTTTAAAGTTGCTACAATTGATTTGGACGGACGCCAGGGCACGCTTTCGAAATACATAGAAAACCGCATCAATTTTTGTTCGGCAAACAATATAGACTTGCCGATTCCCGAACATTTTCGCTTTTCGCTGGAGCCCAATCACTATCTTATTCCTGCTGCAAGAGAAAAAGTCGGTTTTCAGATTTATGAACTGTCCAATCAGGTCGATGCAATCATCATAGATACTCCCGGCACTAAAAATTATCTGTTTGAAGAAGCCCATAAATATGCCGACACATTAATTACGCCGATTTCCGACAGCATGATTGATGTCAGCGTAATCGCCGATATTGACTATGCCAAAGAAAAAATCACCAATCCCGGACCCTACGCCGAATATATCTGGGAAACAAAAAAATACCTTGCCTCTCAGGGTAAAGCTTATTTAAACTGGATTGTCGTCGGCAACAAGTTTTCCAACATCAACTCCCGTAACAAAAATCTGGTTTTCGCCTATTTGAAAAAAATTGCCCGTATGTATGGTTATCGCTTTTTGGAAGGCATGAAAGACCGGACAATTTATAAAGAACTGTTTTTGGAAGGGTTGACGGTTTTGGATATGTCCCACCCACAGCTGCGCTTAAAAATGAGTATGTCGCATCTGGCCGCAAAACATGAAATTCGGACCCTTGCCGAATTCATTTGCCCCGAATAAATTTCTGTTATTATCTTTCTGTATAACTCAAACAACTCTTGTTTTTCAGTCATAAAGTTGTATCTTATTTGGTATGTTAAAGTATCCGAAACGATAAGCCAAATTAATTTTGAGAGGAAGAAAGCATGATCAAAACCATTCAGACGACCCCGTATACTGATCAAAAAATGGGTACCGCCGGCTTGCGCAAAAAATCAAAAGTCGTCATGCAGCCCAATTATATAGAAAATTTCATTCAGGCAATCTTCAATACAATCGGTAACGTTAAAGGCCGTACTTTTGTCCTCGGCGGCGATGGCCGTTTTTATAATGATATAGCCATCCAGCAACTGATAAAAATTGCCGCGGCTAACGGCATAGGAAAATTAATTGTGGGTCAAAACGGCTTCTTGTCAACCCCCGCCTCATCCAATCTGATTCTTAAAAATAAAACCGACGGCGGTTTTGTCCTTTCTGCTTCCCACAACCCCGGCGGGCCGAATGGAGATTTCGGCTTAAAATACGCAACCTCCACCGGCGGACAATGCCCAAGTGCAGTCAGCGACAAAATCTATGAAAACTCTAAAAAGATTCATGAATACAAAATTATGGATACGCCGGATATTGACCTTTCCCGCCTCGGCACTTTCAAACTCGGAGAAATGGAAATTGAAATTATTGATCCGGTCAAGGACTATGTTGAAATGATGGAAAACATCTTTGACTTTCCGGCGATAAAAAAACTTTTCGCCAACGGTTTCTCTATGCGCTACGATGCCATGAACGCCGTTACCGGCCCTTATGCTATCCGGATTTTTGAAGAAATCCTCGGCGCCCCCGAAGGCAGTGTAGTCAATTATCATCCGTTGCCGGATTTCGGCGGCCTGCATCCGGACCCCAACCTGGTCTATGCCAAAGATTTGGTTGAACATATGTTTGCCGATAATGCACCTGATTTCGGCGGCGCCAATGACGGCGACGGCGATCGCAACATGATTCTTGGCAAAAAATTCTTTGTCACGCCAAGCGACAGCCTTGCCATTTTGACAGACAACTACAAACTTATTCCGGCCTATAAAAACGGAATTTACGGCGTTGCCAAATCAGCCGCCACCTCCACGGCCGTCTGCCGCGTGGCCGAAGCGCACAAACTTCCGTGCTATGCTGTCCCGACCGGTTGGAAATATTTTGTCAACCTGATGGATTCCAAACGCATCACCTTCTGCGGAGAAGAAAGTTTTGGTACCGGTTCAAGCCATATCCGCGAAAAAGACGGCATCTGGGCAATTTTATTCTGGCTGAATATCATCGCCGCAACCGGCAAATCGGTAGAGCAGATTACCATGGAGCACTGGCAAAAATACGGTCGCAGCTACTATATGAGATTCGATTTTGAAGGGCTGGATACAGCTGTTGCCGATAAGCTGATGGCTGATCTGGAAAACAAACTGCCAACGCTGTCCGGCCAAAAATTCGGCTCTTATGAAGTTGCACAGGCCGCTCCGTTTGTTTATAATGATCCCGTTGACGGCAGCAGCACAAAAAACGGTTTGGTCATTGACTTTACCAAAGGAGAAAAAATCACTTTCCGGCTTTCGGGAACAGGCTCCAGCGGTGCAACACTCCGAGTCTATATTGAACGACTGGAAAAGAACAGACTGAAAGAAGACCCCAAGACCATGCTTAAGGAACTGGAAGCAATTGCCATGGAAATTGCCGAAATTCAAAAAAGGACTGGAAAAACAAAGGCTGATGTCAATACGTAAAACCAATATCTCCATCCTTGTTGCCGCAATTCTGGCCTGTCCGTTCAGCGCCGGCGCCGGATTATACGGTTTTACGGAAATCAACCCCTACACGCCGGAAGAAAAGATATTGGACATAGACGTCCCGCCTAAACAGGTAACCAACTTCCGCGAAACTTTGCGGCACAATGTTGAGATGTTATCCAATTATGCCTATCTCCGTGACAAAAATTTTCAGATTATTATCCACGAAGGGCAGGAACTTCTCAACAAAAGCCTGTGGGAATATCATCTGACCGGTTATAACGAGGCTCGTGCCCACCCAACACAGGCAAAAGACCCGAGTTTTCTCTTCAAGTTCAAAAAACACCGCTATGGCACTAATGATGTCATCGGCACACCGGCACCGGAATATTTAAACAATATTACAGGCATTGTTCTGAATAAGCCCTATTCGTTAAACAGAAACATCAATCCCGGTCTTTTAGCCTCAAAACTGAAAATCATTGCATTTGATTTGTGCTCCGCTCCCGAAACCTGTATGGACTATATTCAAAAATCTGTTGCCGGCAACATACTGCTGCAAACAGGCTCTTCCGCAACAACTATTTTTCACAATATAGAAGAACAGCCTGTCATAAATGAAAATGCCCGCAACATTTTTAAACTTTCCGAGGCCGAAAATATTTTGTATCTGAATGACGAAAGTAATTTCCGTGACAAATACGACCTTATCAAACAATTGCGCAATACAAATTTTGACGTTGTCATTATTCGTCCGCAGTTCAACAACAAAGAGTCTTATACAGCAGACGAGATCAACAGTTTAAAATTTAAAAAGAACGGCACCAGACGTCTGATTTTTGCCGAAATGAACCTGACGGAAGCCAATCCGGAACAATATTACTGGAAGAAAAAATGGCAATTGGGAAAACCATCCTGGCTGCGGCGCAAGTCCTTCAGCAATCAAGGTTCGGTTATTGCCGAATACTGGAATGACGAATGGCGCAAAATCATCGGCAACCACTTCAAAAGTATTATTGATACTAAATATGACGGCGCATTTTTCACCGGTTTGGAAAATCATAAATACTTTGAATATCAATTACCTCTGGAGTAAAAATATGAACGAGATTGAAGTATTGGACATCTCAAGGGAAGCTGTTTTCACCCTGATAAAAGTCGTAACGCCGGTTCTGCTGGTTGCCCTGTTTGTCGGTCTGATTATCGGTATCTTTCAAGCGCTGACCCAAATTCAGGAAATGACTCTGGCTTTCGTTCCCAAAATCATCAGCGTCTTCGTCACGCTGATTTTGCTGTTTCCGTTCATGTTCAATCAAATGCGCACATTAACTGAAGGATTATTCAACCGGATTGTCAACGGCGGATGACGGCAATGACGCAACTGCTCACATTAGAAATCTACTCTTTTATGACCATATTTCTCAGGGTTGGTTCGGCAATACTGGTTATGCCCGGATTTATGGTCAGCTATGTCAATATGCGGCAGCGCCTTTCGATTGCCCTCACTCTGTCTCTTATCCTGATTCCGTTGATTTCCGCCCGCCTGCCGCTGCCTTCGCAAAATTTCGGAGAACTCATAAAAATTTGTTTGTGTGAAATCACTTACGGCTTATTCCTCGGACTTTGCATGCAGTTCTTGTACGCGGCACTTTCTCTGGTCGGAAACTTCGCCGGACAAGCCATCGGCTTTTCCAACGCCCAGATGTTTGATCCTACTTTCCAGACCCAGTCCATTATCCTTGAAACTTTTCTCAGTATCATCGCTCTGACAATCATATTCATAACGGATTTGCACCATTTGATGATTAGTGCGGTGGTTGACAGCTACTCGCTTTTTCCGATCGGTTCGGCACTGCCGGTCGATAACTTTGCCGAATTTTTAAGCAAAAGCCTGAATAACAGCTTCATCATGGGATTCAAAATTGCCTCGCCGTTTATTGCCTTCACCATTATTTTTTACACCGGCATGGGCCTGATATCACGCCTGATGCCCCAGCTCAACATTTTTTTTCTGTCCCTGCCGCTGCAAATATACCTCGGTTTGGGACTGTTGTTTATGACCGTTCCGATTATCATAGTATGGTTTACCAAATACTATGAAGACGGGCTGTTCAGATTTGTAAAGTAGAATACCATGGCTGAAGATGATGATGAATCCTCAAAGACGGAAGAGCCGTCCGAACGAAAGATAAGTAAAGCCAAAGAAGAAGGCGACACAGCCATATCGCAGGAAGCCAAAAGCTTTGTCATGCTTTTGGGCATGTTGTTCATTATCTGGTTGGTTTTTCCGCTGATGGGCAAATGGTTCATCTTGCAAAACATCCAATTTATCGAAGATCCGCAAAACATTCCGGTTGACCTGCACCATATCAGGCTTCTTCTGACCAGAGTCTTTGTCGGGATTCTGAAAATCATGGCCATTCCCTTTGCCGTATTTATTGTTTTGGGCATTTTTGCCAGCATTTCACAAACCGGTTTTATGTACGCTCCCAAAAAACTGATGCCGGACTGGAATAAATTAAACATTTTTGCCGCTCTGCCCAAATTTATAAATATGAAAAAAATTGTCGAAAGCTTAAAAGGCATTATCAAAATTTCAGTAATTGCCTATATTGCCGTTGCCGTCATCAAACCCTACAGCAGCAAAGTCAACCTGCTTCCGACCATGGAAACGATGGCAATTTTATCGTTTATTCACAAAATCGTTGTTCTGTTGATTTTCACGATTTTAATGGCTGTGCTGATCATCGCTGTCGCCGACTACGCTTATCAAAAATATTCCCATTTGAAAAAACTGCGCATGACCAAACAGGAAGTCAAAGACGAATATAAAGAAATGGAAGGCGATCCGTTAATTAAATCGCGCATTCGTCAGGTTCGTATGGAACGTGCCCGCCGCCGCATGATGGACAACGTGCCAAAAGCCGATGTTATCATCACCAACCCGACCCATTATGCCATTGCACTGGAATATAAGATGGATAAAATGGACGCGCCTGTTGTATTAGCCAAAGGATTGGATAATATAGCACTGAGGATAAAAGCCATTGCCGAGGAACACGAGATTCCAATTGTTGAAAATCCGCCCTTGGCGCGTGCGCTGTTTGCCAGTGCAGAATTGGATCAGACCATCCCGCAAGAACACTTTAAAGCCGTCGCAGAGGTAATCGGATATGTTATGCAGCTCAAAGACCAGTCACCGTCCTGATAAATTGCTCCAAAAACGTTTGGTTTCATTGGCCTATGCCTTGGTCTTCCTGACGGCAGCGCTCATACTGCTTTTGGTCTATCCGCAGTATTCTTTATATTTTACAATTCTTCTGTTGCTCATCGGCGCCTTGTGCCTGTCCCTGACCATAAAAACCATTTCTGCCGGCGAAGAAGCCATGAGTTACGGCGGCTTTGCCAATGAAATCATTCGCAAAGACGAAGTTGCCAAACGGATTGAAAACGTTTTGGGTGAAGCCGTTATTGAGAATGAACGTTCAAAAGAATTGTTTAAAAGTCAAACTGTTATCAGCTTTCTCGCCGAACATCTCTCTGACGGCAAAATGAACAAAGCCGCTATCTACCGGCTGCAAAACGCCTGCGAAAACCTCATTTCGGAAAAAGTCGTCCTGTCACTCAGAACTCATCCGGAAGATGCTAAAATCTTTACTGAAGAAGAATGGCTTGAAATTAGTGTACATCCGATTTACCTCAAAAAAACAGATATCTTTGAAAGCAAATATTCTGTAAAAACCATAAAAAAAGACACCTACCTTTTTTGGAGCTGCCGGGACATCACGTCCGAAAAAAACATGGCGCAAATATTTCATGAAGAGCGCAAATCGCTGCACGACTTTTTAGACTTTATGCCGGTCGGACTTTACGTGGTGGATAAAGAATACACCATACGTTATTGTAACCATGCTCTGGCACAAATTCTCGGCAGCAATCGGGAAGACTTACTCGGCAGGAAGCTCAGCGAACTCTTGTCACCGGCTTCTGTTTTTCCGGAAAACGAACCCTCCTGGCGGCAGAAAACCTACTTTATGCGGACTGGCGGCAAAATTATTGAAACTTATGTTTTTCAGGAAAACTTCAGAGAAAACCAGCAGATTATGATGCGCGGCGTTATCATCAGCGACCTGCCTAACGACACCGATCTCAAAAACGAACTCAATCTGGCTTGTGACAAAGTCAGTTGGCTGTTTGACCACGCTCCTGTCGGCATTATTTTTGTCAGCGCCCGCGGCATTGTACAAGCTGCTAACAACACCGTCTGCCGCTTTTTAAATAAAGATTCGGACCAGCTTCAAAACCAAAGTATTTTTGAGCGCATTCGGGAAGAAGACACCCCCAAAGTCCAAAAAGCTTTTAACGATATTTGCAGCGGTAAAAAAGATTCTCTTTGCATTGAGGTACATATCAATCTTGACAACAAAGACAAAATTGTCATGCTCTACATCAGCAAAATGAGCAAATACCATTCCTCCGGTTCTTCTAGTGAAGAAGGGCTGATTCTCTATTTTATAGACGCTACGGAACAAAAAAGTCTTGAACAGCAATTTGCTCAGGCACAAAAAATGCAGGCTGTCGGACAACTGGCCGGCGGTGTTGCCCACGACTTTAACAACCTCCTGACTGCCATGATCGGCTTTTGTGATTTAGTCATGCAGCGCCACGGCATCGGCGACCCGTCATTCGAGGATCTTCGCCAAATTAAAGACAATGCTACCCGCGCCGCCGGATTGGTGCGCCAACTTCTGGCTTTCTCCCGCAAACAACCGTTAAAACCAAAACTCATTGACATTACGGAACACCTCACCCGCTCCAGCCAGATGGTCAAACCGGTTTTGGGCGAACAGATAAACCTCAAATTCTATCATGGCAATAATCTTGGATTTGTCAGAGTCGACCCGACCCAGTTCTCACAGGTTATCATCAACCTCGCCATCAACGCGCGAGATGCCATGAACGGCCACGGGACGATTTTTATCAACACCCGAGTCGAACATTTGACCGAACCGCACCAGTTCGGCGATGAGATGGTCAAACCCGGAGAATTTGTGGTTATTGACGTCCAAGATACCGGCTGTGGCATTAGTCCGGAAAACATGAACCGGATTTTTGATCCGTTCTTCTCTACCAAGCAAAATGTAGTCGGTTCCGGAACCGGCCTCGGACTGGCCACCGTTTACGGTATAGTCCGCCAAACCGAAGGCTTTATCAAAGTCGAAAGTACCGTGGGAGAAGGAACAACTTTCTCAATCTACCTGCCGCGTTTTGAAAAAGATACGGAAAACGAGGAAGATGAAAAGCCAAACCGCAAATCACCTGCACAGGTTTCGCCGATTCTAACAGTCAAAGAAACAATCAAAAGCCCAATTAACATAAATGAAAAAATGATCTTCGGCCTTAATGTTTCAATGATTGACCGCAGCTTTAACCCGACAGACCCGCAAAATTCTTCCTTACGCATTCTGTTTGTTGAAGATGAAGATTCCGTCAGAACATTTGCCGTCCGAGCCTTAAAGAAAAAAGGCTATGACATAATCAGTTGCAATTCTTCCGAAAACGCGTTAGAACATTTAGAAACAGACCGTAAGTTTGACCTTCTGCTGACAGACATGATGCTTCCGGGCATCAGCGGCGCCGAACTGGCCAAGATCGTCAAAGAAAAAATCCCGGACATCAAAATCATTATTGCCTCGGGTTATTCTGAAGAAATGGCCAAACAAGGTTTGGATAACGGCACAGACTTTGAGTTTATTGCCAAACCATACAGTTTGGGCAATCTGACAAAAAAAGTTTTTGATGTCTTAAATAAACAGTAAACGGATAACAATTTATGCTGAAAAAAAATACCATATCCCAGCTTCCGTTAGAATTCGCCCCCTGCCCCAGTCTCGGACGCGAAGACTTTCTCGTAGCGCCTTGCAACGTTGAAGCGGCTCAAATGGTAGACGGCTGGCCGGACTGGCCGTTCTTTGCTATTTGCATTTATGGTGAAGAAGGCTGCGGCAAAACACATCTGGCCAATGTTTTCGCCAATAACGTTTCTGTTCGGGATCATTATCCCTACCGCATTCCGACCATCAAAGCCAAAGACATCCGGCTGGATACTCCGCACAAACTTTTTGCCCGACACCGCTGCCTGATTGTGGAAGATTTAACGGCCAAAACAAATAATGAAGCAATGTTTCATTTGTATAACCTCTACCGCAACGAAGGAGGAAATATACTGTTCACATCACAACAGGCGCCGGCCAGATTGCATTTTCAATTACCGGATTTGCGTTCAAGAATGAATATTGTTCCATCAATTGAAATCAAAGCACCGGATGATGACCTCTTATCCTGCCTGTTGGTCAAATTATTCATGGACAGACAAATAATCATCAGTCCGGAATTATTAAATTATATCGTTGCCAATATGCAACGCTCATTCTCTTTTGCCCGCAAAATCGTTGCTGAAACCGACCGGATATCGCTTTCCCGCAAACGCGCCGTCACCCTGTCAATAATCAAAGAAGCTTTTGACATACTGGCCGAAGAAAAACTTCAGGGCGACTTGTTTGAATAAGCGATACTGATATTCCTTTCCACCCAATTTTATCCCCTCTTCCGCCCCACACTTTACCCTTCCCTTCCTCTATTCATCAACCTTAATTTCTTCCCCACCCTCTTCCTCCTCACACTTTAGCCCTCCAAACTCATTCCCCTCCACTCTGCCATACTTCTCTCCTTAAACTCCTTTGGCCTTCCTTTCACCCCTCACTTCATCCCTCTCCTGTCTTTTCTTTCTTTTACTTCCCTGCCACTCCTCACTTTGTTCCTCTCTTCTTATCCCCGCCCTCCTTCTTTGCACAATCAGCTTCTTTCATCCCCACCATTCTCCTCACCCCTTTCTCTGTCTCCCTCTCCTCTGCCCTCTCCTCGCTTTCCACCTCTCCCCTAACCCGCCGTTCTTGCTCCCTCACCTTTTCCTATTCTTGCCATTCCTATTTTCTCCCCTCTGCCCATAATACTTCCCTTTTTCTCTCCGCCGCCCCAATCTCCCTCTATCTTTT
>CAJUCZ010000021.1 GCA_910585375.1 uncultured Alphaproteobacteria bacterium | reverse complement strand
ATTCGATTGAACAGACGGACAGAGAGGTCATAACCGCTTGGGACGGCAAAATGTACTTCAAAGGCGAAGAACCGGAAAAACCGCTTGATGACTTAAAAGCCGAGAAACGGGTTGAAATCAACAAAGCTCGTGATGCGGCAGAACAAGGTGGTTTTGAGTACATGGACAAAATTTTTGATAGCGATCCGGTGAGTTGTCAACGTATTTCCTGCGCAGCGCAGTCTATGGCGGCGATTGAAGTTGAAGAGGGAGAACCGGAGCCGGTGATTGTTTGGACTTGTCAGGATAATACGACAATCCCCTTGACTGCTTCACGGTTGCAGGGGCTTGTTGTGGCTTTGGCTATGCATTCAAACGCTTGTCATCAGAAAGCAAGCGAATTGAAAGCACAGGTTGAGGCGGCCGAAACTGCCGAAGAATTAAATCAGATTGTATGGTGATATATTACCATTAGCAACGGACTATCGGACTACGGACTATTGGCAATAACTTTAGGAAGTTTGATGATGTCTGATAAGGTAAAAGAACGTCTGCGGCGTTTGGGGCAGACAGATAAAGAATTATTAAGACAGAAGCTCCGCAGGGTTGGACTGACCCCGGCGGAGTTTTTTATTATGGAAAAGCGATATGCTGAAAATCTGCCGTTTAAGCAGATTTATCCGGCTTTATTTATGGAAGAGCGGTCGATGTATCGTCATCATAAAACGGCCATAGAAAAGACAGTGGACACTGCAATAGCCGAGTTTTTAAGCCCTTTCCAAATATCATAAATTGTCAGTATTGCGGCATTTTTTATCATTAACGCTCCGGATATCCTTGAAATACAAGCAATTCCGCTTGTGATGTTTAAGGAGAATCAATATGAGTCTTGAAGTTAATGGAGCCAGCATCGGTTCTGCGGCTTGGAAACTGTTAAATACAGGTTTGGGCGCTGCCGGTACGGCTATGGGCGCAACTGCTTTGGGGTCGAAGACCAGTGAAGAGAAGGTACGCCAGATTATTCGTGAAGAAGCCGGATGCGGTAATCACGGACATTGTGGTAACGGTTGGGGTTATCGCGGCTTTAACGAGAATGTTTTTGTTGCTCAGCCGTGTTCAGACAATACTTTGGTTAATCGTTTTGAGCTTGGCCAAAATTTGGAAATTGCCAGATTACAGGCCAAAGAATATTCAGACATGAGCGACTTGAAGCTGTTTGAAGATTATACCACCCGCCTTGCTACTGAGAAAGAGCGTGTTAACGGTCGCTTTGAAACTATTTTCAGGGAACTGGTTGACAGCCGCGAACGTCAGCAGGCTGAAATCTGCCGCTTGGATAAAGAGGTTGCCCTCAACAAACAGGCAACAGACTTCCAGTTTATTATTGCAAATAAAGAGTTTGCAAGCATTAACGGTCGTTTGGATGCAATCACTAAAGAGGTTATTCCGCTGAGTGCTATTTGCCCGCAGCCGTTGTCTGGTTGTGTTCCTGTAGCTATTGAGCCGCAGACAATTACAACCGAGGCCGCAGGTGCACAAGGTGTTATTATTGCCAATAAGGCAGCAGCCAAATAATAATAATCAGGAGCGGGGTTTTGCTCCGCTCCCCTGTTTTTTGAAGGGATGATAAAATGAAAATAAGTTTGGAAAATGCAGTAAAGGCGGCAAGTGAATATTTGGCGGAAGAGTTTTCTAAAATGCCTCCGAATTTGGGAAATGCCGGAATGCATATTTTTGCCGAATATAAGCTGGGAGTGCAAGGCCCTAAAGTTTTCAGCGCTTTGGATGACGGAAGCGGAAACATTAATATTGATGTGCTGGAAAAGCTTATAAACAAATATTCGGCCAGTCTGCCGGATCAGACATTCAAAACCCCATTGGGTGAAATTAAAATTAAATCTGATACACCGGCGCAGTTAATGGAATTTATGAAAAAATACGGGGAGAATTGATATGTCAAAAGAAGAAATTGAGAAGCTCCGCTCGGATATGCATACCGGCGTCAAAATGATGCTTGAAGAAATGCGTAAAATGGGCGAACAGAAATTCAGTCCGGCAGATATGATGAAAATGTCAGATATGCTGAAGGATATGAGTAAGGTCGAGAAAAATCTGGCCGAGGCGAATTATTATGATCGAAGAACTAACTAAAACAGTGAGGGAGCTGACAGGCTCCCTTTTTTATTGGAGAAAAAAAATAATGGACTGGGGATTAGCGTCAGGGCTGGCTGCAATCTGTGGCGTTGTGGTTAATTTTATCAGAATTGGCAGATGGCAGGGAAATATTGAAACAAGGGTTCAACAAATTGAGCAAACTTTTGACAAGCAGGATGCACGTTTGGAGGGGCTGACGAACTCAATTAACGAGCAAAATAAAATTCTGACAAAAATTGAGGTTAAACTTGATTTGATTTTTGGAGAAAAGAAAGGAAGAAAGAAAAATGCTTGATGATAACGAAATTGTACAGCGTCTTGTCCTTCATGAGGGCTGCCGGCTTGAACCTTACCATTGTTCAGCCGGTTTTTTAACAATAGGCGTGGGACGTAATCTTGAAACGAATCAGTTGACGGCGGAAGAACAGAAAGTTTGTGGAGATTGGCGGCACGGAATAACAAAAAATGCCGCCTTTTTCTTGCTCAGAAATGATATTCAACGCGTAAAAAAAGAATGTGCGCAGAATATTCCCTTTTGGAAACAATTGGATGATGAGCGAAAATATGCACTCTTGGACATGGTTTTTCAGATGGGGATAAAAAGGTTAATGAAATTCAAGAAAATGCTTAGTTTTCTTGGCGTCGGAAATTATCGGCAGGCAAAAGAAGAATGTCTGGCGTCGCTTTATGCAACACAGACGCCGGCCAGAGCCGAAAGAATTGCGAAATGTATTGAAACAGGGAGATTTGTAAAATGATTTTGATTTATAGTTTATGGTGGGATGCCCCGAAAAATCCGTCAAAGTTTGTGCATGGCTTTATTTTTGGTTTGGTTGTATTTTCAAACGGGTGGGGACTATGAAAAAAATTTTGAAGTATAAATTGAAGATGATTGTGGCGGCGGCTGTTGTTTTGGCAGTCGTTTCTTTTTTTAAGCCGGAATATGCGGAAAATGTCGCACGGGCTTTTATGTTACTTTTGGGACTGATATGAAAATGTATTGGATTATGGCGGCCGGACTGTGTCTGGCCTTTTATTTTCTTGGCCGTAGCCATGCCGAGGTCAAGATTGTTAAAGAACAGGTTGAGGTAATTAGATATGTGGAAAAGAAAAAAGCTAATATTTTGGCTCGTCCTAATGCTGGCCGTTCTGAGTTGCTTAAACTCATGCACAACGGCAAATTATGATTATTGCCCGGCTTATCCGATTGCGGGGGAAAAGGTCGGCAGAGAGCTTGAAAATATATCATATAAGGGCTATGAGTCTTTTTGGGAATGGCTAGGGCGAATCGATAAATTAAGACAGGAACTTGAATTATGCAAATAAAAGAAATTAAGATTGTAGAAGTTGGAAATTATGTTGGGGCTGTGAAATTAGGGAAGTGTCCCATGTATGGTTTTGCTCCCAAAACGGAGAAGAAAGATTTTTATGCCAGTCTGAAAGAGGATTTTCCGGGATATCGATTTATTCGTGGCGGAGAAAAGGAGAAAAATGCGTTGATGTTTAATATTAAACTGAGTGAACGGGCAAGGTAATTTTTAAGCAGCTTCTTTAAATATATTAATTTGGTCTTTTAGCACTATTAATTCGGATTGATAAGTTCGTATATTGTCTAAAATGGGGAGCCATTAAAAAGACCCGCTTTTAAGCGGGTCTTTTTAATGGCTTTTTCTTTTGATATGAGAAGCTCGATTGTGGTTTGGGTAACAAGCCGGGAACGGGGCGGCGCAGTTCGACGCCGAGCGGAGGGAGGCGGTCCCGAAGTATGAGGGATGCGTAGTGCGGAGCGCGTGCACAATCCATGAGGGAGAGCCAATTTGGATAAGGCTTGCAATTTTGATTGCAAGCCTTTGTTTTTATTGCATAGAGCAGTTCGGATGACAAAACGGAAAAAATGCGGTTTTGTCAGTATCCGCTTTTTTGTCAATAATGATTTTTTAATTAATTTATTCTATTCTTGTTGTATAAACGCTTTTTTTGTGTTAATATGGACAAAAAGGCAAAGAGGAACAAGAAATGAAATTACTTAAACAGAATATGACTCCTCTGCCCGGTAAGACAATGCCCCGTACCGGAAAGGCGCCTTTGGGTCATAAGCAGGCCGTATCTGACGTTTCTCCCCATGAAAAACTGCTGCGGGATGAAGCAAAAATTTATAACGAACTTGATATTTTGATTACTGTGGTTCAGGCAATGGAAGAAGTGCCTGAAGACGTGGCTTCGCCGCAGGATATTTTTGCTTTGTTGAACGGAGATTATAAGGCCGGATGGGAGCAGAAAGATTTTTATCATGCCTTGCAAGACGAACTTAACGGTTTTTGCCTGCATGACAATCTGACGGCTGATTTGAAGCAGATGATTTTTCGGATCAAAAGTCCGGCAGATGCCCGCAAGGCTTTGGACAAGGCAATGTCGGGCATGATTGAACGGGAAGAAAAAACGATTGTGCCGCCGTCGCCGGAAGCCCGCAGGACAATGCGTCTGGCTTTTAACGGATTTGTCGAGCGGCAGAACGGCAGCCGGATTTCCGAGGTTTATGCCGAATATTTGAATACGCGCGATGTCAGCCGACAGTACCGCCTTGACGATTATGATCTGGAAAATTCTTCCGTCTGGCAGACTATGAAGCAACAGCCGGCTTTTAAAAATTTTGACAAGGCGATGAAGAAGGCTTTTGTGAAGATGAACGTTCCGCCGGAGCTGGCAGTGAAAATGCCGGTTTCTGACATTGAGCAAATTGTATTTGACGATTTTAGCCGCGGTAACCAGTTTAAGCGAAAGGCTCATGTTTTTAACGGCGCCAAAAATGTTTTTTGTGAAATTTTGGTGAATAATCATGAAAAAGATTTGAAGTCATTGCTCGGCAAAATGGGTGTTGATGATGCTGAATTTGAAAACGTTGTCAGATTTATGCGCGAGAAAAGCCAGTTCCCGCCGCTTATTAAATCAGCTGACGGCGGCTGGATTGAGGCGAGTATTCATCATAAGGAAAATATTAAAGATGCCGCGGATTATGCAGCAGCCAATGCAATTGACAATTTTGTGACGATTTTTGACCGTGTGGATGACAAGAAATCGCGTCAAAAAATTTTATCCTGGACCAGAGACGATGTACAGGGGATTGAAAATGCGGTGCCGCGGAGAATTCCGCGAATCCATGATTTGCTGCATCGGATGGACGAACCGCTCGGCAAGGCCTACCGCCGCCGTAAAAATGCCGAAAGGCGCAATGCCTCGGAAGAATGGAAACCTCGGCAGATTAAAGAAGCGGTTATGCGGGAAGAAACGGTCAGGCGTTTGCGTTTTAAGAAAAATGTTTGCTGTGTGGGTGGTTTGAGCAGCGGCATGAGTTTCAGCCTGACGGAAAAAGATGCACTGGATTATGAGAATAAAATCGGACAAATGAAAAATCAGGGTAATTTTGTAAAAAGAGAAAGGCAGAGGTATTAAAAAAATGTCAGAGCTGGTGAAAATTATTGAGGAGAGTGATGAATTGTGGTGCGGCGAAGGTGTTGATGCCCGCAAGTTTTTGATTTATAAAATTGAGATGAAGAAAAAAAAGCTGCCGGAACTGCCGTTGGAATTTGCAGATTTTTTGAAAGAATGTAACGGCGTTCGCGGCTGCTGCTGTGAAATTTTTGCCATGAATCCGGACGGCCCTTTTTCTGATATTCTTTCTGAAAACCTGCGTGCGGGCATGGGTGGCAGCGACGGCATTATTCTCGGGTATAATGATTTTGACTTTTTGGTATATGATTCCGAGAATCGGGAATACCAGCTGCGGGACAAAGACGGAATGGAAATCAGTGCTTCTTATCAAAACTGGGAAGATGCCGCTGCCGCTTTGTTGCCGCTTTAATGTTTGCGGCCCCGTTCAGCCAGTTTCATTATTGCGGCAATCAGGAGCAGCAACAAACCTGTACCGAGCATCCAGACGGAAAAAGTGTGGATGCTTTTTTTGACTAAGGCGCCGCTGGCAAAGTTTTCCAAAAATTCAACTTCGTTATTGCCGTGAATATAGCGGGGTTTGACTTTTTCTATTTTATCGGCGGTGATTTTAATATCAATATATCCGAATTTTTTTATATCGGAACGAATCGGTTGGCCGGAAGAAGGCAGGGTATAAAGCGGGATGCCGGCAAATTCTGTTTGTTGAAAGTTATGCACGTGTCCGGCCAGCAAAAGGCTGACTTTTCCCTGCGGCAGGAGTTCGGCCAGACGGTCACGGGAATAGGCGTCCAGAACCTTAACGCCGGGGGCGGCCGGATTGACCGGCGGGACATGCATATAAACAATACAATGTTTATAAAGCGGGCGTATGTGTTTTAACGTGCTCCGCAGCCATTCAAACTGCTTATCGTCAATTGTGCTTTCGGCGCTGTCCAAACCGATAAACAATGTATTGCCATATCCAAACCAATAGTAGTTGGAGCCAAATATTCCGGTATATAAAGAACGGTCGGCCTTACCGTGTTCTTTAAGAATTTCATGATTGCCGGGGACAGCGTAAAAATGAAGCCTTTTCAGTTTTTCGGAAAGTTCGGAAGTAATCCAGCGGAAGTGGCTTTCATTGCGATAGCGCACCAGATCCCCGAGATAAAGGACAAATTCGGATTTTGAACGGCGGATTTGTTTTAATATCCGTTCCAGCGGTGCGTTGCGGGCACCGGTGTCGCTGACAGCCGAGAAAATAAATTTTTGCTTGTTTGGTTCCAGCATTTGTCCGGCCGGTGCGAGCAGACTCCGACTGCTGCCGCGGAAGCTTTCCATTGCGTAATAGCGGACGGTTGTGGCCAGAATGGAGATAACGACCAGTGAGAGGCCGAGTTTGGCAATGAGAGTACGGTATGGTATTTTCATCAGAGTCCTTAGCTGCAGCAATTTGCTTTATCCTATGCTTTCTGCGGTATTTTGCAAGCCGAACCATTGCGCGTGGGGATATTTCTGAATGGTTAAGTCAGCAACTTTTATGCAGGCGCAGGGCGCGGGCCGCATTCAGAACGGCAATGACCGAAACGCCGACGTCGGCAAAAACCGCTGCCCAAATTGAGGCATAACCGGCGGCACCAAGTGCCAAAACCAGAAATTTGACGCCGAGGGCAAAGACAATGTTTTCTTTCGCAATGCGCAGCGTTCTGCGGGCAATGCGGATGGCAGAAGCAATTTTTGACGGCTCGTCGGTCATAATGACAATATCCGCCGCTTCAATTGCCGCATCCGAGCCGATGCCGCCCATGGCAATTCCGATGTCGGAACGGGCAAGAACGGGAGCGTCGTTAATGCCATCGCCGACAAAGATGACTTTTCCATGGTTGTTCGAAACGGTCATCAACTCTTCGATTTTTTTAACTTTACCGGACGGAAGCAGATTGGCAAAGTATTTATCAATGCCGGTTTCTTTTGCAATTTCGGTGGCAATGTCGCTGCGGTCGCCGGTCAGCATTACCGTTTGTTTTACGCCTTCGGCTTTTAAGGCGGCAATGGCGGTTTGGGCATCCGGCCGGACTTCATCCGCGATGATAATTGAGCCGGCGGACTTTTTGTTGACGGCCAAATAAACTGCCGTGCCGGGGGTGTGGTCTTCATGGGCGGCAATGCCCAGACTTTTAATAAACTCAAAGTTTCCGGCGGCAACTTCGTCTTTGCCGATGCGGGCGGTGATGCCATGGCCGGAGAGTTCTTTGACGTCAGAAACAATACTCAGGTCAGGCTGCCGGCCCCAGGCTTCGCGGACAGAGACCGCAATCGGGTGTGTGGAATGAGCTTCGGCGTGGGCAGCCAGTCGCAAAAGTTCGGTTTTTGAAATGCCCTGCGGGTTGATTTTTATAACTTTGAACAGCCCTTTTGTCAGGGTTCCGGTTTTGTCAAAGACAACGGTGCCGGCTTCGGCCAGAGCTTCCAGATAGTTGCTGCCTTTGATGAGGATGCCGCAGCGCGAGGCCGCGCCCAATCCGCCGAAAAAGCTCAGCGGAATTGAGATAACGAGAGCGCAGGGGCAGGAGATTACCAAAAAAGTTATGGCGCGGTAGCCCCAGTCGCGAAAGTCCATGCTTCCGGAAAGCAAAGGCGGCACAACGGCCAGAAAAGCGGCAATAATAACAACAACCGGCGTGTAGCAGCGGGCGAAACGGGTAATGAAGTTTTCAATGCCGGCTTTTTGTGAGGAAGCGTTTTCAACCAGTTCCAAAATTTGAGAAACGGTTGAGGCGGCGAATTCCGCGGTGGTTTTGACTTCCAATACGCCGGTCAGGTTGATGCAGCCGCTTAAAACCTCTGCGCCTGCAGCAACGTCCCGTGGCATGGATTCACCGGTTAGCGCCGCCGTATCCAACGCCGAGGAACCTTTTGTAACAATGCCGTCAAGCGGGATTCTTTCTCCGGGACGGATGACGATGGTTTCACCGGTTTTGACTTCTTCCGGACTGACAGTCAGGATTTCTTTGCCGCGGCGGACATTGGCGTGATCGGGCCGGATGTTCATCAGTTCGGTTATGGATTGGCGCGAACGGTTGACAGCGTAGCTTTGAAATAATTCGCCGATTTGAAAAAATAGCATAACGGCAACGGCTTCGGAATATTCTCCAAGAGCAAAAGCCCCGAAGGTAGCCAGCGTCATGAGAAAATTCTCGTCGAAAATCTGTCCGTATCTGAAGTTGCGGAGGGCCTGAAATATAATATCTGTTCCGACCAGCAAATAAGCGGCAGTGAACAAAAACAACGGCCAGAACTGCGGCAGCGGCAGAAAGCCTGCGGCAAACAGAATTGCAGCCAGAATGATTTTTTTGAGCTGTTTTTTCAGTTTTTTATTCATCCGGATATCCTTATAAAACAATTTCGCAGTCGGGTTCAACTTTGCGAATCACTTTTTTGACTTCTTCCATAATTTGGTCAATATCGGCATCGGTTTCAATCATCAGTTTTTGAGTCATAAAGCTGACGGAAGCGTTGGTAACACCATTGATTTCTCTGACGGCGTTTTCGATTTTGGCGGCGCAGTTGGCGCAATCCAGATTTTCAAGCTGATAAATTTTTTTCATAAAGACCTTGGTTAAACAATTAAACATGTATTTAATTGTATATCTGTTCGGTTCAAATGTCAATGCGTAATTTTTTTAAGCGGGGCAGGTGATATTCAGAATATCGTCAACGGCTTTGTGAACGAGGCCGGCTTCCGGTGATGAGGACAGTTTATAGTACATTTCCTTGCCATCGCGGCGGCTGGTTAAAAGGCGGGCTTGTTTGAGCAGGCGGAGATGGTGAGAAACGGCGGGAGCGCTCATGTTTACGATATAGGCGATGTTGTTGACGCAGACTTCGCGATGGCAGAGCAGCCAGAGGATACGCAGGCGGGCGGGATCACTGATGAGTTGGAATGTTTCCGATGCCCTTTCGAAAGATTGTGTATCCGGCATATTGGTCATGATGTCTTCGATTTTTTCGCAATGGTGGCAATGTGGCTGCAGTTTTTCTGACATTGGTTTGTTTCCGTTGAATAAAAGTTTTTGGTTATTTATGCTAAGGCAAATCCGTAAAAAAATCTATAATAAAGTTTTTTTTAGATAAAAGGTATAATCTTGCTTGAAGCTGTTTTTTTGCGGCGCATATTAAATGCGGAGGCAGATATGGATAAACTCAGTTTTAAAGACAAAATGGATATTATGGAAGCTATCTGTACGATTATTGTATCGGTGATGGCAATTTGGGGAACGGTTGTGGCTTGGGAAAACGGTTTTTGGCATAAGTTGAAGCATATTGCCGACCATGTGCATGCGCAAATTGAAATGGAAGAGAAAAGCGGTGCGAGTAATGCGATTTCAGCCATTGTTGATGAGATAAAAAAAGAGAAATAAATCAGCGCGTTATTTTAAGCTTGATTTGTTGCGAAAAATTTTTTGTCCTGATGGCAGGCATTTTCCTTAGAAAGAAATGCTGACGGAGAAAATCAATAACAATGTCGGGCCGGCTTATCTGGCGCATGCTCTGACCATGTGAGACTTTGAAGTTGCCTGTTTTCGCAAAACAGGCAACTTTTTTGCAGAGTTTTGAGGCTGTAGGGCGGAAGTTCGAGTTTTTTATAATATATATTAAAACAAAAAAAGCACCACAAGGGTGCTATTTTTGTTTTAATGGTGCCGACAGAGAGACTCGAACTCCCGACCCACTGATTACAAATCAGTAGCTCTACCAACTGAGCTATGTCGGCGCTGACTGACGATGTTTATATACTGCCTTTCTCTCCTTGTCAATAGAAATTTGTTTGCCGTTTTGTCTGTGTTGTTATTTGTAAAATTAATTGTAATTTAATTTATTCCGCCATATATTATACACTGGTTTAAAAGATTTTTTATGAAAGAAGTTGGAGAGATATGTCGGTTAAGGCTAAAAGACTGATTAAGAAAATTATTTCCTGGTCCGGTTTGTTTTTTTTCGGGGTGGCGGCTTATATGCTCTATCATCAGCTTTCAAAATATGACCTTGCCGATATTGAAAATGCCGTGCTCAGCATTCCGAAAAAAAATCTGATTATGGCCGCGGCAGCTTCTTTTCTGGGGTATGTGGCTCTTTCTTCTTACGATTATCTGGCGATTAAATATATCGGTCGCAAGCTTTCCCCTCTCAAATGGATTTTTGCGGGATTTATCGGGTTTTCGGTCAGCAACAATGCCGGACATGCAATTGTTTCCGGCGGCGCTATCCGTTATCGTCTTTACACGCGCTGGCGTTTTCATGCCACGGATATTGTAAAAATGGTGACTTTTTCCGGTTTTACTTATCTGGTTGCTTGTTTCTTCCTGATTATTCTCGGTTATTTTCTGACGCCGGATCATGCTTTTGGCGAGGGTTCTGTTTCTCATATGACGACTTTGATTATTACGATTGTGTCGGCTGTAGGACTGGCGTTGTATTTCGGGGCGAGCCTGTTTTATAAAAAGCCGATTATGATTAAGGACATTGCCTTTGACATACCGTCTTTCAAAATGGCCTTGGCGCAGGTTTTTATCGGTGGGGCAGATATTTTGATGGCGTCACTGGTGTTGTATTTTTCCTTAACGCCGTTTGTGCAGATTCCCTTTGACGTGTTTATCGGCGTGTTTATCATTGCCCAGGTGCTGGGGGTTTACAGTCAGGTTCCCGGCGGACTCGGCGTGTTTGAGGGGCTGTTTATGTATATTATACCGGGTGAGCACAATCAGGCGCTGTTGTTTGGCGCCCTTGTAGCTTACCGGATTATTTATTATCTTTTCCCGCTGGTGATTTCCGGTATTATTCTGGTCAGCTACGAAGGGTATCTGCGCTATATCAAAAGCCGGCGGCTGCTTGAGTATATGAAAGAGAAAAAACAAAAGCTCATTCATCGCCGCGAAAAGCTTTAATCTCCGAAAAAGCTGTTGATTTCCGTTGTCAGGTAGTCTGAAAAACTCAGCGGATCCGAGGTCATGTTTTGCAGGTTTTCCAGTTTGCGAAAACCGATGGCCTGTCCGTCCGCGACGTTTTGCAGGACGACTTCCAACGGGCGGGAGAGGTTGTAGTTACTGATGAAGTTGTATTCCTGATCATTTTGATAATTGATGATAAAAAAACTGTAGCGGTTTTTATAATTTTGGTTATAAATCTGTTCAATCAAAGCAACGGTCTCAGCGCAGTTATAGCAGGGATCGTTGTTGAAGAAGACAAAGATTATCGGTTTGGCATAATTGTAATAAGCGGCATCGAAATATTCCTGCATACTCTGGTCGGGATTGTAGGCGCCTTGATATATCAAAGCCGCCTGAGCCGGAGACACGGCAGAGATAACGGCCATGCCGGCGAAAAGCAACGGTAAATGTTTTTTCATGTTTTCCCCTTGTTAAAGCGGGGTGCAAGCGTCTTTCAGCCAGTTTCCGACATCCTGATCGTTCAGCAACGGCGAGATTTCGGTCCAGACACGGCTGTGATAGTCGTTCACCCACGCGGTTTCCTGTTCAGTAAGGAGATATTTATTGATCAACCTTTTATCAAGGGGAACCAGCGTTAAAGGCCGGAAACACAGCATCGGCGTTTCGGTACCGGCGGTTTGGATTTCAACCAGATTTTCAATACGGATGCCGTAATGGCCGGCACGATAGTATCCCGGTTCAATTGAGACAATCATGCCCGGTTGCAGCGGAGTTTGCGAGCTGCGGGAAGAGATACTTTGCGGGCCTTCGTGAACGTTCAGGAAAAAGCCGACACCATGGCCGGTACCGTGATTATAATCTTTTCCCTGCCGCCACAACAGACTGCGGGACAAAACATCAAGCGTCTGACCGGAAGTTCCTTCCGGAAACAGGGCTGAGGACAAAGAAATGTGGGCTTTTAAAACCGTGGTAAAGTCATCAGCCATTTCCTGTGACGGGGTACCCACCGCTACGGTGCGGGTGATGTCCGTTGTGCCGTCATAGTATTGCGCGCCGCTGTCCAACAGCAGCAAAGAGCCGTGTTTTAATGCCAGATTGGTGCCTTCTGTGGGCTGGTAATGGATGACGGCGCCGTTTTCGGCAAAGCCGGCAATGGTTTCAAAACTGTTGGAAAAAAAGTTCTGTCCCTGTTTGCGGAAGGCGTACAGTTTTTCAACGATATCAAGTTCGGTCTTTCCGGCTGCGTTATGTTCCAGCCAATGCAGAAAACTGCAGACGGCAACGGCATCCCGACGGTGTGCCTGCCGGACGTTGTCCAGTTCTACCGGATTTTTGACGGCTTTCCAATTGAGAATCGGATTGGCAACGTTTTCAATCCAAATGTTTTGTTCTTTCATCAGGCTGAATACGGCGCGCGGCGTGTTGTTATAAGCCATGCCGATAGTTTTGCCGTTATAATTTGCAAGTTCTTCGCGCAATTTTGTAAAGTCATTGGCAAACAGGCTGACTTCCCCTTGTGCAGAGATTAAGGCAAAGGCACGCAGAATCGGCGTATCCGGCAGGCAGTTTGAACGCAGGTTGAGCAGCCAGGAAACGCTGTCGCAGGCCGCCAGAAAATAAGCGTCACATTTGTTTTTTTGAATGTAAGGCGTCAGCATGGAGATTTTTTCGTCCATGGAAATGCCGGCAAAGCGGATGTCATGCTCAAAGATGTTGCATTCTTTGTTTGCCGGACGGATGCCGAGCAGATTTTCTTTGTCTTCAACAAAATTAAAGCGTTTTAAAATCCGGTTCCAATAGTCGGTTTCGCCGACGGAGTGGCACCACGGGTTGTAGGCGATTTTTAAATTTTCAAAGACGTTGTTTTGCAGCCAGGTGGCAATGCTTTCTCTGGTGACAACGACTTCAATTTTGGCGGCGTCGACTTCCCGTGCGGCCTGAAGTTCGTAACGACCGTCAACAAACAAAACGGCACGGTCGGGCAAAACCAACAGATTGCCGGCGGAACCGCTAAAGCCTGTCAGTGCCCGCAGTTTGTTTTCTTCGGGCAGGATATCCTGTCCCAAAAACATATTGTTGCGGGTGACAATGAAGGCGTCATAGCCTTTTTCTTTGATTAATTTTTGAAAATCGGTGAGAATCATTGAGGTTTCTCCATTAAAGCGGCACGCCAGTTGTCGAGTTCGTAAATTTTGACGAGTTTCAGCCCCTGATTGGTGTGGGCATTGACTACCCATTCTTCCTGATCATTGATAAAACCGGAAAGAATGGCATAGCCTCCGGGCTTCAGTCCGGTCGCAAGGTCTGGTGCCATGTCAATGAGCGGCCGGGCCAAAATATTGGCGAAGATAATATCGTAAGGTGCATTCTTTTGCACAATTTCCGCTTGATAGCCGTTGCTGACTTCGGCAGTGACAAAATCCGAGACATTGTTGTCAAGGGCGTTTTGGCGGGTGACCCAAACGGCTTCCTGATCAATGTCAACGGCCGTGATCTTAGTTTCGGCGCCCCAGAGCTTAGCCGCGCCGAGGGATAAGATGCCGGAACCGCAGCCAACGTCCAGAATATTGGCGTGAGGCGCTTTCATTCTGTTCAGTTCACAAATTGCTTTGAGGCAGGATTTTGTGGTTTGGTGTTCGGAACCGAAAGCCGTAGCTGCATAAATTTTTATCGGCAGCTTTGCCGTTTTGGGAACTTGTTTTTCATGTATGCCGTAAACAAGAAAATCTTCCACTTCTACCGGTGCAAACTCAATAACGTTATCTTTGAGCCAGTTTTCGCTGGTCAGCAGTTTTTTGCTGAATTCCGGCAATTTTATTCCGCGGGCGTCCGCTTGTTTTTTTAAGTCTCGGGAATCGAAGTCTTTGCTGGTGTAGCCGATAGGAATTTCCTGTCCGTCGTCGTTATAGTCGCAGGCGACGACTTCAAAATATTCTTCCAAAAATTCTTCCAAGAGAGGGGGAGTGGTTTCTTGTGCCGCAAAGATTATTTGCCAGCAGCTTCCGGCGTTGTTCATGTTGTTCCATACTTTCAATTTGTTGTTTACTAACTTGCAAATATAGTATAGTAATTAAATTATCATTTCATTAACAAACTGTTTAAATATAATGGATAAGACAATGAAAAAAATAGTGATGCTGTTAACGGTAGGGATTTTGTCCGGATGTTCTATTAAAGCCTCGGATTTGAATATATGGCCGCAAAGGAATCAGTGGGTGGAATCTTTCAGCACCTATCCGGTGAATTTTACCGCAAAAGAGCCGCAGCTTGTGAGCAGTGAATTTGTTGATGAAAAAAGTATCAAATACAATGAGCCGCAAAGTGTTTATCTCGGGGCAACCGTTCTGAGCAACAAGGTCTACAGGATTAACAAATATCGTGAGAATTTGCTTCGGGCAAATGAAGATGGAATTATGAACAGCGCTTCCGTTCCGGACAGAATTTTTGCCGATCGTACTTATAAAGTCATTGGTACGGTGGTTATTGACGGGGTGGAATACCGGCTTTTTCCGACTTTTTCCGAGAAGTATGTTTTTATGGTGAAACCGGACGGACAGCTTTTTGATGAAATCGGCCAAATCCGCAACGGTCGGCTGGCCGTTTTGGATGCGACTTTTGTGCCGACGCCGGATACGCTCCGGATGTATCCGGTTAAGACCTCAAAGACCGAACAAACCAAACCGGTAAAAGGGTTTGAAATTAAGTATGACGGGGTGCACGACGGCAAGATGTGGTTTACGGTTCTGGATTATAGTCAGGCCGCAGATAACGGCGGAAGTTTTCAGAATGTCAGTTTTCCCAGACGTGATAATGCAATAATTAATATTGCCGGAAATAAAATCAAAGTTCTGAGTGCCGATGAGCAGAAGATTGAGTATATGGTGTTGAAATAACGCACAGGTTGGGGCTTTTATATAAAATTTGTGAGGATTTTTCTTGATTCAGTGTTTTTTTTGGAGTAAAAACGCAAAGAATTAGAGTTATTTTTTGGAGGAAGCAATGTCTGGACACTCCCAGTTTAAAAATATTATGTATCGCAAAGGGGCTCAGGATGCCAAAAAAGCCAAAGTTTTTGCCAAGCTGGCCCGTGAGATTACTGTGGCTGCCAAGAGCGGTTTACCTGATCCTGACAAAAATCCGCGCCTGCGTCTGGCTATTCAGGCAGCGCGTGCCGAAAGTATGCCTAAGGATAATATTGAAAGAGCCATTTCCAAGGCAACTCAGACGGCCGGCGGCGATGATTATGTGACGGTGCGTTATGAAGGTTTTGGTCCCGGAAAAGCTGCGATTATTGTTGAAGGTTTGACGGATAACAAAAATCGTACTGCCGGCAATGTCCGTACGATTTTTGGCAAGCGCGGCGGCGTTATGGGCGAGAGCGGTTCCGTTACTTTTAATTTTGAGCGTATCGGGTTTGTACAGTATCCGGCTTCTGTTGCCGATGCTGATAAGATTTTTGAGGCAGCATTGGAAGCCGGTGCCAATGATGTGGTTTCCGATGACGAGCATCATGACATTGAAACGCTGCCGGATGATTTAGGTGCGGTTACGGAAGCTTTGGAAAAGCAATTCGGCACGCCGTCTGCTTCCCGTTTGGATTGGAAGCCGATGGTCAAGACTGATATTGCCGACAAAGAAACCGCCGAAAAGTTTTTTGCGTTTATTGAAGCATTGGAAGATGATGACGATGTTCAGCAAGTTTATCACAATGCCGAAATTGCCGAAGATATTTTGGCCGGAATGGCTGAGGAATAGGACGTTTTTTAGCGTATAATCAAAAGGCAGAATGCGCAAACCGGTTCTGCCTTTTCTTTTTTAGGAAAAAATATGATACGTATTTTGGGACTGGATCCAAGTTTGTCTTCAACCGGCTGGGGAATTATTGAAGTAGAAAATAATCGGTTGCGTTATGTGGCGGACGGGATTGTGACGACAAAGGCGCAAATGCCTTTAGCCGAGCGGTTGGCGGCACTGCATCAGGGAATTTGTGACGTGATTGATTTGTATAAGCCGGATGAGGCGGCAATTGAAGAAACTTTTGTCAATAATAACCCTTTTTCTTCAATTAAGCTTGGTCAGGCGCGCGGTGTGGTGCTGTTGGCACCGGCGAGGTATCGGATTCCGGTTAGCGAATATGAGCCGAATAAGGTGAAAAAGGCTGTGGTCGGTGTTGGGCATGCCGAGAAAAATCAGGTCGAAACGATGGTGAAAATCCTGTTGCCGGGGTGTAAACCCAAGAATAATGACTCTTCTGATGCATTGGCAATTGCCATTTGTCACAATAATTTTCGAAAATCTAACAAAATTTTGTAAAAAATTATCGATTCGTTTTAAATTTTCCTTGGAAAAAGTTATTTTTTAAGGCTGAAATTAATAATTTAATAAGAAAATTCGTGTTATTTTGCCTCAAATAGTAAAAATAATTATTTTTATGCATTTTATTCTTGATTCATTTTATTAATTATAGTATAAAATGGACAAATTTGGAAAATTTGCATAAAAATAGCTTGGAGACTTACTTTGATGAAAAAGATTTTTTTCATGGCTTTGTCAGCCGCTTTATTCAGCACGGTTATCAGCGCGACAGCCAGTGCCCGTGACGGAGCTTATCTTGCAATCCGTGCCGGTAGTGTTAATGAAAATATGAATTCTGACGATGATAGTGTTTATGATGACAATCGTCTGGATTTTGACTATGTCTGGTTTGTCAGCGGTGCTGTCGGTTATCGTTGGAATTATTGGCGGGCTGAGTTGGAATATACTTATCGTAATGATTTTGACGATAATATTCCGTCCGGTATTCATCCCGATGTTTTCAGCCATATGGTATTAAAATCCAAGTCTGTTATGGCTAACGCTTATTTTGACTTTATGCCCAACTATGTTATCAGCCCGTATATCAGCGGTGGTATCGGTTGGACCTATTTGGAGATGGAAGAAAAATCTCATACTTTCGGACTTGTTCAACCTGCACAGAGTTTTGATGAAACTAACTTTACATGGAGCCTTGGTGCCGGTTTGACAATCAGAATTAACAAATGTATTAATATTGACGGTGGTTATCGTTATATTGATATGGGTGAGATTGAGCATGCCAATATCAATGCCCATGAAGTTTACGGTGGTATCCGCTATACTTTCTAAGCTAAATAAATGCAGTGAAAAGGGAGGACTTGTTCCTCCCTTTTTTATATCCCTGCAAGGGATATCCGTTCCCTTTCCTCGCTACCTCTTTCCTACCTTTCTGTTCCCGTTTTCTCCCTCTCTCTTTCAGCCCTCTCATTCCTCCCTCTCATTCCTCGCCTTTTTTCGCTTCCTTGTCCCTTTTGCAGCGGCCTTTCCTTTTCCTGCTTCCCCGTTCCTTTTTTCCGCCCCTGTTTATTTTCCGCTATCTTTCTTTTCCGCTCACGCTCTCCCTCCGCCGCTTGCCCTTTTTTTCCTCTCTTTTGCTGGCGTTTTCCTTTTTTAATTTTCTGGTTTTGTTTTCTTCATAGAGTTGGTTATTTTTTATTGTTACTTTTGTCATGTAACAAAAGTAACCAAAAGTACTAGCCCTGAACTCGTTTTCTAAGTCTTCGTGAAAAAGTTCAGGCCGTCTAAGCGCAAGGCTAAGACGGCAAGAAGACGCAATGTGCTTTTAATTTCCTCTTTTTCACAAAGACTAGGAAGTACTCGTTAAAGGGCGGGGCTAACTCCCCCTGCCCCCTCTTAGCAAAGAGGGGGGATGACAGTGCTTTGAAGCATTTGTCATTCTCGGGCTTGTCCCGAGAATCCATGAAAAAACAGGCACTGTGTCGGTTATGAGATGGATTGCCGGATCGAAGTCCGGCAATGACAAAAGAGAGAGTTTAGGATGACCTAAAAAAGAGTCCCCAAATGACAGTGTTTCAAAGCACATCCTCTATCACACATCCCGCCATAGCAACGCGGTCTCTGAAGCACGGTACTGACAACTTGCCGCGCGCCTGCCGTGCAGGTTACTGCCAAGGATAATCTTTGGCGTCGACAAGTTTTATTTCAAATACCTTATCCAGAAATGAAAACAGATACACATATTCTTCCATTCTCACATGGCTGGTATTTCTTCTTAATTTTTCTATTCGGCCTTCCATAAAATCTATATGATCGGCCAGTTCCGTACTTGTTAAGCCCTGTTCCGTCATTATCCGGTTTAATTCTTTATTGCAATAACTCCGGAAGGTCTTATACCATTCTTTTCTATATTTTCTTGATAGCATTTTATTTTAGCTCCTTGATTTTGTTAAAACAAAATCCGCCTAAAAGATAGGCGGATGGAGCTAACAAACTGCGTTGATCAGCCGTGGCTATTCGTCGTGTAAACACGCTTATCTGACCACACTCCACCCAAAGTGGATATTTCAACGAGATGTTTGTTAGACACCACAGCCCGTCTCCGGACTGCGGCTATTATATTAAACGAATCTGGAATTTTTGCAAGCAGATAATGCCGTTATTTAAAACTTTGGACAAGTGAACCGGCAAGCAGATACCAACCGTCAACCAGAACGAAAAAGATTATCTTAAACGGCATGGCCAGCACTGTCGGCGGCAACATCATCATACCCATGGACATTAAGACCGAGGCGATGACCATATCTATAATCAAAAACGGGATAAAAATCAGAAAACCGATTTCAAAAGCTCTGCGCAGTTCACTGATCATAAAGGCCGGAACAACGACTTTGAGCGGTGTTTCAGATACTTTTTCGGCTTTGGGACTTTGGGACAAGTCTGAAAACAGTAACAGATCTTTTTCACGCGTATTGTTAACCATAAATTCTTTTAGCGGAACAGATGCTTTTTCCAACCCTTCCAGCATTTCGACTTTTTCATCAATCATCGGCTTAATGCCCTGATCCCATGATTTTTCAAAAGTGGGCGCCATGACAAACATTGTCAGGAACAGAGCCAGAGAAATCAGTACCATATTGGGCGGTGTGGAGTTGGTGGCCAACGCGCTGCGGGTGATGGAAAAAACCACGACAATACGGGTGAAAGACGTCATCATAACCAGAATTGACGGTGCCAGAGACAAAACCGTAACGATTGCCAGCAAGTTGAATATTCTGGCGGTTGCGGAGCCGGTAGGCTGGTTGGCAACGTCAAGGGTGATGGACTGGGAAAGGGCGGCATCTGCACCGGTGAACAGAAAAATTGCAAAAACGGCAGCGAAGATAAAAAGTTTTTTAGTCATGGGCATTTTTCCGGCCAGAGATTTTCTTGGTTTCCAACAACAGGTTTTGGGCTGACCCGAGCAGCAGCAAAAATTCGGAATCGTCTTTTTGAAAAATCAGCAAAGAATTTTTCATATCAAGTTTATGGCTTTCAACAATTTTGATGCGTTTGTCTTCCTGCAGTTTTTGAAAAAAACGACATTCGGCGCCGTGCCGCTGGCAGGTTTTAAATGACCAAAGGGTCAGAAAAAGCAGGCCGATGACAAATATCAGCGAAAGCAAGGCTTTTATAATCAAAATCCATTCCATAAACAGAAGTTCCGTCCTTTAATTTTCAGCGTTCAGTATAGGCATTTTTTTGCGGTGTCGTCAACCGTAACGCAACAGCTTGTTAATACTCTTGCAAGTTTGCGATTTGTTTGTTAAATGTGACAATATGAAAGAAGAACAACAAGAAAATGACAGAACCAATTTTGACCTGACGGCCGTTTCCAGAAATATTCTGCCTTTGGCAAAAAAACTGCTGGGACGCAAAGGGATGGTCGGTTTTGAGATTTTGGTCAACTGGGAGAAAATCGTGGGACCGGAGCTGGCCGCTTATTCTTTTCCGGAAAAAATCGATTTTAAGAACAATCAGCGCAGCAACGGAACTTTGGTTCTGAGTGTGCCGGCCGGCGCTTATGCCCTTGAACTGAAGCATCGTGAAAAGTTTGTGTTGGACAAGGTTAATACCTTTTTCGGTTATGCGGCGGTGTCTTCTTTGCGAATCGTTCAGACCAGCGAGATGAAGCCGTTTGAAAAGCCCGAAAAGAAAAATTATATGGCCAAGCCGCCGGTTGTAAGTCCGGAAGATGCGGATTATATTCGTGAATCGGCGGGAGATATTAAAAATCAGGACTTAAAAGAAATATTAATAAAATTGGGTTACAGTGTTTTCGGCGAAAATAAATAAACACAATTTTTATACGGATAAAAGAAAAATGAAATTTGAAGAAATTATTAAAACAATCAGCACTTGGGCGGCGGCTTTGGCCGTATTTGTTTTTGCAGCCGGCGGATATTTGAGCCTGAAAGGTTTTGTGCCGGACGGTAAGGGCGGTTTTGTCCTGATGAAAAACGCACAGGCTGCAACTCCGGCAGATCAGGCCGAGCGGGCGGCGAAGGTGAAGTCTATGGTTTTGCCGAAGGGGCATGTTCTCGGCAAAGCCGGTGCGCCGATTACGATTTATGAATATTCTTCTTTTGCCTGTACGCATTGTTCGGAGTTTCATCTTGACACGTTGCCGCACCTTAAAGAAAATTTTATTGACAAAGGGCTGGTCAAACTGGTGTTTGTTGATTTTCCGCTGGATAAAAAATCCATGTACGGTTCTTTGGTTTCGCGGTGCGTAAAGCCGGCCAAGTATCATCAGTTTGTTACGCTCCTTTTTAAAAAACAACGTGATTGGGCTCTTTCTTCCAAATATGAAAAAGTGATTTCGCAATATGCTCTGCTCAGCGGTTTGAGCAATGAAGAGCTTAAGGCCTGCATGAAGAACGAAGAGGCAATCGGCAGTGAGATCCTGTCCAACCGCGGTAATGCAATTGAGTTTTTAGGAATTCAGGGAACGCCGTCCTTTTTAATTGTTAAAGGAAATGACAGGGAGGTTTTGCACGGGCTGCCGAGTTATGGCAAACTTGCGGACATTCTTAATGAAAAACTTGGCATAAAAGAAAAAAATTAAGTTTTTTTAATAAGTCGGTAATATTTATTGTTGTAAGGTATTAGGCAAATGAGAAAAGTTCCTGACGACATAAGAAACATGGACGAACGGATTAAACGCCTGCAGAAGCAGGAGGCCGAGGCCAGAAAGCCCAAAAAGGAATCTGCTTTTGTTTATGCCAGTAAAAACGGTTTTCGGGTCGGGACAGAACTGCTTTCGGGCGTTTTGGTCGGCGCGGCAATCGGGTATTTGCTGGACCGGTATTTCGGGACAAGGCCCTGGTTGCTGATTATTTTTTTGTTTTTGGGCGGTGCGGCAGGTTTTCTCAATGTTTACAGATTTGTAAAAAGTATTGGCAAAAATAAGGAGTAAGCGCCGTGTCTAATCCGATGGAACAATTTAAAATCGAACCGATTATTCCGATTCAGGTCGGCGGATATGATATCTCTTTTACAAATTCTTCGCTGTTTATGGTACTGGCCGTGGTTTCGGCAACGTTGCTGATGGCTTTTTGCCTGCGGCGGCGTACGATTATTCCTTCGGTGGCACAGTCTGTTCCGGAGAGCCTTTATGACTTTGTGGCAGGGCTTTTGCGTGAGAACGTGGGCGTGGAAGGGCTGAAGTATTTTCCGTTTATTTTTACAATCTTTATGTTTGTGGCTTTCGGCAATGTTTTGGGGCTGTTTCCGTATGCCTTTACTTTTACTTCTCATCTGGCGGCGGTCGGAACGTTGTCGGTAATTTCGCTTTTGTTTAATATCGGAATCGGCATTAAGAAGAAAAAGTTCGGGTATTTGAGGACATTTTTACCGCGGGGAATTCCGATGGTGTTGGCGCCGCTGATTATTCCGATTGAGATGATTTCTTATCTGAGCAAGCCGTTCAGCCTGACTGTGCGTCTGGTTGCCAATATGACAGTCGGGCATATCATGCTCAAGATTATTGCCGGTTTTATTACCGTAGCCGGTGTGCTCGGGGTGATACCGTTTGCTTTTGATGCCGGAATCGTGGTGTTTGAGATTTTTATCGGGCTGCTGCAGGCTTTTATTTATACGGTCTTGAGCTGTATTTATCTGAGCGAAGCCTTGCATGAGCACTGATTTGTATAATTGTGTCAGGATTTTTATAATTTAGTAAACTTAACAGAAAGGAAAAAAAATGGAACCTATGGCTTATATCGGCGCCGGTATGTGTGCTTTGAGTATGATGGCTTCGGCTTGGGGCGTATCTCAGGTATGGACGGCTATTATTTCGGCAGTCGGCCGCAATCCGCAAGTCAAAAAAGAAGTTGATATTTACGGATGGGTCGGTTTTGCCGCGGTTGAAGCTATTGCCTTGTATGCTTTGGTTGTGGCTTTGATTATGCTGACCGGCAATTAATTTTTTGGGAAAAAGGTGCGGTGACAGCGGCCGCACCACCCTTTGAATCATTGAAAGTCAGGAGTTGAGATGCCGCAGTTAGATCCTACATGGTATGTTTCGCAAATGTTTTGGCTGGTTGTCTGCTTTTTTGCGATGTTGTTTATCATGTCAAAATTTATATTGCCCAGAATAACGGATATTATGGACAAGCGTCAGGGAAAGATTGACGATTATCTTGAAAAAGCAAGAGAAAATAAAGCTTTGGCCGAAGAATCGCTGGCGAATTATAATAAAGCCATTGCCGAGGCAACGGCACAGGCTCAGTCAGCTCTGGAAACAATGCAGAAAGATTTGGATGAGCTGGTGGCAAAACGTCAGGAGGAACTGAACCTGCGTTTGAGCAGGCAAATTGCCGACAGCGAAGCCAAGATTTCCAAAAGCAAAGATGCAGCTCTGGCTCAGCTTGACACTATGTCGGAAGAGCTGGCTCTTAATGTTTTGAAAAAAATCGGGATTGACAATGTTTCCCGCAAAGATGTTAAAAATGTCGTTAATGCAACGGCGGAAAATTAAGGATGTGAGAAATGACGGCAGAGGCAGTAAACAGCGAAGAATTTGAAATGCTTCAGGAAGTTGTGACCGAAACGGCCGATGCGGCTGCAGCCGCCGTGGAAAATGTTGCTCATCATTACAGTGCCTTTTATGAAAATCCGGAGTTCTGGGTCGGTCTGGCTTTTGTGCTGGTAGTCGTGTTGTTGGCGCGGCCGGTTGTCAAAATGGCAGGAGCAATGCTGGTTAAGCGGATTGATGCCATTGCCAAGCGGATTAATGATGCGCAACAACTTAAAGACGATGCCCAGAAGATGTGGGTGGAATATGAGAAAAAATATCTGAATGCCAAAAACGAGGCTTATGAGATTTTGGAAAAGTCGGAACGTGAAATGGAAATGGTGAAAAATGAGCGACTCCGAAAAATGGAAGAAGATATTAAAATTCGGGAAAATGATGCGAAAAACCGAATCAATACGGCAGAACAACAGGCAGTGCAGGAAATCCGCGCCATGGGTACGGAGCTGAGTATCCGCGCCGTTAAAGAAGTTTTGAAGCTTAAACTTGACGAGAAGATGCACAACGAACTTATTGAGAACTCGATTGCCTTATTGAAAAAAGCCAAATGAAAAAAACATCCGTTAAATTTTTAACGGATGTTTTTTTAGTAATGTCAATCTTTAACTTCTGCTGCGGAAAGAACGTCTATTTCCACCGAGAACTCCCGAAGGAATGTGACGCGGAAATTTAAATTATAGGTCTTTCCGGTTGTCAGCTGAAAAGGCGCAGTACGAATTTTTAACTTTACCAGCCGGGCGCCGTAAGGGCCGTTGGCAATAACGGGGTCTTGAAACATTTTGATTTTTCTTTGATAAACTTCTCCCAGCTTGTATTGATAGCAAGTTATCAGTGAACCGTTTTTGACCGCCTCGTCATAATTGAATTCAGTCGCGTTGTTCATAATGCAATAATTTAAATTAATAATAAAAAAGGGAGTTCATATTCTCCCTTTTAAATGCAAAAGTCAAATTATTTTTATAAGTCACGATACGGGTTAGCCAAATAAGTGCCCAAAATGTTGACTTCCTGCGAAAAAAAAGCCAGTTCTTCAAAAGCGTTTTTGTAAGCCTGCTGTGCCGGATGAGCTTCAATTTCAACGTAAAACTGAGCCGAAACGAATTTGCCGTCGAGCAGGTAGCTTTCCAATTTGGTAATGTTTATGCCGTTGGTGGCGAAGCCGCCCAAGGCTTTGTATAATGCGGCAGGAATGTTTTTGGCATGAAAAATAAAAGACGTGATGTATTTTTCGCCATCATATTCGGGAATTTCCTGCTGCGGTGACATTATAAGAAATCGGGTGGTGTTGTTGGCGGCATTTTCTATATTGGCTGCGAGTTTTTTCAGGCCGTAAATTTCTCCGGCAAGCTGGGAGGCTATGGCGGCCTGCTTTTTGTTATTGTCGCGGATAATATCGGCGCAGGATTTAGCCGTGTCAATGCGGGCGACCGGCGTAATTTGCCGTTTTTTGAGAAATTCGGAGCATTGGGCCAAAGCCTGCGGGTGGGAGTAGGCCGTTTCTATTTCTGCCAAATTGCTTTCCGGCAGGCCCCAAAGCTGATGTTCAATGCGGAGAAAGTGTTCGCCGACTATATAAAGGCCCGATTTGGGCAGAAGAAAGTGAACATCGGCGACACGGCCGGCGTTGGAGTTTTCAACCGGAATGACGGCCAGATCGATTTGTTTTTCATGCACCAGGGTCATGGCTTTTTCAAAAGTATCGCAGGCAACATATTCCTGTTCGGGGAAAAGCTGGCGGGCGGCAATCTGGGAATAGGCGCCGGCCACGCCCTGATAAGCGATTTTTAATTTCATGGGATATTTCCTTTGCTTTTTTTAGCATAGTATAAAAGTTTTGTGTTTTTGTGCAAGAAATTTATGTGATATATGCATGTTGGGCTGAGAATGATGAGGATTTTTTATGGGATTAACAACAAGAATTTAAGCATTTTGCTTACTGTCTTGAATATATTTAATAATATTAGAATTAGCCTTAGACAAGCTCTGAGATGATCTATCCGGGGTTCTTGTTTGAGGTACAGCGTCTAATCCTCTAAGACCTAAAATTTTGTCAGAGCTAGTTTTTTCTTGTGGTTGCAATTTGTTACTATTCCTCAGTTCGTCAATTTTAATTGCGGAGCTTAACTTTGCGAAAAATTGGCAATCAAATGATTTGCCTTCATTAAGGTACTCCTTAAAAAGAGGATACATCTGTTTTGCAAGGTCGTTAGCCTCCTTCCAGCCATGATACCATTCATTGTCATTAGTAACAGGTTTTCCTGTTGTTTTTTCATTATACAAAGCTGATGAACAAGCTGCAAATGCTTCATTGATTGCGCCTATCGCAAAAGGTTTGATTTCATCTCTTGAAGCACTACCATTTCCTTTTTTCTCAAATTTTGAGATAACTTGGTTTAGGACGCTATTTATTTGTGGGTATTTTTCCTCTTCAATATCTTTTTTTAATTGGGAATTGTTGAATAAAAAATGTGTTGCTTCATGAAACGGAGTTGATAATTTTCTTTTTAATATGTCTGAATTACTTACATAGTTATTTGCATCTTCTGTCTTATTCAAAGAGTAATCCATACTTACACTTTTGTTATTAGAGATACCGTCATTGATTTTGTTTTTAGGGAAAGGGTTGAGGTAACAGCTACAAATGGTTTCCGGCGAAATGTCAAAGCATTTATAAAGTTTAGCTAATTCTCTTTGATATGTTTGTTGTTCCGTGTCCATAACTATCAAATTGTTATCAATATTTTTTTTGTTTTTTGCATAAAATTCTTTATAAGCTTCAAAAGCAGATTCCAAAATTTCTAAAGTTTGCGTATCAAGCTTATCTTTTATTAACGACTTTAGGCCAGTTATATCGGTAATATTAAATTCATGGATTTTTCCTATTATTGAGCGCATCTTACTCCCTTTTTGAGGAGCAACATTAGCAATTTTTGATAGTCTGTCATCATCAAACCCATTTAAAGCATCTTTATTTTGTGCACAATCACACCATAACCCATAGAAACTATACATTGGATTGCTTGCAAAATTTATTTTAGGTTGGCTATCACTCATTATTTTTTTGCCTGTAGGTAATTTATATGACAATGCCCATCATTATGTTATCATCTCTCTCTATTCCGGTGTCTTAAAATATAGCTTTTAGCATGCTCTGTTTGTATTGCTGCAACTTTTTTGTCCTGCCCGGACACTTCTCCTGTTGATGAATTTCCTGTTTTTCCGAGCTCATTTTCCAATCCTTTGCGGCTCAGATGTTTTTTTAATCCTTGTAATCTTGTTTGGATTTCATCATGGTAATTTGAAGCTAGCTTTCTTTTTTCTGCTTTTTCTCTCAATTGATCATCTTTGTACACAAAAGCACCAGTCTGTTCATCAAAACGTTTGGCTGGAATATTTCTCTCTTTTAATTCCAACTCTTCTAGAGAAATATCTATTTTATCACTATCGTTATTATCATCGGTAGGATTTTCAAAAAAATTAAGTTTATTATTCATAACATTTCTCCGACAATTAAACATATTGATTATTATAGCATGCTTATGGCAAAAAGACAATGAATAATATTCTGATAATCTTTTAAAATTGCTGTCTCCAAGTACTCTAAAATCGGATTTGCCGAAAGGAATGGTTTGCATAACAAAGAAGCACCTTAATTGGTGCATTTTTAAAAATGGCGCTGTTTTAAGAATCGGAAAATGAGGACTCTTTTGACGAAAGAAATTGAAAAAAATACGACTATTTATGTATTGAATTTTCGTCCTTATGATGTTTTTATTTATAATTTTTGCCGTTTTTTAATTTTTTTTGTCAGCAGAATGTTTTTGTTGTTGAAAAATAAAATTTAATTGCTTAAGTTATTGCTGTATTAGTTGTTTAGCAATTAAGTAATAAACCCATATGGAGAAAATAATATGAAAAAACTTTTAAGTTTGTTTTGTGCGATTGTTGTCTTGTCCGGATGTTCCTCTTTAGGTTCTGACGGCGGCCTTTTCGGCGGCAGTGAATGCGAAAGCAAAGCGGCTCGCGATTTTATGGAAAATGCTGAAGACAGAGTTTACTTTGCATTTGACAGCTCTGCTTTGTCTTTGAATGCAAGAGAAGCTTTGGACAGCCAAGCTAATTGGTTGAAAGACCACAACAATGTTGACGCTGTAATTCAAGGTTACTGCGATGACAGAGGTACAAGAGAATACAACTTGGCTTTGGGTGAACGTCGTGCCAATGCTGTAAAAGCTTACTTGGTATCTCAGGGTATTGCCGCAGACAGAATTTCCGTAATTTCTTACGGTAAAGATCATCCGGCTGTAGAAGGTCAGAATGAAGCTGCCTGGGCTCAGAACCGTCGTGCGGTTACAGTTGTTAAACTGCGTTAATCTGATCTGACGTCTGAATTATAAAAACGTATCCTTATTCGGGGTACGTTTTTTTTGTATTGTTGCGGATGTGTGCAGATAAAAGTTTGGGCTTGTGCTCGGCAGATAATTATTTTAGGATATCTGATAATTGGTTTTAGCCTGAAAATTGAGGATATGATAATGAAAAAGACTAATTTTATTACATTTTTGACAACCGGAATAGCAGTTCTTTCCGCTGTATCTTTTGAGGCTTTTGCTCAGAGTGCCAATGCGGCGATGGATGAAATTGCGATCTTGCGGGAGGATTTGAAAATTCTGCAGCGGCAAGTGTATCGCAGCAATAATGAGATTAATCCGACGTCAGCTGCTGATTTCGCTGTTAAGATCGGTGAATTTGATGAAGAAATCAGAAAGCTGACCGGACGGATTGATCAGTTGGAATTCAAAATTCAGGGTCTGGAAGATAAAATTGATTTGATGAATAAGGATATTGATGTCCGAATTAAGATGATTGAAGGCAAGCCGATTAATGCCGGAAAAGCAGGTGTTGCGGAAGCCGGGACGATTTCAATTTCCAAGGCGGCACAGAGCGGAAAATTTTCTCCCAAGGTTGCAACGAATGCTCCAAAATCGGTGACCGGAGACAGTGTTGCCAAAGGAGATGATCTGGCGCCGGTTAAAACCAAAAGTGCGGCGGATTTGTATCAGGCCGGTCTGGATGCTTTGAAGACTTCGGATTATGCCACTGCGGATCAGAATTTTAATTCTATTTTAAAGCGTTATCCGGATGATAAATTGGCCGGAAATGCCCAATATTGGCTGGGTGAAGTTTATTATGCCAAAAAAGATTGGCAGCGTGCCGCTATTGCTTTTGCAAAAGGTATTGAAAAATATAAAAACGGGGCAAAAGGAGCCGATAGTTTGTTAAAACTGGGAATGTCCATGAAAGAACTTGGTAAGAAAAATGAAGCATGCCAGTCATTTCTTAGTGTAAAAACAGAGTTTCCGAAGGCTGAAGCAACGGTATTAAACAGGGCGGCGGAAGAAGCCAAAAAATTGGGGTGCAAATAGGTGCCGGTCAGTGAAAGGTTGCAGGCGTTATTTGCGGCAAATTTAAAAAGAATTAATGCTTATTATGAAACAAAGCCAGGGGGGTGGGCAGTCGGAGTTTCCGGTGGCGCAGATTCTTTGGCCTTAGTTTATTTGTTAAAAAACTGGAGTGATGAAAATAGTATCCGGTTGGTTGCTCTGACGGTTGACCATCAACTGCGGCCGGAGGCAGGAGCCGAAGCGGAGTATGTTGCGTTGCTTATGAAAAAGATTGGTGTGGAGCACCATATTTTGCATTGGGAAGGACAAAAACCGGAAAAAGGCATTGAAGAAGCGGCGCGGGAGGCGCGTTACGGACTGTTGCGGAAGTGGTGTCTGGAAAATGACGTGCCTGTGCTTCTGGTTGCGCATAATCAGCGTGATCAGGCCGAGACTTTTTTAATGCGGCTGCAACGCGGCAGCGGTGTCGACGGGTTGGCGGCCATGCAGGAGCGGACAGAACGCAACGGGATTGAACTTTGGCGACCGCTTTTAAATGTATTGCCGGAAGATCTTAGGGCATATTTGCGTGAGCAGGGCGTGCAATGGGTTGAAGATCCGTCAAATCGCGATGACGATTATTTGCGGGTGAGAATTCGCAAGCTGCTGCCTGTATTGGAAGACAGTGTCGGTATTACGGTTGAGCGGTTAGCCGCAACGGCGGACAGAATGGCGCGGGTTCGGGATTATCTGGAGACTGAAACCGAGAAATTTATAAAGTCGGATGTTGTTTTTTGGGAGGAATGTGGTTGTGCCTTTTCCCCAGCCGGCTGGCAAAAGCTGCATCAGGAGTTGCGGTTGCGGGTGTTAATATTTTTGTTGAAAAAAATTGGCGGAAATGTTTATCCTCCGCGGTTGGAGGAAAGCGAAAGGCTTGAAGCCGTTTTGTTATCCGAAGATTTTAAGAATCGTACGCTGGGCGGATGTGAGATTATCAATTTCGGACATCGGATTTGGATCGTTCGTGAAATGCGATGCAAAGGGGTTTTGAGGCGTAAGGATTGGGATGATTATGTTATGGCT
This sequence comes from uncultured Alphaproteobacteria bacterium, assembly GCA_910585375.1. GTDB lineage: Bacteria > Pseudomonadota > Alphaproteobacteria > RF32 > CAG-239 > MGBC133411. The sequence continues at coordinate 397 of CAJUCZ010000021.1, read as the reverse complement.
CATTCAGCGTTGAAACGCCGGAAATTGCCCTATAAACTTCGTTTGGCGCTTTACAGAAACGAAAAAGAATATATTGGAACAAAGGAGTAAAGAAAATTTCTCTCCCTCTGATGCACTCTTTTTATTTTCTTTTTGATTTTCTATCAGGGATTGTTTAGTCCTCTTCTCGTCCCCTTGTCACTTTTGCTCTCCGCTCTTTCTTTCCCCCCTTTTGCCGCGGCCTTTCTTTTCCACTCTCGCTCTCCCTCCACCGCTCGCCCCTTTTTTCTCCTCTCGCTTTCTTTCATCCCCTTTTGTCGTTGTTTTTTTTATTTTCGGGGTTTGGTTTCTTCATAAAGTTGGTTTTTCTTTATGTTACTTTTGTCATGTAACAAAAGTAACCAAAAGTACTAGCCCT
>CAJUCZ010000020.1 GCA_910585375.1 uncultured Alphaproteobacteria bacterium | reverse complement strand
TGCTTAATATTCGCCTCTTTGGGCCAAAAGCTAAGAAATCATTCGGTAATCGGGCTGGTCAACTTAGGCATCTAGGCTCGCTGCGATTGCTAACGCTTTCCTTGCTTGCCAAGATGTTCCAAAGAGCTTGCAGACAAAAACAACCGGAGCAGCGGTTGTTTTTGCTTAGCGCTTCCCCTGCCCCCTCTTATCAAAGAGGGGGAATGGTGCCGGATGAGGGAGAGGGGCTTTGTTTTGGTCATTCGCAAAGGGCGCCCAAACCGTACCGGATGGGGAGGATGTGTTTCAGAAGAAAAATAAAAAAGCGGGAGATTAATCCCGCTTTTTTGTTACTGCCAAGGATAATCTTTGGCATCGACAAGTTTTATTTCAAATACCTTATCCAGAAAGGAAAAAAGATAAACATATTCTTCCATTCTCACATGGCTGGTATTTCTTTTTAATTTTTCTATCCGGCCTTCAAAAAAATCTATATGATCGGCTAGTTCCGTACTTGTTAAACCCTGTTCCGTCATCATCCGGTTCAATTCTTTATTGCAATAACTCCGGAAGGTTTTATACCACTCTTTTCTATATTTTCTTGATAACATTTTATTTTCGCTCCACTATTTTGTTAAAACAAAATCCGCCTGAAAAATAGGCGGATGGAGCTAGAAAACTGCGTTGATCAGTCGTGGCTATTCGTCGTGCAAGCACGCTTATCTGACCACACTCCACCCAAAGTGGATAATTTCAACGAGATGTTTTCTAGACACCACAGCCCGTCTCCGGACTGCGGCTATTATCATAAAGTATTGCAGGAATTTTGCAAGGCGAAAGTTTTATTTCTTTTTATCTTCTTCGTCTTTTTTGGATTTCAACTGTCCGCAGGCGGCTAAAATATCCTGACCGCGGGCAACGCGTACCGGAGCTGCATACCCGCCTTTTTCCAGTTCTCTCGAAAAAGTCATGACCCGATTGCGGGAGCTGGGCTGATAAGCGCAGCCCGGCCACGGATTGAACGGTATCAGGTTAAACTTTGCGCCGATTTTATATTTTTTCATCAAGGCAACCAACTGATGAGCGCAATCAAGCGAATCGTTTATGCCGTCCAACATCAGATATTCAAAAGTGATAAAACGGCTGGTAACGATTTTCTGGTATTCCTGACAAGCCTGCATGACTTCTTCCAGCGGATATTTATTGTTAATCGGCATAATTTTTGAGCGCAATTCATTATTAGGCGCATGCAGGCTTACGGCCAATTTGACACCGAGTTCCTGCGCCACACGTATCATTTTTGGCGCAATGCCGGAAGTTGAAAGGGTGATACGGCGTTTGGACATAGCCAGTCCGTCACCATCCGAGATAATTTTCAAAGCCGTAATCACATTATCCAAATTATGCAACGGTTCGCCCATGCCCATGACCACGACATTTGAAAGGAATCGGGTTTCATTCGCCGGTGTCGGCCATTCATTATACGCATCGCGCGCAACCAGAAACTGTCCGACGATTTCTCCGGCTGTCAGATTGCGGGTAATGCGCTGGCTGCCGGTATGGCAAAAAGTGCAGCCGACGGCACAGCCGACCTGTGTGGAGATGCAAACGGCGCCGCGGTCTTCTTCCGGAATATAAACCATTTCAACTCTCTGTCCGTCAGCAAACTCAAGCAGCCATTTGCTGGTTTTATCCGATGAAATTTGTCTGGCAACAACCTTGGGGCGCGAGATTGAATAGCTGTTATTCAGTTTTTCGCGCAGGTCTTTGGACAGATTGGTCATGGCGGCAAAATCGGTCACGCCCTGATTATACAGCCAGTGCCAGATTTGTTTGGCCCGAAAAGGCTTTTCTCCCAATTTGGCAAGTTCTGCGGCCAGTTCATCGCGACTCAGGCCGATTAGTTCTGTTTTTTCACTCATTTAATTCTTCTTATTACATTTTTTGCTGATGGCCATATAGGCTTTATTAAACCCTTTCAAAGAATAGGTATCTTTGGTCTGGGTTCCTCTTGACGAGGTTCCGGTCACAATCATCCGGCTGCCGCGCTTCATTTCTTTTATCAGTTCGGCATCCACCTGTCCGTTAATCGTCCAGGCCATCGTACCGTCCGTAAAGAGTTTGTCAATGGTTTTATTGCCGATTTGAATTTTGACACGGCTTTTGTCTTTGTAAGTATAGCCGGCATTGATATTGACGACGTCAAAGCTTTTTTCCTGCGGGCGGTGCGTCACGACCATATAAATATCGCCGCGTTTTGTATATTTGCCCTCATCCTTGATTGGTGCCGAGGCCATGTAGCAGACAGTATTCCGGCCGTCTTTGTAATAAAAAGCCGTCCAGTCATCATATTCGCCGATGGACTGCGGAACCGCCGCCGAGACTGCTGACGAAGCGGCAAAACAAAACAAACTTAAAAGGCTAAAAAACTTATTCATTCCCAGATACTCACAATATTGTTATTTTGCGATAATAATATTTGAAATTTATATAAAAAATGTTAACTTCGGAGCAAAAAGCAAGGCTGAAAATAAAATGTTAAGAGATAAATACCTCGATATGAGCAGAATTATCCGAGACAAAAAAATTTTGGATTTGTTTCGGATTGTTGAAAACCACGGCGGCGTTTTACGTTTTGTCGGCGGTGCAGTCAGAGACGCTTTGTCCGGCCTTGACGGATTTGACCTTGACCTTGCTACAGACCTGAGCCCTGACGAACTGGTTGAAATTTGCGAAGAAAACAACATTAAAACCGTTCCTATCGGCATCAAATTCGGCACAGTCGGCGTTCTTATCAACGGAAAAGTTCTGGAAATCACGTCCCTCAGAAAAGACGTGAAAACCGACGGCCGCCATGCCGAAGTCGAATTTACCGGCGACTGGGAAATTGATGCCTCGCGCCGCGACCTGACAATCAATGCGGTTTATGCCGATGAAAAAGGCAATGTTTTTGATTATTATAACGGTATTGAGGACTTGGAAAACGGAAAAATCAAATTTATAGGAAGTCCGGCCGTCCGAATCAAAGAAGATTATTTGCGAATCCTGCGTTTTTTCCGTTTTTATTCAATTTTCGGCAAAGGCGAAATTGACCAAAAGTCTTTGCAGGCCTGTGTTAACAACAAAGACGGTCTGAAGCAGCTTTCTCTGGAGAGAATCCGCGACGAATTTTTCAAAATCCTGATGACGCCGAATGTGGTTAAGGTATTGCAGATTATGAAAGATAACGAAATTTTGTCTTCCATTCTGCCGGACCCGAAAAATTTGGACAAGCTGAAATTTTTAGCGGCTCTGATTGAGAAACACGGTTTGCAGTCTTGTGCCCTGCGGCGGTTGTTTGTGATTTTTGACCCCGATGAAATGCTGGCAGAAAATTTGGCAAACCGCCTTAAACTCAGCAAAAAAGAAAAACAGCTTTTTTTGAGCTGGGCAGAATATGTTCCCAAGTTGCAGGATTTTAGCAATGAGGACAACCGCAACAAAATGATTTATCACTACGGAAAAGACTTTTGCCGAAACAAGTTATTGTTGCAGCTGGCTTTTGAGAAAAAAGAAATTGCAAATCTCAATGAGCTGTTAAATAAGATCGACACGTATGAAATTCCGGTTTTTCCGTTGCGCGGCAGAGATGTTATCAGTGCCGGCATTGCCGAAAGCGCACAGATCGGCGGAATCCTTAAAAATCTTGAAAAACAATGGATTGACAGCAATTTTACACTTTCCGCAACACAGTTGCTGCAAAAAATTGCCAAATAAACGGTTGTTTTGTTAACCATTTAAAGGTATACTTACAGACAGTGATAACCTTTACGGAGAAGAATCATGAAAAAATCTTTGCTTTATGTTTTAACTTTGCTGGCTGCCGTGACGTTCGGTTTTCAGGCCTTTGCCGGTACGACTTTTCTGCCTGACGCCGAAGAAGGCGGAGATTCTTCCAATTATACTTTTCGGATGACAGAAAATCTGAATTGAGAAACTGTATTTAATATCCCGCAAAACAGCGGGATATTTTTATATCATCGTTTTCTAATAGTACAAAAAAGCAGTACCGTTTTTCATTAATTGTTTACTTTTCCTGTTTGTGTGTTATAATAGTTTTATCCGTATCTTTTGGGAGAACTATTATGACATATTATGCGCATAAACCCGTTGCCGTTTTGACATATTGCTTTATGGCATCCGTTACCTTGCCTTTAACAGTGCAAGCAAAGACCACTTTCCTTCCCGACTTTGAAGAAGAACCGATAATATTCCCCGGTGACTGTGAAGGCGGCGGCGAAGACTATTGTCTTTGTCAGCGCTCGGCCAATCCTAAATACCACCTTTCCTTAGACAACCCGCAATGCCCAAGTCCCAAAATTTTTGACAAGACCTGTCCGCACAGTGACGACTGGATTACCGAATGTTATTGTCCGGCAACTTATAATAAGATTTGTACTTCGCCCTACCGCGGCGTCGGAGAAATTTGTGACGGAAAATATGAAGAATGCTGCGATACCCGCTGCCGCGAAGGATCTACCAGCAGCTGCTCTTACCCTTATGTTTTTGACCACTATTCCTCTACCGGCTGCGGCGAAACCTGTTACGTCTGCCGTTACGGCAATGATTGCAACACAAGCTGCTCCGCCGATGAAATAACTTCTCCGTCCGGCGGATACAATGACTTTAACGGACAGGCATGCGTTACCTGTTCCACGCCTCCTCCACCGCCACCTTGTACCGAATGTTGGTGTGATTCGTCCTACTGCGGACCGGAACCAGAACCAGAGCCAGAGCCCGATCCGGAAGAACCTGATATCCCGAATATACCGGTTTCCCCAAGCTGTACTTTACCTGATTGCAAAAACACTGTTTCCAATAAACCAAGCAACAGCTCATATACAACAACCTCTTGCACCGATTGCTCTGGCAGTCACACAATAAATACTGGCTGGTCTTGCAACTCAGGTTACGAAAAAAGTGGAAACGACTGTGTCGAAATCAAGAAAACCTGTACGGTACAAAAATGCCAATATACGACCCGCCCTTCCGGCGTAAACTGGATTTGTTCTGCTTGCTCAGGCGTTAACAGCGACTGTTCGACTTATTCTGGATGGAATTGTTATCAGTTATGCGATGCCTCAGACGAATGTGCCAAATATGAACCGCGGTGTTCTATTATGGATCCCGGCGGATGCACCTGGGGCATTGCCACAACATGCAAAAGATATTTCTCAGACTGCTCTGTAGATACTATGGTAGCTTGTTGTCCCAGATAATGCCTTAAGCATGACCCTCAAAAATATTATCTTGCTTGAACTGTCCAATTTTCAGGGACAGTTCAAAGCAATTTCTAAAGATTTTTTAATTGATAACAAATCTGCTAACAGCTAAATATCCAGATTGGTTACATTCAAAGCGTTATCCTGAATAAACTCTTTACGCGGTTCTACCACATCGCCCATCAGGGTTGCAAAGGTTTCGTCCGCTTCTTCCATATGGTCGATTTTGACCTGCAGCAGCGAGCGGGCTTCCGGATCAAGCGTAGTTTCCCAAAGCTGTTCGGGATTCATCTCGCCCAAACCTTTATAACGCTGGATGGAAATGCCTTTGCGTCCGGCAGCCATAACGGCGTCAACAAAGCTTACCGGACCGGACATGTCTTTTTCCAGACCGTTCTTAGAAACCAAACGGCTGGTCTCGCCAAAGTTTTCAAAGAGTTCGGCCTTCATGGCATTTAACATCCGCCCTTCCTGACTTTCCATCAGCATTTGCGGAATTTGGTGACGTTCTTCCACGCCGCGCAATGTCCGGCTGAAGACGATTTCGCCATTATCGGCAAAACTGTAAATCCAGCCTTTGTCATATTCGGCTTCCAAATCATTCATACGGTTAATGATTTTGGACAGTATTTCACGAACCGCAGCGGAATTTTTCTGAACTTCGGCATCAAACAAACCGAAAATTGCCATTTGTTCAATAATTTTTTCCGGCGCCATTTTGCTCAAAGAGGCAATCAGACCGCGGACCTTGCGGTTTTCTTCCACCAGATGAACCAAGTCCTCGCCGACAACCTGTTCGCCGTTTTTGCGAATCAGCACGGCATCGTCACAGCCCCCGCGAATCAGATAATCTTCCATTTCGTGCTCATCTTTTAAGTACAAAACAGAATTGCCGCGTTTGGCTTTGAACAGCGGCGGCTGGGCAATATAAACATAGCCGCGCTCGATAATTTCCGGCATTTGGCGATAGAAGAAAGTTAACAGCAGGGTTCTGATGTGGCTGCCGTCGACATCAGCATCGGTCATGATGATGATTTTGTGGTAACGGCATTTGTCAATATTAAAATCATCGCGGCCGATACCGGTACCAAATGCGGTAATCATGGTGCCGATTTCCGCGGAGTTCAGCATCTTATCAAAACGGGCGCGTTCAACATTCAAAATCTTACCACGCAACGGCAAAATTGCCTGAGTGGTACGGTTGCGTCCCTGTTTGGCAGAACCGCCTGCGGAATCTCCCTCAACGATGAAGATTTCTGACAAAGCCGGATCTTTTTCCGAACAGTCAGCAAGTTTTCCGGGCAGAGAAGCCACATCCAGCACGCCTTTGCGGCGGGTCAGCTCACGGGCTTTTCGGGCTGCTTCGCGGGCGGTGGCTGCTTCTACGATTTTTCCGACAATCACTTTGGCTTCGACAGGGTGCTCATCCAGCCATTCTTTGAGTTTGTCGGCCACAATATTTTCAACAACCGGACGAACCTCGGAAGACACAAGTTTTTCTTTGGTTTGCGAAGAAAACTTCGGATCAGGAACTTTCACGGACAACACGCAGCTTAAACCTTCGCGCATATCATCACCGGACAGGACGACTTTTTCTTTTTTCAACAGCCCGTTTTCCATAACGTAATTGTTAATCGTGCGGGTCAGCGCGGCACGGAAGCCGGCCAAGTGCGTTCCGCCGTCTTTCTGCGGAATATTGTTGGTAAAGCAAAGCATGCTTTCATTATAAGCATTGGTCCACTGCATGGCGATTTCAACATTAATGTCGTCTTTCTCGCCGTCAAAAGCAATAATATTTTCGTGCAGAGGAGATTTTGACTTATTGATATGGTTGACAAAAGCACTCAAACCGCCTTCATAGTGCATGACCACTTCCCGCGGTTCGGCACCGCGGTTGTCAATCAGCTTCAAATAAACGCCGGAGTTTAAAAAAGCTTTTTCACGAATGGCGCGTTCCAGAGTATCAAAGTTAAATTCCGTCTGGGTAAAGGTTTCCGGAGAAGGCAGAAAAGATACTTCCGTTCCGTGTTTGCCGGGGGCTTCGCCGACGACCTTCAGATGCTCCGTCACATTACCGTGGGAAAACATGGCAATATGTTCTTTGCCTTCACGCCAAATACGCAATTTAAGCCAGATAGACAACGCATTAACCACAGAAACGCCTACGCCGTGCAAACCGCCGGAAACTTTATAGGAGTTATTATCAAACTTACCGCCGGAATGCAGCTGGGTCATAATTACTTCTGCCGCAGAAACGCCTTCTTCTTTGTGAATCCCGACAGGGATGCCGCGGCCGTTGTCACGGATGGTTGCCGAACCGTCAGGATTTAAAATGATTTCGGTTTTATCACAATAACCGGCCAAAGCTTCATCAATTGCGTTATCCAAGACCTCATAAATCATGTGATGCAGGCCGGTACCGTCATCGGTATCGCCAATATACATGCCAGGACGTTTGCGGACGGCATCCAAACCGCGCAAAACCTTGATTGAGTCGGCTGTGTATTCATTTTCTTCCTTGCGGATTTCTTCAGCTGTCATCTCTGTCATAATGTTATTACTTCCTTTATCTAAACTAATTTTAATATGTCTGAGCATACAGCAAATTCTTAGAAGAACCAAGCAATAAATGCAAAATATTAAGGTTTTTGACGGGTTATTCACAAGAAAAATCCCTGATACGCCGGATGAAAATTTATTTTATCAAAAACATTGACGGCTTGGACAAAACACACTATATTATCAGCCTAAAATGATTATAATTATGAATGCGAATATTATTGTTGAGATTGCAAAATGGTTTAATTCAGGCGTTAAAATTCTGGGAATTGCGCTTGCGACTTTTATTTTTTGTCTGCATATTCATGTGCTACGGAATGTGGTTCAGGTTAAAGGCGGCGTAACTGTTATTGATTATCAGGAGCAGAAAGGAAAAAACTTTTATCTGATCGAATATCCCGATAATAAACTTTATGTTGCAATTTATGATCCCAAAGTTCCGCTGAAAACCGTTGACGGCCGAAAGATAAAACCCGGAAAGATTAAGGTTCTTAAACAGATCAAGCCGTATATGTATAAAGGCATAGCCCTGATTGACTCCGGCGACTGCCCTGCCATTTTCGGCACCAAAGGCTGGAACCTGCTTTATCAGAACAGAATTGACAAGAAAAAGCAGACTATTGCCGGACTGGCTAAAGAACTGTTTGTTTTGACGCTGATTTTAAGCCTGTTCATCAAGGCCGGCGAATTTCTTGCCGGCAGGATATATTTCCTGAATCAGGAGATTTTGGCATCAACAGCCAATTATTTAATTCTTGATGTGGTTTTATTTATGATTGCCGCTTTTTTGGTTGTAATCATTGTGTATTAAACCAAACCGCTGCTTTTTCATGCAGCGGTTTTTGTTTAATGCGCCTGAGTCCAATTGTCGCCGACACCGACTTCGGCAATGAACGGAACAGAAAGATTTACAACTCCTTCCATTATTGCTTTTATGATTTTTGAAGCCTCTTCAACCTCGTTTTCGGGCGCTTCAAATACCAGTTCGTCATGTACCTGCAACAACATCTTTGTCTTGAGCCCGCGTTTTTGCAATTCGTCCGGTATCCGGCTCATTGCCAGCTTGATAATATCGGCCGCACCACCCTGAATCGGGGCGTTAATCGCGGCACGTTCGGCGTTGGCTGCAAGACGTTTGTTTTTATCGTTAATTCCCATAATCGAACAACGGCGACCAAAAGGCGTCAGAACATAATCATTAGCGCGGGCAAAGGCTATCGTATCGTCCATATATTTTTTTATTTCCGGCATTTCGCGGAAATAGGCCTCAATATAAGCTTTGGCATCTTCCGGAGCCACGCCGATTTGTTTGGCAAGTCCATAAGCGGAAATTCCGTACACGATACCGAAATTAATTGCTTTGGCATGGCGGCGGGTATTGGCGTCAACTTTGTCATAAGGAATACCGAAAACATGCGAAGCGGTCGCGGCATGAATATCAACACCGTCGGCAAAAGCCTTTTTCAATGCCTTAACATCTGCCACCGCTGCCAAAAGCCGCAATTCCACCTGCGAATAATCCGAGGCAATAATCTTATGCCCCGCTTTAGCAATAAAACATTCACGAATTTTTTTGCCTTCTTCCGTTCTTATCGGAATATTCTGCAAGTTAGGATTGCCGGAAGCGAGACGGCCGGTGTTAGCCACAACCTGACTGAATGTAGTATGAACCCGCGAGTTTTTATCCAATAATTCCAACAAGGCGTCGCTATAAGTCGATTTAAGTTTGGCAAGGGCACGCCAATCGAGGATTTTTTGCGCCAAATCGCAGCCATCTTCCGCCAGTTGTTCAAGTACGTCGGCACCGGTCTGCCATGCGCCGCTCGGGGTTTTCTTGCCCTTCAACCCTAACTTTCCAAACAAAATTTCTCCGATTTGTTTTGGAGAAGAAAGATTAAACTCCTCACCCGCAAGCTGATAAATTTCAGCCTCAAAAGTGCGCATTCTGCCTTCAAAATCCATACTCAGACGGCGTAAAGCCTGCGCATCGACCATAATTCCCTGTTTTTCCATATCTTTAAGAACGGAAATCAGCGGGCGGTCAAAGTTTTCATACACCGTCAAAAGCTTTTCGGCAAACAAACGCGGCTTTAAGACATTATAAAGACGCAGCGTAATATCGGCATCTTCGGCGGCATAGTCCAGCGCTTTGGTTAAATCCACCTTGTCAAAAGTTATTTTATCACGGCCGCTGCCACAAACTTCCTCATATTTTATCGTCCGGTAATTTAAGAAGATTTCAGCCAGTTCATCCATGCCGTGTCCGTGTGTAGAACTGTCGAGATCATAAGAAATAACGGCCGTATCTTCAACCGGCGCAAAAACGGCGTCTTCACCGATAACCTGAGCAAAAAAGTGCATATCGAATTTGATGTTATGACCGATTTTTAAAATCGCGTTATCGGCAAACAACGGCGCCAGATGTTTTTTGACCGTTGCAAAATCCAGTTGCCGGACAGGCGTATCGGCAGGAGAGGAAAACAAATCTGCTTTCAAGCTGCTGACATGTGCCAGCGGAACATAACAGGCCACACCTTCTTCCGTGGCCATGGAAAAGCCGACAATCTTGTCAAAAACCGGATTAAAGCCGGTAGTTTCGGTATCAAAGGCGAACAAGCGTTTTTGCTTTATCATCTCCGCCCATTTTTGCAGTTGTTCTTCCGTTTGCACCAGTTCATAATGTTTTTCAACTTCTTTAAATACAGTGTCTTTCTTATCTTCCGGTAAAGATGAACAGCGTTCATCCGCCCATTTTTCTATCCGGTTTTTCAGGCTGCGAAAACCGTAGTCATCAATAAACTTATGCAAGACCTCCAAATGCGGTGCGCGGCAGGAAAACTCCGTTATGTCTTTTTCTACCGGAACATCATTTTTCAATGTAACAAGCTGCAATGAAATACGGGCATTGTCGATATTGGCAAGCAAGGTTTCGCGGCGTTTGTTTTGTTTGATTTCGGACGCACGGTTCAGGACTTCTTCCAAAGAACCAAAATCATTTATCAATTGCGCCGCCGTTTTCAATCCGATACTGGGGACGCCGGGGACATTGTCAATCGAATCGCCGGCCAGAGCCTGTACATCAACGACCCGCTCCGGATAGACGCCGAATTTTTCTTTAACGTCTTCCGGCCCGTAAAATTTGTCTTTCATCGGGTCATAATATTCCACGCCGTTCCGAATCAGCTGCATCAGGTCTTTGTCGGCGGAAACAACAACAACTTCCATGCCTTTATCCGTTGCCTGACGGGCATAAGTCGCAATCAAATCATCGGCTTCGTAGCCTTCCATCTCCAGATAATTCAAATTTAATGCGTTTGTGGCTTCGCGGATAATTGAAAACTGCGGAATCAGCTCTTCAGGAATTTCGGCGCGCGTGCCTTTATAATCCGGAAAAATTTCGTTGCGGTAATTTTGGCGTTTGGCATCAAAAAGCACAAGGCAATAATCGCATTTGATATTTTGTGTCAGACGCAGAAACATATTGGTGTAACCAAAGACGGCATTAACCGGCACACCGGACGGACTGGTCATCATCGGAAGGCCGTAAAAAGCGCGGAAGATATAACCGGAACCGTCAATAAGACATACTTTTTCAGTCATTATTTTTCACTTTGCGGAAGGTTGGTTGATAATGACAATATAGATGATAAAAACCTATTCGCCAATAGATAAAAAGAAAGAACGTTCGAGCTTGTCGACCGCACAGATATCGGAACCATAAAAACTTTCGTAATTATCAGCATATTCACGCAACGCCAAGGCAACGCAATCATCAAACGTCTGACCGCTTTTCTGAGCAATTTTGCGGATTTTATTCTGCAAATCCGTACTTAATGAAACAGAAACATTACTCATAAATTTTCCCTTAACCTATTTGTGTTATATATGCGTATATTTTTAAAGTATTTATCGAGTCGTGGCAAGGAAATATTGAGGTTTTAAACATGGCGAAGCGTAAAAAGGCAACAAAAAAAAGCAAAAAAAGAGTCGTAAAACAACGGCTTACGTTTTTTAAACCAATTCTGTATTTTGCCGCAGCGCTGGTGATAACTTCAGGCGTTTATATCGGATATTGTTTTCTGACTTTGCCGGACATTGAAGAAGCCGTCATGCGTACCCGACAGCCTTCAACAACAATTATTGCCGAAAACGGCAATGAGATTCAGACTTTCGGACAAGTATACTCCGAGGTTATCCGTTCTGAAGAGTTGCCGCAATATGTGATTGACGCCATTATTTCCACCGAAGACCGCCGTTTTTATTCCCACTTCGGCTTTGACGCCATTTCTTTTTCGCGCGCAATGATCACCAACATTTTTCTCGGGCGTTATGCTCAGGGCGGCAGCACGATTACGCAACAAGTGGCCAAAAACCTGTTTTTAACACCCAACAAGACGATAAAAAGAAAAATTCAGGAGTTGCTTTTGGCTTTTTGGCTGGAAAACAAATTTACCAAAGAGCAAATTCTGACACTCTATCTGAACCGCGTTTATCTCGGCACCGGCACTTACGGCATTGAGGCGGCCTCGCAAAAATATTTTCAGAAAACATCTCGGGATTTGAACATGAAGGAAGCAGCGATTATTGCCGGAATGCTGAAAGCGCCGTCACGCTACAATCCGATTGCCTCATCGGAGAGAGCCGTAAACAGGGCAAAAGTGGTTTTGCAAAACATGATCAACAACCGTACCATTACAGAGGAAGAACGCAATGCCGCGCTCAAAATGCGGGTCGGGCCGGAAAAATCGTATAAGGTGGAAGGCGCAAAATATTTTGCCGACTGGGTTTATAACGAGACCAACGATTATATCGGCGAACGCGAAAACGATGTTTATGTTTATACCACTCTTAACCAAGAATTGCAGCAAAAAGCCGAAAAAGCCCTGCAGCGCAATATTGCCGCCAATGCCGGTAAAAACGTAACACAGGGTGCGGTGGTTATTCTGGATAAAAAAGGCGCCGTTTTGGCTATGGCCGGCGGCGTCAATTATGAAAAGAGCCAATATAACCGCGCCACACAGGCCTGGCGGCAGCCGGGATCGGCTTTCAAACCCTTTATTTATCTGGAAGCCTTGCAGGAAGGCTGGGAGCCGGAAGACAAGCTACAGGACAAGCCCGTCAGCATTCGCGGCTGGAAACCGGAAAATATTTCAAAAAAATATTACGGTGAAGTAACGTTCAAAGAAGCACTCATCCGCTCGCTTAATCTGGCAACCATTGACCTGACCCGTCGGATTTCCATTCCCAAAACCATTAAGCTGGCGCGAAAAATGGGCATTACAACGCCTCTGGAAAATTCCGCGGCGTTGGCTTTGGGCGTTTCCGAGGTTAAAGTTCTGGACATGGCGGCCGCTTATGCCAGCATTGCCAACGGCGGATATGCCGTCTGGCCTTATGCCATCAAAGAAATTTACACCCGTGACGGGTATCAGATTTTTGTGCGCAGCAATGAAGAACCGGACAGAATCATTAAAGAAAAATATATTGAGCAGCTGACACCGATTTTGCAAAAAGTGATTGAAAAAGGGACAGGGAAAACAGCCAGAATCGGACGTTTTGCCGCAGGTAAAACCGGAACATCGCAAGACTACCGCGATGCCTGGTTTGCCGGATTTACCGATGAGTTTATCGGCGTAGTCTGGGTCGGCAATGACGACAATTCTCCAATGAAAGGCATTTCCGGCGGCAACCTACCGGCGAAGATATGGAAAGAAATTATGCAATAAAATGCTAAAATCTGATAAAAAATAGTGCTTTTATGTTTGGAATTATTATATATAATGAGAAAAGTTTTTATAAAGATGATAAGGAAAAAAAGATGAGACAGAAACCTGTTATGCTGTTAATTCTTGACGGTTGGGGATACCGCAAGGAAATTACCAAAGACAATGCCATCGAACAAGGGCATACCCCGAATTGGCACAGAATGCTGAAAGAAAACCCGCATTGCCTGATTGAAACGTCCGGTCTGGACGTCGGCTTGCCGAGCGGACAGATGGGAAACTCGGAAGTCGGCCACATGAATCTGGGCGCCGGCCGTGTGGTTATGCAGGATTTGCCCAAAATCGACCTTGCCATCAAAGACGGTTCCATTACAAAGAATCCGGTTGTGATCCAGTTGGTTGACATGCTCAAAAAGAACGGAAAAGCCTGTCATGTTATGGGGCTGATGTCGCCGGGCGGCGTGCATTCTCATCAGGATCACATTATTGCCATGTGCAAAATCCTTTCCGAGAACGGCATTAAAGTTTGGGTTCATGCCTTTTTGGACGGCCGCGACACGCCGCCGACTTCAGCCAAAGGCTTTGTTGCCGAATTTGAAAAAGAAATCAGCGGCCTGAAAAACGTGAAAATTGCAACGGTCGAAGGCCGCTTTTACGCTATGGACCGTGACAAACGCTGGGATCGCGTCGAACTGGCTTATAACACTATTGCGCTGGGTGAAGGAAAGCATTATGCCAGCGCCGAGGAAGCCATTGCCGAATCTTACAAAGAAGGCGTTAACGATGAGTTTGTCGTTCCGTGTGTTATCGGCGATTATCAGGGAATTGAAGACGGCGATGCCATTTTGATGTGCAACTTCCGCGCCGACCGCGCCCGTGAAATTTTGTACGCACTGGCTGACAAAGATTTTAACGGATTTGCCCGCAAAAAGACCGTTACCACTTCCATTAACGTCGGTATGGCCGAGTATTCGGTTGACCACCGCCGCTTTATGAAAACAATTTTCGGACCGGAAGCTCTGACCAACATTTTCGGCGAAGTTGTTGCCAAGCACGGCCTGACACAATTGCGTATTGCCGAAACCGAAAAATATGCTCATGTCACCTTTTTCTTTAACGGCGGCGAAGAACGCGAATTTGAAGGAGAATCGCGTATTTTGGTTCCGAGTCCGAAAGTCGCCACTTATGACCTTAAGCCGGAAATGAGCGTATATGAAGTGACGGACAATCTGGTTGACGCTATTGAAAATCAGCGTTTTGACGTGATTATCTGTAATTTTGCCAACGGCGATATGGTCGGGCATACCGGAATTATGGAAGCTGCGCTTAAAGCAGTGGCTGCCGTTGACGAATGTCTTGGCCGTGTTGAAAAGGCAATCAAAGATGCGGGCGGCGTCCTTTTGGTTACGGCTGACCACGGCAATGCCGAAAAAATGGTTGACGAGAAAACCGGAGAGCCTTATACCGCTCACACGGTCGGAAAAGTGCGTGCCGTTTTGGTTAATGACAAACAGCCGGTCAAAGGGCTGAAAGACGGCAGGCTGGCCGACATTTCTCCGACGCTGCTTGATTTGCTCGGAATTGAAAAGCCTGCCGAAATGACAGGTTCTTCCCTGATTGAAAAGGCTTAGTCTTTTATGAAACCGTCTGCCGTCTGCAAAGCCTTATTTTGTGGTTTCTGTTGTCTGGGACTTTTGTTCCGGACAACCGGCGCGGCGGCGGTTTCTAAAAAAGATCTTGAGCTGATGGAAAAAAAAGTTCAGGAACAAAATATCGAACACCGCAAATTGCAAGCACAGGCGAATCAGATTAATATTGAGCTGGCGTCCGTCAGTCAGGACATGATTGCAACGGCAAAAAAAATCCAAAACAGCGAAGAAAAGCTTTCGGCAATGGAAGAACAACTGGCAAAACTGCAGGACAGTCTGAAAAAAACCGAAGAAAGTTTTTCACAGGAAGATCAAAATCTTATCAGAACATTGTCAGCTCTGCAAAATCTGGCCTTAAAACCGACAGAAGCCTTGTTTGTGCAACCGTTAACACCGGTGGAGATTATCCGCAGCGCCATGCTCTTACGAGAAACCGTACCTTATCTGGAAGAAAATGCCGAGAGAATCCGCCTTGAGCTTGAGCAGATTTCTCATAAAAAAGAACTGGTGGAAAAACAGGTCAGACAAATAACAAATCAGAAAAAAATCATGGAAAAGGACCATGAGCGGATGAAGCTTTTGGTTCAGAAAAAGTCCAGAATAAGAAATGCCGTTGAAATTGAAAGCGTGAAAGCCCAGCGCAACATTCAAAAATTGGCTTCTCAGGCAAAGGACTTGAGAGGGCTTTTGGACAAGCTGGAAAAAGACCGGCAGCAAAAAGCCGAGGCTGAACGGAAAAGGCAGGAGGAACTGCGCCGGATTGAAGAAGAAAGACGGGCAAAGTCAAAAAAAGAAGAGGAAACTCAAAGAGCTGACTTGATTAAATATAATCAAGAGGTTATAAGTGAAGTAGGAAAAGGTTTTGCCAATGCCAAAGGAAAATTGTCCATGCCGGCCAAAGGTACGGTCGTGACGGCTTACGGCGAGCAAAAAGTTAAAGGCGTAACCTCTAAGGGCATTATGATAAAAACCAGAAACGAGGCTCAGGTTATTGCTCCTTATGACGGAACCGTCGCTTTTGCCGGACCGTTCAGAGGGTATGGAAATCTGATTATTATCGAGCATGGTGACGGATATTTGTCACTGTTGGCAGGACTGGGAAATCTGGATTGTGAAGTCGGGCAGCTTTTGCTGGCCGGCGAACCGGTCGGACAAATGCCGGACAGCAAAGACTCCAAGCTTTATGTGGAAATGCGCCGCAATAATAATCCTATTAACCCGCTTAAATGGATGAGAAATTAAAATTTGAGAAAAACAGGAAGAGTAATATGTTAAAAAAATCATCAGTTTGTACATTAGTATTTTTGGGAATTTTTACGGCAGCAACTTTTGTAAATGCAAAAGAATCAAAAAAAGCCCAACAGGAAGATGCTGCCGACACTTATGAAATGCTCAACCTGTTCGGAGAAGTTCTGGAACGCACCAAACTTTCTTATGTTGAAGACGTCAGCGACAAAAAGCTTATCGAATCCGCCATTAACGGCATGCTGGTTTCACTTGACCCGCATTCCAGTTTTTTGGATGCACAGAGTTTTAAATACATGAACGAGCAGACCAAAGGAAAATTCGGCGGACTGGGAATCGAGGTTACAATGGAGCAAGGCGTGGTCAAAGTGGTTTCTCCGATTGACGATACGCCGGCTTCTCAGGCCGGAATCAAACCCGGTGATTATATCACCCATATTGACGGGCGGCAGGTCATGGGCCTCAGCCTTAATGACGCGGTTGACAAAATGCGCGGCAAAGTCGGTACAAAAGTCCGGCTGACAATTGTCCGTGCCAATGAAAAACCGTTTGACGTGGTGGTAAAACGCGAGGAAATTAAAATCCAGTCGGTTAAAAATGACATTAAGGCCGATGACGTGGCTTATATCCGAATCACATCTTTCAGCGAAGATGTTGACAAGATGACAGAAAAAGCCGTTGCAAAAGCCAAAAAAGACAATAAAAACCTGAAAGGCATTGTCCTTGATGTCCGCAATAATCCGGGGGGACTGTTGGATCAGGCTGTTAACGTCACAGATTTGTTTCTTGACAAAGGCGAAATTGTTTCCACCCGTTCCCGCAATGCCGAAGATACTGTCAGATATTCTGCCCAGAAAGGCGATATAGCCAAAGGCTTGCCGATTGTGGTTTTAATCAACAGCGGTTCGGCTTCGGCTTCCGAAATTGTAGCAGGCGCATTGCAGGATCATAAACGTGCGGTTATTCTGGGTGAAAAATCTTTCGGCAAAGGTTCCGTTCAGACAGTTATTCCGCTGGATAAATACGGTGCAATGCGTTTGACAACAGCCCGATATTACACGCCTTCCGGACGTTCAATTCAGGCTGAAGGCATTACGCCGGACATTGTCGTCCATCCGGCAAAGGTTGAAGTTATTGATCCGGTCTTTAATATGAGCGAGGCCGAATTTGACAATGCTTTGAAGAATGACACAAAGAAAGCGGCAACAAAGCAAACCGGCAGTGACAGAAAAGACGAAGAAATGGATAAAGACTATCAGCTGTCACGTGCTGTCGATATGGTTAAAGCTTTGGCGATTTACAGCCAAAACAGCAAATAAGGAACAGACATGCTGAAAAATGTCCGGACAGTTTTGATTGTTTTGCTTATTCTTTCCGCGGTAGCGGCAACAGGATACTTTTTTGCAAAAAAGAAAAGCGAACCACTTTATCAGTCTAAAATAGACCGTGTTATGTTTGAGCGAAAAAACAAGACCCCCAGATTTATTATGCAGCTGCCGGATAAGGAAGACTTATCAAAAAACACTCAACAACAAGCAAAAGAAAAACCCGCCAAAGAAACTCAGCCGCAGGCTATTGAAGCCAATGAGCTTCTGGATAAAATACCGCTGGTGGCAAAACTGCCCAAAAACAGTGTACAGGAACCGTTGGAGCATATTAATGCCGACAGGAACCTGCTTGAGGAAAAAGACGGTTTTTATCTTCCCAAAATCGGAAAAAACGGTGAAAAAGCCTGGATTGAATACGGCAAGATGGAAGAAGTCCAACCGAATTTTTACAAGGTTTCCGTTATCATCAACGGTCTCGGGCTTGATTCCACGGTAACGACCGCTGCTATTGAAAGCCTGCCGGCGAATGTATCATTATCATTTTCACCATATGCCGTTGATCTGGATAAACAAATCAAAACCGCACGCAGCATGGGGCACGAGACTTATGTGGATTTGCTTTTGTCTTCAAAAGATTTTTTAAAATCCGATACAGGGCCGCTGGCAATGAGCATAACTGCCGGATTTGAGGAAAACCTGCGCCGGATGAAAAAATCTTTGAATATCAACGCGCCGGTCGGCGGTTTGATTTTTCAGCGCGGCATTGTTGATTTTGACAACCCGCAAAGAACAAAAGAGCTTTTTAAGGAAATCGGCAAGATGGGGCTTTTGGCCGTTGACGCCACCGGCGAAAATTATTTGGAGAAAATCGACAGTACCGGTTTGCCCAGCAAAAAGGCAGAAATCGTTATCGACAGCTATTTTGCACGGGAAGAAATTGATAAGCGGCTGGCCGCGGCGGAAGAACTGGCTCAAAGAAACGGCAGCGTTTTGGTGGTCGTAAACCCCAAGCCGGTTGCCCTGCATGCCGTTAATGACTGGATTGCCTCTTTTTCTCCGCAAATTTCAGACTACAAGGAACTTAAGAACACGGTTATTGAAAAACCGCTGGCGCTGGTTCCGGTTTCTAACGTGGTGGTGGAAGAATGAACGGGTTGTACCGTCCGAATGCCGGTATTGTGCTTTTTAACCGAGAAGGAAAAGTTTTGGTTTGCGCCCGTGCAGACAAGCCGGACATGCAATGGCAATTTCCGCAAGGCGGTATAGATAACGGAGAAACGCCGGCTCAGGCCGCCGAAAGGGAACTGAGAGAAGAAACGGGGATTGTGACGGCAATAATGGTTTATGCCGCTCCGCAAGCGATTAAATACAATTACCCTTCCGCGGTCTTTGATAAATTTCAAAAGATGGGACGGCCTCATATCGGACAAGAACAGTATTGGTTTTTGTTTTTCTTTCCCGAAAACGAAAAAATAGATTTTGCAACTCATCCCGAAGAAATCGAATTCAAGGCTTATGAGTGGGTTAGTTTTGACGAAGCCGTACGGAGAATTGTGGGCTTTAAGAAAAAAAGCTATCATTATGCGGCGGAGATTTTTGTTCCCGTTATCCGCGATTATCTTGCTGCAATAAAATAAATTCAGCTTTCCCAAGCGTTTTCAATATGTTTTATCCGCAAAGGAAAGGCAACCAGAATGGCGTCAAAACGGCAGTCATATTCGGCATATTGCGGATTTTTCTGCAAAAAAGCCTCAGCGCCGCGGATAATCCGCTGCTGCTGGCGCGGACTGACGGCATAAGCGGCTTTATCCAAATCAGAGCGTTTTTTGACCTCAACAAAAACCAACAGATTTGCCTGAGCGGCGACAATATCAACTTCACCGGCATTGGTTCCGCGGCCGGTTATATAATTGCCGGCGACAATCCGGAAACCTTTCAGGCGCAGATAGTTCCGGGCAAGAAACTCTGCCGTTTTGCCGGCGGTATAAGAATTTTTATTTTTCATTTTTTATCTTTAACGCCAATTCATAAACGTCGTTTTTGTTTAAATTATAATTTTCTGCCAGTGACTTAACCGCCGATTTCAGACTCATCTGCAACAATTTTTCCCTCAACAATCCTTCAACCTCCATCGGCGTTCGGGATTTTTCTTCCGCCGGCGCAACCATAAAAACAAACTCGCCTTTTGGTTCTTTTTCCGTAAAATGCGCGGCCAGTTCTTCAGCCGTCCCGTTCAGGCATTCTTCGTAAATTTTACTGATTTCCCGAACAACAGCGAGCTCTCTGCCGCCAAAAACCTCTTTTGCCGCCGAAAGTGTTTTAAGAATACGCGGTGCGGTTTCATAATAGACAACAGTTGCATCCAGTGCGGCATAGGACTTGAACAATTCAATCCGCGCCTTATCTTTATTGGGAATAAAACCGGCAAACATAAACTTGTTGGTCGGCAGCCCTGACAACTGAAGCGCACAAATCAGCGCACAGGCACCGGGTAAAACGGTAATATATACTCCCTGCTCCCGACAGCGGCGGATTAGCTTGTAACCGGGGTCAGATATCAGCGGCGAACCGGCATCGCTGACCAGCGCAACGGCCTGCTGCTCATTTTGAACGGCGCTTATCAGTTTTTGCGCCTGTTCGTCTTCGTTATGGTCATGCAGCGTGATGAACGTTTTTTTCAGGCTGATGCCAAGCAGGGAAAACAGTTTTTTGGTAACGCGCGTATCTTCGCAGGCAATAACCGGCGCTTCTCTTAAGGTCTCGACCGCACGGGCGGAAATGTCCCCGAGATTGCCTATCGGCGTGGCGATAATGTATAATCCGTTTTTCATATTTTCTCTTCTTTACAACAGCTTATTTTTACTTTAAACATTATGCAGATGATTGTTTTATATTTTGGGAAAAAAAGCAAGTGTTAAAAAAATTTAGTTTAACGATATTGTGTTTGGTTTTGGCGGGCTGCGGCACATCGCGAATCAGCACATCCGGAGGGACCCGCGATATTAACACCGACATCAGCGAGGTAACTCTGACGGCAGACAGTTATCAGAACAAAAATCTGTTTCGGGTCGGAATGCTGCTGCCCCTGACCGGAAATGCGGCTAAAGTAGGCAACGGAATGAAAAACTCGGCTCTGCTGGCACTTGACGATGTTCAGAATCCTAATCTGGTTTTGCAATTTTATGACACGCAGAGCTCCCAAAGCGGTGCCAGAATTGCCATTGAAAACGCAGTTTCGCAACAGTCTGACCTGATTATCGGTCCGTTGATGAGTACCGAAGTTCAGGCTTCTTCCGGACGGGCGGTTGCCGGCAATATCCCGATGATTGCTTTTTCGACCTCACAAGATGTGTTGCAACCCGGCGTTTATACACTGGGACTTTTGGTCGATGAACAGGTTGAAAGAATTATGAATTATGCCGCAGCAGAAGGACGCCGGCGTTTTGCTTTACTGGTTCCGGACAATAATCTCGGGATTTCGGTCGCCCGCGCGGCGGTTCGTACTGCTCAAAAAAACGGCACCACCGTTGTAAAAATTGCTTTTTATCCGCCCGGTACTTCCAATTTTTCAGAAATCTTAAAAAAACTGACGAATTATTCCGTCCGGCATGCCGAAATGCAGCGTAAAAAAGCGGCCTTAAAAGCCCGCGCCGAGGCCGGTGACGCCAAAGCCAAAAGAGAACTGGCGCGAATTAAAACCACAGACTCTTCCGATGAGGTGGATTTTGACGCCGTTGTAATTCCGGAATCGGGAACAAAACTGAAATCGGTTATTTCAATGTTCGGATATTATGACATTTATGCCCCGAAAGTAAAATTTCTCGGAACGTCTATTTGGGAAAACACTCCGATGAACAAAGAATCTCTGGCGCTCAACAGTTGGTATCCGCGGCTTTCACGTTATCAAAGCAGCTATTTTGCCGATAAATATTATAATTTTTATAATGAAAAACCACACAGCCTTTATTCTTTTGCTTATGATGCGGTTGCACTGGCTTCTGCTCTTTCAAAATATCAGGGCGGCGATTTGAACGCTGCCATTACCAGTCCGGAAGGATTTGTGGGAATCAACGGCGCATTCCGTTTCTTTGAAGACGGCAGCAACCAGCATAGTCTGGACATTATGGAAATCAAACAGCAAGGCGATGCGGTTGTTGACGCGGCACCGAAGAAATTTGACGTCTTTGATTACGGCATTTCTTATCAACAGGACATTGATGACTTTGCCGCAGAACAGGCGCCTTTTATTATCGGAAAAGACGCAGCCCTTGCCCGTTCGCAAATTTATGCCCGTTAATTTTTAGTATATGATAACTCATATTTTGCTTGAAAAGTAATGTAAAACAGACAATATTAGGAAATGGAGAACACCGGACCGGCTGCCCGCCAATCTGGTCAGGTCCGAGAGGAAGCAGCCATAACGGGATGTGACGGGGTCGGTTGTTCTCCACCATTTTTTAAGAAATGTGACGATGGCAGAAGAAAATAAAGACCAATATGTTGTTTTAGCGAGAAAATACCGCCCGCAGAGTTTTGATGACCTGCTCGGGCAGGATGCGCTTGTGCAGACTCTTACCAATGCCATTCAAAACAACCGTTTACATCATGCCTATATGCTGACGGGTATTCGCGGCGTGGGAAAAACAACAACGGCGCGAATCATTGCAAAAGCCCTGAACTGCACAGGTCCGGACGGTAACGGCGGACCGACGGTTCATCCCTGCGGCGTATGCGAGAACTGTAAAGCCATTGCCGCCGACCGTCATATTGACGTTATGGAGCTTGATGCGGCTTCACGCACCGGTGTGGACGATATTCGCGAAATTCTTGACGGCGTACGTTACAAGCCGACCAATGCCCGTTACAAAATATATATTATCGATGAAGTTCATATGCTTTCAAAAAACGCTTTCAATGCCTTATTGAAAACTTTGGAAGAACCGCCGGCGCACGTTAAGTTTATTTTTGCCACGACCGAAATCAGAAAAGTTCCGGTGACTGTGCTTTCCCGTTGCCAGCGCTTTGATTTGCAACGCTTGACGATTGATACGTTGTTTAATCATTTCAAAAACATCATTAACAAAGAAGGCTTGCAGGCCGAAGACGAAGCCCTGAAAATTATTGCCAAGGCGGCCGACGGTTCCTGCCGCGATGGGCTGTCACTGCTTGATCAGGCGATTTCACTTAGTGCCGGCGGCATTGTTAAGACTGATATTGTTAAAAACATGATCGGTTTGGCTGACAGAAATCAGACTTTTGAGCTTTTTGAACAGTTGGCCGAGGGCAAAACCGAAGATATGCTTGCCAATTTGCAGGAACAATACCGCAACGGTGCGAATCCGGTTACAATATTGCAGGACTTGGTCAATATTACCCACATGATTGCCAAAACAAAGATTATTCCGGCGTCATTAAACGGCTCTGATCTTTCAGAAAGCGAAAAAGAACTTTGCTCCAAACTGGGACCGAAAATTCCGATTGCCGTACTGTCAAAAATCTGGCAGATGCTGTTGAAAGGCATTGCCGAACTGGCGGTCGCACCGGTGCAGATTGATGCCGTGGAGATGATTTTAATCAGAATTGCCTATGCCGCGGCTTTGCCGACGCCGTACGAGCTTTTGAACGACGTAAAAAAAAACTCTAGCCTAGCCGCACCGATTATTGTGCCGGAAAAAAAAAGTGCTGACGACATCTTAAACGCCGTCGGCAGCGGAAAAAAAATAAGCCCTTTGCAAAATGATGATCAATCCGGCGGAATAAGCGGAAATTTTCTGACGTTCAACACGCCGGAAAGTCTGGTCGATTATCTGGAAAACAACAAAAAAATGCTGCTTTCCTACAGTCTGAAAAATGACGTCTCCATCAGCGAATTCCGCGACGGCTACATCAAAATGATTCTGGACAAGAAAGCAGACACAGACTTTATTATGGCATTGCATAAAACCTTGCTGGAAATTACCGGCAAGCAATGGAAAATTGATTCCCAACACGGAGAGCTGGGAATGACTTTGGCAGCAAAGGAACGCGCCAAAGACGAAGAAGCAAAAAAAGACATTATGGAATATCCTCTGGTCAAGGCAATTATGGCGGAATTTAAAGGCGCCAGAATTGAAACAATGACCAGAAACATTATAGAAGAAGAACAAAATTCGCTGCTGAACAGTTTTGACGACGAATTTGGCGAAAGTGAAATTTATACCACAGACGAGGAGTAATAAAAGCAATGATGAATATTCAGGGAATTATGAAACAGGCGCAGGCCATGCAGAAAAAAATGGAAGAAATGCAGGAAAAACTGGCTCAGGAAGAATGTGAAGGCACAGCCGGCGGCGGTATGGTCAAAATTACGCTGAACGGCAAGTTTGACATGAAGAAAATTATTATTGACAAATCTTTGGTTAATCCGGAAGAAACAGACATTTTGGAAGATTTGATTACGGCTGCTTACAACGATGCCAAAAACAAAGTTGACGCCAATATGCAAAAAGGCGTTTCCGATGTGACCGGAGGCCTGAATCTCGGCGGATTGAAGCTGCCGTTCTAGGAGAGTTTTTGTGGCCGGACAAGATATTGAAAAACTGGTAAAGCTGGTTTCAAAACTACCGTCATTAGGAACACGTTCCGCCCGACGAATTGTTTTGCAGCTGCTCAAAAAGAAAGAAACGCTGTTTCTGCCGCTGATTGAGGCCATGCAACAGGTGGCGGAAAACATCAAGACCTGTGAAATTTGCGGCAATTACGATACCACCTCGCCCTGCTCCGTTTGTGCCTCGCAGGTACGGGAAAATCATATTTTGTGCGTGGTACAGGATGTGGCCGATTTATGGGCGATGGAGAGGGTTTCCTTTTTCAAAGGCAAGTACCATGTTTTGGGGGGCATTCTTTCGGCTATCGACGGCATAACGCCCGAGGATCTGAATATTGAGCCGATGCTTAAGCGAATTGACGATGAGGGTATTAAAGAAATTATTTTAGCGCTGCCGGCAACGGTTGACGGGCAGATTACCGCAAATTACATTAATTCCCGTCTGAAAAACCGCGAAGATATTAAGGTTTCAACGTTGGCGCAAGGGATTCCGATGGGCGCCGAGCTTGATTATATGGATGAGGGAACTATTCAGCTGGCGCTCAATGCCCGCAAACTTTTGTAAAAGGAATTTATGATGAAAAACAAATTCGGATATTTTCTGGCTTCTTATTTTGGTGTGGGATTTTTCCCGTTCGCTTCCGGTACGGCCGGTTCTTTGATGACACTGCCGCTGGTTATGCTGGCCGGATATTACGGCGGAACGGCCGGAATTCTGACTGCCGCAGTATTGGCTTTCGGTATTGGTGTCTGGGCAACAAACGAGGTTTTGAAGACTTCAGAGAATAAAGATCCGTCACTGGTGGTTATTGACGAGACGGCCGGTCAGCTCATGACTTTTGTTTTGGTCGGGGATCTGCTTTATCAGAGTTTTGACAAGTGGTATTTGTATATTATCGGTTTTGTCGCTTTTCGTTTTTTCGATATTATAAAAATGGGGCCGGTAAGATGGGCGGATTCCAAGTTGCATAATGCCTGGGGCGTTATGCTTGACGATGTTTTTGCCGGAATATTTGCGGCAATTCTGTTGTTGGGAATCGAGAAATATTTTATGGCTTTTTAATTGGGAGAAAGGGGGAATTTGTTTTCCCCTTTTTTATTTCCCTAATCTTTGCCTTTTTTCTCCTTATTCATATTTTTTATTTAATTTTCCCTCCCTCTGATACACTCATATTTATTTTCTCATCAGGGGATGTTTAGTCTTTCTCTCTCCTTCCTTTCTCTTATCTCCCCCCCCTTGTCCCGTTTTCTCTCCTCTTTCTTTCCGCCCTATCACTCCCCGCGGCTTTCCTTTTTTCCGCCACTTTCTTCTCCTTTTCTCTCCCCGTTTTTTTCGCCTCCGTTTGCTGTCGTTTTTCTTTTTTTTATTTTCGGGTTTTGGTTTCTTCATAAAGTTGGTTATTCTTCTTTCTTACTTTTGCTTGACCAAAAGTAAGCAAAAGTCAAGCCCAACCTCATTTTCTAAGCTTTCAGCCCAAAGTTAAGGTCGCTATGCTCCATTGCCCGGTGCTTCACTATTATCTCTTTGGGCCAAAAGCTAAGAAATCATTCGGTAATCGGGCTGGTCTAACTCCCCCTGCCCCCTCTTAGCAAAGAGGGGGAAATATGTGGGACTTTCGGTTTTTGCTCCAAAACCTAAGCTATTCGCAAAGGGCACCCAAACCGTGCCGGATGTGAGGATGTGTTCAGGGAAAGATGAAAAAAGCGGGATTGACCTCCCGCTTTTTTATTATTGCCAAGGATAATCTTTGGCGTTGGACAATTTAATCTCAAATACCTTGTCGAAGAAGGAGAACAAGTAAACATAGTCCTTTATATGCAGGCCGATTGTATTTGTTCTCAGCTTTTCTATTCGACCTGCCAGAAAATATGTGTGTTTAGCCAGTTCGGCGTTTGTTATTCCCTGCTCCGTCATCATTCGGTCTAATTCCTGATTGCAATAGGCGCGGAAGTTTTTATGCCATTCTTTTCTAATTTTCTTTGATAACATTTATTTTTGCTCCTTAGTTTTGATTAAAACAAAACCACCCTAAAACAAGGGTGGCGGAGCTCAAAAACTGTATAACGCAGTCGTCCGTATTCGCTGCACAAATGCACTTATATCGGGACACTCCGCCGAAGCGGAATATTTTGTTATATGATGTTTTTGAGACACCGCAGCCCGTCTCCGGACTGCGAGGGTTATATTAAACGAATCTATGACTTTTGCAAGCGGATTTTTGCGGGAGAGGAGGTCCCGAATGTGACAGAAGTAAATTTTCAGATCAGACTAATGTATATTATCAATCAGGCGGTCAAGATTGTCCCGTTCGAGTTTATTATAGCCTTCATCAACTTGTTCATTGAGTTTTTTTACTTTTTCAACGTCTTTTTTGAACTTTTTGACCTGAGGCTGGGTCAGTTTATCAAACAGAGCCTGAGCATCGTCTTTTTTCTTTTGCTTTTTGGCTTTTTCTTCAGCCTTTTCATCATCTTCATCCGCACCATTCATTTCTTCGGCTTTTTTACGGATGTTTTCCAAGGTTTCTTCCGGTATCAGTTTTTCTATCGGTTTGGCAAAATTGCCGGCAATATTAAAATATTTTGATTCCCGAAGCACTTCCGGCTGTTTGTCATGCGGCATAATCCAGCTTATCAGGATATAGACCAGCACAACCAGCAAAAATGCTCTGGCAATACCAAAAAACAGCCCGAGAATCCGATCCAGACCGCTCATTTTTGAAATTCGGATATCATTGATTATACCGCTGGTGGAAATGTTCCAGATAATCATAAAAACAATCAGGATGCTTAAGGCCGTGATAATGCCGCCAATCATACCTTCGGCAATATATTTTTCAGTCAGCGGGTTGATAACCGGCAGCAGGTAGATAACGGCAATCGTTCCCAACACCCAGCCGATAATCGACAAGACTTCTTTGACAAGTCCGCGGCTCAAAGCTATCAGTCCGGAGATTCCGACCACAAACAGAATGATGACATCTACGTTATTCATTTTCTACCCTTTAACTTAATTAAACCAATTAATTAGCCGCTGGACGTTGCCGATTTCATAAACAGACATACCATAATCTCTTTTGTTGCCGTTGTCCTTTTTATGTTCCGGTGGCGTTATGGCACTGGCAAAACCCAGTTTATGCGCTTCTTTCAGCCGCAAATTCGGCTGGCTGACCGCACGAATCTCACCGGAAAGACCAATTTCGCCGAATATAACCATATCATGCGGCAGAGGTTTGTTGTTTAATGATGAAATTACAGCCATGGCAACCGCCAAATCTGCTGCCGGCTCTGTAATTTTTAAGCCACCGGCAATATTCAGATATACGTCCTGTGAACTCAAACTTATACCGCAGCGCGCCTCCAAAACCGCCAAAACCATTGACAGGCGGTTGCTGTCCCAGCCGACAACGGCGCGTTTGGGGCTGGCGTATCCGGTCTGGCTGACCAGCGCCTGAATTTCGACCAATACCGGACGTGATCCCTCTATACCGGCAAAGACGCAGGAGCCGGAGATATTGCCCTGCCGTTCCGCCAAAAACAAGGCCGAAGGGTTGTCAACTTCGACCAATCCCTGATCCTGCATTTCAAACACGCCGATTTCGTCCGTGGCGCCGTAACGGTTTTTTACCGCACGCAAAATGCGGAAATGATGCCCTCTTTCGCCTTCAAAATACAAAACCGTATCGACCATATGTTCCAGCACACGCGGACCGGCAATCGAGCCCTGTTTGGTGACGTGCCCGACCAGAAACAGCGTAAAGCCTTTTTTCTTGGCCAATTTTATCAGTTCATAGCTGCACGCCCGAACTTGCGCAACGCTGCCGGGGGTGGATTCAACATCTTCCAGATACATGGTTTGGATGGAATCTATGATGACCACAGCAGCATTTGATTTTTCCAGCGTGGCAATAATGTCTTTGATGTCGGTGGCACTGGCCAGTTTGACCGGCGATTGTTCCAACCCCAGACGCTTGGCGCGAATCCTCACCTGATCTATGGCTTCTTCGCCCGATATATAGTAACATTCCGGATGTTCCGGCAGATTGGCAATTTTGGCACAGGTTTGCAACAGCAAAGTAGATTTTCCGATACCGGGGTCACCGCCGACCAGAATGACCGAACCGGCAACCAAACCACCGCCGCAGACACGGTCCAGTTCTTTGATTGAGGTTGACAGGCGGCTCAGTTTTTCCTGCGCGCCACTTAACGGGACAAAGTCGATGATTTTGCCTTTATGTTTTGGAGCAAGGTTAGAAAAACCCTCTCCGCCGACTTTTTCTTCGACAATTGTGTTCCATTCGCCGCAGGCGTCGCATTTTCCCTGCCAGCGCGGATATACCGTGCCGCAGTTCTGACAAACAAACTCGCTGCCGCCTTTTTTCGCCATATCTAAACCTCTACTTTAATCGGGCCTTGAGAACAGCCGTTAATAAACTGGCAAACATAAGGATTGTCTGTCTTGTCCATTTCCTTTACCGTTCCCTGCCAGATGATTTTGCCTTTGTACAACATGGCAATCCGGTCAGCAATCTTGCGGGCGGAAGCCATATCATGCGTAATGGTCAGTGCGGTTGCGCCCAGACCTTTTACGGACTCGATAATCAAATCATTAATGACATCGGACATAATAGGGTCCAGACCGGTAGTCGGCTCGTCAAAAAAGATAATTTCCGGTTTTGTGGCAATGGCGCGTGCCAGACCGACACGTTTTTGCATGCCGCCGGAAAGCTCGGACGGCGACAAGTCGGCAACATCCGGTGCCAGACCGACCTGACGTAAAACGTTAACGGCGGCAAGCTTGGCTTCTTTCTTTGGCATTTTCTGGTTTTCTATCAAGCCGAAAGCCACGTTTTCCCAAACGCTTAAGCTGTCAAACAAGGCACCGCCCTGAAAAAGCATGCCCATTTTGGAATGCATGGCTTCTTTTTGTTCTTCCGTTACGCCGACAACTTCGTTTCCGTCAATTTTGATTGAACCGGCATCAGGTACCAAAATGCCCTGAATGCACTTAATCAAAACAGATTTTCCGGTACCTGAACCGCCGATAACTACCAAAGACTCTCCTTTTCTGATGTCCAAATCCACACCGTCGAGGACAACCTTGCGGCCGAAAGCTTTTTTCAAATTCGTGATTTTAATTTTTGTATCTGACATTGCTTGTTCCTCTGCTGCGGTTATTTGGAAAAGAAGACTTCGGTAATGATATAGTTAAATATCAAAATCAGGATAGACGCCGAAACAACGGCATTGGTCGTTGCTTCGCCCACGCCCTGTGCGCCGCCTTTGGACTTGTAACCGTTATAGCAGCCCATCAAAGAAATGATAAAACCGAAGACGCAGGCTTTCACAACGCCGGTCGTAATGTCAATGGCCTGTAATTCCTGCAAAGTGGAATTGATGTAATTGGCCGGATTGAAACCGAGTTTGTAAACACCGATGACATAGCCGCCGAAAATGCCGATGACGTCACCGAACAGAACCAACAGCGGCAGAACCAAAATACCGGCAATAATGCGCGGCGCAACCAGATATTTAAACGGATTGGTCGACAAAGTCGTCAGGGCGTCAATCTGCTCGGTCACACGCATGGTCCCGATTTCAGCCGCCATGGCGGCACCGATACGGCCGGCAACCATTAAGGCCGACAAAACAGGTGCGAGTTCACGGGTTACGGAAATCAGCACAACGGAAGCAACGGCGCTTTCCGCTCCGAAACGGGCAAAACCGGAGTAACTCTGCAAGGCTATGACCATACCGGCAAAAATTGTGGTCAATCCGACAACCGGCAAGGAATAGAAACCGATGTCTATCATCTGCTTGCCAAGAAGCCGGAGATAAAACGGCGGCGTAACGCAGTTATACAGCGATTTGGCGATGAACAAAGACAGTTCACCGAGGCGGGAAATGAATGTAACCAGCGGTTTTCCCTGTTTTCTTAAAAAGTTTTCAATGTATTTTTTTGCCATGACACTCTCTCTTTAATTTATCGTTTGGCCTATATTATATGCAAAAACAGCAGAAATCAACAAACTAATCAAAGTCATCCCCTTGGACTCTCATCTTTTTTGCAGAAAAATCAGATACGAGGAAAGCTCAGAAAAGCAATGATTTTGGCGGCAGCGGCTGTGTCGTTTTCATAAAAACGCAGAAACGGCACTCCGATATTTTCCAGAAGGCAGGATTCCGGCTCCGGCAGGCGTTCCAAAGTTTGTGTGACGGGTTCAAGCCTGACAACGACCTGCACCCGTGTTTCCTCTTTAACCGGCAGGTGCAGGATTCCGACATTGCGGACTTCCAGCAGGCCTTTGATATTTTCCGGCGCGGAAGCATAGACACCGCCGGCTTTGGGTATGAGTTCAACACGGTCATCGGCAACCAGCATGGCATTATAATTCAGAATCAGCTCAAGGCACAGGCCGGATTTGCCGCTGCCGGAAGCGCCGAGAAGCAGTATCCCTTTTCCGTCATAATCTACGCAGGAAGCATGAATATTGCTCATTTATCTTTTTCCAATTCCGCCAGACGCTGCCGTTTTTCTTCCGAAGCGGTTGAGATTGTGATCTTGCGGCCGTCATTTTGCGGCGTGATTTCTATTCGAAAACAATTATGCGGCAGATATCCGCCCATCATTTCCGGCCATTCAATCAGGCTTACGCCCTGATACATGGCTTCTTCCATGCCGATTTCAAAAATTTCTTCCGGTGATTTTATGCGGTACAAATCATAATGAAATATCTCAAAATCCGGCGCATCATAGCTTTGCACCAGCGTAAAGGTCGGGCTCGGAACTTCTTCCGCACCGGTCAAGCTCTGAATAAAAGCCCGCGCCAGAACGCTTTTGCCCATTCCCAGCGTGCCAAACAAGGCAAAGACATCGCCCTGTTTTGCCATTTGTGCCATTTTTTTTCCAAAAGCAGCTGTTGAAGCTTCATCCGGTGAAAAATATTCAAAAGTTTCGGTCATGTTTTTTACTCAAAGATATCCCCGATGTGTTTGCGTTTGGGGCGCGTGATTTTAATTTCCGGCCGTTGCTGCTGAATTTGCCGCCAATCCCACGGCTTGTAGAATTTTCCGCGCCACAGGCCGCGGCGGTTCATTTTTGCCTGCTGCTCATAAGGAACGTAAATTTCGGTATATTTTTCATAAGCAACCGCCCAGCCGGCATTAACGATGGCCGCACCCAGATCATAAGGGCCCAAGGCGCAGTTTCCGACCATATTGCCTTTTTTGTCCTGCTGCATAATCCGGCATTCCAGCGGATTGTCCATAATCCAGTCCCGCAGCCAGCGCGCCGCAACTTTGCCGCAGCTGTAAGAACGGCCGTTGCCGTCCGCGCAGCGTTGATTCAGTTCGGGAGCGTCAATACCGTATAATTTGAAAAAGCGGCCGTTGATTTTTAAGGTATCGCCGCTGACAACACCGGCCGTTCCGTAAATTGTCGGGTAAGCCGGCGCCGGACGTGTCGGCTGCCTTGCCGCCGAAGCATTGCCAAAGCCTTCGGACAGGCGGTTGACCAGTTCTTCCACACTGCCGGACGGTTGTTCTTCCGGATATTGTCCGGATACGGCGGCTTCATCTTCATAAAATTCTTCATCAAGCTCCTGTGGAACATTTGCCTGACGTGAGAATTGACGAGGAGCGGCGTTTTGTCCGAGAAAAGACCTGACATTCGGCACAATACCCCCTACCCCGTTATTAAACGCTCCGATGGCATATAAAATAAAGACAACAATGCCGATAATGATTAAGGCTGACGGAAGACATCCCATGGCACGCCAGGCCATGCGGGCAAAAAGATATAAAATGAACAATCCAATCAATAATCCGAAAAAACCGCCGCCCTGCAGCAAAGTGCTGGAACTCTGGGTTCCCGCCCCGCCGGCCAGAATTAAAAACAAAGCGCCGAAACCCAGCATTATTTTTTTTAAAAATCCCATAAATGTCTTCCCGTTTATGCGTTTTACAGTTGTTTTAACCTTAGGCGATTTTAGTAAATATATGGTTACTTTTTTTGTTATCAATTGCCACTTTATACTGGTTTTATGTTTTTTATCCGAATATCATTTGTTTATCTTTATATCAGAAACAGAGGAAAAATTATGGTTAGAATCGTAGATCCCGGATATGAAATCTGGACGCCGCTCGACGGTGATTATATCTTGAAATTTATTGAAAAATGTGCCCGAAATTGTTACAAATCGGAAGGCGCCATTACTGATGACAGCGCCGCAAAAATGGTTAGAAAACTGATTGAACTCGGGCATACAGCCATGCTTGAGCATTTTAACATTACTGTCAAGATTACCTGCGACCTCGGATGTTACAAGGACATTACCCGTCACCGCCACGTTTCTTATGCCATTGAGAGCACGCGGTACTGCAATTATTTCAAAGACAAATTCGGTTCGGAAATTACGGTTGTCAAGCCCTGTCATATTCAGGAAGGAACAGAAATGTACAAGGCGTGGTATGACGGCGTATGTGCAATTGAGCAGCAATATATGAAAATGTGTGCACTCGGTGCCAAAGCTGATCAGGCAAGAATGCTGTTGCCGCACTCCGTCAAGGCGGATGTGGTTATGACGGCAAATCTGCGGGAATGGCGCCATGTTCTGAGTCTGAGAACGGCACCCGCAGCACATCCGACTGTACAACAGATTATGAAAGCCTTGTTAAACGAGTTTAAACAACATATTCCTGTTGTGTTTGATGACATCGGGAATGATTTAAATACACCGTTACAAAAAATATCATAACAAGGAAAGGCGGAAATTTTCCGCCTTTTATTTTCTTAATTGCTTTTTCCATTTCAGTCTTTTCGCTCCTCGCAACCCCCTTCTTTAGCTGATTTTCTCTCTCTTCTCTCATCCATACCGTTTTCCTTTTTCTTTCCTCTCCCTGATTAGCCAAAATCCCCTCTGCTTTCTCATCCCCCTGCCCAAAATCTCCACCCATCT
>CAJUCZ010000019.1 GCA_910585375.1 uncultured Alphaproteobacteria bacterium | reverse complement strand
GCGGTAAGGGAGAGGGCAGAGGAGGGGTGAACAAAGAACAACGGGTTAGGGGAGAGGTGGAAAGCGAGGAGAGGGGAAGGAAAAAGCGGGAGTAAGGAAAATGGCGGGGATGAGAAAAGATGGTTGTGTAAAAAAGATAGAGGGAGATTGGGGCTGCGGAGAGAAAATAGGAATGGCGAGAATGGGAAAAGGGAAGGGAGGAGAAAATGGGGTGAGGGAGAATGGGGAGGGGATGAAAGAAGCAGATTGTGCAAAGAAGGAGAAGGTAGGAGATGAAAAGAGAGGGACAAAGTGAGGAGTGGCAGGGGAATAAAAGAAAAGACAGGAGAGAGATGAAGTGAGTGGTGAAAGGAAGGCCAAAGGAGTTTAAGGAGAGAAGTATGGCAGAGTGGAGGGGAATGAGTTTGGAGGGCTAAAGTGCGAGGAGGAAGAGGTTGGGGAAGAAATTAAGGTTGATGAATAGAGAAAGGGAGGGGATAAGGGGAAAGGGACAGAAAAAGAAAGAAAAGATGGGAGAGGAGAGGGATGAAGTGAGGGGTAAAGTGTGAGGTGGAAAATTGGGGATGGGGAAGGGAGAAAAATTTATATAAATTATCAAAAACCCCGGATGGGGTTTTTGATAATAAAAGGTAAAATACCCGTTAAGTTATTTTATTTCAATTTTATGAGTTTTAGGATTGTAGCTGATACTTACTTCGCCGTTGCGCAATGCTAATGCCGCTTCGCCAAAGACCTCTTTACGCCAGCCTGTGAGGATAGGGTTTTGTTTGTCGTTTTTGGCGGAGGCAAATTCTTTTAAGTCATCATCGTGGGCGATTAAGCGGGCAACGACCTGATGTTCCTGCGCTTTGAGTTTTAACAGCAGTTTTAAAAGCTCGTAAAGCGGTGTTGAATAACTGGAGATTTTCTTTTCTTTGGGTGCTCTTACATAGTTTTCGGGTGAAATTTTATCGCATTTACAGATGATTTCAATAATTTCGGGAGCAAGCTTGCCATCGGCAATGTCTTTGCGTATGCCCCTGATTTGGGACAATTCTTCATGGTTGTGCGGGCAGAGGGACGCAATGTTGACCAGGCAGTCGTCTTTGATAATAACCTGCCGGGTAATGTTTTTGGCCTGAGCCCTTCTTTCACGCCAGGCGCAAAGTTCACGCAAAACAGTCAGAAAAAACGGGTGGTGAGAGCGGGCACGCAGCCGTTGCCAGGATTCTTCCGGTTTTATGATGTAGGTTTCGGGATTGTAGACGGCTTCCATTTCTTCTTTAAGCCATTCAAGGCGTCTGCTGTTTTCTGCTTCGGCTTTTAAGTGCCGATATATTTTTCTCAAGTGCGTAACATCAGCCAGGGCATATTCCAGCTGTCGTTCCGACAGCGGCCGTTGCAGCCAGTTGCTGACGCGATATGATTTATCAAGTTCAACGCCGCAGATTGATTTGACCAAATTTTCATAGCTGATGTTTTCTCCAAAACCGCAAACCTGTGCAACAATCTGGGTATCAAAAACCGGATAAGGAATTTTGTGTGTCAGCATATACAGGATTTCAATATCCTGATGTCCGGCGTGGAAAACTTTAACGATATCCGGATTTTCCAGCAAGGCAAAAAAACTTTGCATATTTAAATCCGGTGCCAGCGGGTCAATAATGGCGCATTCGGCTTCCGAACCAACCTGAATTAATGCGAGTTCGGCATAGTAGGTTTTTTCACGGATGAATTCCAAATCTATGGTAATATACGGCTGGTCTTGCAACCGGGCACAAAAAGCCTCCAGAGAGGCAGTGTCTTTTATCAGATTTATCATAATTTAACCTTAATTTTTTTATTTTGCTTCAATTTATCAAGATATGTTTAATATTTTTTTAATTGCGACTGCTTGCTTTTTGTTTTGTTTTATGCTATTGGTAGCTCTCAATCAGTGATTATTTACAGAATTATTAACGTTTTAAATACTAGAACCATGAATACAGTCAAGTTATTTTTGGGGTACCAGAGTGCATCGTTGGGAATTTTTTCCTGTAAAAACGGGCTGCCGGTCGGAAAAAAGCATATTTTGCGTGAGATTGTTAATCAATTTGATCCAAGCTGGCTTAAAGGCATTTATTGCGGCGCTTATCTGAACGGAGCCGATTTTCCGACGTTTGGCATGATTGCCGAGCTGCGGGCGGAAAGTTTTGCTTCTATTGGGGCTTTGAGCGCCAAAGTCAAAGAACGTTTTCCGGAAAGCGAACTCTGGGTTACGGCGGATTTTGGCTGGAGAAGGGCGTCTTGTGCGGTTGGTATGTCTGTGTCTTCCAAGCCTGAGGATGATGCTCCGGCCATTGCTTTTTATACCAGATTGCTTTATGATTTTTACAAGCGGCATCAGGTGGTGTTGCGGGCTTTTATTGTGAAAGAAGGACAGAACCTGATTTTACGGTCTGTCGGTTGTCGGGAGGATTATGCCGATTTGAGCGAGTGTTTGAACGCTTGCCATTGTATTTATCGAAATACAAACGGTTTGTTTGTGAACGGCGCACCGGTAATCTCCCGTGTTTACGCGGTTAAAAAGTAATGTTGCCGCATTTTGTCCGTTCTGTTGGGTATTTATTATCTTTGGCGAGAATTAAGAAGAGGGGCCTTGGGGCTCCTTTTTTTGTGCTGATTTTTTGCTGACGGCGTGAGAATAAGCTTGATTTTGTGTGAAATCGGTTCTACTAATAAATATCTGACTATAACTAAAAAATTAAAGAGGTTTATATGAACAGCTATCGTACACATACCTGCGGTCAGCTTCGCAGCGAAGATGCCGGAAAGCAGGTGAAACTTGCCGGATGGATTCACCGGAAAAGAAATTTGGGCAGCCTTTGTTTTGTAGATTTGCGAGATCATTACGGAATTACCCAGTGTGTTATCGACAGCGATTCAGATTTGTTTGCAAAAATTCAGTCTCTGCGTGCCGAATCGGTTATCGGAATTGACGGAGAAGTGGTTATTCGTGAGAATATCAATAAAAATATGCCCACCGGCGATGTTGAGATTAAGGTTTCAGGAATAGAGGTTTATTCCGAAGCCGAGGTTTTGCCTATTCAGGTGGCCGTTGAAGATGATGCGCCGGAAGAGTTGCGCCTGAAATACCGTTTTTTGGATTTGCGCAAAGAGCGGATTCACAAAAACATTATTTTGCGTTCGCAGGTGATTGCCGAAATGCGCCGGTTGATGGTCGAGCAAGGATTTACCGAATATCAGACTCCGATTTTGACCGCTTCTTCTCCGGAAGGAGCGCGCGATTTTTTGGTGCCGTCGCGAATTAATCCGGGCAAGTTTTATGCTTTGCCGCAAGCGCCGCAGCAGTTTAAGCAATTGCTGATGGTTTCCGGTTTTGACCGCTATTTTCAGATTGCGCCGTGTTTTCGTGACGAAGATCCGCGGGCGGACCGTTCTCCGGGGGAATTTTATCAACTGGATATGGAAATGTCTTTTGTAACGCAGGAAGACGTTTTTAAGGCGATTGAGTATGTGATGGGCGGCGTATTTAATAAATTTGCCAACGGCAAGAAAGTTGATCAGGCGCCGTTTATGCGTATTCCGTTCCGTGAGGCAATGCTGAAATACGGTTCTGACAAGCCGGATTTGCGAAATCCGCTGATTATTCAGGAGGCGTCTTCTTTGTTCGGAAATTCCGGTTTTGGCGTTTATGATACGCGGGTTGCCGAAGGTGACAGCGTTCGGGCGATTGTGTTGGCGGGACAGGCCGAAAAGCCGCGTTCTTTCTTTGACAAGCTTGATGCTTATGCCAA
Source organism: uncultured Alphaproteobacteria bacterium (assembly GCA_910585375.1). GTDB lineage: Bacteria > Pseudomonadota > Alphaproteobacteria > RF32 > CAG-239 > MGBC133411. The sequence goes on along the minus strand of CAJUCZ010000019.1, from coordinate 31,304 downwards.
AGAAGAAGGGATGGGCGGCGTTGCTTATCTTGCTTATGCTCAGGCCGGTGCCAAAGGAATTGCCAAATTGCTGAGTGCCGAAAAGTTGGAAGAAATTAAGTCTGTCTTGGGCGCGAAAGACGGTGATGCCGTTATCTTTATGGTCGGCAAAGGTTTGAAATTGGCGAAATTTGCCGGCAGAGTCCGTCTGAAACTGGGTGAAGAGCTCGGAATTAACGAAGAGAACGTATTCCGTATCTGCTGGGTTGTTGATTTTCCGTTCTATGAGGAAAACGAAGAAACCGGCGCGGTTGAATTTTCTCATAATCCGTTTTCGATGCCGCAGGGCGGAATGGACGCGTTGATGACCAAAAATCCGCTGGATATTTATGCTTATCAGTATGATATGGTTTGTAACGGGGTGGAACTGGCTTCCGGTGCCGTCCGTAACCATAAACCCGAAATTATGTATAAGGCATTTGAGATTGCCGGTTATGATCACAGTGTTGTCGACAACAAGTTCGGCGGTATGATTAATGCTTTTAAGTACGGGGCTCCGCCACACGCCGGTTGCGCTCCGGGGATTGACCGTACAGTAATGTTGCTTTTGGACGAGCCGATTATTCGCGACGTGATTTTGTTCCCTCTGAACGGAAAGGCGCAGGATTTGATGATGCAGGCGCCGAATTTTGTGACGCAGCAGCAGCTTGACGAACTGCATATTAAAGTGGTTCCGGTTGAGGATAAGAAATAAAAAACAAGGCGGCTTGTTCAGGCCGCCTTTTTTGATGTTGTCATATCTACAAGCACATTGAATAAATATAACAATCGTCATTTTTATCGTAGTACTGTTTGAGCAGCGCTTCTACCCGAAAACCGCAGGAATCGTAGAAACGCCGTGTCGGTTTGTACAAGTCTTTGCCGTCTGTTTTAATGTAGATTTTAGAACCACCAAGTTCCTGAATCTTTTCAATCAGCCGGGTGATGAGTTTTTTGCCGATGCCCTGTCCGCGAAAGTTGTTATGAGTGGACAGCCAGTAGAGTTCGTAAGTCGAATCGGAGTCGGCAATATGACCGTAGCAGGCATAAGCGCAAGTTTCGCCGTCTTGTTCCGCAAACAAAAAGCGAATGTCATGGGCAATTTCTTCCATGCCGTTCTGTTGTTGGAGCAGGGCGTCATGTGCCAGTTCAACAGTGATTTCTGTGTCGCCGCTGTCAAAAACGCCGGTTGATGAAGAAATGCGGCGGACTGCCTCAATGTCTTCGGGGGTGATGTAATCTCTGAAAGTAAGCATAGCTACACTCCTTTCAGAACCGAACAGCCCTCGTCAATGCATAATTTATTAACCCATGCCTGCGGGTGAGTTGATGAGAAAAAGGTGATTGTGTTAAAAAGCGGAGGCTCATTTTGAGCCGGATGAGCTTCGCCGCTAATTAATCTAGCTTTGGAAGTTCGTTTTTTCATGATAAATTTTCCTATTTATAATTATTTCAGACAAATTGAATTTGTCTCTTCTTATAATTTGACATTTTTTGAGAGATTTGGCAAGAGGGAAAGAAAAAAAATTTTTTAATAAATGCGAAAAATTGTTGACTCTGAGAATAAAGCGGCGTAGAAGATATAGCGATAAATAAATTATTCCCCCTTCGTCTAACGGTAGGACACGACATTCTGGTTGTTGGTATCGTGGTTCGAATCCATGAGGGGGAGCCAATTTGGATTATTGCTTAAATTTTGCAATTCGGAGAACGGAAATCGCAAGGCGTAGCCTAGGTTTCCGTTATTTATTTCAAGAGTTCGGAAAAGCATTTTTAATAAATTTCTTTTTTTCTCGATATTTGTGCTTAAATCAAAAATATTCCAGCAATTCTGCGCTATTGCGAGAAGTTCGCAAATTAAGTCATTAAAATTATCATCAGCGGCCGAATGAGCTTTGATTTTATTTTCCAGCCGTGTCTTTTCACGTTGAAATTCATTTTTTTTGGCACTGTAAACATCTTTTTCGATGTCACCATCAATAAATAAGGTAAGCAACTTATCTGCTCGTTCTGTTACTTTTGTTAAGGATGCTTTTAGTTGGCCGATTTCTTTATTTCTGTATTCTATTTCGGCTTCTTTAGAAGTTTTTAAATGTTTACGATATTCATCAAGATATTCATTCGGAAAATAGAGCGTTTTAAGAATACTGACAATTTGGGCATTTATTTCTTGTTCGGGAATATATTTTCTTTTGCCATTTTCATCATAGCAAACAACATATGTAAATTCGCCTTTTTTAAGTTCACTGGTGCATATTCTTCCGGAATTTGCACATCTTATCAATCCTCTATATAAAAACTCTTTGCTAGAGTATTTGAAGGGCTTTTTATTAGCTCCTAAACGTACAAGCTGACATTGATCCCATAATTCTTTACTAACTATGGGAATATAGACATGAGGGCGGATTTGTCCGTTAATGTTCATTTCTCCATAATAAAACGGATTTGTTATGATTTTATAGAGCAATGAGGTTGTAACAGGTTTTCCGCTTCTGCTTTTTAATCCGATAGAATCGGCTTTAAGTTTTAATTCTTTTAAGGATGTATGGCCGAGAGAGTAGGTTTCAAATATTTTTTTTATTTTTGGGGCCATGATTTCGTCTGGTTTAAGCCAGTTTTTTCCATGTTCATTTTTGTAATTTATATACCCGGTTGGAGCGGCTCCCGGAAATTCTCCGTTTTTTATTTTGAATTCAACGCTGCGTTTGACATTTTCTGATAGCTGTAATACATAAGATTTGGCTCCCATTACTGCAAAATCCCAACGCATAATATCCATCGCATTGGAAGATTTGCCAATTATCATGTTTTCTCTATTAAAATGTAGTTCGATCTTATCTTTTCGGACTAATTCATCAAGCAAAACACTTTCTTTGAAGCTGCGTTGGATTCGGTCTACGGCATCAGCAATTAATGCTATTGTTTCTTTTTGTTTTTTGCAAAAATTGATTATTTCTTGAAATTCTTTTCTTTTCCCGTGAGTGGACGACTCAACAATTTGAAAAGATTTGATAACTTCAAGATTTTTCCTTGTCGCATATTCTATAAGGCGTGTATTTTGAGCAGATAGGCTGTGACCTTCTTCTTGTTCCTTTGATGATACCCTGCTCAAAATAACAGCCTTCACTTTTCAACTCCTGCCATAATTCGGTTAGACAACTTAAAAATTCGCAAAAACAATTAACAGCAAAATCAACCTCCCCTTTATTTAAAGGGGAAGAAGATAGGTTTTGCATGTAATGTTCTAATTTTTCTGTCATTGTAATATACGATCTTTTGAAATTCAAGGTTTAAATATTTTTTAATGTTGTAACACTTCTTTGGCTGTTAAACTTATTTTCTAAAAATTCTTATTATTAAAAAAGCCATTCCAAAGATAAAAATTATTGCTGATAGATTGTGACCGATTTCAATTGTCATTTATCACCTCGTTTATTTTGGTTAAAAGTAAAACTGCTTCATCTGCATTTTTAGTAAAATATGTGTCAACGTCGGACAAATATTCTTTGCATTCTTTAAGCAATCCGCGGAGCTTGTTGTTTTTCGTCCTAAAGCTACTCCCCTCTTTAAGTAGCTTGCCAATTATTCCATCTCCCTTGGCTATTTCCTTTTCTTGTTTCTTGACCTTTTCGGTGAGTTCAACAAAATTCCCATAACTCGGAACTTCTGCCAAAATTTCGACAATTAAATCATCATACATTGCGCCGGAATATACCATTTCTATTTCAGGTGACACTGTAATTTTGCAATAATAATTTCCTTCTTTAAGCTTTCTGGCTTTCCAATCATCTGTTAAACTCATTTCAATAAATCTCCATCTTCATGAATGTTACCGATTTTTTCCATTAAATCACATCCACTGCTTATAGGATAATTTTTACAACCTATGTTTAAAACAAATTTACCAATGTACCACATAACTTTATAAATATGTATGCCACTTTTTAATAAATCCCCCTCATAAATAAGGTTGCCGTTCTTGTCCTTTAAGCCAGTGCATTGCTCAAGGATACAATCCTTATCTACAACACCTCGCATATAATCAAAAATAAACATACCATTACGATATTTATTTTCTTTCGTATCAAAACACCTAAACTTAAATATATCGTTCATCTCTTTACCTTTCCACAATGTTTACAGTGAAATTTACCGTCTTTATGCAGTTCTCTACTCCACCAGTATTTATGCCAACCGAGCCAGCAAAGTAAGCGTCTAATCATCTCACAATATCCTTCTTAAAATAAACTATTGTCGTTCCCGAATTATTGCCCTTCATAGCTTCCCCAGTTTCCGGATCAATAAAAGCGACGCGGCCGGAAAGCGTTTCATAAAAAAAATTCTTTTTAATATATTTCTGAAAAGCTTTGCTGTCTTGGCAATTTGAAGGAAGGATCATGACACAAATAGGACAATCTCCGTTAATAACTTCATTATATGCTTTCTCAATAAATGCTGCTTTTTGGTTGAACGGCGGATTACAAAATACCCTTTGATCTGACCAGTCACTATTTAGCGCATTATCCCCTAAATCATGATAAAAACCCAGAACACACTTGCAGTTTTTTGTTGTACAGGCCGCGTCAAGCGTAAAACAAAATATGTTATTCAGTTGCTTAAATAGATGATCGGGAGTTTGGAAATTATCATTTCCTTTAACATTCATTTTCATAGCCTAAATTCCCTTGAATTAACCGCTTCTTGCCAAGTCGGATATTCGGCGATTAGCTCAAAATTACATTTTTCAAATCTTTTTCTGGTGTGGCGATAAACACTCCCGCCCTGAAATAAAACAACCACCCATTTTAAAGAAACACTCGTTATTACAAATTTACGAGTATTTGAATAAATTTGACCTTCTCTAATCATTTTTCTTCACTTTCGCCGATTAAGGCTTTTCTGGCTATTTTAATAAATTCATCATAAGCGTATTCAAAATCCCCGATTAAATCACCGTCCTCATCAACATAATCATGATTTCCTTGCTGTTCTTCGGTGGTCTTATTGCGAGCAATTTCTTTCAAAGCCTCTCTAAGCCGGTTAATCTCAAGTAACAACACTTCATTTTTAGCACAACAACAATTTTCTTTATGCTCGGCCAATTGCTCTTTTAGCTTGTTATTCTCAATTTGCAGTTCAAGAGCCGTCTTGTCATGACGCGGCGGAAAAACTAAATTATCATTATAATCAGGTGCGTTATTGCTCATTTTGTTCCTCCGAGGATAAGTAAAAATATAAAAGGAAGAAACACAATTGCTAAAGCCAATCCCGTTTGAAACGGCTGATTAATCATGCAATCAATTAGTTGATCTAATACATTCATTCTATTTCACCTCTTTATGAATCGTTAAATTGGTAAATTGTTAATAAAAGCCGAGAACGACTACTGACACGCGAAGTTGGCGGTGTAGCCGTAGTCGTAATCGTAGTAGCAACCCTGGAAGACCAGAGAGATATATAAATATCTATGATACTCATCACCGTCTTCGTCCGTTTCTGTGCCGTCTATCCAGTATCTGCAATCGTCTTTAAGGTTGATTTTATCCTTCAAGACCTCACGATTTACATAAATTGCATACATAGCGTCTTTATCAAGCAATTTACGTCCGTTTTCTTTGCACCATTTTTCAGCTTCTGCATAGCTTCTTGTTTCGTCCGGCACATCAGGCCATAAAGTAATCATTCGTTTGTCTGTGACCCACAAGGCGATACCCTTAAGCTGTTTGCCAGGGTTTTTACTATCTTTGCTGAAACTGCCGTCCGTGTAGACGTAATCGCCAGTGCTGGGTTTGTCAGTTTCCTGAACTTCCGGCGCGCTGTCCGGATCAATTAAAGCCAATTCAGGCTTGCCGCCCTTCATCATCAGTTGTACGATTTCGTCGTACGACTCAAGCATATTTACTTTTTTCATCTTGTTTTCCTTATTAAAGTTAAATTTCAGGCAGTTTTTCCGCTTGCCCGGGCGGTTGAGGTATGGCTAAAACGGAATATCATCATCCAGATCGGCCGCCGGCGCTTCCGGAGCGTCAAAAGATTGTGCCGGATAGTTTCCGCCGTTTTGGCTGTCTTTTTTGTGTTCGCGGGCGTAGTCCAGCGTTTCCTGATATGTTCTTGTCAGCATGGCAGCCATGCGCAAGCATTCGTCAGGCGTTAAATTGATTTTTTCACGGATCCATTCATCGCCTTTTTTCTTGTTCTGATATGAACGCTGGATGCATACGGAATAAACCGTCTGCAATTTTCCGTCGCCTTTCAAATCAACCTCGCGGCTGAATACAGAGGCCGACAATAAGCGGTCATAACGCGAAATAACGGGCATGTTTTTTTGTTCACTCATAATATTTGATATCCTTTCCTTTCAAGATAGTTGGCCGGCAGTTCCGAAATGCAGAAATTTCCGTTGGTTCTTTCCTGCCAGAATAAAATCAGCTTGTTCATGTATTCGCAAAACTCGCTGACAGACATTTTTGTTGTTGTTTTGACCCCGAAAAGCTTTTTATTTATTTCATGGATCAGTTCTCCGGTGTAAGGAATGGCCCATTTGCCATAACTGCATCCGGCATCGTTCAGAAAATCAGCCAGTTCTCCGTTGAAAAGCCAGTAATAGGCATTTTGTTCATTGCTGCGTTTTTGCTTTTTTTCGGTTATTTCGACATTTATCTTTTTTCCGGAATTAAGCAAAAGCTCGGCCTGATTGAACAAAGTGCGGAAACTGGGCTTTAACTGTGACAACTGGCTGATGTACATTACTGCACCTCCTTTTTGATAGCGGCAAGCTTGCGGCGCAGTTCTTCAATCTCGCTGTTCAAACGGCGAAATTCTAAAGTGTCTTTCTTGTTTTTGGTGGCGTGCCAGCGATTGAGAAAATAAATCAGGTCTTTGTCGTCGATTTCCCAATCCTCGCGGCGCGGGGCGTTGTTTGCAGCATAAGCGCCGGTTTTGCGGATAGAGGGCAGAACTTCGGAATAAACCCAGTCGGCAAAGGCCTGTGCCTGCGGCTTGTTGCTGCGGAATATTAAACGGTAGAGATTCGGCTCGTTGATGAAAGTTATTTTTTGATTACCGCCATTTGTAAGGGTGTCGGTTTTTCCGACACCCGCTTGAGACAAGCGAGTTGCGGTGTCACGATTTTGTTTAATGCCTAAGGCTTTGCAGCAGTCAGCCAGACAGAACCATGGATTGCCGTCTACAGATTGCGTACGGATTTGATTTTGTTTAAAATTGTAGATTGAAATTGAATTTGTCATTTGTGTAATCTTTCTTAGAAACGCCCTTAAAATGAGAAGTGGCGTGGACTCACTAAAAGCAATTACACAATGCTTTGGCTGATATTGGGTATTTTCAGCTCTCATCCACGCCATAGGCATAAAAAATACACGCTGACGGGGTGTGAAAGCCGGTGTAATTGTTTTTAGGCTTTCAGTATAGCTCGGATTGAACATTGTTGTCAACATCTTATTTCACCTGCAAATTGATGTTTGTCTGTAAAGCGGCGCCTTGGACAATTTCGCCGGTCGCCAAAACTTTTTTCAGAGCTTCCTTGTCGAGTTTTTCGACAGTTTCGGTTCTGAAAAACCTTTTATCCGCAAAATTGGGATCCGTGATAATCACCTGTGTTGACTGTCTGGTGCTAATCGTCCATGTGCCGGCAACGGATTTTTTCTGTCCGCTGCGGGAGTGAATCAGCAAAATGTAGTCATCCAGATTTTCAAGCTTTTTCTCTTCCTGCTTGCGTTTGGCCGAAATACGGTCTTCTTCCTCTTTCATGGCCTTAATAAAGGCCTTTTTCTCAGCGCGAAGATTGCACAGTTTTTCCAAACCGGAAGAGATCAGTTGATTTTTCAGTCGGAGAAGCTCTTGTTCTTTTTCTTCGTCCACTTCTCCCGTTTCAAGGTCAAAAATCGTGTCTAATAGCTTTTCAACCTCTAAAATATTTTCAAATATGCTAGGCATTGGCTAACTCCACCATTCTGTTATTGTGAATATTGGTTAATTCCTCGGCGATTTCGGGACCGGCTTCTTTACACAAGGCATCCATTTTGTTTTTGTATTTTGTATCGTGCAGGTCGTATATGGTGGCCTTGGAAATGTATTCTTTGAATTTGGCAATTCTTTCCTGTAGTGTAGGCTGCGGTTTTGTTGCCGGTGGTTGCTGCTTGGGAGCTGTCTGCTTGGGCGTAATCGGCTCCGGCGTTGTTGCATCGGCATCGTTGTCCCCCTCTGTCGGGATACAGAACATCTGAAGGCATAAATATTTATATGCTGCTGACATAGCCTTATTGGTTGATTTATCCGCGCTGTCCATTGCTTCGCCGACGGTACAGCATTCCACGGATGATCCGTCGATTGCCGAAACAACGATATATTTCATTGTAACGGCGGTATAGAACATAACCGCGCCGCTTTTCGTCTGGCGTTCAACACTTTTTCGGTCTTGGCAAAACGGTAAAATGCAAAGCTTGTGCTTTGACAAAAGTTCTGACAGTGTGTTGTAAACGTCATCAATTCCGCGGAATTTATATCCTTGTTGTTGATTCTTTCTGTCTTTGCCAATCCCTTTTGGCGAAAGGTCAGCCATAACTGCAGCGATACTTTCATAAACTTGTAATTTATCAGTCATCATCTTGTCCTTAAAAAAGTTCTAAAATATTTATGTTGTGCCAGCCGAAAAAGAGCAGGGCGAAAGTCAGCAGCAGAGAAGTGCCGGCAATAAAGTTGTCAATTTTCTCATAAAGCCCGGTTTTTTTCGGTCTGTTTTGTGAGAAGATACGGACATCTTCAACCCAGCCGACCTTGTCGGAAATTTTGAGTTCTTCCTCCAACTCTCCGGCGGCAACCAGACGGTCAACGTACATTCTGAAATTGTGAATGTTATGGAACTGGCTGCGATTATAGCCGTCTTCCAGTGTCCGCGGGCGGTTGAAACACTCAAAAACTTCCTGTTCAATCTTATTCATCGGCTTTTCCTTTCTCTTTTTCTTCTTTTTTGGGTTGCGGGCGTGGAGCCGGTGCGCCGAAAATGGCGGCGAACATAGCGGCGTTGTAAGCCATAATGTTGTGATCGATGTTATTCATTACGCAAAAACTCCTCAATTCTGTTGGTAAAGTAATGAATTGTCCGGTCAGACAGCATTGGTTTGATATCTGTGCCGTTGGCGATGACCTTTTGAACATAGACCTCTTTGTTGGGCGAAAACGTCAAATAATCGACATCAACGGCGATTTCGTCAGCATCCGTGCCCAAAACTTTGATCAGTTCCTTGTCGCCTTTGGCGAATTGATATACATCCGGAAAATTCATTGTAATTGCCTTTGTTGTTGTGTTTATAGCATAAATATAGCATATATGCTAGAATAGTCAATAGCAAAAATGCTATAATATGCTTTTTGAGATCAAATTTGTACTTAATGATTTGAAAAACAATGAAAGAATTTTTGGTGAAAATGTAAAATTAGGTAAAAAAAATACCGCCGAGAGGGCGGTGTTGAGGAAAATTTTATGTAATTATTTAAACATTAAAACTATTAATATGCCTATTATAAACTTAAATATCTTCTTAATCTGCTTCAAATTTTCTAATATATTTTGATTAGTAGAAGGTTCTTTTTCTTCTTCACCTTCTCCAAAAACGTTAGTCTGTTTGGGGGTTGTTCTTATACTATAAGATTTTATTGTTCCATCATCGCCATCACCATCAATATAACCAGAAGAATATATAGAAGCTATTTGGGAAGATAATACAAGCTCTTTATAATACGGAAGTTTTGATATATCTTCCCAAATTGAAACATAATATTCTTTATTGTCGGTTTCTTCCGGAGCTCCGTCTTTTATTTCTATGGCGTTATTTATTCTTATATATCCGCTTCTTTTTTCTTTATCTTTTTTAGGATCAAAAAAGCCAATTTCTATTGATGCAGGAAACTCTGTGAGAGTGTCAATTCTGCCTATCGGATCAAGGCTATATCCTCTGCCGCCAAAAATGAGGCTGTAATATTCTTTTTTATCTTCTTCATCTTCGGACAAATCAAAGTTTAAGCTGAAACTTTGTAATATTCCTTCTATGGTTAAGTATTTTCTTTTTTGAAACATCGTCTTTCCTTTCTTTTTATCCAACCTTTTCGGCGCTGAGGGTGTAGATGATTTTGCCGAGGATTTGAATTTCGCCGCTTTCCCAAGTTTGCGGCGGATATTTGGGGTTGTCCGATATGATGCAGATATGTCCGGGGATTGAGCCTTGCAATCTTTTTATAGCCAGTCCTGTCGACGAGCGAATCAGATAGAGACCGTCTGAATCGGTCGAGCGGAAAGACATATCCGCCAAAACCCAATCGCCGTCTTTAAGTGTCGGCGCCATCGAATCGCCGCGGGCACGTATCATCTTCACATTATCAGGATTGCTGGTGGTAGAGATTGTGCGATATTCCATCAACGGCATATTCCACTGGCCGATGATATTTTCTTCAAAATTATCAATGCCACTGCCGCAACAGGCCGTAACGTCCAAAATTGCAATCGAAACGCTGTCTTTTTTCTTAAAAAGCCGGGTAATCGAATCGGCTACGGCCTGAATTCCTGTCATGTGTGCGGGTAAAAGCGGTGATGATAAAGGGCGATCAGTTAGCTCTTGTTCATCAATATTTAATACAATGGCAAGCTTTTTCCTGAATTCTTCTTCTAATCTTTTGGGATATTTTTCTTTTATGAATTTTTGCAGATAAGACGGATTTTTACCAAGCTGAACAGATATAGAGGTTACATTTAACCCTTTTTCTCTAACGATATTCCCGACTTTTTCTTTAATTTCTGAAATCTTATCCATCACTTTCTCCTGCCTTAATAATATAGCATTTATGCTATTTTGTAAAGGTAAAAATAAAAGCATATATGCTATTGACATTTTAGCAAATATGCTATATTTATGCTATAGGAGGTTACGAAAAAATGATTTCAAATGATGAATTTAGGCAAAAAATATTTGATTTTATAAAAAGAACCGGAATTTCTCCGACATCTTTCGGAGAAATGGCAAAAAATGATCCCTCTTTTGTGCGGAGGCTGGAAAAAGGGCAAGAAGTTAAGGAAAGCGGGAAAAAGCAGGTTCTTGAGTTTATGGAAAACTACAAGGCAAATGCCGATGATTGAATTGTTTTTAATTTTTATCGGCTCGTTGTGGCCGGATAACTGTGAGGAGGAATAAATGAATAAATATGAATTCAATTATGATTATTTGCGAGCAGTCGCGCCTGCGGTCAGTAAAGAAGAAACGCGTTATTATTTGGGGGGTGTGTATGTTCATGATGATGAGGAAGGGCGGCATTATGTGGCAACGGATGGGCACATCTTATTGCATATTTTAGATTCTGAACCTCAAGGAAATAAACTTTCAGAAGGATTAATCATTAAATCTAAATTTAAAGATTTCAAAAAAAACAATTTCATTCTTAATTATGCTACTCAGCTTGATAGCCAGACTATTGTTTTTGGAAGAGGAGAAAACTCTGAAATTGCTTCAATCGTAGACGGCACTTATCCTGATTATTCAAGGGTTATTCCAAAAAAGTTGAAGAGTATTAAGACTTATCGCTTGTTTAACTCAAGGTTCTTGAAGATTGCAGAAAAGTTCATGCATGGTCTGTCTAATACACTTACAGATGAAGACGATTCGGGATGTTCGCCGGTTGTTTGGAAGAAAGACAATATGATGGTTGTATTGATGCCGATGAGGGATTGAGATGATCTTTACTATTCCCGGACAATTGTACAGTTCCAAAAACTCGCGGCAGGTATTTCGGGCGGCGAACGGGCGGACGTATGTGGTGAAGTCCCAAGCTGCCAAGGTTGACGAAGTGGAGTTGCTTAACAAGCTTTTGGGTATAAAGCAAAAGTTTCGGACCGTGTCGAAGCATTTTGCCAAGCCTTATCATATCCGTTTTAAAATTTATCGCCAAACCGCCGGACGGTTTGATTATGTGAACATCATTCAAAACCTGTGCGATTGCATGGTGAAAGCCGGGTTGCTGGATGATGACGATGCGAACAATTTGCTTCCGGTGTTTGATGAGTATGAGGTGGACAGGGAAAAGCCGCGGGTCGAATTTGAAATTATGGGGAAAAGCCTATGAGAAAGAATCGATACAGAAAAGTAATGAGTGATGAGGATTTGCTGGCGCTGCGTCAGGAAGTCTTGAAAATTGCGGCAACGGAGCGCGGAAACCGCCGCAAAGCTTTGGCGATGTATAAATATTTGACGGCGGAATGCCTGCGGAGGGGGATTTGAACAAGATTATATATATCGATCTTTTTTCCGGAATTGGCGGTTTTGCCCTCGGACTGAAACAGGCAGGGATGGTGTTTGAAGAGCATTGGTTTTCCGAAATTGATAAGAATGCAATAAGTATTTACAAAAATCACTTTCCAGAAGCAAAGGAGTTAGGAGATGTACGAACAATTAGAGATTTTTCAGATTTGCGGAGAGCCTGCAAGGGGAAAAAGACAATTATCACTTTCGGATTTCCATGCCAGGATCTCTCGGTTGCTGGCAAACGGGCAGGATTGGATGGCGGCAGAAGCGGTTTGTTTTTCGAAGCAATGCGAATTATCCGAGAATTGCTCCCCTCATATTTTATCTTTGAAAACGTCAAAGGTCTTCTTACGAATGACAGAGGCGCAGACTTTATGCGATGTTTGCGAGAAATTGCCGACATTGGGGTATATGAGTGTGAATGGCAGCTTGTTAATACAAGCTGGGTATTACCCCAAAATCGCGAGCGGGTTTATTTTGTCGGACGTCTTGGAGGACAATCCGGCGCCAAAATATTTCCTCTCGCCAATAGCTATGAAGCGGCTGATGGGGTACAAGGACAATGTACAAATACCATTACCAGTGAGGGATATACCAAACTCAGACAAGCCTCGTACATTATTGAAGGTAAGAAGTTTCAAAAAGTGTTGCAAATAAATCGTCCTGAAAACAATCACCGGCAGGACAGGGTATATTCTCCAGATGGGATATGTTCGACATTAAACACGGTCAGCAGCGGTAATCTTGAGCCAAAAATTGTTGTTTATGGTTTATATGCCAACGTTTCCAACAATTATGCCAGACCACCGTTATTTGAAAAATCGCGTTGCCTGAAAGCTAATAAGCCGGATGCTGCAATTTGTATTAGACCAGTATTAACGCCGGATCGAATTACCAAACGCCAGAATGGTCGGAGAATGAAAGAAAACGGAGAGCCATCATTTACGCTGACTGCACAGGATAGGCATGGCATATATGATGAGAATCAGATCAGAAAACTTACACCACTCGAATGCGAACGCTTGCAGGGTTTTCCTGATGGTTGGACTGAATATGGCACAGACGGCAAAAAAATGAGTGATAGTGCGCGGTATAAGGCTTTAGGAAATGCCGTGACTGTAGATTTCCCGCGTATGATTGGAGAGAAACTAAAATGAAAGATCGTTTTTTATTTTTTGAAAACTTTAAGAGAATTGCCGACAGTTTGCCTGATGATTTGAGGTTGAAGTTTTATGACGCCTTAACGGCTTATGTTTTTGATGGAATTGAGCCGGAAGATGCAGTAATAAAAAGTTTGATTATTGCTATCGGCCCGAGTTTAAACAAGGAAGACGGAAGGCTGAATAATGGCGGAAAGCGTGAAAATGCAGGTAGAAAACCAAGAAATATTGAAAACGAAAAATCAAATTTAATCAATTCTAATCAATCTTTTTCAAATACAATCAATCTTAATCAAACAAAGCAAAAAGAAACAAAGAAAGACGCCCCCTTAAACCCCCAGAAAGAAAATAATAAAAATATATTATCCCCCACTCTCCTGACGGAGAGTTGCCCCCAAGAGGGGCTGCCCTCTACGAAAAAGTTTGTAAGACCAACGGTTGAGGAGGTGAAAGCCTACTGTTTGGAGAGAAATAACGGGGTTGATCCCGAGAAATGGTTTGATTTTTACCAATCCAAAGGCTGGCGGGTAGGCAGCCAACCGATGAAGGATTGGAAGGCGGCGGTCAGAACGTGGGAAAAGCGGGACAAAGTTGTTAATCCTGCCGGAAAAGGTACTGTTGAACATGATTTCAGCTGGGTGTGAGGAGTGAGAAATGGAAAAGGTTTTGGAGATTTTGAAGCACATTGAGGAGCTTTATGCCGGAGATGTCAGCGATGAAGCGATCAGGGCGTTTGCTGACAAGAACTCGGAAAAGGTCAATGCCTGGCGGGAGGCTTTTCAGGATTACGATTTGGCTGACGTATTTGGAGCAATTGACGATTTTTGGAATTATAAATCAAACAAAACGCGGCCGACTGTTGCCCAGCTTCGGGCAAAGCTGAATGTCGGAAAGGTTGATAAGGTCAGAACTGATGTTCAGCAGATTGCGCAGACAGACTATGCGGCGGTATTCATGCGCCGTGATATCAAGCTTGGTTGTTGTCGTCATCTATTGCCGGTGTATAATCAGGCCGTACGTTACATTGCCGAGGATATGCTCAGCGGAGAAATGCCGGTCAGCCAATGGAAGGCGATGACTTTTGCCGAGCGGGCGGAGCAGGCGGCAAAAAAAGGGCTTTTTAACCGGTTGGACGAAGTTTTGGTTCTGGTTTGCCGCCGGCGTTACGGAAAAGATTATCAGTTCGACAGCGCGAATATACTCAAAGCGCATGAGAAAAACAGCGCTTTCTATTCTGCGGCCGGAAATGTCAGAAATTTGGCGGCGCATTATTCTGCCGCTCAAGACAGTGATTTTTCAGACACGATTGGTTTTTAATTCGGGAGAGGGTAATGACAGACAGCAGTTACAAGGTTGTGTATAATTCCAACAATAAGCGTGACTATCAGGTTGTCAAATACTACCTTAAAAGAGGTGATTTGAACAGTGAAAATTCTGTCTTTTCCGCTGAGGATCGGACAGCGGCGGCCTTGAAACTTGCCGATGATTTTTATCTGGGATTTCCGGGAGCCGTCAGGTCAACGGATTTTTCAAAGGTAAAGGTGGACAGCAGTCTTAAGTTTCAGCCGCGAGACGGTGCCTTGTATCACCAGCAGCTTTATATCTCGGCAATGGGGTATCTGCCGCGCGAGTATCGTGATGTTGTCCGAATGGTTTGTATTGAAAACAAGGAAATCAAATCTTGCGACAAAAGCTCGTTGCGGCGAAAGAATATTGTTTTTCACTTAAAGCAGAAGCTTATTGACGGACTGGACTATCTGGCGGAGTTCTACCGCAGAAAGAAAATCGAACTATAGTTTTAATTTTCATCGGAGGTGACCATGAACTTTGACATCATTGTTCTGTACTATCTGTTCTTTTTTGCTTATGGTCTTGTCTATTCTTACAAATCAGGAAAACCGGCGACTTTTATTACTCTCAGTTTTCTTTTTGAGCTTCCGGTTACCGGCAGAATGATCGGTATTTGGTAAAAAAATTATTTTATGTGTATTTTGGTCTTGACATCAGGTGACCTGTGTTGTATAAAAATAGGTATTATGAGAAAGTGGGTCAAAAAACTTTCTTGTAGTACCGGACTAGCCCTGCTTATGCGGGGTTTTTTTATATGTTTTGTCTAATGTCCAGCCTCGGCGTTTATCCTTTTGCGCCGGGGTTTTTTATTGCAGGATAGAGCAGAAGCAGCTCGCTTGGTTCATACCCATGAGGCCGATGGTGCAAGTCCATCTCCTGCAACCATTTTTTTATGAGGTGTTGAGATGAAAAAATTTTTTAACCATTTCCTTATTTCTAAAAATGAACTTAATGAGATTGGTCGTGATGGATATCGGCGCGGAATGGACGCCGGGATAAAGCTGGCCTCGGCGGGTGTCTTATCGGCAACTTATCGCCTTAAAAAACTTGACACTTGGGATAATGATTTGAAAAACGAGATTATCGACATTTTGGAGATTATCTATGGTTCTAACCGATAAACAAGAAAAGTTCTGTCAGGAAGTTGTTAAAGGCCTGAATTATTCCGACGCTTATCGTAAAGCGTATGGCACGGAGAAAATGAAACCGGCGACAGTGAACCGAAAAGCGAAGGAACTTGCAGATAACGGCAAGATAGCGGCAAGAGTACGGCAATTGCGGGAACGGGCGCTGAAACGGTATGATTTGACCGTGGATGACATTATTGACGAGCTGGAAGAAGCGCGTTCTGTTGCGGCTAAAAACCGGACAGCGGCGGCCATGGTGTCGGCTTCGATGGGAAAAGCCAAGCTGCTCGGTTTGGTGACGGATAAGTTTGACGGGACTTTGAACACGGTTTCAACGGTTAAAATTGAGGTTGTTGATTGATGGCTAAAACGCTGAACATAAAAATTGCACGGCCTTTTCTGCCTTTGGTCACGGAAAAAATCCGATACAAGTTTTATTATGGCGGCCGGGCGGGCGGGAAATCGTATGCCTTTGCCGATGCGCTTTTGTTGCTTGGTCTGCAAAAGCCGCTGTTTATTGCCTGTTTGCGCGAAATTCAAGACACGATTAAAGATTCTGTGCACAAACTGCTGTCTGACCGCATTAGCCTGTATGATTTGCAGGAATATCAGGTCAAGGAAAGCGAAATTGTCAATGTTGTCAACGGTACGCGCTTTATTTTCAAAGGTCTGCGCGATCAGGACAGCCAAAAGATAAAATCTTTGGAAGGCGTGGATATTGCATGGATTGAAGAAGCGCAGACGATTACCAAGAAAAGCTGGGATATTCTTAACCCGACAATTCGCAAAGACGGCTCGGAAATCTGGATATCTATGAACCGTGAAGAAGAAAATGATCCGCTGTGGGTTGCCGTTGCGGCGAATCCGGATGACAGAACGCTGGTGCGGCGGGTGAATTACAGCGACAATCCTTTTTGTCCGGAAGAGATGAAGCTTCAGGCGTTGGCCTGCAAAGAACGGAATTACGACGATTATGCGCATATCTGGCTTGGCGAGCCGGTGCAGCAGGGCAACACGAAGCTGATTTCGGCAAAATCGGTGCATGAAGCGCAAGAGCCTAAAATGGACAGTTCGACTTCTCCGCTGGTTATCGGTTTGGATATTGCCCGATTTGGAGATGACGCAACATCCTTCTGCTTCCGCAAAGGGCGGTGGTGTTACAGGTTTGAGAGTTATTATAAGAAAGACAACGTGGAGGTGGCCAATCAGGTCACCTTTTTTATTAAGGAATTTCACCCGCAACGGGTTTTTATGGACATCGGCGGGCAGGGCGCCGGTGTCTATGACATTCTGAAAGACCGAGGCTTTGGTGAGATTATCCGCGGCGTTTATTTTGGCGAGCGGGCTATTAATGACGACAGGTATTTTAACCGGCGCGCCGAAATGTGGGACGAAGCCAGAAAATGGCTGGAGCAGCCTCTTCCGGTGCAGCTTCCGCCGGATGACCAATTGGCGGAAGATTTGGTTTGTATCAATAAGAAATATGACCGCCGCGGGCGTTTACAGCTTGAAGAAAAGGACGAAGTTAAAAAACGCTTGGGACGGTCGCCGGATAAAGGTGACGCTTTTGCGCTGACTTTTGCCGAGCCGGTTTATGACACCGGTACACCAAGGCTGTACGGAAACGGCAATGTGTCGGCTGAGGAGCTTTTTAGTTTGGATCATAACAGGAGGGATACGGGATGGTAAATGCAGTTTTGGACAGGGTTTTTATCCGGCTTGAGCCGGAAGAAAAGAAAACGGCCGGCGGAATTATTCTGACGGACAGCCATGACGGGGAGCGTACGATTGGCGTTGTTGAAAGCGTCGGGCCTAAAGTGGACAGCGTGAAAGTCGGTGACAAGGTGCTTTTTCACGTATTTGACGAATTGCCGACGTATGATCCGGATGTTGTCGTTGTGCGGGAAGCAAGCATTTTAGGGGTTTTTGAAGATGAGTGACGAGAAAAAAGAGGTTAAAAAGTGGCAAGACCGTATTTCTTCGGCAGAAAAGCATTATGACGCTTATCATCGTCTGGTTAAGGAAACGCGGGAATATTACCGGGATAAAGCGTCAGAAAATAAAAAGGGCGGCCGCTATAATATTTTCTGGTCATCGATTGAAACGCTTAAGCCTTTTTTGTATTTCAAACAGCCCAAGCCTTATATTGAGCGTAACAACAAGACGGCTTCTGCGGTCGAGGTCTTGGCTTGTCAGATTTTGGAGAAAGCGCTGGAATGGGATTTGGCGCAGTTTGATTTTGACAGCGTGATGAAATATGCCCGCAATGATTTTTTGATTTCCGGTACGGGTATTGTCTGGGAGCAGTATCGTCCGAAGTTTGACGATGTTTTGTCGGATGACGGGAAAATCGCACAGGTCAAGTCATCGGAGCAGGTTGACACCGTTTATCAGGACCCGGCCTTTTTTATTGCTGATTGCGACAAGGTGGGGATTTGGGAAGAAGTCACTTGGATTGCCAGAAAGATTTTTATGACAAAACAAGCGGCGATAGACACCTTTGGCGAAAACATCGCCTTTGATATCGTGGACGTCGGAGAAAAAGACTATCAGAAGAAAGAAATCTGCGTTTATGAAATCTGGGATAAGCCGTCGCGAAAGGTCTATTGGCTCAGCAAGGAAAACAAAAGCAAGTTTTTGAAAATCTCCGATGATCCGCTCGGGTTGAAAGGTTTTTTTCCCTGTCCGAAACCGATTTTTGCAACGATGACGAACGACAGCATTATTCCGGTGCCGGACTATTCGATGATTAAGGAAATGCTGGCCGAACTGGACGGCGTTAATGACAGAATGCGTCTAACGCTTAAAGCTTTGAAGGTTTCCGGCTGTTATGACAATTCTTTTCCGGAGCTGAAAAGCATTTTGAACAAAGATGTGACTTTGGTGTCCGTCAGTGATTTTCAAAAGCTTAAAGACAACGGCGGAATCCGCGGGATTATCGACTTTGTGCCGATAGATCAATATGTGGCGGCGTTGGAACAGCTGGCAACCAGACGGCAGGATATTATTGCCAAGATTTTTGACGTGACCGGGGTGTCTGACATTATGCGCGGTAATTCCGATCCTAATGAAACGGCGACGGCCGTTAATCAGAAAACCAATTTCGGCACTTTGCGTAATCAGGATCGTCAGAACGACATGCAGCGTTTTATCGGCGATTTGTTCAGAATCAAGGCCGAAATTATCTGTGAACAGTTTTCCTTCGATACGCTGGCGGGGTTTGCCTCTCCGGAACAACAGCAAAATCCTGAACTTTTAATGCAGGCGGTTCAGCTCTTAAAGGCTGAAAAAATGCGCGGTATGATGCTGGGTGTGGAAACTGACATCGTCTTTAATCAGGAGCAGGAAGCGGCAAAAACGCTGGAGGCCGTCAATACGGTGACGGAAATGGTTAATGCCGCTTTTCAGGCTGTATCAGCCCAGCCCTTGCTCCTGTCCTTGTATAAACAGATGATTTTGTCGGTTGTCGGAACCCTGCCGAAGTCAAGGCCGTTTGAAACTGTTATTGAACAGGCTTTTGATGCCATTCAGCAGGATTTGAACAAGCCTGATGAGCCCGAAACGCCGCCGGTCGATCCGAAGGTTGAAGTTCAGGCACAGAAAAACCGGCAGGAATTTGAAATCAAGAAAGAACAAAACGCCCTGAAATCACGCGAAATTGACCTGAAAGAGCAGGCCGAGCGTACAAAGCTTATGCTGACGAATAAGGAAATTGATGCGCAGGTCGCTTTGAAACGGGAAGAAATTGCCCAAAAAGGTGAAACAAATACGAATGTGACAACAGGTTATGTCCGGAGTTTTGAATAATGGCAAACATTAGCAGACAATTTGCTGATGAAGTGCTGCTGCCTGACGGTACAGAGGCATCTTCCTCAGCAGATATGGATCGCTGGCTGAAGCAGAATGATTTGGCTTTGGCCGGCGATTTTTCTGCCGGGTTTTATGAAAAGGTCAGAAACCGGCAGGAGAAGATGCGGCGGGACAGTCTTTTCGCCGACTTTATCAGCAATTATAAGAGGATGATTTGGAATGAGTGAAAAAACAATCAGAGAAACTTTAGAAGAACAGTTTACGGAAGCCGCAGCGTCAGAGCCTGCTGCTTCCGGTAATGAAATTATTGTGGACAATTCCGGCAAGGAAACGCCGGCTGATCCGTATATGGATTTGCCGGAGGGTTATGCGCCGGAATATGGCGATACTTTTAAGGCTTTGGCACCCGAGTTCAGAAAATATCTGCACGAAAGGGCCGGCGAGGCTTCTAAGAGTTTGTCAGAAATTCAGGAAAAGCTTAACGGTTACGGCTGGGTTGAGGAAGCCTATGCGCCGCGGCAGGAGCGCCTGAAACAATTGGGATTTGGCAATGCCCGCGAATATTTTGGCAGTTTGGCGGCAATTGATGACGGTTTTGCAAATAATCCGGAAGCGACGATCAAGGCCTTGGCGGAGGCTTATGGCGTTGGGTTGGGAGGTCAACAGCAGGCACAGCCGAATCCTTTAGAAAATAAAGTCAGCCAGTTGGAAAACGCACTCCAGCAAATGCAACAAAATCAGCAGAAGCAAGTTGTGGAACGTGAGTTCAACGACTTTGCCAATGCTAAAGATGAGGCTGGAAACGTTAAACATCCGTATGTTAAGGACGTTTTGGCCGAAATCAAGTCTGTGTTTGCGGCGGGTGCGGCCAAGAATTTTGCGGAGGCATACGAAAAAGCGGTTTGGCTTAATCCGGCGGTCAGGGAAAAACTGATTGCCGAAAAAGCTCAGGCGGACTTGAAAAACAAGACTGCTGAAGCCGAAAAGGCCAAAAACGCGGCTTTTTCGCCCAAAGGCAAACAGCCGGGGGAGAAAGATTTTTCTGATATGTCTGTTCGGGAAATGCTTGAAGCCCAAATGGCCGGCGTTGATGAATAACTTTTTTTATGAGGATTTATGAAAATGGCTAATGCTAATTATAATGATATTTTTACAACGACTTTGGAAAATCGTACCGGCAAACTTGCCGATAACGTTACCAAAAACAATGCCTTGTTTGCCCGACTGAACAAACGGGGCAAAATCAGACCGATTTCCGGCGGATCCAAGATTTTGGAAGAACTGGAATACGGCGAAGGGGATATGGTTTGGTACTCCGGTTATGATACAATCGATTATACGCCCAAGCAGCTGTTTACGGCTGCTGAGTATGCGCTCAAACTTTGCGCCGTTCCGGTTGCGATTTCCGGTGAAGATATGCTGAAAAACAGCGGAAAAGAGCGCGTCATGGATTTGTTTGAGAAACGAATTGAAAATGCCGAGAAGACAATGATCAACAAGATGTCTGCGGCTGTCTACGGTGACGGCACGGGTTCTTTCGGAAAAGAAATCGGCGGGTTGAAGCTGCTTGTTGCCGATACGCCGACAACCGGAACTGTCGGCGGTATTAACCGTGCAACGGCCGGCAATGAGTTTTGGCGCAACAAATCAACGACTGCGACTGCAGCGTTTACTTCCGAAACTATCCGCCCGGCTATGGACAGTATGTATCTTGAACTTTCCCGCGGGACGGACAAGCCGGATCTGATTGTTGCCGGAAACAAGCTTTACAGTTTGTTTGAACAGTCTTTGACCCCGTTACAGCGCTTTAACGATCCGAAGCTGGCAGAAGCCGGTTTTACTACGCTTAAGTACAAAGGCGCGGATGTTATCTATGACGGCGGACAAGGCGGAAACTGTCCGGAAGACCACATGTATTTTCTGAATACGAATTATATCTATCTGCGGCCGCATAAAGACCGCAATATGAAGGTCATTAACGGGGAGCGTTTGGCTATCAATCAGGATGCAATTTATAAGATTATCGGCTGGGCCGGTAATATGACGATGTCCAATGCATCGTTGCAAGGCGTTTTGATTGACAAAGCGGCGGCATAGCATGGCGGGGAGTGTTCCTCCCCGTTTTTCTTTTTTAACATCAACAGGGAATTGAAAAATGGATTTTAGTGAATTTGAAAAAATGTGCAAAAATAATCGGCAAGACGAAAATACCTATGTTCGGTTTTATGACAGAATAGAGCAAACAGGAGAGAAAAAGCCTGACGGTATGCCGGTTTTGAAAGAAGTTTGTTATGTGGAGATCCGCTTTAAGGATAATATTACCGAGATTTATGACCAACCGGCAGATGAAGAGAAAAAACGCCGTTATCCTGTGGATTATGCCAGATATCAGATGATGAAGAAACAGACGCAGGAAGGCACGCCGCTCAGCATGTATGCTTTTCTGACGTCCATGCAGCAGGAAGCCTTAAAACTGCACGGCATTTTTACCGTAGAAGCCTTGGTTTCTTTGCCGAAAGACAAGGTTCAGCTGCTTGGCATTGAAAAAGAGCATGACGAAGCCGTTAAGTTTATGGAAAGAGCCAAAAATAACGGGTCTATTGCCGAGTGGCAGAAAAAAGAAGAAGAGTATAAAACCAAAATTTCTCAGCTTGAAAATAAAATCGAGCAATTGAATCTTGAGATTGAGAAACTAAACAAACCTGCAAAGGATAAGTAAAATGCATAGTATTTTGGAAATATGTCAGGAGGCGGCGAGTCTGGTGGCAACGCAAAAGCCGAATGACCTTTTTGACGAGGATTCCCAACAGGAAGCTGTTTTCCTGAGTATTGCCAAAGATACTTTGGACAGCCTTTTGCGATATGGGGATTGGCAGGAACTGACAAAAGAAGGGGTTTTGCGCACTGCCGGAAAAAAGACTTCTTATCTTTTGACAGCTATCTGCCCTGATTTTTATTCTATCCTGAATAATACAATCTACATTAAAGACAGCGCCGAGCGGGTTATCGGCGCTATCACCCCGCAGGACTGGATGCGTGAAAAATATTTTAATTGTCCGAGCGCAGATGTCCGCTTCAAAATTCAGAACGGAATGATTAAGTTTCTGACCCCGCCGCCGGACGGTATTAAAATTGTTTTTCAGTACCGTTCGTCTACAATCGTTTTTGATGCCGCAAACGGTTATGAGGAAAAATCGGAGATTACTAAAAATACCGATGTGCCGGTTTTTGACGAGTTTCTGGTAAAAAAGGGCATTGTCTGGCGTTGGTATAAGAGAAACGGCATGGATTATACCGAGGAATATAACGAGTATGAGCGGGAAGTGAAAGTCAAGTTTGGTGCCGGTCTTGCGACACAGGACATTGATTTGTCCGGAGGTTATTTTGATCCGGTAGAAGCGGGGGTTTATGTAAATGCAGCAAAGGCAAATTAACAGGGGAAACAAGTCTGTCAACTTTACTCTTCCGGCTCCGGTCGGCGGGTTGAACGTGCGTGACAGCTTTGATTTGATGGCGCCGACGGACGCAATTGTCATGGATAATTACCTGCCTTTGGACACAAAGGTTGCGTTGCGCCGCGGGTATCAGACTTATGTGGAAACAAAATATCCCGTAAAAACGCTGATTGAGTATAAAAAGCCGGGAGATAACCGCTTTATAGCGATTGCCGGCGGCGAAGCGTGGAATATTACCTCAATTGACGGGGTTTCCAAATATGATCGGGAATTTAACGAAAGCCGCCTCCGGTATTGCCAATTCAAAGACCGGCTGTTTTTGGTAAACGGATATGATTTGCCGCAGACGTTTTATGTGGATGACAGCGGAAAGGATCATTTTGAGGATGCCGCCTTGACCGGCGAGGGATTGCAGTTGCAAAGGCTGATTAGCTGCACAGTTGCAAAACAGCGCCTTTGGTTTGTGGAGCGTGGCACTCAGAAGGTCTGGTATTCTGAGAATGTCGGAGAAATTCAGGGGAAGCTGCTGTCTTTTGACATATCGGCGCAGACGCGTTTTGGCGGCGAGTTGATTGCCGTTGCGAACTGGACGCAGGACGGCGGACAAGGAATCGATGATTTGACGGTATTTCTCACGTCTGAGGGCGAGGTATTGATTTATGCCGGATATGATCCGAACGATGCGAACAACTGGGAGCTGAAAGGTTCGTACCGGATAAGCAAGCCGATTGGTTACGATTGCATTATGCAGTATCAGGGAGATATTGTCATTATTTCGGAAGACGGTTATGTCCCGCTGTCAAAAGCGCTTCCGCTTGAACAGGCCAATGCCTCACAGATTGCCTTTTCCGACAAAATCCGCGGATTGGTACTGGAAAGGACAAAAAACAATAAGGATAAAGAGGGATGGCAGGGTATTATTTACGGTCGCGGCGGTTATGCAATTTTTAATGTGCCGGTCAGTCAGCAGTTTGAACAGCACGTTATTAATGTTAACACCGGCGCATGGTGCCGTTTTACCAATATTCGCGCTTTTTGCTGGGGATTGTTTCAGGGACGGGCGTATTTTGGTTCGGATGAAGGCGTTTTTCTTTTTGATGAAGGCTATTCGGACAATAAGGTTCATATTCTGGGAGAAATCCAGCAGGCTTATTCTAACCTCGGCAATGACGGTTTGAAAAAAATTCAGCTTCTTAACCCGCGAACAAGGTCGAGTACAAAGTATGCCCTTGTTATTTATACCAATATGGATTTTGAAGAGCGCAAAGTTGCGTATCGTGAAAATCTCGGTTCTTACGGTATGACCAAGTGGAACGTGGCGAAATGGTCGTCTTTGGCGAATCCGATCGGGACGAAGTGGGCAACGTTGAAGGGAAAAATCCGCAGCCAGTGGATTGCAAATGCGGCAACCGGATTTAAGGCGAGTTTGGTTTTTAAGACCAAAACCCGCGGAAATCTTATCGAATGGTATGATACTGGGTTCAGATATGAGCAGGGAAGCGGGATATTGTAGAATTGTCACAGATACTGACGGAGCGGTTGCCCGTTGGGTTTGTGACGGCTTGGGGCTTGGTTCGGATTGGATCGGGCCTAATTATACATGTGGTTTTGTCCTGAACGGCGAACTTATAGGCGGCCTGATTTTCAATGACATAGAATCGGGAAAAAATCTGTGGTGGACAATTTATTCAACGGATAAACGCTGGGCGAATCGGCGGACGCTGGCTTTTATTTTTGAAGCGGCGTTTTATTGCTTCAATGTCCGGCGGATCAGCCTGTTGGTAAATTGTGACAACACGGATTGCCTCAGGTTTGTTGAAAAGCTTGGTTTTAAGCGGGAAGGGCTGTTGAGGGCGTTTGGCGATGCCGGACAAGACCGGTATGTTTTGGGGATGTTAAAAAAAGAATGCAAATATTTAAGGAGAAAAGGCGATGAGTAAAAGTAAAAAGGTCAGATATGATATGACCCCTTACAATGATTATTTGAATTATCTTAAAAATTATGACACGAGCAAAGTCGACAATACAATTTCGAATATGGAAAATACAGCGTTGAATTACAGTAATCAGCTTGGAAATATGGGAAATTACAGTTTTTCGGTTGACGGTTCGGATGCTGCGCGGCAGAGGGCGGAAGCCGCAACGTATCAGTCTTATCTGGACAAGCTTAATCCGCAATTTGACCAGCAGCAGAAGGATTTGGAAACACGATTGCAAAATCAGGGGCTTAGTGTCGGCAGTGAAGCTTATCAGCGAGCGATGAATGATTTTCTTGACAGCAAGAACGATGCGATCAATCAAGCTGCTTATAATGCCGTTAATCAGGGACAGTCTTCATTCAGCCAGTCTTTGGCTGATGCAATGAGTGCCGGAAATTATGGCAATACGGCGCAGCAGGGGTATATTAACCTGATTAACTCACTGCTGGGAAATTCTGTCAGCGGTTATGATAATCAACAGAATATTTTTAGCGTGGGAACCGGAAAATCTAATTTGCAGTATCAACAAGACAAAGCAAATGCTAATCGAAACAGCGGATTGGGCAGTTCCATCGGCGGATTAGTCGGAACGGCAGAAGGGGCTTATTTTGGCGGGCCGTCCGGTGCGCTGGCAGGGGCAAAGCTCGGAAGTGGTTTTGGCAGTTATTTTTAAGGAGAAAAAACAATGAAACCTAGTTTGGCGGCAGTATCATCAAGTATTATCAGGAATTCCATGCCTACAATTACGCCTAATCAAAAGGCCTATGTTGATTGGGCTAAAGCAACAGAGGGGGCGGTTAATGGTTTTTATGATGTTAAAGACCGACAAAATCAGCAGGAAGCGTGGCAGCGGGAGAAAGACGAACAAGACCGATATAATGCCTTTCGTCAGGAATATGGGGATGCTGTTGCAAAAGGTGACATACCGGCCAGCCTGGCAGTTCTGGCGAAAAGCGATCCGTTTAAGCATATACAGATAACAACGGAACTTGAAAATATAGATAAGCAAAATAAGCTTAAGCAGGTGCAGTTGATGCTTGAAAAGCAGGCGTTGGAAGAGAGGATTGCTTCAAGAAGCATGCCATCAACTGATAAAATTAGGAATTATGAATATTTTTCGGAGATTATGGGGCCTGAAAAAGCTGCGGAAATTGTCTTCCCTGCTGCGGGTTCAGATAAAAATGCCCCAAGTAACATTTTTGAACGGAAAAGAATCGAAAATATTGCCAAAAATACCGATGAAAATATTAAAACGGCAGAAAGTAGAATTTCTGATTTTCAGCGAGCTAAAGATTTGTTGGATGGTGGTTTAAGTACAGGTGGTTTATGGGGATATGCAAAAAGTAAGACAAACCCAGCCCTTTTAGATAAAAATTCAGCGGAATTTCAGTCTATTGTAAGCCGAATTGTTCCACAAATGCGTCCGGCAGGCTCAGGCACAACATCTGACAGGGATATGGCGATATTTGAAAAAGCGACAATTGGTTTAAATAAGCCTAAAGAAACAAACTTGAATATTATTAATGCGCAATTGTTGGCGAATGAGAATGCTAAGGCACGAGAAGAATTGCGGGCAGATTGGATTTCTTCCGGTAGTTCTTTGAGTGATTTCGATAAAGAGTGGCGGAATTATGTTAATAATAATCCGATTTTTAATTCTGACGGTGATTATTCACTAAATACCAATCGCATTGATCCTTATGCTTATTTTGCCGGTGAAAGAACACAAAATAGCAATTCTCAGAGCGGAACTTCTGAGAAAAAGGATAATGATCCTTTAGGGATAAGATAGGAGGAAAAATGAATTTTACAGAGCTTCGAAATAAATATCCTCAATATAATGATATGAGTGATGAGGATTTGGCTAAAAGTTTTCATAAAAAATATTATTCTGATTTGTCTTTTGATGATTTTGCCGGAAGAATTGGATATAAGCCAATGTCTGGGGAAGACATAATATCAAGAATTAAAAGCAGTGCGCCGGAGAATCGGCGAAAACTGTCCGCAGGGCTTTTGGGGGCTGTGTCTGCGCTTGACAGCGGGCGGACTTTTGGCTTCGGGCGGAAGGCTGGCGGGGTGTTAAATGCGGCGGCAACGGCTCCGGTGGATTGGATAGCACAGGCTTTGGGTGCAGAGAATGTGCCAACAAGAGCTGAACGTTATCGTGAAATTGTTGAACCGTCCAGACAAGCCGAGCAGGAATTTTATGAAGCGAATCCGGTTGCCGGTACGGCTTTGAACATTTACGGCGCCATTAAAAATCCGGCGAATGTGGCTGCGGCTAATTATGCGGCAAAAGCACCGACATTGTTGGCAAAGATTGGAAAAGGAACGGCCGTTGGTGCTGGTACCGGTGCTGTTAATGCCATAGGGCAGAGCGAAAGTCCGGAAGAGTTGATTGACAATGCAGTTTCAGGCGTTTCGTCCGGTGCCCTGATTAATGGAGGTTTGCCGTTAGTCGGGGCGATGGCTCGTATCGTCGGTAAAGGTGCTTCAAAAGCTTTGGGCATGACGACAGGGGCAGGCGGAAAGGCTATTGAACAGGCTTATGATGCCGGAAAGAGAGGAAGCCAGGCATTTAAGGACAATATGCGCGGCAATGTGGGGATGTCTGATGCTGTTGACGAAGCCCGTTTTGCACTGGGAGAGATGAAGCAGGCTAAAAATGCCGAATATGCCCGTAATATGGATGCTATCAAGCAGGACCAGACTGTACTGGATTTGACACCGGTAACGAAGAAGATGAAAGAGCTTAAAGATTCTTATAAGTCCGGTAATTTTTCAAAGGCTGGAAAAGATACTCAAAAGGCTTTAAATGAGGTTGAAGATGTTATTGAGGAGTTTCAGAAAAACGGAACGCCGAATGCTGATGGTTTTGATGCCTTAAAACAGCGTATTCAAGACATTACTTTTCCTTATGAGGCCCGAGAAGCAAATCGGGTTATCAGCTTGGCTTCTAAAGAGGTTAAAGACGCAATAGCTAAGCAGGCACCGGTCTATTCTAAAATAATGAAGCAATATTCCCAGATGTCAGATGAGATTCAGGAGCTTGAAAAAGGGTTATCTTTGGGACGAAACAAGACGGTAGATACGGCTTTGCGAAAGTTGCAAAGCGTTTTTCGCAACAACGTTTCTTCCAATTATGGAAACAGGGGAAGCCTGTTGGAAGTTTTGCAGAACGGAAAAAACAATATTGCGGATGCTTTGGCCGGACAATCGTTAAACAGTTTTACGCCTCGCGGTCTTTTGGGGGGAAGTTTGGGCGGTGGTCTGGGGCTTGCCAGCGTATATACCAATCCTTCTTCAGTTATAGCGGCTCCTGTGTTTTCGCCGCGAACCGTTGGCGAAGCTGCTTATGGTTTGGGGGCAGCAGCTCAAAAAATCAATAAAATGTTGGGACGTGTTCCGGATATAGACGTTTTGGCATCTAATCCGGCAGCGGCATATATTGCGTATTTGAATAGTCAAGAAAAATAATTATTGACCTTGTATAAAGAGGGATATATAAGTTTTGTATATCCCTCAACTATCAGGAGTCTATTATGAAGAAACTTGTCTTTTTATTGTGTGCTTTTTTATGTGGATGTGTGTCTGAACCTTTATATGGTTTTAAGTCAATATCTGTTATTGAGGGAGGGAATAAAGAAAAGATTTTTGTTGCTTCTCCGCAAAAAACTGCTGTGGCAACACAGATTAAATATTTTTTTGAAAAACAGTTAAAAAATAATGGCTTTCAAATTGTTCAGCCTGGTCAAAAAGCTAGATATGGTCTTACTTTTGGCTTTGACAGCAAGCAGTGGCAATCTATGCGAACAGTTCCTATTTTTGGAGAAACAAGTGTAAGATCTGTTAATACAGACAGTTATGGCAATTTAAATGGTACTTATAATTATATGGGTAACGGATTTGGGATGTATCATGCAAATTATTTAGGAGGTAGTAATTCAACAGTTGATTATAATTATGGCTTAAAAGGTTATCAAAATGTAATAGATAATCATTTCCAGATAGACTTTACTGTTATGATGATGGACTTTGAAACAAGGCAGATTGTTTATGAAAGCCATTTAATAGGGCTCGAACCAATCAATAATGAAAATTTTGCAGAGTATGTACGAGATGTTTATTCTAAATATCCAATGTTTGTAAATCAGCAAATGGAATTGAATTGTTATAAAAATGGCGTTACTGGTGTATGTGAAGTACCTAAAGGGCTATTTACGCAAATATCGGATATATAATCTCTTATAATTGACAAAATGGTGGATATACAATATAAAAAGAAAGTCCGATGCGGGAACATCGGACATTTTCTTTAACTAAAGAAGAGTTAAACTCACTCTTTAACTTTCCTTATATGTTAAAGATAATCTATTTTAGCTTGTTTGTCAAGCAAATAGAATGTGAGTTTAATATCTTCTCTAATCGCCAAAAGGCTGAAAGGATAAGATGATGAACTTAGTCAAAGTTTTGAGCATCTTAATTATGGTGCTTAAAATCATCATAATAATTATAAGATAATATGATGAGGAGGAACTGTCAAGGTTCCTCCCTTTGATTTTATGTCTTGAATTATAAAATTGTGTGTTATATTATATTTTGTGAAGGTAATTTCCCTGTTTGCGGGGCTCCGGATGGTTCCTCAAGGTTAAAACCTAAAGTGTAAACAGGGTTCTTCGCTTTTTTATGCGTAAAAAAAATACTTCTTGACATCAGGTGACCTGTAGTTTATAAATTTTAGTATAGTGAGAAAGTGGGTTTTTGCTTTCTCTTTTTTTGTATCAATTTGCCGCTTGGAGCTTTCCGGCGGTTTTTTTTATGGGAGAATCCAATGCCTTTTGACAGTGAGGGGAAATTTACCAGACTTCATAACTGGGAAGATGACCGTGTAAACGATATTGATATTGTGACCGATCATGCTGATGAAGAAGATGACAATTTTGCCGACGGGCTTTCACAAACTTTTCTGCGTGACGGGCGCGTTGCCATGCGCGGCAATATGGATATGGCGAATTTTCAGATTAAAAATCTTGGAAACGGTGCTCTTGACGGCGATGCCGTTAATAAGAAGCAAGTTGATACCGCCGTCAGCAAGTTGGAAGAAAAGCTTGATGAAGGGATTAAAAGCGTTTTCAGCCTTGGTGATGTTAAAGCTTCTTTGCAGACAGCTAATCACGGCACTTGGCTTTTGTGCAATGGTCAGGCCGTCAGCCGGACGGATTATGTAGATTTGTTTGAACTTATCGGAACGAATTTTGGTGCCGGTGACGGGGTTACTACCTTTAATGTCCCCGATTACCGCGGCAAGTTTTTACGCGGGCTGGGCGGAGATTCGGCAAAAGATGTTTATACAACACAGGAAGAAGGGCTGCCGAATATTACAGGTTCGGCACAGCTTGCACAAGCCAAATGGGATGCCGGCCCCGACGCTTATTCCGGTGCCTTGAAAATTGATTCCGGCGTCAATAATAAAATCCAGTTCAGCGCCGGCGGCGGCTGGGATGGAACCGGACGAGTGCCTGTGTCTTTTGATGCCGCACGTTCTTCTGCGGTTTATGGCAAATCGGCACATGTTACGCCGGTCAATCAGGCAATTAATTATTTCATAAAGGCAAAGGAGGCATAATATGGCGGGTGTGGTTTTACCAAGCATGATTATTGTTCGTAAAGGCGACAGCTTTGATATTGTTCTGCAATTTAGGACGGACGACAAGCCGTGGGACTTGACGGATTGCATTGTCAAAATGACGGTCAGAAACGGTGAGGACAAAGTTTTGTTTACAAAATCCGGCGAGATTTTTGAACCTTTGACCGGAAAAGTCAGACTGAAACTTTCGCCGTCGGAGACAAATATAACACCGGGTGATTATAAAACCGATATCCAAATCAGGTTAAAAACCGGAGATGTTCATACGGTTTATCCCGGAGATGTCAACAAAGTTGCGGTTTTCCGCATAACCCAGGAAGTAACGGAGTGAGAAAATGAGTACAGTAAATGAAGAAGCCGGTATTACCGTCTTTAACGGAACCGGCCAGAAAATTGAAGTCTTGTTTCAGGAAGAGGTACAGTTGGATATTAACGTGCCTCTTTTTTATATCA
>CAJUCZ010000018.1:35480-38529 GCA_910585375.1 uncultured Alphaproteobacteria bacterium | reverse complement strand
AAAAGCGCAAGTGTCAACTATTATTGAAAAGGCTGCCGGCTTTTTTGGCTATAGAGATAAAATCATTTTTTAAAATATTGCAAAGGATGCTTCGTCATCACCTTGTTGATTAAATCTTCTGAAATAATATGCGTATAAATCTCCGTCGTTGTAATACTTTCATGACCGAGCATTTTCTGAACAGAACGCAAATCAACATCATGCCGCAACAAAGACGTTGCAAAAGAATGGCGCAAAACATGGGGAGAAACCTTCGCCGGAGAAATCCCCGCTTCCACCGCCAATATTTTTAAATCCTTAAAAAAAGCGTCTCTGGTTAAATGTCCTGACGCCGAACGCAGAGACGGAAACAGCCATTTTACTTCATGTTTAGGACGAATAAATTCCTTTCTAAACTCAAGAATATATTGCTGAACCTTCTCAACAACACTAAAAATTAACGGAACTGTTCGGGCTTTGCTTCCCTTCCCGCGGACAAACAATATTTCCTTATCAAAATTAACAGCCGACAAAGGCAAAGCCACCAACTCGGAAACCCGCAACCCGGACACATACATCAGCTCAATCATCACGCCGACCCGCTGCATATCCCTCTTTTTATGATTAAAAGCCGCTTCAGCCAACTTTTTAACCTCAGGCTCAGTCAAAAACTTCGGCAAAGGCTTGCCCAGTTTGGGAGAACGCAGTCTGGCCGCCGGATTCTCCAGAATTACTTTCTCGCTGAACAAAAATTTAAAAAATTCCCGCAAAACAGAAATTTTTCGAGCCACCGTTTTGGCGGCATAATCATACCGATCACCAAGTTCATTAAGATAATCCGCCAATGTCCGACGACTGACCTGACCAGCTTCCATATTGCCGACAAGCTCAAAAAACTGCTCCAAATCACGGCGATAAGCTTCTGCCGTATTATCCGAACATCCTTTTTCCGAACGCATCATATCCAAAAAATCTTCCAAAAGTTCGGCATTAGAACGCATAATTAATCCTGTCCGGAAACAAAATCATTCGCCAGAAGCTGCTCCACATGCTCAATCTGCATCGGCACCTCACGTGAAAACAAAAAAAGTACTGCCAAAACAGCAATTAATCCGATAATATAAAATAATGTTTTTGATTTTTTCTGTCTCATGATGTATAAACCTTATAAAAAATATACTTACAAAAGATTTGATTAGTTTATATCAAAAATAATTGAAAGAATAATTAAAAAAATGGATATAACCAAAATAGATAAAATAATTTTACTGGTCGGATTGATGGGCAGCGGCAAAACCAGCGTCGGAAAAAGACTGGCACGCAAACTCGGCCTTCCCTTCATTGACGGCGATCAGGAAGTCGAAAAAGCAGCAGGGATTCCGCTTTTGGATGTGTTAAAATGTTTTGGTGAAAAAGAATATCGCGCCGGAGAAGAAAGAGTCATGAAACGCCTGTTGCAGGGACAGCCGTGTATTCTGGCTTCCGGCGGCGGTTCTTTTGTCGCCGAACAAACCAGAAGCATCGCCAAAACCAACGCTGTCACCGTCTGGCTCAAAGCCGACATTAATGTTCTGTACAAAAGAACAACCGGACGCAAACACCGCCCGTTTTTAAGAGGCAATGATACCGAACTCAAGGACAAACTGGAAAAATACATTCAGGAAGAATATCCTTACTATTCCGAGGCAGACATCGTCGTTGAAACCAGAGAAGAACTCGTAGACATTACGGTTGACCGCGTCATAAAAGCCCTTTCGGACTTTAACGGAAAAGCATCGCAAACGCCTTTAAAACCTGTAAAATAGTATTACATATCAGAAGATTGTAATAAACATTTTTAAAGGGCGGAGAATGATCTGGATTATCAATGGTCTCTTATATGGATTTTTCACAGCCTTATATACGCTGGTTAACCAAAAATACAAACTCAACGGATACCTTTTGGGCATATGGCGCGGATTCGGCATTGCCGTTTTCTTTATTCCGTTCATGCCGTTGTTTCCGGTACCGACCAGCATGTATTATTGGAGCTTGCTGATTATTCAGGGAATATTAATCGGCTTTTACGATTCCCACCTTTTCTTTGCCTCTGCCAAATACGGCGCCGGGCCGACTTCCCGCGTTATGGTGCTTACAACGCTGATTACCACGGTTCTGTGGTGGATGATCACACCGCATGAATTTATCAGGCTTTTTGATGACGGAACAGTGTTCATCACTTTGGTTTTAGTGCTTTTTGGCTTTACGCTGAGCTATTGGCAGATGCTGAAAAGTCCGGTCAACAAAGAAATTGTAACCTATATGACGCCGGTAATTTTGGCACTGGCTTTTATGAGCATTATTACCAAAGACATTGCCATTCACGGTTCCAGCACCTGGGCAGCCATTGTTTATTATCTGTCGGTTTCAACTTTTGTCAGCGGTTGTTACAATTCATTTTTCTATGCTTATCGGGAAAAATTAAAAGTCAGGGAATTTTTTCAAAACATCTTCTCGCCGGTGGTTGTCCGCGCCGGATTATACATTGTCAGCTTCAGTGCGGCATTGATTACCGCCAAAACGCTGGCTTTGCGGATTGCTCCCAATCCCGGCTATGTAACGGCTTTGCTGTTGACATCGCCGCTGTTTGTCATGGCTTCCAACAAATATAACAAAGTACCGGATACAGCCTCGGTTAAAGCCGGAATATTCATGATTTTCTTTCTGATTGCCATGATGATTTTGGTAAACGGCAAATTCGGCGTTATCGATTAAGGACAAAGCTGCCCGATCAACTCATTCAGAACCAAAAAACCCTCGCGCGTAGCTCTGAGTTTCTCCGGTGTATCAACCAGCAAACCGGCAGAACATAAATATTTCAAACGTTCCTGATTAACAAATCCGTCAAAATCCAGCCCGCAACAGGCCTTAAATCGCCGCTTGTCAATCCCGTCCGTCAGCCGTAAACCCATTAACAATAATTCCTCCGCCCTTTCTGTTCGTGAAAGCTCTTCAAGCTGACAATTGTATGTCGATGCATAATAAACAGGGGAAAATTTTTCAGCGTACAAAGAAGTACGTAAAATTTCTC
>CAJUCZ010000018.1:0-35380 GCA_910585375.1 uncultured Alphaproteobacteria bacterium | reverse complement strand
CGTCCCGCCGTTTCTGCTCCGGTTCCCCTTCAATGCACGATTTTTCGGGTTTTAAAGAGGAAGATAGAGTGGAAACAAGAGGAGAAAAATTTTCAGCGTACAAAGAAGTACGTAAAATTTCTCCGTCCCGCCGTTTCTGCTCCGGTTCCCCTTCAATGCACGATTTTTCGGGTTTTAAGGCGGAAGATAGAGTGGAAACAAGAGGAGAAAAATTTTCAGCGTACAAAGAGGTACGTGAAATTTTTCGATCTCGCAGTTTCTGCTCTAGGTTCCCCTTAAAACCCGAAAAACAAAAGCGGCCATGAGCCGAAGGCCCTATCCCTATATAATCCTGGCCTGTCCAGTAGAGAAGATTGTGACGGGAGGCAAAACCGGAACGGGCATAATTGGAAACCTCATATTTATAAATCCCTTTGTCCGCCAAATAATCTTCCGTAAACAAATACATTTCTCCGGCAGCTTCATCATCCAATGCTTTAATGCCTTTGCGGGCAAAAACAGTGCCCTCTTCTATGGTCAGCTGATAAAGCGATAAATGCCTCAGGCCGAACGATGCGGCTTGCGCCAGCTCTTTCTCCCACTCAGACAGTCTTTGCTGCGGGCGGGCATAAATCAAATCCAGTGAATGATCGTCAAAATTCTGCAAAACCTCATCAATTGCCTGATAAGCCTGCGCAAGATTATGCGTTCGCCCCAAAAAACGCAAATCAGCCTCATTAAGAGCCTGCACCCCCAAAGACAAACGATTAATGCCGGCACGGCGCAAATCGGCAAACATCTGCGGATAATCGGAATTCGGATTCGCCTCCAGAGAAATCTCACAGTCAGGAGCCGTTTTCCACCTGCCTGCAATATAATCAATCAACGCGGCAATATTTTCCGGCTTGATCAAAGACGGTGTTCCGCCGCCGAAAAAAACGCTGCTTACAACCTTATCCGAAGTATATTGATAATAAAAATCGAGTTCGCGTTTATATCCGGCAATAATCTCATCTTGCGGCACATTTTTCCTGACTTCTTTGTAAAAGTCGCAATACGGACATTTTGACAGGCAAAACGGCCAGTGAATATAAACGCCAAACCCCATTTCAAACAACTACAGAATAAAACGTGACAAATCAGATGCCTGTGTAAATTTAGAAAGCTTTTCTTCCACCATATCCGGCGTAATGACTATCTTTTCTCCGGCTTTTTCAGAGGCCTCAAAACTAATGTCTTCCAACAAAACCTCCAAAACCGTATGCAAACGGCGGGCACCGATATTCTCAACATTTTCGTTAATCTGAACGGCAACATCGGCAATCTTGTCAATGGCTTCTTTCTCAAATTCCAAAGACAAATTCTCAGTACCCATCAAAGCCACATACTGCTCAATCAGATTCGCCTCCGGTTCGGTAAGGATTCGCACAAAGTCCTCATGCGTCAGGGCTTTCAACTCGACCCTGATCGGCAGGCGCCCCTGCAGTTCCGGCAGCAAATCAGACGGTTTGGTCAAATGAAACGCTCCCGAACAAATAAACAAAATATGGTCTGTTTTAACCATGCCGTATTTGGTTGAAACCGTCGTTCCTTCAATCAACGGCAGCAAATCGCGCTGCACACCTTCACGCGAAACATCACCGCCGTGCCGCTCGTCTTGGCCGGTAATCTTGTCAATCTCATCAATAAAAACAATACCGTCATTTTCCACAGCCTTGATTGCCGCCTGCGTCGTTGCCTCGTCATCAATCAGCTTGTCACTTTCTTCGTCAACCAAAACCTTATAGGCATCGCCGACTTTCATCTTCTTGGTTTTATATTTGTCGCCGAACGGTTTGCCGATCAAGTCGCCCAGACTGATCATCCCCATTGAAGCCCCCGGCATCCCCGGAATATCAATCGTCGGCATACTGGCATTGGAATTATCCAAAACTTTAATCTCTATTTCTCTCTCATTTAACTGATTCTCTCTCAACAGCTTACGAAACTTCTGACGCGTTTCCTCACCGGCATTATCCCCGACCAAAGCATCCAGCACCCTTTCTTCCGCTGCCGCCTCAGCCTTGACAACCATGGTTTTACGCTGTTTGTCCCGCTCATTATGCAGGGCGATTTCCACCAAATCGCGGACAATACTTTCCACATCCCGCCCGACATAGCCGATTTCGGTAAACTTGGTCGCTTCTACCTTAATAAACGGCGCTTTTGCCAGCTTGGCCAGACGGCGGGAAATCTCGGTCTTGCCAACGCCGGTCGGACCGACCATCAAAATATTTTTCGGTACAATTTCTTCCCGCAGTTTTTCCGGCAGCTGCATCCGGCGCCAACGGTTGCGCAAAGCCACGGCAACGGCTTTTTTCGCCTCCTGCTGGCCAATGATAAAGCGGTCCAATTCCGAAACAATTTCTCTCGGGCTGAATGTAGTTGCTGCTGTCATGTTCTATAAAACCTTTCTATTTTTCTATCTTCTCAATAATAACGTTATGATTGGTATAAATATCAATATCGCCGGCAATTTTCAGAGCTCTGCGCACAATATCCTCAAGCGGCAGCCCGTCCACGTCATACAAAGCCTTTGCCGCCGCCATGGCATAATTTCCGCCGGAACCAATCCCGATAATCCCGTCATCCGGTTCCATAACCTCTCCGGTACCGGAAATCACCAAAGAAACATCTTTGTCCGCCACAATCATAAAAGCCTGCAACTGACGCAGATACTTGTCCATCCGCCAGTCTTTCGCCAGCTCTACCGCTGCCCGCTTAAGCTGATTGGCGTGCTTTTCCAACTTGGCTTCCAAACGCTCTATAAGAGTAATACCGTCCGCCGCGGCACCGGCAAAACCGGCAATAATCTTTCCGTTGCCGATTCTTCTTACCTTTACGGAATTGGCCTTGAATATAACAGCCTCGCCGAGCGTGGCCTGCCCGTCTCCGCCCATAACAACCTCGTCACCTCTGCGTGCACACAAAATCGTAGTCATGATTCTTCCTTACCTTAATATTGCAATACTCATTATGTAGTTAAAATTTTTCATTTATGCAAGAGCGGCATTAAAACTGTTTTAAGACATTCGGGAATATACTGACGCCAAAGGAACAAAGATGTTTGCAAAAATTTTCTCCGCCGCCAAAATATATCTCGACCGCCGCATGCTGGTAATGGTCGCTTTCGGCTTTTCCAGCGGATTTCCTTTTCCGTTGGTTTTTAATACGCTGAGCCTGTGGCTGGGCGAAGCCGGACTGCCTCTGGCAGTCATCGGCACTTTTTCCCTGCTCAAAACACCTTACAGCTTCAAATGGGCATGGTCACCGCTTATTGACCGCCTGTCGGTACCGGGGTTGTCTTTTATGGGACGCCGCCGCAGTTGGTCACTGTTGACTATGCTGCTGGTAGGTATGTCTATTTTTGCCATGTCTTTAACCAATCCGGCTGAAAATCCGTCATTAATGGCAGCACTGACCCTTATTTTATGCATATCTTCCGCCTCACAGGATATTGTTCTTGACGCTTACAGGGTTGAAAACTTCAAAATATCGGAACAAGCCGCAGCCTCGGCAACTTTTATTTTAGGCTATCGTCTCGGATTTATTTTTTCCGGAGCCGGCGCCTTATATCTGGCCGATGTTATGAGCTGGAATCATGTTTATGCCGTCATGTCGGGCGGCATCCTCATTGGTCTTGCCGCCGTTCTGTCAATCAGGGAACCAAAAGCCGAAATGCCGGAACACCTTTCCGGCAAAAACCTTTCTTCCGCCGCCCGTTTCAGACAGTTTTTTCAAAGCGCCGTCATCTGCCCGTTCAAAGACTTTATGCAACGGCCGGGCTGGGCGTGGATTTTATTGTTTATCCTGCTTTACCGTCTCAGCGATGCCTATATCAGTCCGATGACCTACCTTTTTTACAAAGATATGGGCTTCGGCTATTCTCAGATTGCCACCATAACCAAAGTTTACGGCACGGTTGCCACCATTGCCGGAATGCTCGTCGGCGGTATACTCCTAAACAAAATGAGTCTGACCCGCGGCCTGCTGTTTTGCGGAATCCTGCAAGGATTGTCCAATCTGATTTACGTTGCCCAAACTTATGCCGGCAACAACCTTTACATGCTGACTTTGACAATCTCGGTCGAAAATATCACCGGCGGCATGGGAACAGCGGCTTTTGTTGCCTATATCTCGTCTTTATGCAACCGGCAGTACACCGCCACCCAATACGCACTCCTGTCATCTCTGATGAGTTTGGCCCGCGATGTTCTGGCCTCGTCTTCCGGCTGGCTCGTTCAGCACATCGGCTGGAGTCCGTTTTTCATCACTACAACAATAATGGCCATCCCCGGATTGCTGGTATTAATTTACCTCACCCATCGTTTTCCGCTTACCGCTGCCTCGGAAACAGATTCGTCTGCCGCAAAGCCTCACCGATAACCATCACGGCCGAAACCGCCACATTAATCGAACGTGCTTTTTCATTCATCGGAATCAGCAAACGGGCATTAACCATATCATGAACCTCCTGCGGCACACCGGCACTTTCCCGTCCCATAAGAATAATATCGTTCGGCAAAAACTCAAATTCCGTATACGGTGTGCTGGCATGAGTCGTCAACAAAACCAATCGGCCGTATTCTTCCGGATGTCCGGCACGATAATACAAAAAATCTTCCCAGGAATCATGCCGGCGGTATTTGACCAAATCAAGATAATCCATGCCGGCCCGCTTCAAAGCTTTTTCCGAAAATACAAAACCGCAAGGTTCGATAATGTCAAGCTCCACATCTACACAAGCACCCAAACGCAGTAACGTTCCGGTATTTTGCGGAATATCCGGTTGAAAAAGCGCCAGTCTCATTTCTTTCCTCCTCAAAACCAACAATAAACCTTTGCTACAACAAAAGCTGTCTTAAGGCAACAAAAAAGCGAACGGCCCATTAAAGGCTGCCCGCTTTTGCAAAAATTTTCAGAACCGTCCGCGACGATAATAAATATCGGCCAATTGATTCGGTGTCCGGCAGTTTTCCAACAAAGCATAACTTGTTGAAAATTTATACTCCCTGCTCAATACATTGATAATCTTTGAAAAATCAAAGAAAAACTCCAAGGAGTTCACATCTTTCTCTTCCAGAATTATACTGTCCGGAGCATAATTCTTCTTGCTGACTTCATTAATTTTTCTCAGAACATTCTCAAAAAATTGCTGTTTTCTTAATTCCTCTGCAAAAATGGCTTCTGAAAATTCTTTCAAATTCGCAGCTCTCAAAGAATAAGGCAAACGCAAATCACTAAAAACTATTCGCAGTTTTTTAAGAAAAATGTCTCTTCTTTGCCAATTCATTACCGCTGTTAAATTTGTTTTTGCATTAGCAAATTCCCCAAAGGCAGAAACAACCAATTCTTCAACTTGTTCTTTTGTTCTCATACAATAATAATTTTTTTAATATTTAACACTTAATTTACCGCACAAATAGACAATCCAGTCTTTTCCGGATTTCAGATTTTCGATAGTCCGGCAGCTTTCCTGCAAATCAAATTTTCTCAGCAAAACCAATGCCATTTTTGTTTTATAAAAACTGGCCATTGCCGGCGTCATTCCCTCGCAATAAAGGCTCTCCAACGCCAAAACTTTGCCAAAAGCAAGTTCCATCGCTTCTTCCACCGCTTTCTCAATCCGATTATAATCCGGAGCCTGACTCTGTGCCATTTGCGTTCCGATTTTTTCTATTACTTCCATATCTATAAGTTTTAATAATATTTTTTGAAAGTTTACTATAGCGCAATCAGATTTTTTTGTCAATACGTCAAAAAAAAGCCCCGAGGCATAAAAGCTCGGGACTCAATAAGAAAAAAATTTTTAAACATTAAACAGGAAATTAAGCAAATCTCCGTCCTGTACAACATAATCTTTGCCCTCGGAACGCATTTTTCCGGCTTCTTTGCACCCTTGCTCACCGTTATATTTTACATAATCGTCATAAGAAATGGTTTCTGCCCGAATAAATCCGCGCTCAAAATCAGAGTGAATAATTCCTGCACACTGCGGCGCTTTTGACCCTTTAAGAAACGTCCAGGCGCGAACTTCTTTCGGACCGGCCGTAAAATAAGTTTCCAGTCCCAAAAGCTTGTATCCTGCTTTAATAATTTTAGACAGGCCGGATTCATCTAACCCCAGAGAAGCCAAAAATTCTTTCTTTTCTTCTTCCGTCTCCAACTGGGCAACTTCCGATTCGATTTCAGCAGAGATAATAACAGCCTGAGCATTCTCGGCCTCGGCTTTTTTCATGACCGCTTCGGAATATTTGTTGCCGGCCGCCGCCGAAGCCTCATCTACATTGCAAACATACAAAACCGGCTTGGACGTCAGCAGCTGCAACATCTTATATTGTTTATAAGCATCTTTTTCCGCCGGATCGGGAGCCGCCACACGGGCAGGTTTTCCTTCTCTCAGCGCCGCAATAACCGGCTTCATGACCGAAACCCGGAGCTGAGCCTCTTTGTCTCCGCCGGTCTTGGCTTTTTTCTCCAACTGGTCAAAACGTTTTTCCAAAGATTCCAAATCGGCAATCATCAATTCCGTTTCGACAATCTCGGCATCGCGGATCGGATCAACCGACCCTTCGACATGGGTGATATTATCATCGTCAAAACAACGCAAAACATGAATAATTGCGTCTGTCTCACGGATATTGGCCAAAAACTGATTGCCCAGCCCTTCGCCTTTGGAAGCGCCTTTAACCAAGCCGGCAATATCAACAAATTCCAACTGTGTCGGAACCACATTCTTCGGATTCACAATTTTGCACAACGTATCCAGACGTTCGTCCGGTACGGCAACTCGGCCGGTATTCGGCTCTATCGTACAAAAAGGAAAATTTGCCGCCTGCGCCGCAATCGTCTGGGTCAGCGCATTAAACAACGTTGATTTTCCAACATTCGGCAATCCGACAATACCACAGTTAAATCCCATAAAAAAAACTCCTCAAATATCCTGACAGACTTGAGGAGAGTTTTAGCTGAAAAATAAAGTTTTTTCAAGGAGTATTTTATCTGGCTTTCAGCAGCATGCCTATTTTATTGGAATAAGCGGCCATTCCGTCTTTCAGCAAAATATCAATAGTGTCTGCAATAAGGGTAATGTTTTGTTCAACCTGTTCCGCATCTGCCTTGGAAAAACGGCTCAAAACATGGCCGACAACAGCCTCGCCTTTTCCGTCCGGATGCCCGACCCCGATACGAATGCGATGATAATTCGGCGTAATTGCCGCATCAATTGACTTCAAACCGTTATGTCCGCCGGCACCGCCGCCCGTCTTAACCTTTAACTGTCCGGGCTGCAAATCCATATCATCATGAATAACAATAATGTTTTCCGGCAAAATCTTATAAAAATTCGCTGCCTTGACAACAGAATTGCCCGACAGATTCATATAAGTCTGCGGTTTAAGCAAAAAGACTTTTTCTCCGGCTATTTTACCCTCGGCAATCAGTCCGTCAAACTTAGCCCTAAAAGGCGAAAAACCAAATTTTTCATACAAATAGTCCGCTGCCCGAAATCCCGCATTATGACGGGTTCCGGCATATTCCGCCCCCGGATTTCCCAAACCGACAATCAAAAACATTATAACATCCTTCAAAAAAAGGGAGTCAATCAAACTCCCTTTATTTTATAAAAACATTTTTGAAATAGCAATAAATTGAGTATCAGCTCAAAATAAAACTATTTACGAAGAAAGTCGACGTGAATCGGCATATCCGAAACCGGATGGAACTGAACATCCTGACAAACAGCCGAAATTGTTTTGCCATCCAAAACAATTTTGATGTCAGCTTGATAAAAACCAGCTGTATTCAAAGCTTTTTCAAGTTCGACCGGATGCAGGCTGATCATAACCGGCTCTTGTTTTCCGCCATAAAT
The DNA here is from genome assembly GCA_910585375.1 of uncultured Alphaproteobacteria bacterium. Lineage (GTDB taxonomy): Bacteria > Pseudomonadota > Alphaproteobacteria > RF32 > CAG-239 > MGBC133411. Next base: position 27,492 of record CAJUCZ010000018.1, on the reverse strand, counting down.
AACGGCAGGAACACGGCCCTCACGACGACATGCACGAGCTGCCCCCTTACCTGCTTTCTCACGCTTTTGCGCATTAAAAGTAATTTCCATTTTTAAAAATCCTTAAAAAAATTAAACTGATTTTATCTGCGGTGCCTCCAGGGGTGCTCCGACAGACAGCCCTTTGTACAACAATTATTTTTATTTTTCAAGGGCTTTTTGCAACAAAAAAAGGCCGCAGAAAAATCTGCCGCCTTTAACAATGGTTACCGAACAAATAAAACGCCGGTTTTTTAGTACTCTGCATCTTTGTCAAAATAGTCATCTGGTTTGCTCTTAAACAGCCGGCTGATACCGCGATAAAAGAAAAAAACACCCGTAGCCAACAACACCAAAAAAGCACCGCCGATAAAAAAAAGAACTAAAATTTTCATACTTTCATATTTTTAGATTTCTTTTTTTCACTAAACCCATGCTCGGCATCATAAACCCGCCATACGTCTGTACGATAAACGGCATAGGCAAATAAAACAAAAACGACCAAACAAAAAATAATAACGCTCCAAATAAATCCTGTCATAAGCTTAAAAATTAATAATTGTCTTCTGTTTGTCAGTTTAAAACAAAAGAAAGCAAAGTCAATAATTTAAACATAAAAAAAGGTTCTTTCGCGCATTTAAGAACCTTTTTTTCAAAATTTTAAGCCTAAAACCTGTATATGTATCACCATCCCGCAATCAGCCAAATACGAGACTTTTTTGACAAAACATACTATATAAAAGCACAATAATTAAGCGGTACCCAAAAGAATCCGCAGTCCGGAAAACTAATACCGCAGGCATTATTTTTCCACATTTTAACATCGAGAGGAAAGACACAAGCCTGAAATAAAAACTATTACAGACAAACTCTCTCTACGTATTTATAAACATCTTAACACAGTCAGGGGATCAGTCCGAGTTTGTTAAATGTTTTTTCACCGGCAACAGCCATTCTGGACATCTTTCCGGCAAATTATCGAGTTCCACCTAATAATGCTTCCATAATATATGTTTGTAATTTAAATAATGATACCTTTTCACTTGCCAAGGCTAAACGTTAAGATTTAAATTTTTATTAACAGCCGGATTCGTTTTCGATTCGTTTTCAAGATAACATATTGATTTTACACAAAACATACAAATTAAGAATTTTCAAAAAAATTTATAGATTCGCTGTTTTTTGATTCATCTTGGTTAAAAATTGCTTTACGAATCCAAAAATATATACAGAATCGAAAAAGCGTCCGATTTTAGAATCGGACGCTTTTGTAATTTATCTGTCGGATTAACTTTCCGTTTCCAACCTGACAGGAAAAAAATCAAAAAGACAAATCTTCTTAATCCTGACAAGAATAACCCGTCCTTTGTAATCCTGCGGATGAGCAACCTTCTCAACCAAAGCCCGGAATTTAACCTTTCCTTCTGTTAAATCCCCACTCAGACAATCGCTTCCGTAACCGTCAGCTTCAAAAAGATAAAGCTTTTTCCAGTCCAACAGCTTAAAACGAAAAATCCGCAGCATCATCCAATAAGCCAGAACCAACAAAACGGCAGAAATGCCAAAAATAAATCCAACATCCTTTACCGTAAACATTTTATAAATGTCCATCATCAGAGGTACTGTCAGAAACAGTCCCGTTACCGGCAGAAATAACGAAAAATCTTCCGCACTGATAACAAATTTCATTTCCCAGATAACAGACAAACCCAAAAAAATAAGTATTGGCAGCAACAACGTAAGTATTGACAGCCAGTCAAAACTATTTTCCATAAACTTTATAATTTAGATTAGACAATTTCGGCAGTCAGACAGTCTTTAAAAATATCAAATTTGCTGATTTTAATTTTGGTATACAATCTGTTTTTCTTCAAATATTCGGCCTCAGACAATTTAACGTCAAAACGCCAATGCTTAAGCAAAAAGCCTGAAACGTTGAAATATCCGTATACCCAACCTTTTTTTACTTTTTCCATCTCAAAATCATAAACTTTTTCTAAATCAATCATTTTGAAACCCAAAACATACAAATTAAGCATTCCTGTCACAAGATAAGCCATAAGCAGCAAAAAACCTACCCCGTCTTCCAAATGCGTCACCCGTTCCGGTAACAAAGCAACCGATAATGAGACAAACAAATAAAAAGCTATCATCAGCAAAAATGCAAAAACATATGTTCTGCTGCTGATTACAAAATAACGCTGCATCATTACAAAAAAGGCAATAATGTTCCCGATTGTAAGAATTGCTAACCCAGATGCTAATAATAAAAACCAACTTTCCATAAATATTTGTTTTTAAAGTTAATAATAAATTTTCAAAACAGATTTTAGACAAAATAAAAAATAAGTCAAACAAAAAGCGCTTTCTGTCATCCGGAAAACGCTTTTAAAATTTGACTCTTATTTACTTTTTACAAATAAAGGCCGGTGCTGCATCGTTTTTTTTCGACGACGTGTACAACAAAAGGTACACGAGGAGAAAAGAAACAAGCATGACCGACCTTTTGCAAGCTTTTTATTTTTCGAGGTCGGCACCGGTCTCCTGATCCACCCTCTTCGCAGAAAGTTTAATCTTGCCGCGATTGTCGGTACCCAGACATTTAACCCACATGGTGTCACCTTCTTTGTAGAAATCAGAAACTGACGCAATACGCTCATTCTTGACTTCCGAAATATGAACCAGTCCTTCTGTCGAACCAAGGAAGCGTACAAACGCGCCAAAATCCATAATTTTGGTAACAATGCCTTTGTAAATCATTCCTTCTTCCGGCTCGGCCACAATGCTCATAATCCACTCCAGAGCGGCATCGCCTTCTTCTTTTTTCATAGAAGCAATTTTAACGACACCGTCATCGCTGATATCAATTTTGGTATTGGTTTTTTCGACGATTTCACGAATAACCTTGCCGCCGGAACCAATAACTTCACGGATCTTGTCAACCGGAATCTTAATGGCAACAATCCCCGGAGCCAGAGGCGAAACATTCGGACGCGGTTCGGCAATTGCTTTGGCCATTTCGCCCAGAATATGAATTCTGCCCTCATGTGCCTGAGCCAGCGCCGTCTGCATAATTTCCTTGGTAATGGAAGTAATTTTAATATCCATCTGCAAAGCGGTTACACCGTCTTTGGTACCGGCGACCTTAAAGTCCATATCGCCAAGATGGTCTTCATCACCGAGAATATCGGTCAAAACGCTGAAACGGCCATCGTCTTCTTTAATCAACCCCATGGCAATACCGGCAACCGGCTTAGCCATCGGCACACCTGCCGCCATCAAAGACAAAGTCGTACCGCAAACCGTTGCCATAGAAGAAGAACCGTTCGATTCCATAATTTCGGAAACCACGCGGATCGTATAAGGAAAAGTATCCTTGTTTTTCGGCATCATCGGATGAATTGCGCGCCATGCCAGCTTGCCGTGACCGATTTCACGACGTCCCGGACTGCCCAAACGGCCGCACTCGCCGACAGAAAACGGCGGGAAATTGTAGTTCAGCATAAAGTCTTCTTTATACTCGTTCATCAGGCCATCGACAATCTGAGCATCCTCTCCGGTTCCCAAAGTCGTCACAACCATAGCCTGCGTTTCGCCGCGCGTAAACAAAGCTGAACCGTGAGTCTTCGGCAAAACATCAATTTCACATTGAATCGGGCGAACGGTTTTAGTATCGCGGCCGTCAATACGGCGTCCGGTTGTCAAAACCTTTTCACGAACAACTTTGTGCATCAATTTTTCAATGGCATCACCGACATAACGCATCTCCAATTCGTTTTCCGGATCAATCGTCGCCTTGACTTCTTCCGAAGCCTGCCCGACCAGAGTACCGCGTTTCAATTTGTCAGTCTCTTTGAAGGCTTCTTCAAATTTACCGCGGAATTCTTTTTCGATTCTTTCATATAAAGCATCAAATTCAGCAGGAAAAACAGGAGCTTCCCAAGTTTCTTTGCCTGCTTCGGCTTTCAGCTCGTTAATCATTTCAATAACCGGCTGGAAGCTTTCAAAACCAAACATAACCGCATTCAGCATTGTTTCTTCGGAAAGTTCCTGAGCCTCGGATTCAACCATCAGTACACCTTCGGAAGTACCGGCAACAGACAATTCCAGTTCGGTATCCTTCATCTGCTCAATTGTCGGATTCAAAATATACTGCCCGTTTTTATACCCGACTTTGGCAGCCCCGATCGGCCCCAAAAACGGAATACCGGAAACAGCCAGTGCAGCCGAAGCGGCAATCATGGCCACAATATCGGAATCCGTCTGTTGGTCATGGCTCAAAACCGTACAAATAATCTGAACTTCATTTTTGAAAGCATCAGGAAACAGCGGACGGATCGGACGGTCAATCAGACGGGAAATCAAAACTTCGCGCTCGCTCGGCTTGCCCTCACGCTTCATAAATCCGCCCGGAACTTTACCGGTCGCATAATATTTTTCCTGATAGTTAACAGTTAAAGGAAAGAAATCCTGATCTGCCTTTGCCTCTTTTGCCGCAACAACGGTTGCCTGTACAACTGTTTCCCCATAGGTAGCAATCACCGCGCCTGTTGCCTGTCTTGCTATTTTACCCGTTTCTAAAACTAACTTTCGTCCGCCCCATTCCATCTCTTTTCGGGCGACTTTAAAATCGATCATATTTCTTTTACCTTTCTATCTATAATCTATCTTACAAACCTCACCTGCCCCCTGGCAGGATTTAAAAGGAATGCGGAGCCCCGTTGCCCCGCACTCCGAAATCAAAATTTCCGCTGACCGGAAAAACTGCTCCCGCCGCTCATACCATCCTGATTCCCCAAAGAACCAAGACCCCGAAATGAACAAACCAAAACACTTCCGAACAGCATAAAATCTTAACTCTTAAATTACTTACGCAAATCCAATCTTTTAATCAAATCCTGATATCTGCTTTCGCTGGTTGCCTTCAGGTGATCAAGCAGGTGACGACGACGGCTGACCATCTTCATCAACCCCAGACGGGAATGCAAATCTTTTTTATGAACGTTAAAATGTTCAATCAGGCTGTTGATTCTGGCAGTCCAGATAGCGATCTGAACTTCGGGAGAGCCTGTATCATCTTGTTTCAAGCCAAAAGATTTGATAATTTCTTGTTTTTTTTCATTAGTAATCGACATCAATTTTTCCTTCATGTTAACAGTTAAACACACGAACCGGCGAAATTTTTCTCTCATCGATTCGGACGATCGCTGCCGGACTGCCCTCAAACACGGCCACAGCCTGTTTGCCTGTCAAATTATCAATATCATAATTTTTGGGAGACAACCCCTGCCCGAGCCGGAGCCTGGCAGCATCAGCTTCCGATACAGCTAAAACCGCGATGTCGCGCAGTGATGTTATTAACGGAAGCAGAAATTCTTTCAGAGCGTCAGTATGCACTACTTTTTTTAAATTTTCCAGTAAAATCGTATCCTCAAGCGAAAATTTTCCGCATTTTGTCCTTCTCAACTCCTGCAAATAGCCCAAAGTTCCGAGTTTTCTGGCCAAATCACGTCCCAACGCCCGCACATAAGTGCCTTTTGAGCACATCACCCGAAATTTTGCCTGTCTGTCAGGCAATTCTTCTAAAAGTTCCAAAGAATAAACCTCGACTTTTCTTTCAGGAATAGCCACGTCCTCTCCCCTGCGTGCCAGATCATACGCACGCTGTCCGTTGATTTTTATGGCCGAAAAAGCGGGCGGAACCTGTGTAATCTCACCGATAAACTGCGGCAAAACGGCTAAAATATCTTTCCGGCAGGGAACTTTTTCACAACGGGAAACTATTTCTCCTTCACTGTCACCGGTATTTGTTTCCGCCCCCCACTGCAGCACAAACTCATATTCTTTCCGTCCGTCCGTAACCAAAGGCAAAAGTTTCGTCGCCTCCCCGAAAGCCACCGGCAGCACGCCGGTTGCAAAAGGATCAAGCGTTCCGGCATGGCCGTTTTTCTTGGCCTTAAACATCCGGCGGGTCATATTGACCACATCGGTAGACCCTATGCCGCGGGGCTTGTCCACAATCAGCCAGCCGTTTATGTCTTCGCCTTTTTTATGTCTTGCCATTATAAAAACTCTCCTTCTCCGTCATCATTTCATAAAAAAACCGTATTGCCAAGCCTGACATTACGGTTTTTTAATAAAATCATCGGATTCGCAGTCTGATATTACCGCTTTGGGTCGCCAGATTTAGCATATCACAGTCAATCCAAAACCAGTCATAAGCCACCAAGCTTGAAAGTCGGCTCCCGTGAACAGAAAAAAATCTGACCTTTTTTCCGCCTTCATGCTTCAGAAAAAGCCAAAAATCCCGTTCCGGAATATGGCAAAACAAATTTCCCAGCAACAGATTTTTCTTTTCAGAATATGAAAACTTCATCCAGACATCTTCATGAACCATTCTGAAAATAAAATCCCCGTCATCAAGAAAATAATAATAAGACATTTTAGCCAGCCGTTTAAGCGGCACACTTCCCTGTCTCAGCAAAAAAACATGGGTTTCCCGCCCTTTTTGCGACCAAAGACACTTGTTCTTGTCAAACCAGTAACGTTCTCCCAAAAGCAAACTTGTTTCTCTTCCGCGCTTGTGAAAGATCAAAAAGAATTTACCATCTTTGGGAATAATTTTTACACCGAATTTAGTCAAATCCATATATTATGCTTTTAATAATTATCCAAAATAATCTCATATTAAGAGTCAGAGCTACCACACAAAAAGCCGAAAGGCAACAAAAAAGACGTATTCCGCAGAACACGCCTTTCTCTTAATAAAACAGTTTTTTATAAATTCCTTTGGTCGAAAAAAACAAACCGACCTTTTCAACGGGAATATCGGAAATATACTTCCCGACCGTAGGAACCTGCCCGTTCATGCAAAAATCTGTCAAGACGGAAACCGTTTTTCCGATTTTCATAAAATACAGACTGTTGCCTAAGGCCTTTACAACCCGTTCACAATGTTTTTTAACAAACTCACCGTTATAAAAGAAATAAACATGAACGGAACTGCAACACCCTTTCAGTCTGTCACGAGGCGGCATCCAAAAACCTTCTTCCCGCAAAACGCCGAGCCGCAGATATTTTTGAAGTTGCAAATCAAAACAATACCAAATACTTTTTTTCTTAAAAAACAAAGATGTATTTTTAAAAAAATAAGTAAAGCACTGTTTACACACAATCATGATTTGCCTTTTTTCGGCATCATAATAACAAAGGGTACAAATGCCGTTGTTTTGAAAACAGCAATAAATGTTTTCTTTGCATAAAATATCTTTTCCCTCGGCAAAAATCCTGTTATGCAACCCTCTGCCTCCGGAAACCGAAATTTTAAGATATTTTTTGTCCCCCTGTTCAACAATCTCGCAATGATCGGCAAAACACTTCCTGGGAACTTTCTCCAATAATTTGTATTTCATTTTATAATAAATTTTAATAATTAATTTCAGATATCCTGCATAACCCAATATTTTTATTCCGGCAACAAAAAAAGCACTCCGAAAAGTGCTTTAATGTTTTTTATTCCTTGTTCAAATCTTCCAGAACCTTGGGATCTCTGAGCAGCCGCTCAATCTTGTCAACCTGTTCAAACGTATCATCAACCTTAAAAACAAGTTCAGGTGCATAACGCAACTGAAGCTTTCCGGCGACCTGTTTGCGCAGATAATTGGCTGCCAGCTGCAAACCGCCCAAAACCTCTTTAAGATGTTCGCCGTTCGTCGTCATCAGATAAACCGAGGCATATTTCAAATCCGGAGAAACCCGCACCTCGGTAATTGTAACCATGGTATGAATCCCTTCCAGATTTCTGATTTCGCCATGGTCAATAAAACCGGCCAAAATCTTCTTAATCTCCTGCCCGACCCTGAGCTGCCGTTGCGAGGGTTCTTTCTCTGCCATTTTCTTTCTCCTGTGTCAATCAATTAGAATTATATATACATTCAATCTGCCGAATTGCAAGTAAAATCGCAAGACAAACAAAACCAGACTTGTTTTAATAAAAACCGATCCCTCTGTTTTATCCTAACATATTCTTTAATCTCCGCCGGCCGCCCCGACCGCAAAACATAGCCATTGCCTCAAATACAAAAAGGTAATAAAATAAAAAAATTGAATAACAAATCAAGTTGTAACTATGAAGCTTTATCATTACATTACCAAAGGAAATTTGGCACTTACAGAAGGAATCTTATCCTTTGCCATGAATCCTGATGCCGATTTAAGCTACTACTACAGACGCACCGGCGGCAAAACAACCCATGCCGCAATTGTCCAATGGATGGAGAGTTGTTTTAGCGGCCGCAGCCGTGCCATCCGCGGTTTTTCAGAACCGATACAATGGACGGAAAAAAGCATAAATATGTTCAAACCTTTTATTGAAAATGCCGATTTGTTTTCCATAGATTTAGGGGCTTTACAAAAAGACGGACTGATTGAAGCCGTTTATGTCAGTCCGGCAATCCGGCCGGATTTAGATAAAGACTTGCCGCAAGATATTGATGAACGTCTGATAAAATTGGCCTCAATCAACGATATTGATACCTCTCCGGTGGATTGGTCGGTTTGTGATGAGAAGCTGGGCTTACGGTTTTCCGTTGTTCCTTATTATCTGATTATCATCAAAGACGGAATTATCCCGCCGGAATACATAACACTGGAGAAATAAAAAAACTTACCTAAAGAGGAAAAAGCAATGAAATTGTACTGCTACACTTACCATGCCGATAAAATTCTGCAAGAGGGGTATTTGTCGGTAGCGGCAAATCCAAATCCGAAACAACTTGAAATGTATGCCCGCAAAGCCGGTTCTACAGATTTCGAAGACATCAAAAAATATCTGGAAAAGACTTTGCCGGGACGGACAAGGTCAATCAGTTGCCTAACCGAGAAAGCACCGATTGAGGACTATGAACACCCATATCTGGATTATCTGGTACACAATGCCACAGTGATTTCGTTTGAACTTGATGATCTCATGAAAGACAGGCTGGTAGAGATGATTTACTGCAAAGACAATTCAGAAACAGCCAAAACCGATATTGATTTTGAAAACGTTTATAAGATAAAAAATCCGGCTGAAATTGACACCTCACCATTGAATTGGCACCAGTGCAGCGAAGCCTACGGATCGCCCTATAATATACTCCGCCATTATATTCTGATTCTGAGTAAGGGATTTATCCCGCCGGAATACATAACCCTGGAAAAATGAAACAAACATACTTTTTCAAGCCGCTGTAAAAAACGCGATAGACACGACGGATAATAAGAAAAAGAAAATCCGGCGACAGGCGCGTACATAAACGTACGTAACTTAGCCGGATTTTCTTTTTTCTGTATTAGTCGGCCTTTATACGCGTTTCTATTAAAAAGTTTGATAAGGACTTGTGCTACGCCATTCTTTTTCGACGACGTGTACAACTAGCTACACGAGAAGAAAAAGAACAAGTATGACAAGCTCTTTGCAAACTTTTATCGGGAAGCAACGAGAGAGATAGAAGATATAGTATCTCCCATTCCGACCAAAGTCACCGGCTTCGGAACCAAAATCGTCGGTACCGCAATCAGATCATATCCTCTGAAATCGGCAATACCGTCTTCTTCCAGTTTTTCATTTCCGGCATATGCCGCCGCTTTTTTCAAAACATTCAATGCCTCGTCATTCACCGGCGTATCCTTGCGAACCACAAAATCCTCCGGTTTTTCAACCTTGCCCAGACTGGCTTTTCCGGCTGCCGCCACAGCTGCCAGACACATTCCTCGCAGATTCTCCTGCGGTTTAATCCTAAAACCTTTGTCCTGCAAAGTCATATACAATCCGAACATATGCAACTGTACCCGGGGACAACCGACTTTTTCCTTAATCCGGAAAACAGCTTCCAGCATATGGGCGCTGTCGGTATTCTCCTCACATTCGGCAGCAAACTTTTCTTCGCCGATAACCTGCAGAACGTCTATCGTCTCACGTTCATTCAACCCGATTGAATCAACCAGAGGTGCAACTTTGTCGACAATCGCTTTCCTGACCGCAATATCCTGCGTTGAAGCCACTTCCAAATGAACGACTCCCCGCGGATTGATCTTTTTCCAGCTTTTTATCAGCGGCAAAACATCCTCAATCAGCGCACAGCCGCCCTTATTGGCTGTCAGGGCATGAAACCCCGACAAAACAATAAAATCTATCGGATGAGATTCCGAAAACCGTACAAAAGCGTCATCTTTCACCAGATTAAGATTCAACGGATCATAGGTTGCAATAAAACGGTTTGACTTCGGACAAACAACCTTATGCCCCTCAACCGTCAGCTCATCGCCTTTGTCAAATTCCAAAATCCAGTGAATAAGCGGAATATCCTGCCCGCGATCAATTTGACAAGCCGGTTTTTCGATACCGTTCTCATCAAAAGAAACCAAATTGTCCAGCTTAAGAAACTGTTCGGCCTGCAATTTAGGTAAAGAATTGGTATGGGCATAAACCTTGGAAACGCCTGCCGCCGCCAGCGCATTAGCCACAATACCGCCCTGACCGCCCATTTGTAACCGCTCATAACCGATATTTTCAACCATCCAGTCAAAAACTGCCTTGTCTTCTGTCAGCCATTCTTCGGCAATCCCGCGTGAAAAACACTTGAACACGCCCTTAATCACGTCCGTAGCCTGCAAAAGCTTCAATTCTTCAATATTATTCAAGCTGTTCCAGTCCAGCCCGAATTTTTCAATCAGACCCTGCAATTTTTTTCCGCTGATTTTAAGAACTGCATCAACATTGGTATTAAAAGCCGTCGCAGCTGCCTTGACTTCTTTCATCCGGGCCAGAGTTCGGTCAACATTGACATATTTTGCTGCCCAGATATTTCTGAGCTCGGAATTATTCATCAGCAGCTACTCCTCGTCTTCATCTTCATAACCGTCATTGGACATATCGGCTTCCTGTTTGTCCTGTTCCACATACAAGTGCCACTTTTCGGCGCCAAATGCTTTACACTTCGGACAAACGGAATGCCATTCCGCGGTTTTTTCGCCGCATTCTTCACAAACCCAGCCGGAATCTTCTGCACAGTTATTATATTTGTCTTTCCAGGATTTTGCTTCTTTTTTGTTTTTGTTAAAGACTTCTTCATACTCCGCAATCAAAGAGCAAACTCTTTTTGTACAGGGATTGTTAATCAAAAAGATTTCCAACTCGCCTTTGGCCTTTTTCCATTTACCTGCTTCGGCGCACAATTCCGCCAAAATTCTGTTGTTCAAAGACGGGCGGAGAGAATTTGACATGGCCAGACTTTCCATATTTTGAATTTTGGCATTAACATCATTATGATGATACAAATCCAAATAGGCATAAGCCACTTCATCCGTCGGATTCTTTTTCCAAACCCGAAGCAAAATATCAGCCGCCTTGCGCACCTGATTATCGGTATTTTTATAATACTCCGCCAAAGCCACGGCTGCCGGAACCAGCGTATCGTCAGCTTCAACCGCCTGTGAACAGAACTTGAAGAAATTAACTTCATCGCCGGCCTTCTGAAATTCCTTGGCCCGCTCAAACAGAATAATGGCCTTCAAACGTTTATACTTATCGGCCGGAATAATTTTCTTCTTGCGACCGGCATCAAGCACCTGCAAAGCGCCTTCCCAATCTTGCGCTTTTGCGCGCAGCTCAAACGCGCTCTCGATAATCCAATACAAATCCTGTCGCAGCTCAAACGCACGGTTTGCCGTCGCCAAAGCTTCTTTAAATTCTTTTTTCTCCATTTGGGCCTCAACTGCGGCCTTCATACCGACAATCTGAATATCACTGTTCTTCATAATTCTGGCAGACAGCTCTTCCATCTTGTCATAATTTTTCTCGCCTTTATAAATTTTCATCTTCAAAACGTCAATAATCGGATCATTTCCGATTACTTTTTTCAGATTTTTAATATGGAAACGGGCTTCGTTCATATCACCGGCCGTAATTGCCGTCATGGCTCTTAACACCAGAAGCAGCGATTTGTCAAAATCTTTGCGGTCAATCACGATTTTTTCGCTGATTTTTCCGGCCAAAACATCAATTGCGGCATTTTCCTTAATCTCGTTTTCCAGATAAGAAGCCTTATAAGCCTCTCTGACCTGCAAATTGAATATCTTGCGGCAAATACGGTTGCATATGTCGATAACCAACACAAACATCAACACCAGAAGCATGAGCTCCGGCACTGATAAAATCTCATGATAACTGCGCCAGTCGACAGTTACCACACTGGCCTTGTCCAACATCCAGACGATGACGGTAAAAATCAGACCGATAAAGATAAATGTAGATATTTTTCTGGTCATTCCATTGTCTCCTTTTTAATCGCATTGACTTTCATAGCTGCCAGAGAATAAGTAGAAATCCTGCCCACGGCCTGTTCAAAATAAACCTTGGCCAAAGCCTTTTCCTGCCACTTCCGCAAACCGGCATCTTCCAGCAAAACCTCGTTTTCGGGCTGACGCAGTTCTTCTGCCGCCTGAACAAAATTTTCTTCCCGCACAAGATCCCTGATATTTTTTAAATTCTGCAGAATCTGCATTTCCGCCTCTTCCGCTTCATTAACTTTCCTGACTTTTACAAAGTCGCTCAGTTTGTTCAAAATCCGGTCTTTCCATGTCTGGGCTGCCGCATCTTTTTGCTTCTTTAGTATGGCACCATAAATACTTTCAAATTCGTTAATAAGGCGTGCATTTGTTACAATTCCGGACGGCGCTGTTTTTGCAATCACGGCCAAAGGTTCCGCTAACCGCGGATTATTTTGGGCCAGCTGCTGCAAAACTTCTGCTTCATAAACAAAATTTCCGCCGCGGCCGGAAGCTTCTTTAACCATCATCGCCGCAGTCAAAACCAGAGCATTTTCATCTGTTGCCCTGCTTATCAGTTTCAGCTTGCTTTCAACCTCGTCGAGCCGAGCCATCATTCCCAGCATGGCCGAAGCATCTGCTTTGGAATTGATAATATTCATATTTGTTTTTTCAATGGAGTCAAACTTGTCATAAAGCTCATTCAGCTTTTGCACGTTGACCGGCTCACTTTCTGCCGGCAAAGTGCTCTTCAGATTAAAAAGCTCTGTCCTCAGCATTGCAATCTGATTTTGCAAATCCTGAACATCTGCTTGAATCGGCTGTTTTTCCGGCAAATTATCCGAATACCGCACCGCCGATTCTGCCAACAGCACTTTCGCTCTTTCAATCAGTTGCGGATTCTTATAAATTACCCATCCGGAACCCAGAACCAAAATCAGCCCTAAAATTTTTACCGGAGAATACCTGTTGCCAGAAACTTTCTTTACCGGAACTGTTTCTTCCGCCGCAGATTCTTTTTTCTCGATTTTATTTGCCATTTTCAACCTTTCGCCTGAAATTTTGCCTTTGCAATAAACTATTTTATAGTGTATATAATTAAAAAAAAACTGCAATAAAAAAGAGATAAGCAATGATAGTTTTAGGAATAGAAAGCAGCTGTGACGAAACAGCCGCCGCCATTGTCAACGATAAGCGGCAAATATTAGGCGAATGCCTTTTAACCCAGCTTGAAGAACATAAACCTTTCGGCGGCGTCGTACCGGAAATTGCTGCTCGCTCGCATTTGGAACATATTGACGAGATTATTGAGCACACTTTTCAAAAAGCCGGATTAAAACCTGATGACGTTGATGCCGTTGCCGCTTCTTCCGGTCCCGGATTGATCGGCGGCGTCGTTGTCGGCGTTATGGCAGCCAAAGCCATGGCTCTGGCCTTAAACAAACCTTTTGTTGCCGTAAACCATCTGGAAGGCCATGCTTTGGCCGCCAGATTAACCAGCAACGTACAATACCCTTATTTGTTATTGCTTGTCTCTGGCGGACACTGTCAGATTTTGGTTGTAAAAAATATCGGTGAATACCAGCGCCTCGGAACAACCATTGACGATGCGGCCGGCGAGGCCTTTGACAAAGTATCAAAAATGCTGGGCTTAGGCTACCCCGGCGGCCCGATGATAGAAAAAATGGCTGATATCGGCAACAGCCGCCGTTTTGTTCTGCCGCGCCCGCTTTTCAACTCGCCGGACTGCAATCTTTCTTTCTCCGGATTGAAAACCGCCGTACGCAAAATTATTGAATCTTATTCGCCGGACGGCATATTGGAACACGCCCTGCTGCCCGAACAGGATGTGGCCGACATCTGCGCCGGTTTTCAGTTTGCCGTTACCGAAAGTCTCTGCCATAAACTTGAAAAAGCCATCCGTTATTTTCAGGAACACTACCCGAACGGCAAAGACCTTGTCGTTTCCGGCGGCGTGGCATCCAACACCTTTTTAAGAAACCGGCTGGAACTTCTGGCTCAAGCCAATAACATGGTATTCTCCGCCCCGCCGATACGTTTTTGCACGGATAACGGCGTTATGATAGCCTGGGCCGGACTGGAAAGATTCCGTGCCGGTTATACCAATGGCTTGGATTTTAAACCTCGCCCCCGCTGGCCGTTAGATGAAGACGCACCCAAAGCCGCCGGTGCCGGAGGAGTAAAAGCCTGATGAGAAATACCAAAGAAATTATGGAAATCATGGAGATTTTTAATCAGCGGGATCCCAATCCGCGCTGCGAACTTGACTTTCATAACGCCTACACCTTGTTGGTTGCCGTTATTCTTTCCGCCCAAAGCACCGACAAAGGCGTCAATAAAGCAACCAAAGAACTTTTCAAAACAGCCGATACGCCGCAGCAAATTTTAGCGCTCGGTATTGATAAACTTAAAGAATATATCAAAACCATCGGCCTTTATAACAACAAAGCCAAAAATATCATGGCAATGAGCCGGGAACTGGTTGAAAAATATAACGGCGAAGTTCCCTCCGACCGCACGGCCTTGGAAAGCCTCGCCGGAGTCGGCCGCAAAACCGCCAATGTTGTCTTAAACGTCTGGTTTGACAAACCGACAATCGCCGTAGATACCCATGTTTTTCGCATTTCCCACAGGCTGGATTTCAGTCAGGGTAAAAACCCGCTGGAAGTCGAAAAAGATCTAAACAGCGTTTTACCGGACAATTTTAAGAAAAATGCCAACCACTGGCTTGTCCTGTTCGGAAGATATGTTTGTAAGGCTCAAAATCCGGATTGCGCCAATTGCCCGATTGCAGCTTATTGCCACAGCAAAGATAAAAAAATCAGGAATTAGGCTTGCGGCGCAAAAGCAGCATTAAAGCGCCGTCCCCGCCTTCACTGATCGGAGAATAGTCAAAAGCCAGCAGCAATGGGCGGATATGATCCTGATTCAGCCACTGCGGCACCAAATCTTTTAACACGCCGCGGGCGGCAAAAATATCTTCATTTTCCCGATGCAAACCTTTTCCGGTAATAATTTGCACACAGCGCAAACCGCGCCGGACGGCATTTTGCAAAAAAGTCTCCACTTTCTGATAAGCTTCGTCTACCAGACAGCCGTGCAAATCAAGACGCGCTTCTGTTTTGAACTCGCCGCGTTTAAACCGCTTGACGGTATTGGCATCAATATTGTTAAAACTGCCGGCCCGCAGATAATCCAGCTTCTCTCCCTGATAAAACTCAAAAATATTGATATTCTGCCTGATTTCCGGCAGTTCGGTCCGCGGTTTTGACATATCAACGTTAGGCACCGGAATTTTCCGCACGCCTTTTACAACCTCCTGCCAAAAATCAGTATCTTCAGGCTGTTTGGGATCTGTCGTCTTCGGATTTTTGTTCAGATTTTTCATTATGGTCAACCATCAAATCGGCGTAATTAAGCACGACAAAATCCTTCCAGTCGCCTTCCGGCGCCACACAGCCGATTTTTTTGTTTTTTGTATTCACCAAAACAATACCGCCAAATTCCCAAAGTTTGCAGCAATTGTCATAATCTGCGGTCAAAAACTTTTTGGTTCTTTCAATCAGCTTCTTATGCATAATCTTTTTAACATAAGTGCTGTAAACCAAAATCATGACCACAATAAACAACAGCCCGAACAATACCCCGACGCTGATAATCAGCAGCAAGCCGATAATCACCGGCACCAAAACCGGAAGCAAACATTCCCATGGGTCATAAACCGGCGACTGCGGGCGGTTTATTCTGGCATAATCCAGATATACCCGCAGCCTGTCCTGCCCTATTGCTTTTTGCAATGCTTTATAAACCAAAGCATCTGCCTTATTGGGAGATTTGCGCGCCATAGTTATTGACTAACCTCCACACCTTTGGGAATAAAGATAAAATAACGTCCGGTCGAATTCATTTTTCCGGCCAGTTCCAAAACATCATCATTGCCGGTTCCCCAAAAATAATCACCGCGGATAGCACCTTTGATAGCTTCTCCGGTATCTTGCGCAACAACCATTTTATAAGTCTCACCGTATTTAGGCAACGCTGTTTCCAGCCAGAGCAAACTGCCGTAAGGAATGTAGTTTTCATCTACGGCCAAACTCCTTCCCGCCGTCAAAACCACCCCCTCGGCACCAATCGGACCGCTTTCATAAGACAACCGATGAAAAACATAACGCTTGTTTTCATTCATCAGGTCTTTCGCCACATCATAATTTTCATGCATCCATTTTTTGATTTCCATCATTGATGCTTTATCTTTGCGGATTAACCTTCTCTCCAGCAAAATTCGCCCTATTCCCGTAAATTTATGTCCGTTATTGCTGTCATAAGCAATCCGGACCTGCTTGCCGTCTTCTGTCTCAGCAACGGCAGACCCCTGAATCTGCGCAATATACAAATCAACCGGATTGGCCGCCCATAAAATCACCGGCGCTTTCATCATGGTCTTGGAAATCTCGTCCCTTGTAAAATAAGGCACAAACTTCTGTCCGACAACGCGTCCCATAAGCTTTTTATTAGGATAAGCCTCGTCAAAATCGTTCAAATTCATTTCAAACAAATCATACGGACGACCGTAAATCGGATAATTATATCCATGGCTGCGCGTAACCGAAACCTGAATCGTCGGTTCAAAATAAGACGTAAACTGTCCTATATCGTTGCCTTTGAACAAAACCTGATACGGCGTAAAATTCTGTTCGATAAAATTAGGATATTCCAACGGCGCGGTTGTCTCAAGCTTCTGGCAAATTTCCTTATAAGCGGCTGTCGGAATTTTAACCAAAGCCTTATCGGAAAGAAAATCGCTGTCAGACGCCATAATTTTTTGGCAGGAAAGGGCAAAAGCCTGCATTGCCGTAGCCAGATCGTCTTTTTTCCATCCTGACAGGGAATTATAATCCACCTGCTTCAACTCAAAATCGGATTTATCAATTTTTTCTTCCGCGGTTAAAGGAATTTCCGTTTGTTCGGCAGGTTGCTGTTCTTCTTTGCCACAGGCAAAAAGCGCCAGCAGCAAAGCCAATAATTTAAGATTTTTAGTTCCGGTCATAGTTTACTTTCTCGTAGAAACCAACAGCCAGTTGGGGTTAGTTGAAGTCAAAGCGCGTTCAAAAGTCCAAATATCCGAAATATTCTGAATAAAGTTTTCATCTCCTTCAATAACTTCGCCCTCGGCATTTTTCAAAAGATTTACCTGCTGCGAAATAAATTCTACCGTAATCTTGGCAATATTATCGGCAGAAACCTTTGCCTTGACAATTTCGGCCTTGTCAAAACCGATGAAATCCGCCTCGGAAACAATACCTTCAGCTTTTCTCTGTTCAATAATATCCTGAAACTTTTTCAACAATTTTTTGCTGACAAGCATTTCCAAAGTTTCAATATCGCCTTTGGAAAAAGAGTTGACGATCATCTCAAAAGCTTTTTTGGCGCCGTATAAAAACCTGTCTTCGTCAAAATTCGGGATCTGACGCAATACCTTTTCCATATCGCTCAAATTTTCTTCATTTTCGGCCTCTTTCTCGCCGCGGGACATTTCCGCCATCTGATTTTTCTCAGCCTCTTTCATGATGATGTCAAAAATCCTTGCCGCATTTTCCTCGGCAGCTTTTGCCTTGCTTTCACTGTCAGCATTTGATCCCAATATAGAATGTAATCTTTTAAAAATTACTAAAACCACCACAAAAAGAATTAAAATATCAAAATATCCCGACAATACCTGTCTCCGTTAAAAAATTATCCTTATATACTATATAAATATATAGCTGAAATATATCTTTTATCAACTATAATATTTGACGATTCAAAATTTTCAGGGTATCAATAAACAAAACACCACTTTAGGAGGATTATATGTCAGAAGAAAACCAAACACCGGAACAACCCACGGCTAACGACAATGCGGGAACCCAGCCGCCGATTGTCATCAGCACCCAGTATATCAAAGACTTTTCTTTGGAAATTCCACATGCGCCGGAAATCTTCCGCAATCTGAATCAGGCACCGGAAATTAATATTGACGTTGATGTCAATGCCGATCACCTGCATGACAACTTCTTCAACGTTTCCTTAAAAATTCGCATTGACGGCATCGTCAGCACTCAGCCGTTGTTCATTTTGGAACTTGACTATTGCGGCATTGTCGCCCTGAATGTTCCCGAAGAACATTTAGAACCTGTTTTATTGATAGAAATCCCGCGGATGCTCTTTCCCTATGCCCGCAGCTACATCACTAATTCGCTCATTTCCGCCGGACTGCCGCCGTTGATGATAAATCCGATAGATTTTGTCGCAATGTACCAAAACCGCAAACATCCGCAAAACGGACAACAATCCCAACCGGAACAAAAATAGATACCCCTTTTATACGGAGCGGTGCCAATAACCCCATAAAAAAATCCCGAGTAATCGGGATTTTTTTATCTGCCCGAATTATTCTGCATTTTATGCAAAACAACGTAATTATCCCGCTGTATTTCTGATTTTGCAATCAAATCAAAATAATTTTTATAACAGCCTTCTTTTTCAGATTCCAACCAGTATCCCAAATTTGCAGAATGAAAACGCCTGCTTTCATTAAGCCTGGCCACAAGACTTTCCCTCTCTTTTTTCAAAGGATTATACTCTGTCAGTTCACCGGCTTTTGAATCATAAACATAAATAGGCAGCCTTTTTCCTGTCTGTATTATTAAAAATTCCTGCGCCATTAAAATATGGGCTTGCAGCGCCTCTGATTTTGCCTTATTAACAAACAATCCCAAAACTGCACTGCTGTCTTTTATATTGATATTAACTTCATTCATGATTTTTGAATGTTTAGAGCGAACCCTCTGAGCCAATTCCGCCAAAGAATTCAAATCCGTATGATTGGCTACAAATGTACCGTCGGCAATATCCCCGTTGCTGCCGCTGTCAGATTCGGCAATATGAAAAGCCTCGGCTTTTTCACCGTCAATCAAAAATCCCATATTTTTATAAGTGGGAACAACCTCTCCTTTAACCAGCAGAGTTGACGACCCGCTGGTAAACATTCCCTTTTTCATCTGCTCGATTTCTTCTGCCCAAATAGAAAAATCATAGACCAGACCAAAATCTCTTTTGGCCAGTACGGGAGCATCCATCGCCCGTACCAGCAATTTGTCCTTACCAAAAAGTTCTTCTATCCTGTTTTCAGACATTTCTGCCTCACAATACAAATAATAATCAGTATAACACTATTCCGGAATAAAAACAATAATTTGCTAATTTTCGCCTTTTTCCTCCGGCACTGCTGTCCAAATTGCGCCCTTAATTTTGGTATTCAAAAAATTATTATGCAATTGCAAAGCCTCTTCAGTCAAAGCAAAAATCCGCGGTTCCCTATACTTTCTGTCCTTCACAACCGCTGTCGTTTCAACAGTTGCGGCCTGTTTTTTGTTTTTATCCAACAAAAAACTCGGCTCACGCCCGCCCAATAACTCAAGATAAACTTCTGCCAGCAGCTGTGCATCAAGCAAAGCGCCGTGCAAAGTACGCTGCGTATTGTCAACATTAAAACGTCGGCACAGGGCATCAAGATTATTTCTCGCTCCCGGAAACAAAATCTTGGCGATTTCAAGCGTATCAACAACCCTGTCCCAGCTGTATCCCTCTTTTCCGAGCTGTTTAAGCTCATAATTAACAAAATTGATGTCAAACTTGGCATTATGCGCCACCAGAGTAGCATCGCCGACAAAATCAAGCCATTCGTCTGCCACTTGGGCAAAAGTCGGAAAATCTTTCAAATATTCATAAGACAAACCATGAATTTTAAAAGCATCTTCCGGCACATCTCTTTCCGGATTAATATATTGGTGATAAGTCACGCCGGTCGGAATATGGTTTATCAGCTCCACCGCACCGATTTCCACCAGTTTGTCACCTGTTTCCGGATCAAACCCCGTGGTTTCGGTATCAAATACAATCTCTCTGGTCATTAATAAAAAGTCCTTCTACGCTTCAGCAAGTTCATCTATAATACAAAGCAGTTCGGTTTTCAACAAATTCAGCGGTTTATCGGTATCAATAACCACATCGGCCAACTCTGTTTTTTCGGTATTGCTCATCTGGATATTGTTGATTTTATCAAAATCCTCGGCCGAAATACCATCTCTTTTCATTACTCTTTGTTTTTGTATTTCATAATCCACATCAGCCACAATAATCAAATCGCAGTATTTATCCCATCCGGCTTCAAACAATAATGCCGCATCCAAAACAAAAATGCCGTCATATTTTCCATTCTTACGAATAGCCTCAACAAGCCTGCGTTTCAAAAAAGGATGCGCAATAGCCTCAAGCTTTTTAAGCTGCTCCCTGTCATTAAAAACCAAGTCGCGGAGCTTTTTCTTATTAATCTTTCCGTTTTCCGCCACATCAGGAAAAACCGCTGCAACTTTATTAATATACGCCGGACGCAAATAAAGTTCACGGCTCCAATAATCAATGTCAAAAACCACATAACCAAGCTCTCTGGCCAGACCTGCCAGTGTTGTCTTTCCGCATCCGATAGATCCGGTGATTGCCGCTAACTTCATATCTTTCTCCCAAAACAAAGGCTTATGAGTCTTATCCACAAAAAGCCCTGTTTCTGTGGATAACAGCTCTCTTTTAAGAAGTTATACAATTTTATCACCGTAAAAAGAATTTATATCTATAAGTTATATACAGGGACAAACCATGTTCCCCACCCTCTGGATAAAAAATTTTTCATAAAAAAGTTAAAAAAGTATTTACAAGAGTCTTAAACGATTCTTAACCAAGGTTAAAAAACAGTTAACGATTCTCTTAACAAATTATTAACATCTGGATAACTCGGTTCACAAAAAATAATCCACAAGACTCACAGGAATATACAAACAACAAAAACTTTTTTTAAATTTAAATGTTTGCCCTGCGGGGCTGTTTATAATTTTTTTTAACAAACATTTGACATCTTACAAAGAACATACTATAAAAAACTTACCTTCCAAGGAAATAATCAATCCTATCCATATTTCAAGGTACTCAATGAATTTAAAAGATCTCAAACAAAAATCCCCTAAAGAGCTGCTCACGCAGGCTGAAGATTTAGGCATAGATGATGCCTCTTCAATGCGGGTACAAGACCTTATGTTTGCTATTTTGAAAAAAGTGGCAGATGAAGACAACATTATTTACGGTGACGGTGTAATCGAAGTTCTGCAAGACGGCTTCGGTTTTTTACGTTCTGCAGAGTCCAATTATCTGGCAGGTCCAGACGATATCTATGTCTCACCGTCACAAGTCAAGAAATTCGGCTTAAGAACAGGCGACACGGTTGAAGGCGAAATTCGTGCTCCGAAAGATAACGAACGTTATTTTGCCCTGACTAAAATCAACAGCATTAACTTTGAAGATCCGGAAAAATCAAAACTTCGGGTTAATTTTGATAACTTAACGCCGCTCTATCCGACAAAAAAACTCAATTTTGACATTATCTGCGGTGAAAAAGACTATACCACCCGCGTAATTGATTTAATCTCTCCGCAGGGAAAAGGCCAGCGTGGACTGATTGTGGCGCCGCCGCGCACCGGTAAAACCGTAATGCTGCAAAACATTGCCCATGCCATTGCCTCCAACCACCCTGAATGCTACCTTATGGTATTGTTGATTGATGAACGTCCGGAAGAAGTGACGGATATGACCCGCTCGGTTAAAGGCGAGGTTATTTCTTCAACCTTTGATGAACCGGCTTCCCGCCATGTTCAGGTTGCCGAAATGGTGATTGAAAAAGCCAAAAGACTGGTTGAAACCAAAAAAGACGTTGTTATTCTGCTCGATTCCATTACCCGTCTCGGCCGCGCTTACAATACGGTTATCCCGTCATCAGGCAAGGTTTTGACCGGTGGTGTGGACGCCAATGCTCTGCAGCGTCCGAAACGTCTGCTCGGTGCTGCCCGTAATGTTGAAGAAGGCGGTTCCCTGACGATTATTGCCACTGCCTTGATTGATACCGGTTCGCGTATGGATGAGGTTATTTTTGAAGAATTCAAAGGAACCGGCAACTCTGAAATCATTTTGGATCGCAAACTGACCGACAAACGTCTGTTCCCGACCATTGATATCACCCGTTCCGGAACCCGTAAGGAAGAATTGCTGGTTGATAAAGATCGCCTGTCCAAAATGTGGGTACTGCGCCGCGTCTTAATGCAAATGGGCATGACCGACGGCATGGAATTCCTGCTGGATAAGCTTCGTCTGAGCAAAGACAATGACGACTTTTTCAATAATATGAATTCTTAAAAAAAGCAAAGAGCCTTACTTTTACGGTAAGGCTCTTCTTTTTGAGGTTAGTCCAAATCAAGATGATATTTTGTATTGTCAAATTTTGAGACCACATAAGTATTGTCATCACTTTTGCGGTAAGATATTTTGACGGTATCACCCGGCTCAGACCATTTTAGTTCTTTTGACACATCGCTGCCGGCAGAGAATTCAATATTTGATATTTCGTTGAAAATAAAGAAATATTTTCCGTTTTCAAAACAAACTTTTTGAACGGTAAAATTTCCGGTTTCGTCTGAATCAGCAAAACTGTTGATTTTATTGCCCTTGTTTCTGACGGTTTTGATATAAAGATTTTCAACTTCTTCTCTGGTTTTGCCAATGGCATAGCAGGTTCTGTCCTGTCTTGAACAGAGGGCATATCCGATAAATTCTCCGCTTTCCGCGCTGCGCAAAGTCATAAAATATGTCGGAATACCATAAATATTATAAGGAATGGGCGATGTCGCATTAACCTGCGTGCCGTCCATTTTTATACCTTCGATAATATTTTCTGCCTTTACCTCGTTTATCCCCGGAATATCAAAGCGATAAGCCTCCTTTGTTCGGGTATTGACCAACATAAACCCGCAGGAAGAATCATCATGGGAATTGGCCGAAACCAGACTGACATACCAGTAGCTGTTGTCCGCATCATCAATAATCGTGACCTGATTTCCGGCTCTGATAACGTCTGTTTCGCTAAAGACAGTATTCCAGAAACCGTGAACATACTTGCCGTAATCATCAACATATTCGCGGATAAACTCTGCCGGCTGGATTCTTTCAATCCATTCCGGAGCTTCTTCAATCGAATAGTTTTTGATTTCTCCGGTCTGAACATCAATTGTCACAACGCCGGTTGCAACCTTTCCTCCAAAACCGATTGTCGGCTTGTAAGTGGTCACAACCTGATAAGGCCTGCCGCTGTTGTCAATTTCAAAATCAATATCGTTCAGTCCGCTGGTCACATAATCGTTGTACTTCAGATATCTTTCAATATCAGCCATCCAAAAAGCGCTTTCCAGATATTTAAGTTCCAAATCCTCATTATTCAGATTCGTTACCAGATAGGCTTTATTCTCCTGTGTTGCATCAACAATGATGTAACCGGGCGTATGTCCGTTATAGAACCATTTGAAAAAGCTTCTGTGCTCCAGCGGGGCAACCCATACGGTCTGATTTTGAAAAACAACGTCTTTGCCGTCAATAACCAGCGTCCCGTTCAGTGTCTGACGGAATGCATCGACAACTTCTACTCTGGATCCCAGTCCCGGAATGTTACCTACCAGCGAATTTGCATATTTCAAGGCAAATTGCTTGTCGACAGATACCATACTTTTTACGTCTATTGCTTTGATTTTGTTCACAAACATCGAGTCGCTGACGTTTGTTACTTTTAAAATCTCACGATACGATTTGCTTCTGAATATCGGAAGCGAAGCAAAGAAAAGTGTAGCGAGTGCACATACGATAGCAGTAAAAGTTACAATATAGGCACGAACATTTTTATCATCCCCGATGATAAATGAAAGAAATACCATCGCGGCAATAATGAGATAAGGAGCCCAAAAATTGAAATTAATTGTCGGCAAAAATGTTATACATACTAAAAAAACGACAACAGCGCCAATGATGCTGAAGATAATTTTTTCAGTTATTTCCTCCATTAACAAACCGGCAATAACCCCGGTAAACAGGGCAAACAAGGCATATACTAACATATTTTATAAATTTTGTGCCTCCGGAATCATAATTCCTTCAGCGGTTAATAATAAAGATTATAATAAAAATTAGGATTTTATTTTATCATAATTTTGTCTACTGTTCAAGATATTATTGAAAGCAGAGCCTTTTTAACGTCTTTCATATCAAAAAAGATGTTTTTTATGCCGATTGCTTTTACTTTCTCAACATAAGCGGGATGATTGTTCATCGGGCAGCCAAGATAAGCAAAAGCGGTCATTCCTGCTCTTTGCGCAGCTGTCAGGCCGGCCAGCGAGTCCTCAATCACAATGCAATCCTCCGGCTGATATCCCATTTGTCGGGCAGCAAATAAAAACAAATCCGGCTCCGGCTTGCCGTGTTCCACTTGCTGTGCCGTAAAAATACATTCGGGCTGAAAATAATGGTTAAAACCCAATATATCGAGCTTTTTCTCCGTTTTATCGCGATTTCCGCCGGTAGCAATGCATTGTGCAAAGTCTTCCATCTCGAAAATGCTTTCCACACCGTCAACCGGCAGCATTTTTTCCATGGCCTGCCAATCAAGAATTTTCAGTTCGTCAATAAAATTGTTATCAATGACAATGCCGAGCTTGGTCAGATTTTCTGTTTTCGTTTTAGGACTCATTCCGCCCAGATGATAATTGACGGTTTCAAAATCCCAATCAATGCCCAGTCGTTTTTTTAAAAGAGTTTGCCAGTTTGTCAGCCATAAATGCTCCGTGTCGGAGATAACGCCGTCAAAATCCCATATAATTAGTTTTGGTTTATTTATAATCATTTTGTTAACTTTCGGTGGCTGAAAATCGAGTCCGTATAAAGCCGATACAGAGGATTTTTAACGATTCTATGATAGATTTGTTAACAACAGGTAAAAAAGCGCTCAGCGGCTAAAAAATCGCCTGATTTTAAAACTTGCCAAATTTTTTGGTTGAATTTATAACTGAATTGAAAAATTTTTTTTATTTTCGAGGTGTCAAATGGATAATAAGACAATTTATGCCCTTTCGACGGTTTATGGCAAATCCGGCGTTGCGGTCGTTCGCATATCCGGCAACAATGCCCTTGCCGCGGTCAAAGCCATGACAAATTTGGATATTGCAAAAATTAAACCGCGTTATGCTTATTTTGTCAGCCTTAAAAATACCAAAACCGGCAACACGCTTGACAAGTGCCTTATATTATATTTTAAGGCGCCGAATTCTTTTACCGGAGAAGATATTGTCGAAATCCAGACTCATGGCTCCAAGGCCGTAATTTCCGGAGTCCTTTCCTGCCTTTCTGAAATGGAAGGCTTTCGCATGGCCGAACCGGGAGAATTTTCCAAACGGGCATTTTATAACGGCAAAATGGATTTGACTGAAGCCGAAGGATTAGCTGATCTTATTGATGCCGAAACTTCCGAACAGCAAAAATATGCCATGCGCCAAATGGAAGGCGGCTTGAAAAAACTGTACGATGATTGGCGGGAACAGCTTTTGAAAATTCTTGCACATCTTGAAGCTTTTATTGATTTTCCGGAAGAAGAAATCCCAGATAGCGTGATATCTGATATGAAAAACAATGTATTTAAATTAGAAAACAGTGTTTATAATCATTTAAAAGGTGATAATATCGGTGAACGTCTGCGTGAAGGGTTTCGGGTTGTCATCGTCGGACCACCCAATGCCGGAAAATCCAGCCTGTTGAATGCCATTGCCAATCGTGAAGCCGTGATCGTTTCGGATATTGCCGGTACAACCCGCGACGCCATAGATATTCATCTTGATGTTAAAGGCTATCCGGTCATGTTTACCGATACTGCCGGCTTGCGTGAAGCAAATGAGGAAATCGAGAAAAAAGGCATTGAAATTGCGTATGGCAAAATAAAATCTGCCGATTATATAATATGTTTGTTTGATGCTTCAAAAGATGGCGTTCAAATCTTTGATAATATAAGAAATTCATTTAAAAACAATACGCTTCTTGTTGCTAATAAAAGTGATAAGTTAACTTCTGAACAGTGTTCTGAATTGCAAAAACAAGGATGTATATTAATTTCGGCCAAACAAAAAGCAGGAATTTCGCAAATTTTAGACCGGATATATAATTTTATTTGTGAACGTTTTACCTCTAATTCCAATCTGCTGATAACCCGCAGCCGCTATCGTGAAGCTTTGCTGGATGTTATCGAAAATCTGCAAAATTTCAGTTTTGATAAAGAAATTGAACTGACGGCTGAAGACATCCGCCTTGCCGCCCGCGCTTTAGGCAAGATTACCGGTCGTATTGAAGTCGATGATGTTTTGGATAAGATATTTGGTGATTTCTGTATCGGCAAATAATAAAGTCTTGCAAAAAACTTAGATTCATTTAATATAACTCTTGCAGTCCGGAGACGGACTGCGGTGTCTCAAAAACATCTTTTAGGTTATCCGCTTTAGGCGGAGTATTGGGATATAAGCCGCTTAGCGGACGAATAACCATGACTGTACCTAAACAGTTTTTGAGCTCCGCCACCCTTTTTTAGGGTGGTTTTGTTTTAACAAAATAGTGGAGCTAAAAAGAAATGGGAAAATTTTATTATCATACGACGGTGCAAGATCATTTAAGAAATTTCAACAAAACGCTGGGCTTTGCGTTGTTCTTTGAACGCCATGAACGGCAGCTTCGCGTATGGCAGGTGTGTAAAAAACTGAAAATAACGGAAAGGGAACTTGACGATATCGAACTCGGTCGCGGCGTTTTGAAATTAAACGTGCTTAAAAAGATGTTGAAGTATTATAACAGAAGAATAGAACTGCGCTTGGTTGCACCGGATCCGAATGAACCGGACAATACCGAACCGGAAGAATTCAATGAAACAAGTTGCGACAGCTTTGAAACTTTGGAAGAAGAGATAGAGGGTTAAATAAAAAAGCGGGATTAATCTCCCGCTTTTTTCATCTTTCCCTGAACACATCCTCACATCCGGCACGGTTTGGGCACCCTTTGCGAATAGCTTAGGTTTTGGAGCAAAAACCGAAAGTCCCACATATTTCCCACTCTTTGCTAAGAGGGGAGTGGGGGGAGTTAGACCCCGCCCGTTAACGAGTACTTCTTAGTCTTTGTGAAAAAGAGGAAATTAAAAACACATTGTGT
>CAJUCZ010000017.1 GCA_910585375.1 uncultured Alphaproteobacteria bacterium | reverse complement strand
TCCCGCCACCCCCGGCGAGGTCTTCATCCTGACAATCAGGCAGGAAACAGACACCTGCAAAGGCGGAAGAAGGCGGGAGAAGGACCGAGAAAGCGGCGGCAACAGCAAAGATTGACACCGCAGAGTTTAATTTCATGTGTAGCATATTTCTGTTAATGTTTTTCATCGGCTTCCTCCCAAAGCAAACGCACCCAGCGGGTGAGGCAACAAAAGCCCCGATCGTCTGTCAACAATGTGCCAAAGCTTTCGCGTTGCTTTTTTCTTTATCTGGGCAACCCAGTGCCCGGAATGGTTAATACTAATGTCACTATAGCACAAGAAAACGCAAGAGTCAATACATAATGAAAAGTAAGGTGGAGATTTTGGGCAGCGGGGTGAGAAAAGCAGAAGGAATTTTGGCTAAGATAAAAACTTTAGCCAAATCTGTACTCATCATCTAAAAGCTTAAAATTAAATACTTTATAAAGGCAGTTTTAAGGAGAAAATTAAATTTAAGGAACCAGCCTACGAAATAATAATTTGTTCGATTTTAACGGCCAGGCCCGTTACATCGTCTGTTTCAATAAACACGCCGCAGAATGTTCCTTTTCCTTTTGCCGGACTGAGACGCCCGCCGGTATATTTGCGTGTCAGCCGATTGATCGGTTCTTCTTTTTCAAAGCCGATGACCGAGTTATAATCGCCGCACATCCCGACATCGGTCAGATAAGCCGTGCCGCCGTCGCGGATGGTTGCATCAGCCGTCGGAATATGGGTATGGGAACCGATAACCGCCGAAACCCGTCCGTCCAGATAATGTCCGACCGAAACTTTTTCAGCGGTGGCTTCGGCGTGAATATCAACAAATATGGCATCAATATTTTTACCGAGTGTATAATTTTTAAGCAAATTGTCAATTGCCTGTGCCGGACAGTCAACTGCCTCCATAAAAAGTCTCCCCAGCAGCTGGGTGACCAGAATTTTCTTGCCGTTGGCCAGTTCAAATTCAACAAAACCGTGCCCCGGCAGATGAGACGGATAATTCAGCGGCCGTACGATTCTTTTGCATTCATCCAAAAACGGAATCAGCTCGCGCTGTTGCCAGACATGGTTCCCGGTGACCAGAACATCAGTTCCTTTTTGCAAAAAGTCTTTGCAAATTGCAGGAGTTGCACCAAAACCGTGAGCCGCGTTTTCAATATTTACAATAAAAACATCGGGATGATAGGTGTCTTTAAGACTGTCAATATTGTTGAGAACGGCTTCTCTGCCGGCTCTGGCGACAACATCGCCGCAATAAATTATCTTCAAAGGAAGGCTCCTTGCTATCTGGGTTTGGGCAACAAAAAAAATCCCGAAAGGGGGATTTTATTGGGAAGGTGCCATCTGACCGTATGGATTACATTCTAATCGAACCGCTTGGACAAAGTGGGCGCCGTAATAACTGAACCTCGGTTCAGACAGGGACAGCTCCCTATAAAAAAAATGTTGGCTCGGTAGACCTGCGGAAATACGAGCCAGACAGCCACCTTCTATGCCTATAGACTACAACATTTCGATAGAAGATGCAACAGAAATTATCTGATTTTTTAAACTTTTTATCTCTTCACTCAGAGAGGCGTCAAAATCAAGGAGTCGCGAGTTATCCACAGGGGCGGCGACGGAGACCTTCCCTCCTTTTTTAAGTTCGCTCAGCTCATCGGCCAGCAAAAGGCCTGCCAGAACCAAAACCATGCTCTCGTTAACCTGCCCGGCGGATAGGTTAAGTGCCTTGGCTTTTTCGTCAAGCAACCGCGCCAACTGAAGAATTCGGACTTCTTGCCCGTCTTCGCAGGCCACGGCATACTCGCGGGAATTAATAGTGATTGTTACCTGAGCCATCTTTTTCCAAAACTTTATCCAAACGGTTGATTACGGAATCTACATTATTAATAATCTGAGCATAAGAAGACTTCATTGCCTCAATTTTCTTGTCGCGCAACTTAATGTCGGCGGCAAATTTCTTTTGTTTTTGCAAAACTTCTTTTTTCTTGCCGTCCAGAACTTCGGTTAAGTGGGCTAAAGCGCTGCTGAGTTCGGAAATTGCCTCGTTTGTCTTCGGCAGGAGGATATTTTTTGTATCAGTCAAAATATTTCTCTTCCTTTTCTGAGATTATTCTCGTATATTAATATCAATTCAGCAACATAGTACTAACATATCAAACTTTTTCAAGTAACAAAAAACAATTATGCAAAGTTTTATAATAAAATTAGAAAATCAGGACGAAGACTTAATCAGCGATGATAACATTTGTTGTTATCTCATCGATTCTTCTTATAAAAGAGAAAAAATTAATGGATTGGCGGAACGGATTCATGCTGGCGATCGCCTGCTGTTGGTCGGCGGAAAAGATGCGGATGACATCTGCCGTGAATATGGGCTGGACGGCGTGGTGGTCGAGGTATCCGAGGATCTGCCGCATAAAAAACAACTTTTGGAATTGCGCGGAAAAATCGGCAATGGCCGTTTTGTGGGGGTAATTTGTCCGCTGCAGCGCCATGCCGCCATGATTATCAGCGAAACCGAACCGGATTTTGTGGCCTTTCGGATTAACAATTTGGAACGTGCACGGGAGATTATTTCTTGGTACAACGAGTTGTTTCTGATTCAGTCTGCCGTTATAAGCGGTAGTGCTGACTGCGATTTATGCGGGTTTGATACCGATTTTCTGATTCTCACTCCCGAAGAATTTAAAATTTTGGTTGCTAAAAAAGAAAGATTAGATTAATTATTAATCAAAAAATAAATATGGAGACAAAAAACAATGAAACAATTAGCAGGATCAATCAGAATTGGCTGGGTTATTGAATACAAAGGCAAAGCCTGGACCGTAACCAAAGCTCAACACATCAAGCCTGGCAAAGGCGGCGCTTTTATGCAGGTGGAAATGAAAGCTGTTGAAGAAGGCACCAAAACCAACGAGCGTTTCAGAACCGAAGACAGCGTTGAAAAATTGATGGTTGAAGAAAAAGACTGCCAGTTCCTGTTTGAAGATTCTAACGGTCTGACCTTTATGGAAAGTGAAACCTTTGAACAATTCACCATGCCTTCGGACATTTTGGGCGATTCCCGTCCGTTTATGACCGATGGTATGACTGTTTACATCAATTTTATTGACGGCAAGCCGATTTCTGTTGAATTGCCGATGCAGGTTGTTTGCACGGTTGTTGAAACCGAACCGGTAGTCAAGGGTCAAACGGCGTCTTCGTCTTACAAACCGAGCATCTTGGACAACGGCGTTCGCGTAATGGTTCCGCCGTTTATCAATTCCGGTGACAAAATCGTTGTTGCCACTGCCGATGCAACTTATGTAGAGAGAGCCAAATAATGTCTTATCTTTCCCCCGTTTCAGCCATGCTGGTCAATGCCGTCAAAAAAGCCGGACAGTCTTTGACAC
Organism: uncultured Alphaproteobacteria bacterium; assembly: GCA_910585375.1. GTDB lineage: Bacteria > Pseudomonadota > Alphaproteobacteria > RF32 > CAG-239 > MGBC133411. The sequence goes on along the minus strand of CAJUCZ010000017.1, from coordinate 37,058 downwards.
GTGACTTTAATGAAGTTGAAAAATTGCAGAATTCCGTAAAAGGGCACAGCGAGTTTGTGGTATCTGCCGTCAACCGCGTGACCAGAAATCTGCAACAGGAATTGTCCAAGGCTAAACCGAATTATCCGTTTTATGTCGATGGCAAGCCTCGTCCGCAGGGCGTATATTTCGTTGTTTCTCCGATTGACGGAGTTATGAACTTTGCGCACGGGATCCCTTATTTTTCAATTTCGGCTTCAATCGTGGAAAATGAAACTACGCTGGCTGCGGTCATCTATAATCCGGCAACCGACGAACTGTTCTTTGCCGAAAAAGGTGTCGGTGCATTTAAAGAAGGTTACCGCAATCACGAGCGTTTGCGGGTTTCTTCCCGCAAGGAACTGCATGGCGCGTTAACGGCGTCTTTGTTGAAGTACAAAGAGAAACCGGAGGAATATCATAATATTCACGGTCGCCTGATTGCCGGCACGGAAGATTTGCGGATATTCGGCGCGTTGAGTCTGGATTTGGCAAACGTTGCGGCCGGAAAACTTGATGCCGCGGTCAGTCTGGCAAACAGCGTTTCCGACCTGACGGCAGGCATTCTTTTGGTTAAAGAAGCCGGCGGTTCGGTTTTGGAAATTGCACAAAAAGATATCCGTTCGGAAGATTTGCCGGCGGTATTTGCCAGCGGTAATATTCTGGCTTCCAATCAGGCATTGGCCAAACCGGTTTATGAACTGCTGAACAAATAAAGTTTGTAACTTTATAAAAACAGAGGGGCAAAATGATGAAAAAACAGAAGATATTGGTCTCAGCGTTGGCTGCGTTAATGTTCTCGGCAGCCGGCGTATCTGCTCAGGATGTGTATGTAGACTTGTCGGTTCTGGATAGCCTCGGAGCCGATTCTTCTGCTCCTTCGGCGCCGCTTTTCCCTGTTGTCTCTCAAAAAAGCCGTCCGGTTGAAAAAATCATCAAAAAAGCGCCTCGTAAAGCTAAAAAAGCGTTCAAAAAAGCAGCTCGGGCCGAAAAAGACGTTGTCAGCATTCCGCAAAAATCAGAAATCAAAGTGGAAAATCTGAAACCGGCAACGGATTTGCAGCCGGATTTAAGCTCGGAAAAAGCGCAGATTAAAAATCAGCCGGTCAATAAGGCCGCTGCCGCCGAAGTTTTGGGTAAGGCAGAAAAAATAATTTCCGAACAGGAAGAAGTGCCGGTTCTGCCACAGGAACCTGCCGAAATCAAAAACGATTCTGTTGAAAATAACGAACAAACGGCAATCGCTCCGGTCGAAATGCCAGAAAATGCCGGAAATCCCATTGTTCAGTCTGATCTGCCTGAACCGCAAAAGGCAAAGCCTGAATTATTGGTGCCTGTAAAACCGGCAGAGCCAAAGACGTTATTTACGCCGCCGCCCGCAATACAGCCGTCAGTTCCGGCTGAACAAGGAACCGAAGCGGCGGATAATCGTATTGTGTTTGCCGAAGATGTTTCTGAATTAAGTGAGGATCAGAAAAAACAAATTGATGCGGTTATATCCGGATTTGAAGATCCGAAAAACAACAAAATTGCCATTTTCTCTTACAATTATGAAGATGGCGAAGATGTTTTCCGCAAAAAACGCATGAGCCTGAACCGTGCGGTGGAAATCCGCTCCTACTTATTGGGCAAGGGCTATAAAAATTTCTCGATTAAGGTTATAAACATTAACGAGGCCGATAAAAATAACCTGGTAACGGTTGTCGAATTAAAATAAATTTAAAATTTTTGTAAAATAAAGCTTGCTTAATTTATTTCTCTACTGTATAAGAGCAATAAAAATATGCAAAATATAGAAAAATTTGGAGAAAATAAAATGAAAAAAGGTATTCATCCTGACTATCATGAAATTACTTATGTCATGACCGATGGAACAGAAGTAAAGACAAAATCTACTTGGGGAAAAGCCGGTGATGTAATGCGTCTGGAAGTAGATCCGAAATCTCATCCGGTTTGGACGGGCGTTTACCGTATGGTTGACACCGGCGGTCAATTGTCTAAATTCAAAAACAAATTTGGTGCTTTCGGTCTTAAAACCGGTGATGACGCCGCAAACTAATTTCATTATAGTTTAGCTATTTGTTAACCTGCATTTGATAATTTGAATGCAGGTTTTTTTATACGGGGACAAAAAACGGTCATGGTCAAGATTGTGCATTATGAGGTATATACCGATTCCGGAGACGGCTGGAAACTGGAAGAACGATTTTCCAATGAACAGAGGTACGAAGCCGTAAATTTGGCCAAAGAACAGGAACAAAACCATAAAAAAGTCAAAATCATAAAAGAATATTTTGATGTTCAGGACAATTCCTATCAGGAAACGGTTGAGTATGTCAGTGGTTTTTCCAACCGGAAAAATGCCAAGGGCGGCACTTATTCCGATTTTTCCGGCAGCGGCAGTGCAGGCAGCAACAGTTCTGAAGCCGGCAAAAGTACTGGCGGCGCAAGAAGTGACAATGTTATGACCGGTATCATCAAACTGCTCGCCATTATCATCTTATGTCTGGCTTTGGCCAATTTTCTGGTTACTTTGCTGACCCCGATTGTCGAAAGTTTTGCGCCGGAAGAAATAACCAACCCGATTTTGTTTGTTCTGTTTTTCAGCCTTTTTTTGGGAATTGCGCTGCCGCTGCTGCTGAAAAGAGTTCCTTGGCACGTTTTTATTCCCCGTTCGTCGCATAAGAAAAATCTTAATGAAAGAAAGTTTTATAACAGGGCGGATGTCATTGCCAGACGTTACAACCTGAATGACGAATTTGATCCCCAGCTCGCGCCGGTCTATCCTGAAGCCCCGCTGGAGTTCAAACGCTATATTCTCAATTTCCTGAGTGATGTGGTTTCTAACATTAACTCGGCTTCTGCCTTACAGGACAGTTTTTCGCGCCTTGGTGTCAAACTGGTAATTTTTGGCGGCTGTTTTGAACTGGCGCGCTATAGCGGCCTTTCCCTGACGGAAGCCAATTCGCTGCTGTACGAGGCTTTTAAAATATTGGACGGCGATAAGACCGATTTGGAAGATTTCTACGAGGCTAAAAAGACCTATAAAGACAACCGCTTTGCCGTATTTTTGACTGGTGTCGGCGCTTATCTGATGGGACAGGTAATTTTGGAAAAGCCGCTTGATATCAATATGTTAAAACTTTCTTTTGACAAATGGGAAGAACAAAACAGCCAACTTGACAAGATAAGAAGCGCCGATGAACCCATTGAAAAAGAAGTATCTTTTTCCTGCTTGGTCAACATTAAAAATTCAATAGAGTTCGTTGATACGGCAATCCCCGGACTGGATCAGCAGAAAAATGACGTCAAAGCCGGTGTGCGCAATATTATCCAGAATCTGCTTGAAAAATATAAATCCATGAGTATCTCGGAAGAAGGCGAGATAACAACGCTGACTTTCAACAAATTGAACCGTGCAGTCAAATTTGCCGTTGATTTTCTGAATGATGCCGCGATTTATGCCGACGATATTGCCGATGAAAATCTGTTGTTCCACTGCAGTTGCACGATTATTGAGGATATTCGCCGACAGGGCGGTAATATGCGTGAATACATTGCCGACTTGTCCGACCAGACCTATGACTATGAAATTGTCACGACCGAAGCCATCAACAAATTTCGGGATGAACTTGATGCCACCCGTTATAATTTTGACTTTTTGGGCGAGAAAACGCTTCCGCGCACAAAAAAGACAGAAGCCATTTATAAAATATTGTATTGATGAGGAAACTTTTCAAAAAAGGTTGAGATATTATAATTTTTATGCTACAATATAAAGTGTTTGTTGAGGAGTATTAAAAATGCAGATACCGTCGAGTTCATCAAATGTCAAGGATGGCATTGCTTATTGGGAGAAAACCGCCGCGGATGTTAACGACGTAGACGAGAAATTTTCCAATGCCCGTGATTTGGGCTATCTCCGTTTGAATTATGCGCGCGTAACCTCAATCGCCCAGCTTTCCAAATATGACAAAGAAGATAATTATAAGATTCAGGTGCAGTCCAACGGCAAGTTTTCATTGGCTCTGCGTAATACAGAAGGCACGGACGACAAAGTGCTGGATCTTTCCAAATATGACGAGGCTCTGGACAAGCTGAAACAACAGTTTGATCCGGAGGGCTATGCCAAAGAGCAGGAAGAAAAGAAAAAAGCCGAAGAAGATTTGCTGGCAACCATGGCTCCCGGAATGCAGGTACAGGTTTATATGGTCAAAAACGGCAAAGAAGTTTTGGTTGCCGACAGTACGGCTGAAAAAGGCGATGACCTGAGAACCAATCTGGATAATATGCTTTCCGGTGAATACAAGGCCAAAAAAGGCACCTATTATGTAAAAGTCAGCCGTGATGATACGGTTGATAAAGACGCCGAACTTCCTTATGCTCTGCAAATGAGAGTCGGATCATCGCACAAACATGAATATAGTTTTACAGAGACCGTTTCTTCCGATACCAAAAACAAAGAATATACCCGTATCCCGTCCACCACATCGGCAAGCGGAACTTTGTCAAGCGTCAATGCCTTACAAATACAGGCTTCACGCTATCAGGCAACTGCTCAGATGTTGCAAATTGGGTATTTGAACGTGGCAAACATTTATAACAGCCGCAAATAAAATTGCTTAGAGCTTGTAACAATGCCTCAGAAACAAATTCTGAGGCATTTTTAATAAAAGTCTTGTATAAATATAAAATATCTTCTATTTTAGCAGTAATTATTTTTTTGAGGTAAAATTTTAAAAGAATTTAAGAAAGGATATAAAAAATGACAGCTCCATTGATGCCGAGAGCAACCGCTGTATGGTTAGTAGAAAATACAACTCTGACATTTCGCCAGATTGCTGACTTTTGTGAACTGCACGAGTTGGAAATTCAGGCAATTGCCGATGGCGATGTTTCCGGGAACATTATGGGAATCAATCCGATTGATAACGGCCAGTTGACTTTGGATGAAATCCAACGTTGCGAAGCGGACAGTAAAGCCCGTCTGGAAGCCTGCTACATTGAACGCAATGTCAAATTGAAAAATGCAAAAGCCAAAAAAATTCTGTCCCCGACTCAAAGAGGCGACAAACCGAATGCAATTTTGTGGATTATCAAGAATTGTCCGGAACTCAAGGATACCCAGATTTGCAAGTTGATCGGCACAACCAAGCCGACAATTGAATCCATTAGAGAAGGTACACACCGTGATATGCTGAACCTGCGCCCGAAAAATCCGGTAACCGTAGGGTTGTGTTCGGAAAAAGATTTGGAAAATGCCGTAGCCATTGCCAAGGCAAAAGCTTCGAAAGAAAAGAAATAATCTTTGTTAAGAAAAACAAAAGCCGGAAATATCCGGCTTTTTGTTTGCCCGAAATTTCACTTGCAAAATCTTTGTAATACTTTATGATAATACCCGCAGTCCGGAGACGGACTGTGGTGTCGAAAACATCTTACTGATTAATATTCCACATTGGGTGGAGTGTCCCCAAATAAGCGTGCTCGCACGACGAATACGGATGACTGTGTCTGTACAGTTTGGGCATAAAATATCCCCTCTAAACAACATTTAGTTTGCCATTAAGAAGAAAATTACGAAAAAAAGGACGCCGGTAGTATATTGGATACTTCCCAGGAGTTTTTTGAAGTAAGAGCTTCTTAATGGCAAATCCTTCGGACAGCTCCCTCAAACCATCCTGCTTGAAATTTTCTTCGCCGCTACGTCATGTAGCGGCCTCAAAAAATCCCGGCGCATTATGAGTTTGAGGGAGTTGCTAAATATTATTCAGAGGGGATATTTTATGCCTTGCTCCATCCGCCTATTTTTTAGGCGGATTTTGTTTTAACAAAATAGTGGAGCTAAAGAAATGAGAAAATTTTATTATCATACGACGGCGCAAGACCATTTAAGAAATTTCAACAAGACATTAGGGTTTGCCTTGTTTTTTGAACGCCATGAACGGCAGCTTCGGGTGTGGCAGGTGTGTAAAAAATTGAAAATAACGGAGCGGGAACTTGATGATATCGAACTCGGGCGTGGTGTCTTGAAATTAAACGTGCTTAAAAAGATGTTGAAATATTATAACAGAAGAATAGAGCTGCACTTGGTTGCGCCGGATCCTGACGAACCGGATAACGCCGAGCCGGAAGAATTTTACGAAACAACTAATGACAGCTTTGAAGCTTTGGAAGAAGAGATAGAGAGTTAAATAAAAAAGCGGGATTTTCTCCCGCTTTTTTCATCTTTCCCTGTTCAAAGCACTGTCATACCCTCCCTCTTTGCTAAGAGGGGGGGCAGGGGGAGTTAGCCCCGCCCGATTACCGAACAACTTCTTAATCTTTGGAGCAAAGAGGTGATAGTGAAGCACAGGGCAATGGAGCATAGCGACCTTACCTTTGCTCTGAAGATTTAGAAAGTGAGTTTGGGCTTGATTTTTGCCATTTATTCTTTCCCTAAAGCACAATCTCTCGTTCGGCACGGTTTGGGGTGCCCTTTGCGAATAGCTTAGGTTTTGGAGCAAAAACCGAAAATGAAGCACCCCACCCCTCAAGCCTGAGGGGGTGGGGGAGTTGACCCGCCCATTAACGAGTACTTCTTAGTCTTTGTGAAAAAGAGGAAATTAAAAACACATTGTGTTTTATTGCCGTCTTAGCCTTGTGCTTAGACGGCCTGAACTTTTTCATGAAGACTTAGAAAACGAGTTTAGGGCTAGTATTTTTGCTTTTGTGGCTGCCGGCCTCCGGCCTTTTGTTACATGACAAAAGTAACATAAAGAAAAATCAACTCTATGAAGAAACCAACACCCGAAAATAAAAAAAGAAAAACGCCGACAAAAGAGAGGAGTAAAGAGAGCGGAAAACGAAAGGGACAAGGGGGGCGAAAAAAGGCGGGGAGAGAAAAGGAGAAGAAGGTGCGGAGAGTGTGAGAACGGAAAGAGAAAGGAGAACAAACGTGACAAGGGGTGAGAAAAAAGAGATATACTGCACCCTCTCATGAGTGAGAGGGACGGGGAGAGTTGATCAGCCCGATTACCGAACAATTTCTTAATCTTTGGAGCAAAGAGATAAAACTGAAGCACTAAGCTTTGGAGCGTAGCGACCTTACCTTTGCTCTGAAGATTTAGAAAGTGAGGTTGGGCTTGACTTTTGCTTACTTTTGATCAAGCAAAAGTAAGAAAGAAGAAATCCCAACTCTATGAAGAAACCAACACCCGAAAATAAAAAAAGAAAAACAACGAAAAAATGGGGCGGAAAGAGAGAGGAGAGAAAACGGGGAGATAAGAGAAAGGAAGGAGAGGGAAGGAGAGGGAAGGAGAGGGAAGGAGAGGGAAGGAGAGGGAAGGAGAGGACTAAACATCCCATGATGAGAAAATTAAAAAGAATGAAAATAAAAAACAAGCAAAAGAGAAAGGGAAGAAAATAAGAGAGGGGAAAAATTCCCCCCTTCGTTACATCAGTTCAATCATTGCATCCACCAGATTGCGGGTACTGCGCGCAATTTCTTTTATTGATTTTGCCAGCATATAGCAAGGTGTTGTCACAATCTTGTTTTCTTCATCCACGCAAACATCTGTTGCGCCGCAGCTTTCGTGCACAGCACCCATCTGACGGATTCCGGCGGCAACAGTTTCTTCATGCCCTATAGTAACCTTTACTTTGTTTTTTCCCAAAACTCTGGCAATTACAACCGGCGCGATACACATTGCACCGATAACGATTCCCTGCCCGTAACTTTCTTCCAAAGCGCGCTTTACTTCTTCGTTCACGTCGCATTTAGGGCCTTTTGCGGCAAAATCCGACAGATTCATTGCAGCGCCGAACCCGCCGGGAAAAACAATAGCGTCAAAATCCCGCGCCCGAAATTCGGACAAATCCAGAATATTGCCGCGGGCAATACGGGCGGATTCCGCCAATACGTTACGGTTGTCGTCATCTCCGGCAATGGCAGTGGATTGGCCTGTAAAATGGTCGATTGTTTTGGCCTGCCAGGTATTGGGGGCAAAACACTGATAAGAACATCCGGCTTCGTCAATCGCCAGCAGGGTGCATACGGCCTCATGAATTTCCGAACCGTCAAAAACGCCGCATCCGGACAAGATAACTGCAAATTTGGGAGCTTCAATCATCATTAAATCCTTTCTAAATAAAAAATCTTGTTTATAATACTAAATAAGATTCATAAATTAAACAACAAGTAATTATACTAAGGCCATTAATTAAGACTTATTAGGATTCTTATATGAAATATAAATTGACAACTCTGGAGAACGGTATCCGTGTTATAACCTCGGAACGTCCGGAAATAGAAAGCGTTTCCCTCGGCGTATGGGTGAAAACAGGATCAGCTTACGAGGATGAAAGTGTAAACGGCATATCCCACTTTTTGGAACATATGGTGTTTAAAGGTAGTGCCAAGCGTAATCTGGTGCAGATTTCCGAAGATATTGAAGATGTCGGCGGCCAGATAAACGCCTATACGTCACGCGAATTTACGTCTTTTTATGCCAAAATGCTCAAAGACGATGCTGAACTTGCGGTGGATGTTATTGGTGATTTTCTGATGAACCCGACTTTTCCTGAAGATGAACTGGCAAAAGAACGTGAAGTCGTTGTGCAGGAAATTAAACAAAGCATTGATACGCCGGATGACATTATTTTTGACCATCTGCAGAATGTGGCTTTTCCGAATCAGGCCATCGGCCGCACGATTCTCGGACCGTCGGAAAAAGTTCGTTCTTTTACGGCGGATACGCTGCGCCATTATATGCAAACCAATTACGGCGGTGAAAATACAGTCATTTGCGCGGTGGGAAAAATCAATCATGACAGTTTTGTCAGAATGGTCAGCCAGCGGTTTTCCGGTATGCGGAAACATGTTTCTTTCACGCCGTCTTCCCAAAATTATGTTGGCGGATTTTCTTCCGAAAGCCGCGATATCGAACAGGCTCACGTGATTCTGGGCTTCAAGACCTTTCCTTATTACGACAAACATTATTATCCCTGCATGCTGCTGTCCAACATTCTGGGCGGCGGCACGTCATCCCGCCTGTTTCAGGAAGTGAGGGAAAAACGCGGGCTGGTTTATACCGTCTACAGTTTTGCCAATTCGCATACTCAAAACGGTCTGCTGGGTATTTATGCCGGCACCGGTCAGGCAGAACTTCCGCAACTTTTGCCTGTCGTGTGTGACGAAATCCAAAAAGTCTGCAATGATCTGGTGGATGTTAAGGAACTCAACCGCGCCAAAACCCAAATGCGGGCGGGAATGCTCATGGCCTTGGAAAGCTCAACATCTGTGGCTGAAGTTCTGGCACGCCAGATGCTGATCTACGGACGGGTTCTGAGCATAAGCGAAATGGTAGATATGATAGATTCCGTAACGGTTGATGACATTCGCAATACTGCCGTCAGAATCTTTTCTTCTGTTCCGTGCTATAATCTTGTAGGCGCGATTGAGAACAAAGACGCCCCGTCTTATGAAGATATCAAAGCCATTCTGGCGAGGTAGCTATGGTCAGGCTTGTGCTGGCAGAACCGAGGGGATTCTGTGCCGGAGTCCGACGGGCGATTCCTTTGGTGGAAGAAAGCCTTGAACGTTTCGGCGCGCCGGTTTATGTCCGTCATGAGATTGTACATAACAAACATGTTATTGCTGATTTAAAGCAAAAAGGCGTTGTTTTTATTGATGAACTTGAGGAGGCGGATTTTTCCCGTCCGGTAATCTTTTCTGCACACGGTGTTTCGGATTCGGTCGTGAAAGAAGCCGAACGGCTGGGGTTGAAATTCATTGACGCGACTTGCCCTTTGGTCGGCAAAGTCCATTATCAGATTCGCAAAATGGCCGCAGCCGGCAAAAAAATTATTATTATCGGCAAAGCCTCGCACCCGGAAATCATCGGTACCCGCGGCCAAATTCCGGCTGATTATGAAGCCTGCATTATCAGTTCGGCGGAAGAAGTGGATTCTCTGCCTTTTTCTTCAACGGATGATGTCGGTTTTGTAACCCAGACAACCCTTTCCGTAAATGATACCAAAGAAATCATCTCTCGCCTGAAGGCGCGCTTTCCGTCTTTGGAAGGCCCAAAACAAAATGATATCTGCTATGCCACCACCAATCGCCAGCAGGCAGTCGGACGGCTGGCGTTGCAATGTCCGACGGTAATAATCATCGGGTCAAAAAATTCTTCCAATTCCCGCCAGTTGCGGGAAGTTGCGTTGAAAAGCGGCGCCAAACGGGCTTTTTTGATTGACGATGCCGCGGAACTGGATTGGGACGCACTGGATACAGAAAATCCGATAGGCATAAGCGCCGGTGCTTCGGCGCCGGAATATCTGGTGGAAAATTTACTGGTTGAGTTTAAGCGCCGTTATGGTATAATAAATATCGGCAGGCTTGTCATTACCGAAGAAAACGTAAATTTCAGGCTCTGAACTGTGATAAAGGAGAAACGCCATGTCACGAGCGGAAGATATCTTTCAGAAGCTGGTATATTTCGGCGAAGATGCCATTGATGATTTTATTATAAACTCCCAGACCGAGGAGTTGTTTCTTGACTTCAAACAAGCCGTTTCTGTCGGCAAAAACTTTACCACATTGCATCGTGACGACCGCAAAAATCTGGCCAAAGCAATATCCGGCTTCGGCAACTCCGAAGGCGGGGTGATTGTCTGGGGCGTGGAATGTTCGCGCGATATCGAGATTGGCGATGTTGCCAGAGCCAAAGTCAAGGTCAAAAACGTTTACCGCTTTCTGAGCTGGTTGGAAAACGCCATTTCGGGCTGTACTATCCCGAGCCATAACAAAGTTCGCAACCACATTATCAGCGTTGATGAAAACGGTGACGGTTTTATTGCGACTTATATTCCCAAAAGTGATATTGCGCCGCTGATGACCACAACGGGGAACACCATTTACATCCGCTCAGGATCAAATAATGTTCCGGCGCCTTATTCCGTGATTGCCGGAATGTTCGGACGCCGCCCGCAGCCGAATGTGGAGCTGCTCTTTGCAGACAAAAGCCTTGAAGTGCTGGAAAACGTGGATGAAGATATGCTCTATCCGAACAGTATTGATAACCCGCCCGAACGCTACATTAAAATCAGCTTTTCCCTGCAATGCAATAATGACAGCAATGTCATTGCCCGTGAAATGTATTTGTCCTGTACCACCGGCAGTACCGGTGGAGAATACAATAAAGTGCGCTTTCTGAATTATAACCAGATGGATACGATTCCCGCCATTGAAGGGCAGCTGAATCTGATAACCCGTCCGGAATTACGGCTGCCGCCGCGCGGCGTGCTGAAGTTTACCAATGTCAATTTGATATTGTCGCCGTTTATTGAAGACGATTTTCTGCTGGACGGCGTGGCCGGAGCGGACGGAACCGCGCCCAAGAACTTCCGCCTTTATATTTCCAAAAATAAGTTGCGGTCATTTGTGGCAAAAGCCTTGCGCAATGAAGAAGAAAACAGTATTCTGATCAACGAATTTTTTAGCGAGTTTTTACGTTGCGAGTAGCTTATGGCAATAATTGAAATTTTTACGGACGGCGCCTGCTCGGGCAATCCCGGTCCCGGCGGCTGGGGCGTTATTCTGCGGTATCGCTGCACCGAGAAAGAATTAAGCGGCGGCGCGCCCGAAACTACCAACAACCGCATGGAACTGACGGCGGTGATTGAGGCACTGAAAGCTTTAAAACGCGAATGCGATGTCGTGATTCATACCGACAGCCGTTATGTGATGGACGGCGTGCAGCAATGGCTTCCGAACTGGAAGCAAAACGGCTGGCGGACCAGCAATAAAAAATCGCCGGTCAAAAATGTCGACCTGTGGCAGGAACTTGATTCTTTGCTGCAAAAACACACTATCCGCTGGATATGGGTCAAAGGCCATAACGGTCACGAAGAGAATGAGCGAGTTGACAAGCTGGCGCGGGATTTTGCCAAATCTTTTTGTTGAATATCAGACGGAATTTGCTATAATACAATCAATATAAAGCTGTTGCGGAGATTGGATCATGAGCAGAGGAAATGACTGGGAAAAACAGATAAAAGATGCGGAGGCTCACGCTGCCAAAATCGAACAAATGCGTCAAAATCTGCAAAACAGCGGCGATGAAAGAAATTTGAGGGTAGAAAAAGAAGTTCCGGTGTTTGGGGATGAAACCCAATATAAATTAACGGACAATACCGGCGCCCGTACTGAAATTCATATTAAAGACAGCGGCAACGTTGAAGCCCGCGGCGAGCAGGCCGAACTGGCGGATCATGTTGCAAAAGGCGAGAAAGTCCGGCCTCTGAGCGCGCGTCCGGAAACGCAAAGCAATATCCGGCAGCAGGCGTATCAGGCGATTGATGCATCGGTATTGACCGAAGCGGAAAAGACAGAACTCAAACAGCGGGTTGAGAATTATAACTTTGCCGGGGTCAAAGAAAAGCCGGACGAAGTAGTTGAGAGCTTAAAAACGGCAGTCGGCCGGCAGGAAAATAAAGAACAGGAAGATGCAGAAAAAATTCAGCAGTATCGGGGCGTGAGCAACAAGAAAAAACAAGACGTGCCGGAAAATTCCGCCCGCACGGCAAATAAAGGCATGATGACTGCTCTGACCGCTGAAGCACTGAAAGATATCGCTGACAAAGGAAGATGAGGCGGAAATCCGTATTTTCCGGAAATTTATACCATGCTTTCCAGAGAATTGAATAATTCGCGGATGTCTTCCTGATTACATAAACGGTGATTGGAATTTTTCAGCATTTTCACCACAACCTGAGAACTGCGCAGGCATTTTGCAATATTCATCGCTTTTTTCGGATCAAGACAGTCGTCTTTCATTCCCTGCAGCAAATGCACCGGACAATCTATCGGGATTTCCCGTCCGAGCAGGCACATCTCCCGCGCTGTATCAAACATTTTTTTGGTAAAAATATAAGAAAAATCTTTGGTGGCAAATTCCAAACGCCCCGTCTGCGCCATTGTCTGTTTTTGCTCCGGCGTAAAGATGTATTGCTCCAGATCTTTGGTAAAATCAGGCGCGGCAGCCAGTCCGACAACCCCGCGGACTCTGTCCGGACGCTCCGCCGCTGCCAACAGGCTAAGCCAGCCGCCGATGGAAGATCCGACTAAAACAACCGGCCCGTCGACCATCTCGTCAATAACTTCAATAATTTGGGATTTCCAGACCGCCATGTCGGATTCTTCATAACGGGCCGAGTCGGAACCGTGTCCTGCCAGTTCATATCGGAAAAAGCCGATGCCTCGGGCTTCGCACCATTCTTTCACGCTTTCGGGCTTGCGTCCCCAGCAGTCAGAGAACAATCCGTGAATATAAATCACGCTAATTTTGTGAGTTGGCAAAGATTTTGCTTGGCTATACTCAAATTTGGTTGTAAAGTTGGTTTTAAATTTGCGGTTTTGCATAATTGCCTCAATTCAAATAAATTTTGAAAGGATTGTAATTTAAAAATGAGCAGCAGTAAAGATAAAACACCGGTTGTCCTGCAGGTTTTGCCCGAGATGGAAACCGGCGGCGTTGAAGTCGGAACGGTCGAGGTCGCCTCCGAACTGCAAAAGCACGGAATCAAAAATTTCGTGGCCTCGCAGGGCGGACGTATGGTTTATGACCTTGATAAGCTGAAAGTCCCGCATTTTACCCTGCCGCTCAAGAGCAAAAATCCGTTTACAATGCGCAGAAACGCCCGTGCTTTGGAGAAAATAATCCGTGATAACGGGGTTAATGTTGTTCATGCCCGTTCCCGCGCGCCGGCGTGGAGCGCCTATTGGGCAGCCAAAAGAGCCGGAGTAAAGTTCGTGACCACTTTCCATGGAACTTACGGCCTCGGACCTTGGGGAATTAAAAAAATTTATAACAGAGTGATGACTTACGGCGAGCGTGTTATTGCCATTTCCAATCATATTAAAAACCATATTTTGCAGAATTACAAGGCGGACGAAGCTAAAATCCGCCTGATACACCGTTGCGCCGATATTGAGCGCTTTTCGCCGGCCGCCGTTACGCAGGAACGTATGATTAATAAAATCAAAGAATACAATATTGCCGATGACAAGCCCGTATTGCTGCTGCCGGGGCGTATAACCCGCTGGAAAGGCCAGCATTTGCTGATAGAAGCTCTTGCCAAAATGAAAAACCGGAATTACTATTGCATTATCACCGGAGACAGCCAGGGGCGTCAGCATTATATGGATTATCTGGAAGAATTGGTCCGCAAATACAAACTGGAAGATCGGGTCGGCTTTTTCGGACGCTATTCCGATGTTCCGGCACTAATGATGATTGCAAACGTTGTCTTGTCAACGGCAATCGAGCCGGAAGCTTTCGGCCGGATTTCCATTGAGGGGCAGGCCATGGGTAAAATCGTGGTTGCTTCCGATATCGGCGGTACGCTTGATACCGTGGTTGACGGCAAAACCGGCAAACTGTTCAAAAGCAATGACGCGCAGTCTCTGGCCGATGCACTGGACTGGGCGCTTGGCCTGTCTGCTGCTGAAGCCGAAAAAATCGGCAAAGCCGGTATAGAAAATGTCCGCGCTAATTTTACCAAACAAATTATGTGCGGCAAAACAATAGAAGTTTATAAAGAAGTTTTGGGAGAATGACGGTCATTTTCCCGCCGAACCGCAGAATTGTCATTTGCCTGTGGTTTTGTTCGTAAATTAAATGACAAAAAAGTAATATAAGGAAATTTAAAAATGGTTGCGATTAAATTGCCTGACGGCAGTATTCTTGATATGGAGAGCGGTGTCAACGGTTTTGACATTGCCAATAAAATTAGTTCTGGTCTTGCAAAGGCGGCTTTGGCCATCACCGTAAACGGCACAACACAGGATTTAAGCACCCCTATCACTACCGACGCAACCGTAACAATCATTACCGGTAAAGATAAAGAGGGTTTGCACATTATCCGCCACTCCTGCTCGCACATTATGGCGCAGGCGGTTAAAGAATTGTGGAAAGATGTTCAGGTCACGATCGGGCCGGCTATCGAGAATGGCTTTTATTATGACTTTGCCCGCAAAGAACCTTTTACGACCGAAGATTTTGAAAAAATCGAGGCAAAAATGCACGAGATTGTCAAACGTGATGAAAAGGTTGAACGCATTGTCATGCCGCGTGACGAAGCGATTAAATTTTTCAAAAATTTGGGTGAACACTATAAAGCCGAAATTATTGAAGATCTGCCGCAGGACGAAGTGATTTCTCTCTATCGTCAGGGCAGCTTTACCGACCTTTGCCGCGGGCCGCACGTTCCTTCTACCGGCAAAATCGGCGATGCTTTCAAACTGATGAAAGTTGCCGGCGCTTATTGGCGCGGCGATTCGACCAAAGAAATGCTGCAGCGTATCTATGCCACAGCCTGGGCTGATAAAAAAGATTTGAAAGCTTATCTTGAAATGCTGGAAGAAGCTGCCAAACGCGATCACCGCAAACTCGGGCGTGAAATGGACTTGTTCCACTTTGAACCGGACTATGCGCCGGGTGCGGTTTTCTGGCATGATAAGGGCTACAAAATTTATCGTAAGCTGATTGAATATATGCGCAAACGTCAGGAAAATAACGGCTATATCGAAATCTGCACACCGCGCGTTATGGACAGATGCCTGTGGGAAACTTCCGGCCACTGGGACAAATACGGCGCCCATAACTATTCCGGCCAAACCGAGGATAAAAAATGGTTCTGTATCAAACCGATGAACTGTCCCGGCGGTTTGCTGGTTTACAAACAGGGTATTAAGTCTTACCGTGATCTGCCGCTGCGTGTGGCCGAGTTCGGCAAGGTCAACCGTTACGAGGCTTCCGGTTCTCTGATGGGACTGATGCGCGTTCGCGAATTTACGCAGGACGATGCCCATATTTTCTGCACGCCGGAACAAATGGAAGAAGAATGCATTACGACTTTGAAGCTGATTTTGGATATTTATAAAGATTTTGGCTTTGAAGATGTGAAGATTTATCTCTCAACCCGTCCGGACAGCATTTACCGTATCGGTTCTGACGAAATATGGGATTTGTGCGAGAATGCGCTGGCCAATGCCCTGACTTCGCATGGGTATAAATTTGAAATCAATGAAGGCGAGGGCGCATTCTACGGTCCGAAACTCGAGTTCATTTTGAAAGACGCTATCGGCCGTGAATGGCAGTGCGGAACAATTCAGGTTGATATGAACCTGCCGCAGCGCTTTGATATTTCTTATATCGGCGAAGACGGCGAAAAACATCAGCCGGTTATGCTGCACCGTGCTTTGTTCGGCTCAATTGAAAGATTCTTAGGTATTTTGATTGAGAACCATGCCGGCAAACTGCCGTTATGGCTTTCTCCGGAACAAGTCGTTGTTGCGCCGATTGTCAGCGAATTTGACGATTACGCCGAAGAAGTGGCCGCCGCATTGAAAAAAGCCGGCTTGAATGTAAAGACAGACCTGCGCAATGAAAAAATCAATTATAAGATTCGCGAACACTCTGTCGCTAAAATTCCGGTCATTGCCGTTGTCGGTGCCAAAGAAAAAGAAAACCGCACGGTAACGATCCGCCGGATAGGCTCTGATAAACAGGAAGTCATGAAACTTGATGATTTTGTGCAGGCTTTGGCGCAGGAAGCGCAAATGCCGTCACAGGACAAGTAATTACCAAAGAAAAACAAGAACGGGCTGCTGATATTTCAGCAGTCCGTTATTTTTTAGTATATATAACAATTAGTTACCATATACAACTGTTACTTTTTTTGACGTAACACACCATTTTTCTCCGGCACTTGCCGTACAGCAAACACATGAACCACAATCAGTAACAGTTAGCAGTAATTTTTAAACTTTGTTTACACACCATTTTTTTCCTCCAGCCAAACTATGTGCCTGAGCACATTTCTCGGTAGATGCGCAGTCCGCATCACTTGAACAGGGAGTAACGGCACATCTGTTTCCGTTAGAATCTCCATGCCACGCCTCGCCTGTTGAGACCCGATATTCACGCAGACAATGACAATGGCCGCCAGAACTCATATATGTCGTAGGACTATCAGAATAACGACGTCCGTCAACCCCTCCCACATGTTGAGCCACAACACCTTTACAGTCTGCAACACTTAAAGCTTCTACACATGCTCTTAGAGACGTATTACATTTGCTGTAATATCTCCACGGTAAATCTCTGTTTGCATAAGTCCCTCCGGGATTGACACCACTGCCTGGATAAATATTTGTTGTGCAATCTTTGTCTGTTCTGCATTCTGAACATGCGCCGTTGACTTCGTAAGGTGTTATGCCGGAACAGGTAATTGCCGGTTTGGACTTGCAGGAAGTGCACTTACCGCAAGAGTTCGTGGAAGCACAGCCGTAAGAGCATGATTTTGATGTTACGGAACAATCGGAATTATATTGACATTCGTAACAGCTTGTTCCGCATTCGGTTGAAGATACGCGTACTTTATTATAAGTAGAGGAACAAGACACGGACTTCTGACCGGAACGGCAGTTATCGGAACATGAATAGCAGTTACCGCATTCGGAAGACCCGACATAAGATCCGGAGTAAGACGTACTTCCGGAAGTACAGTCTTTGCAGTAACGGCAAGTCGAACCGCACTCAGTCGTGCCGGCATAGGAACCAGTGTAGTTTTTAGACCCGCGGGAACATTCGTCGGAACAACAACGATAACAGGTATAGCCGCAAGTGTCGGTGCCGGAAGAACCGCGTGCGGGGTCGCAGTTTACGGCATAGCTGGACGGGCATCCGGCAGAAGGCGAAGCGGTACAGCATTTACCGAATGATTTGTCATAAGGACATCGGTTTGTAGTTGCATACAAACGCCCCGGAGAACACGAGTTGACATATCCGGCTTCACGGCAGGCCCGCGGCCTGTCCTCTTTACATTGTTTGTAGTAAGGTTTACCGTTCGGACATTGTCCGTCTAAATAAGACGGAATAGGACATGATGTTGTGTTATAACCGTTTTGCTTACACCATGTCACGTCATCGCATTTAAGGTAAAAATCATCTCTTTTACATTTACTGACCAGCGCCTGATACTGCGGACATTTACCGGAAGCATAATAGGTGTAACCTTTTTTCTCGCACCATTCAGTGTCAGAATTTGGATTAGGGTTAGGCCCCGGAAAAACACCGTCTTCATCACCACAGTCAGGCAGGAAGCAGACGCCGCAATAAGCATTGGAAGGCGGGAGGAAGACCGAGAAAGCAGCGGCCACAGCCAGGGCTGATACCGCAGAGTTTAGTTTCAGGTGTAGCATAGTGTGTTTCATTTTCGGTCTCCTCCCTAAAAAGTACCAATACTAAAACCACTATACCATAAAGGAACACCAATGTCAAGCACTCATGAAAAGATAGGTGGAGATTTTGGGCAGAGAGATAGGAAAAGCGGAGGGAATTTTGGCTAAAAGGAAAAGGCTAAATTCCGCTTGCAAAAAATGTAGATTCATTTAATATAAACCTCGCAGTCCGGAGACGGGCTGTGGTGTCTAACAATCATCTCATAGAAATCCACTTTGGGTGGGGTGCGTGATATAAGCCGCTTAGCGGACGAATAAGCGCGGCTGATCTATGCAGTTTGTTAGCTCCATCCGCCTATTTTTTAGGCGGATTTTGTTTTAACAAAATCAAGGAGCTAAAAAGAAATGGGAAAATATTATTTTCACGCAACAACCCGTAATCATTTAAGAAATTTCAATAAAACACTTGGCTTCGCCTTATTCTTTGAACGCCATGAGCGGCAACTTCGTGCTTGGTATCTCTGTAAAAAGCTGAAGATAACGGAACAAGAATTAGATGATATTGAACTAGGCCGCGGCACGCTGAAGTTAAACTTGCTGAAAAAACTGCTGAACTTTTACGGTAAGCGGATAGATCTGAGATTGGTAACACCAAGCGAAGATGAAATTGATAAAGCCATATCGGGAGAATTTTCTGATCCGTTGTACGATAGTTTTGAAGACTTGGAAGAAATGGTCGAGAGCTAAATAAAAAAGCGGGAGAAAACTCCCGCTTTTTTTCTTCTCTTTTCAAAGCACATACTTTCTCGCAATCTCTAATATAGCACCGCAGGGCGCTGACAATTGATGCCCCACCCGCCGCAAATTGCAAGTTTTTCAAGGTACATATTTTTTCATGTCCTCAGCGGGAGCAACGCGGTCTCTGAGGCAGGGCGCTGACAATTGATGCATCACCCGCCGCAAACTGCAAGTTTTTCAAGGTACATACTTTTTCACACATCCCAACGGAGCAACGCGGTTTCAGGGCAGGGTGCTTACAGTCGGCGGCCGTCGGCCTCCCGACCGGCGGGCTTGAAAAAAAGATTTCAGAATTTGAGAGCACTCGTCTTGCAAAAAACCGCTTTCCACAATCGGCCGGTGATGACAAGTCGGCTGCTGGTAAAATTTCACGCCGTTAAGAACCGCGCCGCCTTTAGGGTCTTCGGTTCCGATATACAAATGTTCAATTCTGGCGAAAGAGATGGCTGCCGCGCACATGGTGCAGGGCTCAAGCGTCACATACATGTCCAGTCCGCGCAAACGGTTGCTGTTAAGTTTGCGGCATGCTTCCTGAATTGCCAGAATTTCGGCGTGAGCCGTTGCATCAAGCGAATGTTGGCTTAAATTATGGGCAGAGGCAATAATTTCGCCGTCAGCAGGGTTAACAATCAACGCACCAACCGGAATCTCGTCTGCTGCGGCTGCCTGCCGCGCAAGTTCAAGAGCCTTGTCCATATAAAATTCGTGATTCATCTTTGACCTTTGCAAAATTTATGTGTATTATACGGATAATATTAAAAAAGGAAAGAAAAATATGTCAGAAAGAATAGCCAAGTTTATAGCCCGTTCGGGGGTTTGCTCCCGCCGTGCCGCTGAAGATCTGATTGCCCGGAAAAGGGTAACCGTAAATGGCGAAACCATTGAAAGCCCGGCTTTTAACGTTGAAGGAAATGAAAAAATTTTGATTGACGGCGAAAAACTTCCGGCTAAGGAAATCAGCCGCCTGTGGCTTTATTACAAACCAACCGGTTTGGTGACGACGCATAAGGACAATCAGGACCGTCCGACTGTTTTTGACAATCTGCCCGCCGGCATGCCGCGCGTTATTTCGGTCGGCCGCCTTGACTTGAACTCCGAAGGGCTTTTGCTGCTGACCAATAACGGTGAACTTTCGCGTCGTCTGGAACTTCCGGGAAATGGCTGGGTCCGAAGATACAAGGTTAAAGTCCATGGTTTTCTGGATGAAAAAAAGCTGGCTTCTTTGGCAAACGGCATTACCGTGGACGGGGTGGAATACGGTTCAATCAAAATTGAAATTGAGAATAAAACCGGCACAAATGCTTGGCTGGTTGTTTCTCTGACGGAAGGCAAAAACCGTGAAATCCGTAAGGTGATGAAGGCGGTCGGACTGGACGTCGCCCGCCTGATACGGCTTTCTTACGGACCGTTCCAGCTCGGATCGATGAAAAAAGGCGAAGTCAGGGAAGTCCCCGGAAAAGTCTTGAAAGAACAGCTCGGCAAAGATTTTGAATTATGAGAATCATCGCCGGCAAATATCGCGGCAAAAAATTAAAGTCGCCGCTGACTGACAAAATCCGGCCGACGGCAGATCGGGTGCGGGAAGCGGTTTTTAATATTTTAAATGCGCGCCTGAACCAAAATTGGCCGGATTACACTTTGCTGGAAATTTTTGCCGGTACCGGTGCTTTCGGATTGGAGGCGTTGTCCCGCGGTGTTAAAAGAATCTGCCAGATAGATATAGATACCAGAACGGCTGCCGCCAATGCTGCATTGTTTCCTGAAGAAAAATCCCGCATAAAGCTGCTGCGTGCCGATGTTGAAAAGCTGGGAAATTCTGTTGAAAAGTTCAATCTGTTGTTTATGGATGCCCCATATAATCAGGGACTTAGCGAAAAAGCTTTGGCTTCGGTTGCAAACGGCGGCTGGTTGGAGCCGGGGGCATTGTGTCTGGTCGAAGTCGAAAAGAAAGAACAAATCCAAGTTCCCGAAATTTATGAAGTCTTGGAAGAACGAATTTATGGTCTTGCCAAAATTTTATTTCTGAAATTCAAAGGTTAGAACTTGGCAACGGTAATATTTTCAATCAACAGCTTGCGGTCTTTGTAATCAACCGGCGCAATGACCGTAAGATATTTGTCTTTTGGGGAGAGCTTAAAGGCCTTGTTACCAAGCAGAATTTTACTGACAAACACGCCCTTGCCGTCAAGCCACTGATATTGCAGCATACTGTCCATACTTTCCGCCAGTCCTTTGGAAGATGTGTCCAAATGCAGATTCGGTTCCAGCTTTTCGTTAAAATAAAGACTGCCGCGGCCGACCAAAGCGAGAGGTTTCCAATTTAACGAAACATATTTTAGATTGATGTATCCGCCGGCTTCCAGCCATTCGTAAATGGCTGAACGGTAAGATGTATTGCCGTGAACTTTTCCTATAACGTCGGCCTCGGCAAAAATCATGTCAATCTTGTCAGACAAGGCAATTTCGTATTTCTTGTCAAATCTCAGATTTCCGACCAACAGCGAACAGCCCCATGCCGGTACCAAACCTGTTTTGTTGGCCGGTGTTTTACGAACGGCGGAAAAAAGCATGTCGCCGATTTGCGCCGTATGCCGGATATTAACCTCTTTGGCGCTGACAATCAAATGCACAAGCTGGTCTTTTTCGTTAATGTCCATTAGAATCAACGGATTCGGAATGTCAAGGTTATATGTTTTCTGGCGCAAAGAAACCTTTATCTCGGGAGACAGGCGGATTGTAATTTTACGGGGATTAAATAGATTGGCCGAAACCTCGATTTTAGGAATTTCCACCATAAAAGTCCGCCCCTGATAAAGGCTGTAAAACTGAAAATCCTGCACGGTTGCTAAATTCCCCGGATAAGCCGGAGAGAAAGAAATGTTGTTGTAAGCCACATCCCATCCGGCTTCGTTAAGAGAATTCTGAATTTTGACAATTTCATTTTTGATAAGGCCGATGGCATAAGAGCGCGAAAAAAGAACCCACATCCAGATAAATGTCACTAAAGAGGTAAACAAAAAGGTCACAATACCGGCTTTGGAAATCCGAAAACGAAATTTCCGTTTGGGTTGTTTTTCGGAAACCGCCGCCTCGTCCGGCTTCAGGCCTTCAAAAATAGCCTTAACCTCCAGAACGTCCTCAACTGATGCCTGTTGGCGGGTATGTTCTTCTTTTTCTGCCAAGATTATTTTGCCTTTTTATACTTTTTAAGCAAGTCTAACGTATAAGGATACTTTTTGAAAGCCTCCTGATTAAGTTCTTCGCATTTATTTTCAATCTTTTGTTTGAGCGTATCCATAAATTCTTTTTTATCCAGCCCCGGAGCAATCGGCGGCATAAATTCTATAATGACTTTGCCCGGATAACGCATAAAAGAAGCTTTTTCCCAAAACAGTCCGGTATTAAGGGCAACCGGCACTACCGGCAAGCCAAGATTCTGATAAAGAAAAGCTACGCCGGGTTTGTATTGGGTCGTTGTCTCCGGTTTTGTTCGCGTTCCTTCCGGAAAAATCATAATCGGCCGGCCTTTTGCCACCCGTTTTTTAGATTCTTTCAGCATATTTTTCATGGCAGCCGAACCGGCGGAACGGTTGACCGGAATCATGCCGTAAAAATGCGATGCCCAGCCGAAAAACGGAATAAAATGCAGTTCGCGCTTCAGAATAAAAACGCCGGTTTTGATAATGGTCGTCAAATAATACGTTTCCATGGCCGACTGATGCTTGCAGGCATAAATCACGCCGCTTTGGCTGATGTACTCTTTTCCGCGTATTTCAATATCAAGGCCGCAGATAATCTTAAGCAGTCTGCGCGATAAGGGCTGCATAATGCCGTTCCAGAATTTAATGCTCAGTTTTTGCGGAAACGGAGCCAGAAAGAGAGAGAGTACGGCGCCGAGCAGAATAAGCCCGTAGCAGCAGATGTTAAAAATTAAAGAACGAATAAAAAGCATTTAGTCCTCACCGGTAAAAAATTTTTTGCTAAAATAAACATACAGGAATTTGTTGTATTCCGTGGCAATCAGTCGGAAGCTGCCCGGATTCTTCCACCATTTGGTTTGTACTTTATCGGAATATACCGGACTCGGAACAATCGAAACCTCCGGAGAACGGTGGCGAAACTCCAAAATACTGCGCGGCAGGTGGTAATTGGACGTAACCAGCCGGATGGAACGGACATTGTTTTTCTTAATCCATTCATCTGCCTCAATGGCATTGCCGATGGTGTCTTTGGCTTCGCTTCCGGTCTGCACTTTTTGCTTTTGGCGGATTCTCAAATCATTAAGCTGCTCTATCTGAGTCAAAGAAGTTTGCTTCGAAACGCCTGAGATAAACAGCTTTTCCGCCGCCCCGTCATTCAACAACGCCACGGCTTTGCTGATCCGGTTGCGTCCGCCGGTCAGGGCGACAATGGCATCGGTCTTGATACCGGCAGTATTTTCGTATGAATTAATCTGGTGATTAAACCACAAAAATCCGGCAAACCAAACCGAAAGTAAGAATAAAACGGCAATAATAAAAAGTTTTCTCATATCATTTTTTCTAAAGTGCGTTTTACGGTATAATAGGCGGTAAACATGGCAATCATAACGGCAAATAACGGCAATATCAAGATAGTTGCCCACGATTCTGCGGATAAATGCGCCCCGCTGATAATGCCGCCCTCAATCTGTTCTGCCAGAGAAGCAATCAGAAAAATCGTCGGAATGGAAAGAGCTACGCCGATAATGCCGCCCAAAAACGACAACCATCCTGTTCTGCGGGCATATTGCTGGGCAATATACGCGTCTTTTGCCCCCATGGTATGAAGAATTTCTATAATATAACGGTGCAGTCCCAAGCTGGTCTGTGTGCTGTAAAAGATTGCGCCGGATGTTACCAGAATAACCAAAAATAAAATACTCAGAGCCAGCATCTTCAAACCGTCGGCAAAACGGATAAGTTTGTTAAGCCAAAGTTTATGGTTGTCAATAGAGGCCAGCGGCGAAATCTGAGCCAGATTCTCTGCCAAAACGCCGAAATCCAGTGTCGCGCCTTTTTTGATTTTTACGTCAATCAGCCGCGGTACAGGCAGGCTTCCGATTTCAATGCCGTCTCCGAGCCATGGTTGAATAAGCTTTTGCAGCTGTTCGTCCGACAAAGGGGTTACTTTTTCAATTTCGGCAACCGATTCCAGATACTGTACGACCTTGTTCAGGTTATCCGTTGTATCAGTCCGAACCTTGCTGCGGTCGCTGTCATTAACAGGCATAATCTGAACGGTCAAAGAGCCGAGAATGCTGTCATTCCAGTTTCTGAGCATGGAATTAATGGAAAGCACGCCAGCCAGCGTAATAGCAAAAATAAAAACAGAAATAGAAATCATAATTTGCAAAAACAGATTGGAACTGTCATTGTTTAAAGGCAGCTCCTGCTTGCGGGAAATAAAATCAGCCGCAGTATTATTGCTCATCAAAAGCCTCCTTTTCCGGTTTTGTTGCCAATGTTGATGCCGGTAAAGTCATAAGGTTCATAAACGCTCAGTCCGTGGTTTTGCAAATGCAGGCGCGGAAAGGCAAAATCGGTGATCAGTTTTTCGCTGTGCGTTGCAATCACGACTGTCGTACCGAGCTTGTTGAGTTCGACAAACAGCTTCATGAGCTTTGGCGCAATGTCATTGTCCACGTTTCCGGTCGGTTCATCGGCCAGCAGCAGGTCAGGGCGGTTGATAACGGCGCGGGCAATGGCCGTACGTTGCTTTTCTCCGCCGGAAAGAGTGGAGGTCTTTGCATACATATTGCGGTCAAGTTCAACCCACTGCAACAGCTCGGTTACTCTTTTTTTGACTTCGCGTTCATTCATGCCGCAAATTCTCAGGGGCAGTGCAACATTGTCAAAGGCTGAAAGATGTTCAAGCAGGCGAAAGTCCTGAAACACCACGCCGATTTTGCGCCGCAACAAAGAAAGATTGTCTCTGTTGGTAAAGTTGATGTTGCGTCCAAAAACCTGTACTACGCCGCGGCTGGGTTTTTGCGCAAGGTACATCATGCTGAGCAAAGACGTTTTTCCTGCGCCGCTGCGGCCGGTCAGAAAGTGAAAAGACCCTTTCTTCAGGCTCAGGGAGATATCGCTTAAAATTTCCGGTCCCTGCCCGTAACGGATTCCCACATTCTGCATGACAATAATTGCATTATTGCTCTTTGTTTCGTTTTTTTGCAACTTTTGTCCTCCTTGAAACTAAAATATTTTCTCTAAGATATAGCAATAAATCATTTAATAAAATATTTTTTTTCTTTGATTAAATGCTTTTTGTGCAATAAGGTGCAGTATAAAGGAAAAAGGTAAAAATAATGCGTATAAAATGTCCTAACTGTGGAAAATTATATGAAATAGCAGATGCGGATATGCCGTCCGGCGGCCGCAGGCTGCGGTGTTCCGGTTGCGGAGAGGTTTTTTGGCGCCGGCCGGAAGATGCAGACGATTCTTTTATAAATCAGACGGAAGAAAAAACAGCCGCTGTTGATGCGCCGGACTGGAACGAAATTAATCATGAGAAAACGCCGGAAAATGATCCGGATTGGAATGAGATAAAATATGCAAAACCGGATTCGGATGCACAGGAATGGGCAGAAATCAATGCGGAGCAAGTGAAGTCGGAAAATGTTGCTGTGTCGGAAAAAGAAGAAATGCCGGCAGCCGTGACGCCGGATGATGCTGTCCTTCAGATGCGTGATGAAGAAAAGAATATGCAGGAAAACAAGGATGACACAACCTCCGGCAGCGCAGAAAACAAGCCTGACAGTATGGATGATATTTTCAAACGCCTTTCCGAACAAAGTGAGGCGCTGGCTCAAAAAGAAAGCGCCCGCCCGGCACAGGAAAAAGTCTGGGGCTGTATTTGCAGGAACACCGGTCTTTTGAGCAAAACAACCCGTTGTTATTTATGTTTTCTGCTGTTTTTGATTTTTGTGCTGCTTATGTATTATTTTCGTTATGAAATTGTCAGAACGGTGCCTTTTATGGAAAAAGCTTATACTGTGTTGCATATCAAATCAAAAATCCTCGGCGAAGGGCTTGAGTTTAAAAACGTCAGCCGCCGTTCTTATGAAGATGATTATGTGACCAAAATGGAAATCAAAGGCTTTATCGTTAATAATACCGATAAAATGCTCGAGATTCCGACGATCAAGCTGGAGGTTATGGATGATAAGGCTATGGTGCTTCAAACTCAGACCACACCGCCGCCGGCTAAGTTTATTAAGGAAAACGGCCGCATTGCTTTCAGCGTGACCGTAACCAAACCGTCACCCTTGAGCAAATATATTTATTTGACCTTTACGGAAAAACAAAAATAAAAAAACTTCCCGTTCTTTGCAAAACGGGAATTTTTATTTTCTAGGCAGCAGCTTCTTGTGCTTTCAGCATAACCTCGGGAGAAGCAATCCCAAGAAGATAGAGCTGCAGTTTCAAAATATCTTTGACCATCCGCGCCAGTTTAAGGCGTGAACCAGCCAGCTCCTGCGTTTCTGCATTGACAATGGAAGAAGCATTGTAAAAACTGCTGAAGTTTTGTGCCAGCGTATAAGCATAATCGGCAATAATGCTGGGTTCCTTATCATGGTGTGCCCGCATGATTGTTGCGCTTAACTGGGCAATTTTCAAAGCCAGATTGCGTTCTTCTTCATTGGAAATAACAATACTGTTTTCTTTAATGCTGTTATCCTGCGCCTTGCGGATAATTGAGTTAATCCGTGCAATTGCATATTGAATATACGGGCCCGTTTTACCGTCAAATTTTGCAAAATCTTCCAAATCGAATACATAACCGGATGCAATATTGTTCTTCATGTCCTGAAACTTGACGGCGCCGATGGTAATGTCGTCCACCAGCTTGGCAATATCTTCTTTGCTGTAGCCGGGAGCGCTTTCCGGAACGGATTTCCGAACGGTGTCTTTGGAAATTGCAATCAGGTCGGCCAAATTCATCACGCCGCCGTCACGGGTTTTAAACGGTTTGCCGTCTTTGCCGTTAACCGTGCCGAACCCGATATGCACAAGCTTCACGTCCGGACAAATGCCAAGCATTTTGGAGGCTTCGAAAACCTGTTCAAAATGCAGGGACTGCCGAAGATCGGTCACATAAATAATCTCATCGGCGTTGAGGTCGTCACAACGCATTTTGATTGTGGCAATATCCGTTGCGGCATAAGTAAATCCGCCGTCCGATTTTTCCAGAATAACCGGCGGTTTCGGCTTGTTGCTTTCTTCCAGACGGATAATCTCCGCGCCTTCGTTTTTTTCCAAAATGCCTTTGTCTTCGGCAATTTTCATAATCTCTTTGCAGGTTTCGTGCGCATCGCTTTCGCCGAGCCAGAGGTCAAAGTTCACGTCCAAATCGCCGTAAATCTGTTTGACCGCGTCAACGGAAACATCGCGCAGGTGCTTCCATAAAGCACGGTAACCGGCATGCCCGTCCTGAAATTTTGCGGTGATAATGCGGGCTCTTTCGCGTGCGGCTTCGTCTTCCTTGCAGCGTGCGGAAGCTTTTTTGTAAAGCTCTGTTACTTCATTGACGTTATACGGATGCTCAACGGGAAAAGCGCCCGTTTGGGTATCGTCAAAATAAGGCCAGTCGGGATGCAGGTTTTCGATTTCGGAAATAATCATGCCCATCGGCGTGCCCCAATCGCCAAAATGTACATCAGAGATGACTTTGTTGCCGACAAATTTCTCAATCCGGCGGATGGATTCGCCGATAACGGCTGGCCGTAAATGTCCGATATGCATAAGCTTGGCAACGTTCGGGCCGCCGGAATCAATCACGATGTTCTGCGGGACAGCCACGCCGGCACAGCCGAAACGCCCGTCAGCACCGACTTCATCCATATTGCGGGCAATAAATTCGTTTTTAAGGGTAATGTTGATAAATCCCGGCCCGTCAACGGAAATTTTTTCAATATCATTGTCCTGTTCCAGTTCTGCGGCAATCTTCTGGGCAATTTCACGCGGGTTTTTACGCTCACTCTTGGCCAAAGCCAAAGCGCCGTTGCACTGAAAGTCGCTCAAGTCCGGACGGTCGGAATTTTTAACGGCGGCAAATTTCTTGTCCAGCCCCAGCCTGTCAAAAACAGCTTCAAACTTTTTGTTAATAATGTTTTCTACGGACAAATCCATTTTGTTTCCTCATTTTTAGTCTTAAAATCAGCAATAGTTATAAAGGATTTTTTCAAAAACTCAAGCGCCTAATTCACACATTTAAAATACAAATGGTTTGGCAGCAGCAGTTTGCAGGTAAAAAGCGTTTCTTTAACCAAAACGGCACGGGTTCCGGTTTTCTGCTCCACACATTCTGCGTCGGCCAGTTTTTGAATCTCTTCAAACGTTGATGTCAGCTTGTTGTAACAAATTGCCGGCGCTTCCGGTGTTGACGGCCCGATATAAAGCTCGGCTGCCGTCTGGGCATTCACGTTGCGCCGCCGGTCAATATAAGGGGAAAGCTGCGAACAGGCATTAATAAACAAGCAGGCCGCCAAAATAAAACCGAATTTAACCCTGGACAATTTTAAAAACTCCATTAAATTAAAATAAAATTTGCTGTAACTATAAATGAAGAAGTACAAAATGAAAAGTCCAAATAATTATATTGGTGATGATAAATTTGCCAAACTGCTGGAACATTACAAATGCCCGACGCCGGTAGACGTTGTCAAAGCACGTTTTGTAGGCTCAATCTGCAGCCCGAATTTGGAACTGAGACCGACGGATGTTATCTCTTCTTTCTGGCCGGAAGGGCAGGAACCGCGGTTGGAAACCAAAGAAGAAGCCGATTTGTTCTTTAAGTTTTTTATGGGCGCATGGGATGACGCTTTTGAAAAAGTCAAAAAAAATGATGTCAGATTTCCGCCGTTTAAAAAAGATTTGGAAAGCCTGAAAGAAACCTGCCGTTGCCGTTTTGACGTGCTGGAGTGGGGTTTTGTGGAAGGTTTTTGGGGAGGAAAGCAGGATTTGAAAATTCCGGCTTATATTGCGGAGATTATCGATTCTCTGAGCGATGTGGCCGGATTGTATCAGGTGTTGCTGAAAAAACTTGACAAGAAACCGGAACTGGATGAAATTGCAAAGACAATAAGCCATAGCGACAGTATGGCCGAAAAAGCCATCGCTTTTATTATTGAAAATTCGGTCCTGCCGCGGATAGAGAGCTTAAAACGCGAGGTAAATTAACCTGTTCTGACGTAATTGGAGACAAGTAATGGATTTAATGGAAGGGCTGTTGAGCCGCCGTTCAATTAGAAAATATGCCGATAAGCCGGTTGAAAAAAATTTGGTGAAAAAGATTATCAAAGCTGCGCAATATGCCCCGAGTGCACACAATACCCAGCCTTGGGAGTTTTTGGTTATTGATGACAAAGAGCAGTTGAAGGAACTGCGCCATATTCAGCGTTCTGCTTCTTTTGCCGAAAATGCGCCCTTGGCGATTCTGGTCTGCGGGGATGAGCAAAAAGCTTTCAGCCGTGAAAAAGAGGGCTGGAGCTATGTTGATATTGACTGCTCCGCCGCTACGGAAAACCTGTTGCTTGCAGCTCACGCCGAAGGGCTGGGAGCCTGCTGGTGCGGCGCCACGCCGATGACCAAACCGATTGCCGGTTTAAAGGAATATTTCAAACTGCCGGAAAATATCAAACCTTTTTCCATTGTGGTCCTTGGTTACCCCGATGAAGAGTCGAAATTGAACGGCGAACGTTATAATGAAGACCGCATCCACTGGGGCAAATGGTAATGTTATTAAAAGAAACCCGCCGTCTCTTTCGGTGGGTTTCTTTTTGTGTCTTCTCTGTTTTTTTTTGAGCGTTTTCACATTCCCGTTATGGTGAGGCGGGTTGCGGGGCTTCGTGCAAACAGATGTCTCAGCGCCGGAGACGTCTGCGATGATCGGCCGCATATCGGGTGTTATATGCGTCCGTAAGAGTCTTCAAAACGGACAATGTCGCTTTCATCCAGATTCTCTCCGGTCTGAATTTCAATAAACATCATGTCTTGTTGAGTATTATTCTGAATCCGGTGCTTGGTTTCTGCCGGAATGTAAACGGATTCGTTTGCTTTTTTCACAAACTTGTCGTCTCCCAATGTTACCAAAGCCTCACCGCTGACAATAATCCAGTGTTCGGCGCGGTGATGGTGCAGTTGCAAGGAAAGAATGTTGCCCGGCGTCACGCAGATTTTTTTAACGCAGTAACCGTCACCGGCATCAATAACTTCCCAAGTTCCCCACGGACGAGAGTCTTTTTGCCCGCGAACGTATAAATTAACCATTATTTTAATCCTCCGCTATAAAATTACACTTGATGAAAAGAAATATAGGCAATATAACTAAACGTGCAAGAATAAAATAGTTTGGCGGTAGAAAAATATGCAGTCACCGGTAGTCAATCAGGCCATGGATATCCTGCGGTTGCTCAGACAGGTAACCGAAGGGCAGGATGCCATTTCGGAAAAACTGGAAAAAATAGTACAAATCATTGCGGAAAAAATGAATGCTGATGCCGCTGCCTGCTATGTGGCTGTTGATGATTATACTCTGGAGCTTTTTGCCTCCTGCGGTTTTAATAACGGCGTTTCTCATAAAATCTCCATGCGTTTTGGCGAAGGTCTGGTCGGCGAAGTCGCCCAGAATAACCGTCATGTTGCAGTTGCCGATGCTTGGAAACATCCGAAGTTTTCTTATAAGCAGGAGCTGGGGGAGGAAGAGTATAAATCTTTTCTCGGTGTTCCGCTGATTCGTTGGAGCCGGTCTATAGGCGTTTTAACGATTCAGAGCCGGGAAATGCATGAATATTCACAGCTGGAAATAGACATTATGGAAACAATCGCCATGGTTTTGAGCGAAATGATTGCTTCCGAAGAAATGTCCGAATATAAAAAAATGCTGACAAAAGAACGCGGCATTATTGATAAAGAAAAAAGCAAAGGCCTGAGCCTGAGCAAAGGTTACGGCATGGGGCTGGCCGTTGTGCACCGCCGCCGTCGGGCCGTAACAAAAATCTTTGCCGAAGACAGGGACAAAGAACTTCATCGTCTGGAAATTGCCTATCGGCAAATGAATGAAGATCTGGAAAAAAAATTTACGTCTACACAGCTAGGCATTGGCGAACATGTGGAGATACTTGATGCTTACCGGATGTTTGCGCAGGATAAGGGCTGGTATAAAAAAATTGCCAATAATGTTCAGGGCGGCTTGACGGCCGAGGCGGCAGTCGAGCGCGCTTATGAAGATATGTGGAACCGGCTTTCCGCCACAACCGATACTTATCTCAAAGAGCGCCTTCATGACCTGCGTGACGTTTCTGACCGCCTGCAGTCTTATCTGAGCGGCGATTTCGGCACGGTTGAAAAAGTTGAAGGCAATGACATTATTGTAGTCGCCCAAACCATGGGGCCGGCGGACTTGATGGATTATGACTATACCAAAATTCGCGGCCTGATTATCGAAGACGGTACGCCGACCATGCACGTTGCCATTGTCGCCCGCGCTTTGGGGATTCCCGTCATCGCCAAAATAAAAGGTATTTTCGAGGAGATAAAAACCGGAGAATTGGTGGCTGTTGACGGTAATGACGGCTATGTCTACCGCAATCCGTCACAGCAGGTACAAGAAAAGTTCAAGGCCAAGATATTAGAAAAACAAAAGCTGCAGCAGAAACTTTCGGAACTGCGCAAAAAAACGTCAAAAACACTGGATGGCGTAAAAATAAGTCTTTATATCAATGTCGGCCTTTCTTTCGACTTGGACTATATTGAATCCACCAATTGCGACGGTATCGGCTTGTATCGTACCGAAATTCCGTTTATGGCTTC
This sequence comes from uncultured Alphaproteobacteria bacterium, assembly GCA_910585375.1. Lineage (GTDB taxonomy): Bacteria > Pseudomonadota > Alphaproteobacteria > RF32 > CAG-239 > MGBC133411. The sequence continues at coordinate 5,186 of CAJUCZ010000017.1, read as the reverse complement.
CGAAAATATGCCGGATGTCGAACGGCAGGTCGGCTACTATCGCGAGCTGATGGACAAAGCCGGTGACCGCAAGGTTATCTTCCGCAGTCTGGATGTGGGTTCGGACAAGCTTTTGCCTTATTGGAGCAATATGGGCGAAGAAAATCCCGCTATCGGCTGGCGCTCGATTCGCATTACGCTGGATCGTCGGGCGATTCTGCGTAAACAGGTGCGGGCTTTTCTGCGGGCGGCTGCCGGCAAAGAACTGAACGTTATGTTTCCGATGATTTCCAATTTGAGCGAGTTTGAAGAGGCCAAAGAAACGCTGATGTTGGAGCTGGAAAAAGAAAAGCGCAAAGGGCATGAAGTTCCGGCAAAAGTCAATGTCGGGCTGATGATAGAAGTACCGGCCATAGTGTTCCAGCTGGATGAGATTCTGCCAAAAGCCGACTTCATTTCTATCGGAACCAATGATCTGGCGCAGTTCGTTTTTGCCTGCGACCGCGGTAATCCGCGCCTGACCGAACGCTATGATGTTCTTTCCGCACCGTTTCTGAGTATGATGGAAACCATTGTAACCAAAGCCGATAAATACGGTGTTTATTGTTCCGTCTGCGGCGAGATGGCCGGCAGCCCGATTGAAGCCATGGCATTGATCGGTTTGGGATACCGCAATCTTTCAATGTCCGGTTCGTCTTTCGGGCGGGTCAAAAGCATGGTGCGGAGCATGAATGTGGCGGAAGTTTCCGATTATGTGCGGACCTTGCTGAAATCAGGCAAAAAAAGTGTCCGCCCGCAATTAATTTCCTATGCCTATGATCACGGTATTGAAATCTATTAAAAAATGTGCAACAATCAGCTAAATTTACCAAAAAGGGGATAAAGTTGTGACCGAAAATTCAAAAAAGACTGAAAAAAACACAAAAATCGCAGAAGCGCCTGCCGTCGCGGACAAAGGGGATGATAAAATCGGAGGAATCCTGAAACAGGCGCGCCTGAGCAAAGGAAAGAAAATTCCGGAAGTCGCCCAGACATTGTGCATCCGCAAAGCTTATCTTGAGGCCATTGAAGCCAATGATTATGAGAAGATACCCGAGTTCCCCTATGGTATCGGCTTTATTCGTTCTTATGCCGACTATCTGGGGCTGAACAGTTCTTTGATTATTCAAAAATATAAAGAGGAATCCGAACCGGAAACCGCTGAGAGCGAAAACGGCGGTTACCTTCCGGAACCGCAGGCAGAAGCTGCCGTTCCAAACCGTAAATACCTCACAATCAGCCTGCTGGCGATTATTGCCGTTTATGCCGCATGGTATTTTTATAACAGCTACAAGAGCCTGCCGTTGACTGCCGCTTCTGATGTTGAAAAAGAAAACGTCAGCGATGGAACTCCGGTTGATGAAGCGCAATATCCGCTGGTGGTTGAAGACTTTGCCATGAATGCCGAAGATTCGGAAATGGTGCCGCCGTCGGAAGAGCCTTTGCCGGTTATTGAACCCGCTCCGGTTGAAGACAATGCTCAGGTCAATGTAACGGAAGCTTCTTTTGTTGAACCTGCATCGCAAAAGGAACCGGAAAAAGGAAACAAAAGCTCGGAAACTGAAGCCGCTCCGGCAGAAAATAAAGTTGCTGCCGAACCTGTTGCCGAAGCCAAACCGGCGGTTTCCGGAAAATCGAATATTGTTTTTCAAATCAAAAAAGAGACTTGGGTTGAGGTCAAAACGGCAGACAAGCTCTATCTGAGCAAAGTCTTGTATGCCGGCGATTCTTATGCCTTGCCGAAAGCCAAAGGCCTGATTGTTTCTATCGGCCGTTTTGACGGGGTAGAGACCCTGATTGACGGCAAACCGGTAGACTTTTTGCCCAAAGACCGCAAAATGAACATCAATCTGGAAGAAGCGCTGGAAAAAGTTAACCGGCAGCTTTAGGGAATAAAACGGACAAACAAGAAAATAGCTGGCCGCACGGAAGCTATTTTCTTTTGTTTTAACAATAGGACAAAACACATGACTAACCATATGCCGCAAATTATCCGCCGCAAGCCGCGCAAAATCATGGTCGGAAATGTCGCTGTCGGCGGCGATGCCCCGATTACGGTGCAATCTATGACCAACACGCTGACCTCGGATGCCAAAGCCACAATTGAACAAATTCAGCGGCAGGAAGCCGTAGGCTGCGATATTACCCGCTGTTCCTGTCCGGACGAAGCTTCGGCGCGCGCGTTGAAAATAATTACTAAAGCAGTGAACATTCCGGTCGTCGCCGATATCCATTTTGACTACCGTCTGGGCATTCTGGCCGCCGAAAACGGTGCTGCCTGCCTGCGCATTAACCCCGGAAATATCGGCGGGGCAGAGCGTGTTAAAGCGGTTGTGAAAGCAGCTAAGGATTATGGCTGTTCGATTCGTATCGGTGTCAACGGCGGCTCGCTGGACAAGCGCCTGCTGGAAAAATACGGCGAACCCTGTGCCGACGCCTTGGTCGAAAGTGCTCTCGAACAGGCAAAAATGCTGGAGGACAATGATTTTCGCGAATTCAAAATCAGCGTCAAATCATCCAATACGCTGATGATGATTGACGCTTATAAAAAACTGGCGGCGGCTTGCGACTATCCGCTGCATTTGGGTGTTACCGAAGCGGGCGGCCTGCGGACGGGAACAATCAAATCGGCAATGGGGATCGGCACACTGCTTATGGCCGGTATCGGCGATACGCTGAGAGTTTCGCTGACTGCTGACGTTGAGGAAGAAGTCAAAGCCGGATTTGAGATTTTGAAAGCGCTGGATTTGCGCCATCGCGGCATCCGCATTATCTCCTGCCCGACTTGTGCCCGCCGCGGCTATGACGTGCAAAAAACGGTCGAAGCACTGGAAGAGCGTCTGGCGCATATTGCCAAGCCGCTGACTTTGGCGGTCATGGGCTGCGTGGTTAACGGCCCCGGAGAAGCGGGGCATGCCGATTTTGGCGTCTGCGGCGGTAAAGGCGGCGACAATATGATTTTTGTTGACGGCAGACCTTCTCATAAGGTAAAAAGTGAAAACATTGTAGAAGAACTGGTTCGTCTGGTTGAAAATAAAGTTAGTTAGGAACAAAAAAGATGAATTTTGCAGAAAAACTCGCAAACGTGGTTAATCGCTACGAAGAATTGGAGGCCTTGATAGTCAGTCCCGGATTAAATTCTGATGACCTTGTAAAAATGAATAAGGAAATCTCGCAGCTGGCGCCGGTTGTTGAAAAAATCCGCAATTATAACCATGCCGAGGCCAATATGAACGATGCCAAAGCTATGATGGAAGATTCCGGCCTTGACAAGGAAATGCGGGAAATGGCCGAAGCCGAGTTCTATGAGTTGAAGGACAAACTCCCCGAACTGGAGAAAGAAATTAAAATCGCCTTGCTGCCCAAAGACGAAGATGACGAGAAAAACGCAATTTTGGAAGTCCGTGCCGGTACCGGCGGCGATGAAGCCGCTTTGTTTGCTGCCGTGCTGTTTGAAATGTATCAGCGCTATTCGGCAACTCAGGGTTGGAAGTTTGAGATTCTTGACGCCGATGAAAACGGTCTGGGCGGATACAAGCAGGCTTCGGCCAAAATCACAGGCAAAGACGTTTTTGCCAAATTAAAGTTTGAATCCGGCGCCCACCGTGTTCAGCGCGTTCCGGTAACGGAATCTCAGGGGCGCGTCCATACGTCGGCGGCAACCGTTGCTGTCTTGCCGGAAATTGAAGAAGTTGATATGTATATCAATCCGGCAGATTTGAAAATTGACGTCTATCGCGCTTCCGGTGCCGGCGGCCAACACGTTAACCGGACGGAGTCCGCGGTTCGTATCACCCATATTCCGACCGGCGTTGTCGTTCAGTGTCAGGACGACCGCTCGCAGTTTAAGAATAAGGAAAAGGCAATGAACCACCTGCGTGCAAAATTGTATGATATGCAAAAAGAAAGCATTGATTCCGCTTATTCTGAAAAACGCAAATTGCAAATCGGCAGCGGTGACCGCAGCGAACGGATTCGGACTTATAACTACCCGCAAGGGCGCGTGACCGATCACCGTATTAATCTGACGCTCTATAAGCTGGACGAGGTCGTCTCCGGCGATGCTCTGGATGAGATTGTTGAGGCGCTGGTTATGGAAGATCAGGCACAAAGATTGTCTGAACTGGATTAAAAATTTTCGCTTGCAAAAGTCTCAGATTTTATTAATATAATATCCGCAGTCCGGAGACGGGCTGTGGTGTCTGAAAAACATCTCGTTGAAATATCCACTTTGGGTGGAGTGTGGTCAAATAAGTGCGTTCGCGCAACGAATAGCCACGACTGATCAACGCAGTTTTTCAGCTCCACCACCTTAATTTTTAAGGTGGTTTTGTTTTAATCAAAACTATGGAGCGAAAATAAATGCTATCAAGAAAATATAGAAAACACTGGCGTAAGAACTTTCGTACTTATTGCAATCATGAATTAGACCGGATAATGAGGGAGCGGGGTCTGACAAGCGCCGAACTTTCGAATCATATAGACTTTCTGGAGGGGAGAATAGAAAAGTTGAGAAGAAATACGGACAGCTTGCGTATGGACGAATACGCCTACTTGTTTTCATTCTTTGATAAGGTGTTTGATATCAAATTATCCGACGCCCAAACGCCTCTGTAATAGTAACAAAAGCGGGATTAATCTCCCGCTTTTTTCATCTTTCCCTGAACACATCCTCCGTCCGGCACGGTTTGGGTGCCCTTTGCGAATGGCTTAGGTTTTGGAGCAAAAACCGAAAGTGAAGCACAATGGTAGAGAGCGTAGCGAGATTAATTTTGCTCTGAAACCTTAGCAAATGAGCGTAGGGCTAGTATTTTTGCTTTTGTGGCTGCCGGCCTCCGGCCTTTTGTTACATGACAAAAGTAACATAAAGAAAAACCAACTCTATGAAGAAACCAAAACCAGAAAATAAAAAAAGAAAAACGCCGACAAAAGAGAGGAGTAAAGAGAGCGGAGAACAAAAGGGACAAGGGGGCGAGAAAGTGGGGCGGGAAAAAGAAAGTAGTGGGGAGTGTGGAAAGAGAGGAAAAAAACGGAGTGAGAAAAGGGAACGGGACGGGAAGCGGAAAATAAACAGGGGCGGAAAGAAAGGGGAGAGAAAACGGGACAAGAGGGGGGGGATATAAGAGAAAGGAAGGAGAGGGAAGGAGAGGGAAGGAGAGGGAAGGAGA